>CANQDD010000001.1 GCA_947591315.1 uncultured Clostridia bacterium
CGCGTACCTATGTCGGATTATGTGATGGAAATCGGAAGTCTTGCGGATTACTCCGACGAAGCGAAAGCGGATTATATAAAGTCTCTTGAAAACGTGTATATCTGGATTTTCACGCCCGATGAAAACTTCAAGGAAACCGAAGAAAACTATGACAGCGACAGCTTCGGCGTTAAAGCAAAGGCGCACGGCGGCAAAATGGAGATAACGCTGCGCGGCAGACTCGATTCGATAACCGCGCCGGAGCTTCTCGGAGTTTACGAGAAAACGACGGCGGAGGAAAAGGCCACAAAAATCGTCGTTGACGCGTCCGAGCTCGAATATATTTCGTCCGCCGGACTGCGCGTGCTGCTTATGATGATAAAGCAGGTCGGAAACGGCAACCTTACCGTTACGGGACAAAACGACACGGTTCAGACTATCTTCGAGCAGACAGGCTTTGTTGACATGATAGGCTGATAAAACATAACAAAACACTGATAAAAATGACGCCTTCGATGGCGTCATTTTACTATTGATTATTTTTTAACAATGCGGTATAATGGTGGAAGGAGTAAATTTACCGCGGAAGGGGCAGCGTGATGAGGGTAATAGATTTTAAGGACGCGAAGTGCCGCCACTGCTACAAGTGCGTGCGCAACTGCGACGTTAAGGCGATCGCCGTGCAGAACGAGCAGGCGAGGATAATACAGGAAAGGTGCATACACTGCGGTCACTGCCTTGAGGTATGTCCGCAGAACGCGAAAACATTCGCGAGCGACGTAGAGCGCGTAAAGGGGTATCTGAAAAACAACGAACGAACGGTCATCTCGATCGCGCCGTCGTACATGGGCGTGCTTGACTTCGACCGTCCCGAGCAGCTTGTCGGCGCGCTTATGAGCCTCGGCTTTTACGAGGTGCGCGAGACTGCCGAGGGCGCGGCTATGGTCACGAACGAGTACAAGCGTCTTATCCGCGAGGGTGAAATGGAAAACATCATAACGACATGCTGTCCGAGCGTAAATGACCTTGTCGAAAAGTATTACCCCGAGTGCGCGAAATACCTTGCGCCCGTTGTGTCGCCGATGATAGCGCACGGCAGATACATAAAGAAAACGCACGGCGCGGACACGCGGGTTGTGTTTTTGGGCCCCTGCATAGCGAAAAAGCAGGAAGCCGTGGGTGATGAGCGAATATTCGGCGCGGTTGACGCGATTTTGACATTTGAGGAAATAGACGACTGGTTTAAGGAAGCCGGAATAAATGTGCGCCAATGTGAGGATAAGCCGTTCGCAAACCCCACGCCCGAGGTAAACCGCCTTTACCCGATAGGCGGCGGCGTTATACAGTCTGTAATCGCCGACAAGGATATGGAGGGCTACGATAAGGTACAGGTGGACGGTCTTAGAAACTGCATGGAAATGCTCGAATGTCTTAAAGAGGGCGGGCTTAACAAATGCTTTATCGAAGCCAACGTATGCGCCGGAGGGTGCGTAAAGGGCCCCGCAAGCTCAAAATGGAATAAGTCGTTCGTAAAGGCAAGGGTGAAGCTTGAAAAGGACGCGTCGTACAAAACACCGTCCGAAATAGAATATCTCTCTACGGGCGAGCTTGAACGCGAGTTCGGCGACCGCTCGCTGCATGAGGACTTGCCGAGCGAGAAGGAGTACCGCGAGATACTAAAAGCAATCGGTAAATACAGCGAAAAGGACGAGCTTAACTGCGGCGCGTGCGGCTACTCGACGTGCCGCGAAAAGGCTGCCGCGGTATACAACGGTAAGGCTGAAATCAACATGTGCCTGCCGTACACGCTTATGCAGTCGGAGTCGATGTCGAACGTCGTGCTTGACGTAACGCCGGACGCGATACTTATAATCGACTCGGAAATGCGTATAATAGAGTGCAACAAAAAAGCGCAGGCTCTTCTCGGCGTAAGCAAGGAGGAAGCGCTTGAACGGTACATATTTGAGTTTATGGAAGCCGACGACGTTGAAAAGGCTTTAAGCGAAAAACGCTCGATACAGGACGTTAAGATAAAACTGGAGCACGAGGGGCTTATAATGCGTAGAAACGTCGCGTATATCGGCAGTATGGACTGCGCGCTTTTAACGTTCCACGACATAACGAACGAGGAAAAGATAAAGGAACAGCACTACAATTTCAAGCTCGAGGCTATGGATATAGCAAAGAAGGTAATAGACAAGCAAATGACGGTGGCGCAGGAAATCGCGGGGCTTCTCGGCGAAACAACGGCTGAAACGAAGGTCACAATGACGAAGCTGCGCGACCTGATATTAGAGGATTAAGCTATGAACGTGACGACCGATATGGCTTGGAAAAGCCTTAACAAATACGGCGAGGAGCTTTGCGGCGACAAGGTTGAGATAGTGAAAACAGCCGACAGTGACATACTGATACTTGCAGATGGCATGGGCAGCGGCGTAAAGGCGAACATACTCGCGACGCTCACCTCGAAAATACTCGCCACAATGACCGCCGAAGGCGCGACGATAGACGAGTGCGTTGAAACAATCGCGAGTACGCTCCCGATATGCAGCGTCAGAAAGGTGGCGTACGCGACGTTTTCGATACTGCAGATATCGCACGGCGGCGACGCGTACCTCGTCGAGTACGATAACCCCGACTGCGTGTTTGTGCGGAATAAGGAAATCGTAAAGTATCCATACAAAACGCGCGAAATAGGCGGCAAGAAGATACGCGAGTACCGTTTCAAAGCCGAAAAGGGCGACTGCTTCGTGCTGATGAGCGACGGAGTGATCTACGCCGGCGCGGGCGACATACTCGACCTTAACGGCTGGACGTGGGACAAAATGGCTGATTATACGTTGAGCCGCGTACCAAAAACAAATTCCGCGTCGCGTCTCGCGTCGGTTTTAAGTCAGGCGTGCGACGAGCTTTACATATCAAAGCCGGGCGACGACACGACCGTTGCCGTGGCGCGGGTCGTGGAGGAACAGGTCGTAAATCTGTTCACGGGCCCGCCCAAAAGCATGGACGACGACGAACGCCTGATGCGCGACTTTATGGAAGCTGACGGTAAAAAAATAATTTCCGGCGGCACAAGCGCGAACATCGCCGCACGCGTGCTCGGCAAGGAGATAAAGACGAATATGGCGTCAGCCGATTCGGACGTTCCGCCGACAGCCGAAATTGACGGCATAGACCTTGTTACTGAGGGCGTGCTCACGCTTAACAAGGCTCTGGGACTTTTGAAGCGTTACGCGTCAGACGACATCGACGCCGACTTTTTCATTGAGCTTGACATGGATAACGGCGCGTCGGAAACAGCGCGCATTATCATCGAGGAGTGCACGACGCTCAACATGTTTGTCGGCACGGCGATTAACGAGGCGCACAAGGACACGGGCGTAAGCTTCGACCTCACGGTGCGTATGAGCCTTGTGGAAGGCATAAAGGAAGCGGCGCGGAGCATGGGCAAAACAGTGAATGTAAAATACTACTGAGTACGCATTTTTTTGATTAAAGGTATTGTATATCTTATCAAAAAGTGGTATTATATATTGATAGGAATTTACATTAAGGTATTTAGTGGTGGTAAAATATGAAAAAAACGTATAATTTTTATGAGTTGAATTTAATGACCGTTATAGTGTCGTTTATGGGCTTTCAGATTGAAAACGGCTGGCTTGCCTTAACGTGCGGCTACATGGACAACAGGAGCATGAATCTGCCGTTCCTTCTCGGTTACGGACTGACGATTGTGGGATTTTACCTGTTTGTCGGAACGCCGAACAACATAAGGGTGGGTGAGAGCAATCACAGACACCTGACGCGCAGCCAGAGTTATATTCTGTATTTTCTTATCGCTATGGTCATTGTCAGCCTCGGCGAAATAATGCTCGGCACAATCGTTGAGGACAAGTTCGGGTTCCGGTATTGGGATTACACGCGCATACCGCTCCACATAACGAAATACACGTCTATTCCGACGTCGATGATGTTTGCCGCTATAATAACGCTTTTCATGGGTTACTGCTACGAGCCGCTTATGGATAGCATACATAATATGCCGAAAAGAGCCGTAAAGGTTATCGGTATACTTATGATGATTTTGCTTGTGACGGATTTCCTTTACTGCTTTGAATTTATGTATATACATCAAGGCCCCTACGCGAAATGGGTAAGGCTCATACGGAAATAAACAGGCGGTTTTTAAGAATTACAACACGAGGAGCGCAAATATACGGAACACAATACTAAGGGAGGACACATTATGAAAAAACGGATTTCGGTACTGCTTTGCGTTGTTATGCTTGCAGCCCTGCTGCCATCGCAAGCATTCGCGGCAAAAATCGGCGGGGGTTATATATCTTCGGAAGGCGCATGCGTAATGGATTACGAAACGGGTGATGTATTCTACGAGTACAACGGCAGCACACCGCTCGTTCCGGCGAGCATGACGAAGATTATGAACCTTTACTGCGTTTATGAGGCGCTCAAAAACGGTGAAATAACGCTTGACACAAAGGTTCCGATAAGTCAGAGCGTGTACAGCAAATCGCGCGATTCCGTGTACCAGAGCGTCCTGCCGCTGTATTACGATACCGAATATACCGTTGACGAAATGATTGACGTGGCGGTCGTGTATTCCGCGTCAGGCGCGGCAGTCGCGCTTGCGGAGCTTGTCGGCGGCGGCAGCGAAGCGGCTTTTGTTGACCGTATGAACCAAAAAGCGGCTCAAATGGGACTTGACGCGTGGTATATAGATAGCTGCGGTATTGCGGAGAACAAAATTTCACCGATAAGCATGGCGAAGCTCGCGAGAAACATTATAAGAGATTATCCCGATATACTTGCGCGCAGCGCAAAAAAATCCGTGAGCTTCCACGGAAACACATACAACACAACCGACCATTTGCTTGACACGTATTATTACGATGGCGCGGACGGCTTGAAAACCGGTACAACGCCCGCGGCGGGCTACTGTTTCTGCGGCACGGCGGTGCGTAACGGACGGCGCATGATTTCTGTTACAATGAGCTCGTCCTCGACAGGTCAGAGGTTTATTGATACCGCGCGGCTGCTCGATTACGGCTTTGCCGCCGCGAACGATAAATACGGCAGTATTTATTATACCGATCTGCGCGTGTTTATGAACGGCGCGGAAATGCCTACGCTTGTTTATAACGGCGCGGAGACGCACGCTCTTATTGTCGCGGAGGATTTAAAGGATTACGGCTTCGACGTGTCGTATGACGAAAACACAAAAACCGTAACGGCTAAATACAACCCGAATAAGGATATCGCGCCGATACCGCTTGAAAGCTATAAGGACAAAAACGGTCAAAAGGCGTATTCTATTATCAATTCGCCCGTTAAGGTTATAATTGACGACGGCGCGCAAAAGCATGAAATAAGCGACACATACAATATCGGCGGTTATGTATGTATGTCGGCGGACGAATTCGGCGATATATATAATTTTGAATGGAACGCAAACGATAAGGCTGTTTACGTCACCGCGGAGGACAAGGCTCCCGCGCCGACAGCCGCGCCTGACGCTGAGCCGGCAAAGGCTCCTATGACGGAGGACGAGTTGAAGGCGGGACTTACGTCAAAAAGCGCGTACATAATGGACTATGATACCGGCGATGAGCTGTTCGCTATGGACGCCGACACGCAGAAGCCCGCCGCGTCAATCGCAAAAATGATGTCGGTGTACGTCCTGCTCGACGCGATCAAGGCGGGGGAAATAAGCCTTGACACAATAGTCCCGATAAGCGAAAACGTGTATAATCTCTCGCGCAACGAGGACTACAAAATGATGGTAAATCTCGAATATGACGAAACATACACGCTCGATGAAATGCTTGACATGATAGTGATTGATTCAGCCGCCGCGTGCGTCACGGCGACTGCCGAGCTTCTGTGCGGCGACGAGGGAAAATTTGTTGAGCGCATGAACGCGAAAGCGAAGGAAATAGGTATTGCTTCCGAGTTCCATAACGGCACGGGCGTATGCCTGAACCCCGATACCGATGGCAAGGAAAATCTGATGTCGGCGAGGGAAATCGCGATTATGACGCGTCATATGATTGAGGACTATCCGGAGATATTGGAGCGCACAAGGCACTCGTCGGTGGAGTTCCACGGTAATACATACTATAATCTCAATAAGCTGTTCACCGATTATTACTACGAGGGTGCGGACGGCTTTAAGAACGGTATGACCGACGCGTCGGGCTACTGTATGTGCGGCACGGCTGCGCGTGACGGAAAGCGCGTTATAACGGTGACGCTGCCGTCAGACTCCAACGAGGCGCGGTTTACCGACTCCATTCTGATGTTCGATTACGGCTTTGGGAAGCTCGGTGTTGACACAACGGGTGCCGAGAATAAGCCGAATGATGAAATAACAGTTAATGCGGAGGATATAACGATTAACATAGACGGAAATTACGTCCTGCCGTTTCCCGACCAAAAGCCGGTTGTAGAGAATAACCGCGTGCTGATCCCCATTCGTCCGCTTATGGAAACGCTTGAAAAGACGGTAGAATGGAACGGTGAAAAGGAACAGACAACGATAAGCGACGAGACAACAACCGTGCGGCTTACCACAGGCAGCGGCGTTATGGAAAAAACCGTGACAAACCCGATAGACGGAACGGTTACAACCGAGGAAATTACCCTCGAAGCGCCGCCGGAGGTTATCGGCGGAAGAACCTGCCTTCCCGTGCGCGCGGTAGTTGAGGCTTTCGGCGCGGCTGTAATATGGGAAGCGGAAACAAACACGATACTCATTATCGCCGGCGTATGCTGACAGTGAAATAAAAAAACGGCTCAAAACTTATAGTTTTGAGCCGTTTTTCGTGGCGGAGAAGGAGGGATTTGAATTGTGTTCAAAAATTGAACCCTACAGCGCAACTAACTGCAAAATGGCGTAAAACCGTACAATTTTAACATTGACAATTAGGGTCAAATTGTATAGAAACGCAGGTAAATGCACCAAAATGAAAGCTGGTTAGGGTCAAAATTAGGGTCAAAATATCATTGACCACAGTAAAATAAAAATCAGAGGTAAGACTAACTCTCATCTATATTTCTGTAACCCAACTTTTCAATCTAGGCTGAATACACCAAATCCCCGCTTTGGAATAGAGCTATTATATCAAACAACTTAATATTTGTCAAACGATATGATATTCATATACAAGATAAGGACTGTTGTCGTTGTTTTATATATGTATACCATACACGAAATCGTAAAAAATAGGGCAGGGGACACTAAAATCCCTTGCCCTATTGTACTACATACCTATCCGAGAAAACACAAACCCAAGGATTTTGACTATCTTATTAATGACATCATTAAAATTTCGCATGGATATTATTGTCCCAAGTGTGGAACTGAAATTGTAATTGACGACTAAGACTTTTAGGTGTGATAACTGCGGATATGAGTGGTAGGGGAGGTACACATATGACGAACGAAGAAAAAGTAATTCAATTTTTAAACGAGAAGTTTCAACAATCCACCAATAATATTGTGGCAATAAACGCAGTAGATTTACCAACCATTGGATTGTCAGAACAGGAAACAATACAGGCTCTATACTTATTAGAGGGGGACAACCTTCTGAACTTTGTTCAAAAGTCACCCGACGATGATTTTAGTATGTTTTGGAGGGTCGCACTTAAGTCAAGTTGCGTCCATTATTTCGACAATAAGAAAACTATATCTACCAATAATCGTAGAGCATGGGTGCAAACATATGCTCCAGTTGCGCTCTCAGTCATAGCTATTATTATTTCAATCATAGCCTTAGTTGTAAAATAAGTGCAATTATCTGAACACATAATGCAATACCACAAAACCATGTGGGGAACCACGGATGTCTGCGAGCAAAATTGTTCATTGATATTATTATTTTATTTAATATAGTCATACACCACCTTATATAAAACACAATTTACGCAAAAAAGGCGCTATCAACGCCTTTTTTTGATTTGTCTACCTACGCCACCTTAAACAATCCATCCTTGCGCATGATACGCCTGATATAATCTAAACCCTTGCGAGTTACATATGTCACGTTGCGTATCTTACCGTCATGACAGGGAGTTTCCTTAACTTTGAATTTTCCCTCTTTCCTGAAACGCTCATAGGGGACGTTCACTCTGTCTTTGTTATAGAATAGCACCTTTTTACCCCTGAGATAAGCAAACAACGCATATTCACCAATCTCCAATTCTTTGGCAACGGTATTCATATCCATAAGTCCTTCCGTATTCATAAGGTCATTATAAAACTCTTGCAAAGAAGCATTTTTAGCCTGCAACTCTTTAACCATTGATAATTTAATATCGTCCGAAAAGCTGTTGAAATAGTAGTCAACCATTTCGCTTTCTCTGCCAGACTGAACATATCCACCAACACAACGTATCTGCTTTAATATATGCTTAACCTCGCGTTTGAATTGCTTGGCAATAGGCTTTCGGCTCAACATCAATATTTCATACAAACCGTTCTCGGTCACGAAGGTGTATTCGGTGTTCGGCTGAAAACCCTCTAAACAATGTTTAGTGGGTGTCAGAATAACAACTTTCTCGTCTTCGTCTACCGTTTTTAACATAACCGTCACATTGCTATGGTCGAGCCATTTTGCTACATCTTTAGCAAGAAATAATGGATTTTGGATACTGCCGTACA
Source organism: uncultured Clostridia bacterium (assembly GCA_947591315.1). Lineage (GTDB taxonomy): Bacteria > Bacillota > Clostridia > UBA1381 > UBA1381 > Hominilimicola. The sequence goes on from CANQDD010000001.1 coordinate 8,669, forward strand.
TTTTGAAGTCTTTATCAAGGACGGTACGCTCGTCAATAAGTATTAACTCATTCACTACAGCCACCGCCTTCCGCATACGACTCATTACGCTTGATATTGTATAGATCGCCAAACTGCCGACGAGTTTTGTCAACAATACTGGACGCCTTCTGGCTATAATCCAGTAGGACGTTAGCCACTCCTATCAATATACTGCTGTAAAACTTGGTTCCGTATTCCTCGCAGCGTTCCAAAGCCTCCGAGAATATAGAAGCTACTGCTTCGCACTTGGCAATGTTCTCTTGCGTGTCATCAATCCCTTCACCGACATTCCATAGCTGATGAATATCATCAGGTGTGAACATAACAGGTCTTTGCTTGTTCATTATACTACACTTCCTTTAATTAAAATTTTTGATTGACAAAAATAGCAATCTGTAGTATAATGAAATTTACAGATGATATTTTTATCTGGGCAAGTAATGCGTTGTGTTCGTTGGTAGCGGGACAACGCTTTACTTTTGTTCAAGTTCCGAATATAGCTTATTAACTCCTCGGCGAATAACCTCAACTCGTGTTTCTTTATAGTAATCAACTAATTTGTCTAATTTATTCAGGGTTGCGTCGTCGAAACGCACACCTAATTGTGTGTGCTTAGGAGTTTCGCTTTTCGGTCTACCTGTTCGTGGACTTATCGTAATCACCTCACTTTTTGATTACCACAAATTCATTATACTTTTTGGTAATCAAAAAGTCAATAGGCTTTCACAAAATGTAATCTAATTGTAATATTATGTAACCAAGCATTTGACTTAACAAAACTGTGGTGTTATAATAAGGAAAAGAAGGTGAGAAAAATGGCTCTCAATTCCAAAAATGTTGTAAAATATTGTGGTAAATGCCATCAAACTGGTGAAAATGTCACTGGCTTCGGAAGAAATCTCTTAGAATATCACAGAGGATATATTTTTTGCGAGGATTCAACCAATGTATGCGAATATTGTGGCGGACAGTTAAAAGACACTGGTATTAACAAAGACGATTATGTCACAATAGCTAAAATATCAAATGGAAATCGTCAACTTCTTGAAGCCATGATAGGCCTCAAGCAAAAAGACATCATAGAATACGAACTCAAAATGAGTCAATTCCGCGCCCAAGCACAACAGCAAAGAACTTCACAAAAAAGTGCGGTAAGTAACAATAAACCCAAGTGCCCCACCTGCGGCTCTACCAATGTAGAAAAAATCTCCACAACCAGCAAAGTCGTCGGTGGCGCCTTATTTGGGTTGTTTAGCAGTAATGTACGTAATACAATGCGGTGCAAACATTGTGGGTATAAGTGGTAAGGGGTGTTATTACGTCACTATATGTCGTTATTCATTCAACAATCAAAAATTGCTTTAGAATATTCTCGGCGTCAAGCCAGAAAATTTATACTACGAATGTATGATGAAAGGCATACCGCAAAAAAGGAGTTATTCGACAAATGACTCCTTTATGTTTGCCTATGTACAATAATATCATATAATATCTTTAACATTTTAACGCCGCTTTTAAAATATTTCATTATGGTTTCAATGCTTGAAGTAACATTATCTTTACCATGGGCGAAATCGTTTCTAAGTCTAACAAGAGAATTTATGTCAGCTTTAATATTGCCAGTTTTTATCTTATCCTTAAATGCTTCTGCCCACTGAGGATTTATCTCTTCAAGAAATTTTGTCACAACACCAGTCGAAGGATTGGCAGAACTATCAACAACCATATGTTCTAAATAACTACATGCTTCTCTATTTGCATTGATAGTTAAATAATCAAATAATATATTTTTAAATATTATCTCAATCATACCGCAAGCGCGAATTGTAGCATATGATATTAAGTAGCGATTATATGAACTTGATATATTTTTATTGACCCATTTTCTAATTGCTAATAATTCGCTGCTCACATCCTTAAGTGTGTCACGATATTCACCATTCATAGTCCACCCCATAGAGATGCTGGCAAGCTAATTCTATACGAGTACGTATATTGGGAACATCAGTTGTTCTGGCTTTTATAGAGCCAATAAACTTATCATCACACAATAGATTCATATACTTATCGTAGTTTGCTTCTAATACCTTACCCGAGACGCCAACTGTGACTACATATGCGGTTGCCACCATTATTGCATCAAATATTGCAGGATTAATATTTTTTTGTAAAAATAACCTCTGCGCGAGATCCATCTTTGTTTGATGTTGTGTCATAAGAAGTTACTTTAGCATTTCTAAAGGCATAGTTCTCCAAAGTAGAATATATAACTTTTACAACATCAACAAATAATTGTTTCTTCCCCTCATATTCTTCATCTGACATATTCCTATGGTCACCCATATAAATATTCAAATATTTAGTCAAGTTGATCTGTGCTTGCTTACCTTCTTTTCTGTTATGCAAGTCACACATAGCAAAGAATCGCAAGATTAATTCTAAATCAGCCATTCTTGAATCTTCATCTTGTAACTTTAATAACAATCTCCAATATCTGTTTTTGTTGACATCAAACAACAAATCGTTAAATCGTCCCTGATAAACGCAATTGCGTATTTCTTGCGGTTTTAGAATCTTACCAGTTGTATTAATTCTCTCAAACACCTGATACATTCCAGTATTGTTTTTGGGGCGTTTTTGCTCAAATATAATGGCATGTATTGTCGTATTGCGTATTTTTCTTTGTTCTTCTGGGGTTAATTCTGCAAAAGTCTTATTGCGCCACTTTTCATTGATAGATTCACTATTTAATAATTTAAATGATTTATTGTCTCCGCCAAATATGCCATTAATAAAGTCGTTTACGGTCATTATGCGCTGAAATCCGTCAACAATAAGTAATGTTTCATTCTTTTCTTTTGCTAAAAAGATACTTGGTACCGGCAGCCCTAATAGGACAGAATCAATAAACCTACTTGCTTCTTTCTTTGTCCATACATACTTTCGCTGCAACTCAGGCTTCAATAAATCACCATCATTATACATGGTAAGCAACTCTCTAAAAGACAAATCCGCTCCCCAAGAAGTTATGTCGTATAAATCGTTGTCAGAATAATTTTCTTCCTCATCTTTTATAGAAGCTAATTTAAGCGATGATTCCATAGATAATTCCTCCCTAGTACTATATCTCTGACACAATTCAGAAAATGATATAAAATTCCAAAATATATCATAATCAATTATATAACATCTACAAGAAGAATTCAAGATACGATGTGAAATTTTATGATAATTTTTTGATATATACAACAAATAAGACAAATATCTTTTATTTGGGGATACAATATATCGCTCAGCACCATATTTAATAAGAAACAAATCGTTCATTGATATATATTCATCAAATTTCCCGAAGCTATTGGTATTAATATTATCACCAATAAATATAGGGTGCAATTCTAACAACTCCTTAATTGACATTACTACTTCGTGCATAATACCACCTCCACATATATTAATCTACTTATATTATTCTCTGATTAATGGTAAATATGATTGAGTTGTGGGCATACACAATATTACAACTTCGTTACAAACGCACGCGTTCTATTTGTGCCCGTCTTGACATTATATATCCTCATGAGTATAATGAATATGTAAAATTCTTTAAATAGTGAGTGATTCAATAATGGCTTTTACCGTTCTCAACGCGATTGATACGAAAGTGCCGCAACCGCCTTTTTACTTGAGTGGATTAATCCATGTATTTGCCACGTGTAAAATTGACACGCACCTCATCAAATTGTTTGAAAACGTATTCTATGCAATTGACCGACAATTAGACTGCGAGAAGCGATTGTATCATGTTCAATTAACCCCAGTCACCTGCATTGTTTCCGACAATGATGTCTTTTCTGTAAAATTATCAGACACTACATTGGCGGCTACGGGCGCTATAGCATGTTATTGTATTAGCAAATGGCAACATTTCGACGACCAGCACATATGTACGTTTATCGCAGAAGAACTGTACCATCATTTTTGGGCAATAATCAATGAATTGGACGTCAATTTTAAGGTTATCGAAGTCCTCCGCCATATATACCCAAATATCAAAATAAGCGACGTCTACTCTATTCAAGAAATGAGAGAAGAAGCAATTCGTCTCAAAAGAACCGATATTGACTTCGACTCCTTATGCTAACCTACTTGCCAACAACATCATTCTGCTTTGCAACTTTCTTAATATCAAGGTTACACCCCAACCACGGCTCTACAACAGCAAATTGCGCTTCCTGCATTTGTTCATCTACAAGCGACAAAATTATCTGCACATCTTTATAGCACAATTTCTGATAAAGAAGCGAATCTCCTATACGAGAAGCAATCGCTATGACCTTTTGTTTGCGTTCTTCTGGCAACTGATATAATGCCTTGTTAAGTTCTTTATTTGATAAAGCCATTTTTCATATTTCTCCTTAATTCACTTTATTGTCCTTCTTATCAACCTCGGCAATGGAGGCTCACAATATACATGAAAGTGAGCGATAAGATAACTCACTGCTGGTATGTGCGTATAGCAGTCATGCTCTGCTCGTCGTCGAGCGCCTATTATCACAGCATCGTTGCATATAACCGTGACCACCGGTTGTCGCTACAGTGAGGGCTTGTCATGAGACCTATCCCTGCGGACAGTTCCAGTGTATGGATTTTTACAGCCAAATGAGGCGAGTACCATACAGTGTAGGAATTTCCCCGCATATTGCGGCTTCGTTTACAGCAGTGTATCTCACTGCCGATTATATGAAAAACACGGTGTTCCGCCAAAACACATATAATTGTCGATATATTTATGAGATGAAGGCGACGTATTTGCCTCCGTCTACCGACGTTTTTAAATCCAGCGAATAATCCCACGCCAAGTCCAAGCGTGCCAAGTGGTGTCAAAGCCTTAGTAATACCATCAAGAGCTTTAACTCCTACCGTACCCAAATCTACAAAGAATTTAAGCACACCTGAATCAAGAAGTGATGAGGAAAATGCTTCAAAAGAAGCTGATAAACGGTCAAGAGAATACTGAATAGACTTCTCATAATTCTCTTGCTCTCGCATTGCACTACCCGCACTATCCTCGGCGGTAGCATAAGCCTCTTTTATCATGTCGATATTATCCAGTGCAGCCGCCAAAGCATTACCCTGTCGCTTACCGGCAAGCGCTTCCAACAATGCCGCTTGGTCTATTATCCTTTATATGGTACTTGACAACACTGTTATAGAATCTCTCATCAGACGCTAATGCCCTGTCATCAGCTTTTATTACCCATAGTATCAAGTCAAGCTCTGGCAACAGCCCTGCGTACAGCTCGGCATATTCATTGTCGCGCTCATTGTTTTCACCCACGCCAGGTACATCTACAAGGGTTACGCCCTTTCCGCTTTCGTCCATACTTATCAGGACTTCCTGCGGTCTGCGTGTGCATGCTTCAACATCACTTACGGGGCATAAGTCTTTACCGAACAATGCGTTGCACAGGCTGGACTTGCCTACGCCCGTTTTGCCGAATACCCCGATTTTAGGTCTGTAGTTAAGTATTTCATTTATTCTGTGTGAGATTTGATTCTGCTGTTCTTGTGTTACTTCTACACCGCTGTTTCTAAGCGAATCAAATATATTATTTTCCATTTTTTACCTTACTTCCATTGTGTTTTTATTAGTTGTCTGATGGTTTTTTCAGAGAAGCGCGAATTATCCGCCTTACAGTTTTTTCCGAATAATCATACTTTTTCGCCAGCATGGCGGTATTTTTTCCGTCGTACTCCTGCACTATCATCTCCTTTACATATTTCGGGTCGAAAAATTTGACGGGAAAGCATACCTGCGTCCCCTTGAACATGTGGTGAATCGTCATAGCCGCGTCGAGTCCAAGCTCCTCGCTTATATCTCTGTATACCTTGTTAAGCAGATTTTTGCTGTCCTCGCTCATCGAAATCACCTCTCTTTGGTATTGTAGCATACCTTTTGGAACGATACAAATCCCATTGTCCTTGGAATTTTCCATAAATTTGTCCGTAGTATTCATAGACTGACTCCTTCCTTTACGATTGGCGGAGCATATTTTACGGGGAATAGGATTGTGACGGTAAAATCGGAGCTTAATATGTACAGAGTTTTCAGGTAATTATCGGACACTATATCGGTAAATTCAGGTATTACGCGCTCTATCGGCTCGTGGAATATGTTTTCGAGGTCGGCTAATTCGCCCTCATTTTCGATTATCAGCACATATCCGCCGAGATTGGCGTCCGTCCTGTCAGTACCGTAGCAGCTATCCAATACACACAGCGTATCGCTCACAGCCGCTTTAAGTTCCTCGGACATTTTACTTGCGGTTAGTTCTTTTTGTGAAAAAAATTTTTTCATAGACCTCATCCTTTCTATATACGGATTATGATATATTCATATCGAAATAATAATATCCGCTTGAAAGAATGATTGATACGGAGCTAATGTAAACTGTAGTTGTCTTGTAGTTAAATTTTCGGACATAAAAACACCATGAATCGTAGGTGATTCATGGTGTTTCGCCGTTTTCCCACGGTGGGAATTGATGGCGGAGAAGGAGGGATTTGAACCCTCGCGCCGGTTTCCCGACCTACACCCTTAGCAGGGGCGCCTCTTCGGCCTCTTGAGTACTTCTCCGTAAAGACAGCATACGGTGATTTTCGGGCAGCCGCCGCTCTAAAAAGCAGCCCGCGCCGTACGCAGTACCAATATTGATAATTGTAATGAATGGAGGAGAGAGCGGGATTCGAACCCGCGAGCGCTCGCACGCTGCCGGTTTTCAAGACCGGTGCTTTCAACCACTCAGCCATCTCTCCGCTTTCGCGTCAAATTCACTGACGCAGACTATTATAACAAAAACGCGGTTTAATGTCAATAGTTTTTTTCTAAAAGTTTGAAATGAGCCGCCGCGTGTATTTTCATCACGTCCGTCTTGCAAATTTTACCGAAAACTATTTTGCATATTATTTTAGCTTGCGTGCAAAATAGTATCAGTGTCGATGAAATTCGACACGATTAAATAGATTTGGGACTTTGAATGTGAAGGAGGGAACAGAAATGGCAAAGAGCAAAATCAACATTCCGCAGGCTAAGCAGGCTATGGATCAGTTCAAGATGGAGGCTGCACGTGAGGTAGGCGTTAACCTTTCACAGGGTTACAACGGCGACATCACATCGAAGCAGGCAGGTTCGGTAGGCGGTCAGATGGTTAAGAAGATGATCGAGGATTATGAGAGCAGACTTAAGTAATCGAGTCTTGTGATAATTCTTTATCTTTAATTTGAACCGCAATGAAAAAGGTTATTAAAAATGGTTTCATTTTTAATAACCTTTTTTACTTATTTAATCTTAACGCCGTCTATGAACACCATGACGCATTTCGCGTCAAAACGCGTCGGCAAATCGGTAAACACCGCTATATCCGCGTCCTTGCCGACCTCCAAAGAGCCGACCCTGTCGTCGATGCGGCAGTTTTTCGCCGCGGCGCTCGTTACCGCACTTAACGCCTTGTCCTCGTCCATGCCGTGCTTTACCGACATAGCGGCGCAAAGCGGCAGATGCTCTATCGTTATTTCGGGGTGGTCTGTGATAATCGCCACATCTATACCGCGCTCCGACAAATTCCTGTACGTGTCGAACGTGAGGTTTTTAAGCTCCGGCTTACTCCTGTCGGACAGCGTCGGACCGAGCATGACGGGGATTTTTTCGCGTTCGAGTATCGGTGCGACAGCGTCGCCGTCGGAGCAGTGCTCAATCGTAATATCGACGTCAAACTCTTTGCCTATCCTTATCGCGGTACAAATATCGTCCGCGCGGTGAGCGTGGATTTTAACGGGAATTTCCCGTTTAAGCACGGGTATCATCGCCTCAAGCTTAATATCAAACTCCGGCTTTTCGTTATTCTCGCTGTCAGAGGTATACGCTTCAAGCTTTTCCATGTAATCCCTCGACTTAATAAACAGCTCGCGTATCAGCGCGACCGTGCCCATGCGCGTAACGGGAGCCTCCTCCTTTTCGCTGTACACAGCCTTCGGGTTCTCACCGAGCGCCATTTTCATCGCGGCGGGCGCTTTTACAATCATATCGTCAATACATATGCCGCACGTCTTTACAGCCGCGAACTGACCGCCCACGGGGTTAGCGCTGCCGGGACCGGTTACGACCGTTGTAATGCCCGCGCCGCGCGCCTCTTTAAAACCGCGGTCAAACGGATTTATGCCGTCGATCGCGCGAAGGTGGGGCATAACGGGATCGCTGTCCTCGTTACCGTCGTCACCCTCAAAGCCTATGGAATCCTCAAACATTCCGACGTGGCAGTGCGCGTCAATAAGACCGGGCATAACGACCATGCCTTCCGCGTCAACAACGCTGTCGGCAGCCTGTTCATCAGCGCCGACATATAAAATCTTTTCGTCAAACAGTACGCAGCCGTTTTCGATAACGTCACCCGCCATGGTGACGATTTTTCCGTTTTTGATAAGTGTTTTCATACGCTTTTAATTCCCAATTCATTCACATAATTTATCGCGCTGTTCGCCGCGACCGCGCCGTCAGCCGCAGCGGTTATTACCTGACGCAGCGGCGACACCCTTACGTCACCGGCGGCGTAAATACCGCGTATATTTGTCGCGAGGTACATATCCGTCTTTATAAATCCTCTTTCGCACAGCGCTATACCCGTTTCGCCAGCGAGCGCCGACGAAGGCACAATACCTATCGCCACGATCGCGCCCGACGCTTGCAGTACATTTTTTTCACCCGTTACCACATTCTTTACCGACACGCTTTCAAGCGAAGCCGTACCGTTAAACCGCTCAACGACCGTATCCGTAAGAATCGTTATTTTACCGTTCGACCTTGCTCTTTCGAGAAGCGACGCGCTCGCCTTAAACCGCTTTGAGCGGTTCAATACATACACCTTCGAGCAGAGCGTCGCAAGATAAATCGCGTCCTCCATAGCTGTGTTACCGCCGCCCACGACACATACCGCCTTATCCTTGAAAAACGCGCCGTCGCACGTTGCGCAGTACGACACGCCCGCGCCCGTAAGCTCCGTTTCACCGGGTGCGCCGAGCGTTTTCGGCTCCGCGCCCGTCGCGAAAATTACGGCTTTTGTCATGTACTTGTTTCTGCGCGTGTGTATAACCTTAACGTCGTATTCGGCGTTTTCGATTGACTTCACGTTATCTCTCAAAAATGTAACGTCATACTTTTTCGCGTGCTTTTCAATCGCCGCCGCAAGCTCCTCTCCGGTGGGGTTGTCCGCAAAACCGGGGTAGTTGTCTATTTCGTGCGTCTTTAATACCTGACCGCCGCACGCGAGCTTTTCAAGCACAAGCGTTTTCATGCCGCCGCGCGCCGCGTAAATAGCCGCGCTCATTCCCGCCGCGCCGCCGCCTATTATTGCCACATCATACATCGCTGTCGTCCTCCTCGCTAACATACGCCTCAATAATATACCTCGGTCTGCGCTTAACTTCCTTGTAGAGCTTGCCTATATATTCGCCGATAAGCCCCACCGCTAAAAGCTGCACACCGCCTATGAACCATATCGACATCATAAGCGACGCCCAGCCAGCGCCTGTGTTGCCGAGAAGCTTTTCGACAAGCGCGTACACAGCCATAGCGAACGCGAATACACACACAACCGCGCCGAGCGCGCTTATCATGCGTATCGGACTTATCGAGAACGACGTTATACCGTCAAACGCGAACGACAGCATCTTTTTAAGCGGATATTTCGACTCGCCCGCGAACCGCTCCGCTCTGTCGTAATAAACGCTCGTTGACTTAAAGCCGACGAGCGGCACCATTCCGCGCAGAAATAAATTCCTTTCGGGAAAATCCGCAAGCGTGTCGATCGCGCGCTTGCTCATAAGGCGGAAATCCGCGTGATTGAATACGATCTTAACACCCATGAGATTCATAAGCTTATAAAACGCAACCGCCGTCGTGCGCTTGAAGAACGTGTCGGTATCGCGCTTGTTCCTCACGCCGTACACCACATCGTACCCGTCTTTGAAATTTCTGACCATTTCGGGAATTACGTTTATATCGTCCTGCAAGTCCGCGTCAATCGAAACGGCGCAGTCGCACTCGTCCTTGACCGTCATAAGACCGCCGTAAAGCGCGTTCTGATGACCGGCGTTATGCGCGAGCTTTATCCCCGAGATTTCCCTGTGTTCACGCGTGAGCGAGCTTATAATATCCCACGTGCCGTCGCGCGAGCCGTCGTCAACAAACACGATACGGCTTTTGCCGCTTATAAGACCTTCCGCGGTCATATTGTGAAACAGCTCCAGCATACGCTTCGACGTTTCCGGGAGCACAGCCTCCTCGTTGTAGCAGGGAACAACCACATATAATTTTACGCTTTTATCCATATCTCTACCTCTGTAAATAAATTATATGTAATAATTATACTACATTTTTCCTGCTTTAACAAGTGTATCGGCAAAAAAATCGTTTTGTCAACAAAACTTTTATAATTTGTAATGGTAAGTCGGCGCGTTATGTGGTAATATTATAGTGATAAATAACGAAATCGGGAATGATATATTATGATAAGAAGAATGGAAAAGGGCGAGACACGCGACGTTATGGATCTGTGGCTCCGCACATCAAATTATTCAAACTCATTTGTCGAGTCCGAATTTTGGACGACGCATTACGAGTACGTAAAGCAAAAGTACATAGACAAGAAGGACACCTTTGTGTATATTAAAGACAATAAAATAGTCGGATTTACAGTTGTGGACGAGAGTAACGAGATATGCGGACTGTTTGTTGATCCCGAATACCAGAACGAGGGGATAGGCAGGGAGCTTATAACCTTCCTAAAGTCCGAGTACCCGCGCCTTCATATTGATATTTACGCGAGAAACAGAAAGGCGTTCGCGTTTTCACTGCAAACGGGCTTCGTTGTTGACGGCGCGTCGCGGCAGGCGAACAACAACGAGCTTATGTACACCATGGTATGGGGCGAGGACGAAATCGAGGACGATGTAAAAATCTGGAAAAGATAATAGGGGAGTGTAGCAGCCGTGCGGCAGCGTGTGCCGCGCGGCTTAAATTTTATGTTGCAAAACAGAACGATATGTGCTACAATACTGCATTGAGGTGAAAAAATTGAAGGGAGCAATATTTGACGTTGACGGCACGCTGCTCGACTCGATGAAAATGTGGTACGAGCTTGTTGTGCGGTTTTACGATGAACACGGCGTGCAGGCTGACGCGGACGAGGCGTTTAAGTACATGGATATGACGCTCGAGGAGTCGATACCGATTATCACAGAGGAACTGGGTCTCGACATGACGTTTGACGAGATACTGGAGTGCCTCAAAAGCATGGCAGCCGAATATTACAGAGAGAGCGTCCTCTTAAAGGACGGCGCGGCTGAATATATGAGGAAGCTTCACGGCGCGGGCGTTAAAATAGCGATCGCGACGTCGGGCTATGAGGAACTTTGCAAAGCGGCATTCACGCGTCTCGGCGTGTGGGACTTGATAGACGCGCGCGCGTACTCGGCTGAGGTTGGCGTGAACAAGTCAAACCCCAATATATACCTATTGGCGGCGGAAAGGCTCGGAGTTGAACCCGCCGACTGCACCGTTTACGAGGATATAGCCGTAGGCATCGAGGGTGCGAAAAAAGGCGGCTTTAGGACGTGCGCCGTATACGACGATTCAAATAAGGACGACACGGAGCTTTTGAAAGAAACAGCCGACCGCTACATCACAGGCTGGCGGGAGCTTATATAACAAAGGAAGGTTAGTATGACGGAAAGAGAAAGCATAAGAAATATAGCGATAATCGCGCATGTTGACCATGGCAAAACAACGCTCGTGGACGCTATGCTCGCGCAAAGCGGCACGTTCCGCGAAAACGAGCAGGTGGACGAGCGTGTAATGGACTCGAACGACCTTGAGCGCGAGAGGGGCATTACCATTCTCGCGAAAAATACGTCGCTCGACTACAAAGGCACGAAGATCAACATTATAGACACTCCGGGACACGCCGATTTCGGCGGCGAGGTGGAGCGCGGACTTGAAATGGCTGACGGCGTGCTGCTTTTGGTCGACGCGTTCGAGGGCTGTATGCCGCAGACGAGATTTGTGCTGTCAAAGGCGCTTGCGCTCGGCTTAAAGCCCATCATAGTCGTAAACAAGGTCGACCGCCCCAACGCGCGTCCGTATGAGGTCGTGGACGAGGTGCTTGAACTGTTCCTCGACCTCGGCGCGAGCGAGGAACAGATAGACACGCCCGTAATATACGCGTCGGGACGGGACGGCTGGGCAAGCGCCGAATATAACCCCGAGCAGCCGAACGGCGATCTTACGGCGCTTTTCGACCTTATCGTGAGTTATATACCGTGCCCCGACTGCGAGGACGACGCGCCGTTTCAAATGCTCGTTTCAAACATAGACTATGACGATTACACGGGACGCATAGCCGTCGGTAAGATACAGCGCGGCAGCGTCACAACGAATATGCCGCTGTCGATATGCCGTCACGACGGAACGGTCGCGCATGCCAAGGCTACAAAGCTTTATATCTTTGACGGACTAAAAAAATCGGCTGTCGACGAGGTGGGAGCGGGCGATATCGTGGCAATCTCCGGCATAACCGATATAAATATAGGCGAAACGGTGTGTGATACAAACAATCCCGAACCGCTGCCGTTTGTGAAAATAGACGATCCCGTTCTTTCCATGACGTTCAGCGTCAACGACAGTCCGTTCGCCGGACAAGACGGCAAATTTGTAACATCGCGCCACCTACGCGACAGACTTTTCCGCGAGCTTGACTCGAACGTGAGCCTCCGCGTTGACGAGACGGACACGACCGAGAGCTTCGTCGTGTCGGGACGCGGCGAGCTGCACCTTTCGGTGCTTATAGAGAATATGCGCCGCGAGGGGTACGAATTTCAGGTGTCGAACCCCGTCGTAATATATAAGACGATTGACGGTGTGAAGTGCGAGCCGATAGAGCGTCTGACCGTCGATGTGCCGGACGAGTATACGGGAGCCGTAATGGACGGTATTATACAGCGCAAGGGTGAAATGACGAATATGACGCCCGCGTCGGCGGGTTACACAAGGCTGGAATTTCTTATTCCGTCACGAGGTCTTATCGGCTACCGCAGCGAGCTTCTCACCGCCACAAAGGGTACGGGCGTTGTAAACAGTATTCTTGAAGGCTACGAGCCGTACAAAGGCGACATGTCCGCGCGCAGCAGGGGAGTGCTTATCGCGTGGGAGAACGGCACAACGATAACCTACGGACTTTTTAACGCGCAGGAGCGCGGCACGCTCTTTATAGGACCGGGCGTGGAGGTTTACGAGGGCATGATAGTCGGCGAAAGCTCGCGTCTTGAAGATATTACGGTAAACGTGTGTAAGAAAAAACACGCCACAAACACGCGCGCCTCGGGCAGTGACGACGCGCTCAAGCTCACACCGCCGAAGGATATGAGCCTCGAGGAATGTCTTGAATTTATCGCGGACGACGAGCTTGTCGAGGTTACCCCCAACCACCTCCGAATGAGAAAACGTATCCTTAACACATCTCTCCGCGCCAAAGCGGAAAGTAGGAAAAAGCAGCAGTAAAATACTTGAATATTATCCCGCCGTATGATAAAATAATATTGTGGTATACGTCAAAAAACTTTGACGTTAGAGAGCGAGGTGTCATTATGAAAGCGAAATTTTCCATGTCGCGGGAAGAAAATATTTTCTTCGTCAAGCGGAACATTGTTGACTATATATGGAAAAGCGCGAATCTTGAAGGCATCGGAGTAACATATCCCGACACGCAGACCATTTACGACGGCTTATCCGTATCGGGGTACACAATAGACGAAATCAACGCGATAAACGACTTAAAACACGCGTGGCAGTATATTCTCGACAACATAAACGCAGAGCTTGACCTCGAATATATAAAGCACACGCATATGCTGCTCGGTAAGTTTACCGTTATAAACGCCGGCTCTTTGCGCCGCGATGAGGTTCATATCGGCGGCACGGACTGGACTCCCGATCTGCCGGAGGAAAACAAAATTAAGGAAGAAATAAATGCCGTAATGCGCCGCTCGGATATATCACACACGGAACGCGCGCTGGATATGACGCTGCTGCTGATGCGTCTGCAAATGTTCTATGACGGCAACAAACGGCTTGCGATGCTCATAGGAAATAAAATTATGATAGAAAGCGGTCAGGGAGTAATAAGCGTTAAGCAGAGTGACAACAGCGAATTTTACAGATTGCTTATAGCTTATTATGAAACGGGCAGCGCCGGCGCAATCAAACAGTTCATGTATAACAACTGCATTGACGGCATGACGTTTACGCATTGAAAAAGAAGGTCATACGACCTTCTTTTTACTTATTCATTTATCATCATAATGCCCTTTGCAGGCGGCTATAATAATCGCATTATCGGTCACTTTGTATACAACCCTGTTTTCTTCATCAATGCGTCGGCTCCACCAACCGTTAAAATTACCTTTCAGCAATTCGGGTTTTCCGATGCCGGAATAGTAATTCCGCTGAATATCCTTTATTAAAGCGTTGATTTTTTTCAATGTCTTTTTATCTTGCCTTTGCCAAAAGCAATAGTCTTCCCACGCTTTTTCTTCCCAAAGTAATCTCATGGCTTTAATCCTCTCTTAAATTATGTTCTACCAGATTTGCCGTGCCTGCTTCAATATCCGATATAACATTTGTCAGATACGCCATATTACTCTCCGAATAAAACGGATCGGCTGTAATTTCAAAGGGTATTCTTTTTTCTCTGCTTACCTTTTTCGCGAATATTGTAAAAGCGGTCGTCATGCTCATACCCATTTCCGTACACACCTGTTCCATTGACTTTTTCAGATTTTCGTCCATACGGAAATTCACCATTGTCTGTGCCATATATATCACTCCCTTCACAATGATATTATACACGTTTGTAAAGCATTTGTCAACACTTTGCTTTACAAATGATAAAAATTGTCTTTGTTATTAAATATTTCATCAAAACAGAAAAAAATACTTGATTTTTCAAAATATATGTGGTAAAATACCACGGTATGCAAAATACACACGTCCGCGGATTGTGCGAATGTTGCCCTTTTGCCGGGGTTTTCGCGCAAGGCGAAGCGGGCGGAGGAACAAAAAACAAGGAGGAAACAAAAATGGCAAACGTAATTTCAATGAAGCAGCTCCTCGAAGCGGGAGTTCACTTCGGACACCAGACGAGAAGATGGAACCCCAAAATGGCTGAGTACATCTTCACGGAGAGAAACGGCATCTACATCATCGACCTTCAGAAAACGGTTAAGAAGGTTGAGGAGGCGTACTACTTCGTAAGAGACGTAGCGGCTTCGGGCGAGGACATTCTTTTCGTCGGAACAAAGAAGCAGGCTCAGGACTCCATCAAGGAGGAAGCCGAGAGAGTAGGCATGTACTACGTAAACGCGAGATGGCTCGGCGGCATGCTCACAAACTTCAAGACGATAAAGCAGAGAATCGAAAGACTCGCGCAGATCAACGCTATGGAGGAGGACGGCACATTTGACGCGCTCCCCAAGAAGGAAGTTATCAAGCTCAAGGCGCAGAGAGACAAGCTCGAAAAGTATCTCGGCGGCATTAAGGAAATGAAGAAGCTTCCGGGCGCTATGTTCGTTGTAGACCCGAGAAAGGAAAAGATAGCCATATCCGAGGCGCACAAGCTCAATATCCCCGTAGTCGCAATCGTTGATACCAACTGCGATCCGGACGAGGTTGACTACGTGATCCCCGGTAATGACGACGCTATAAGAGCGGTAAAGCTTATCGCTTCAACAATGGCGAATGCAATAATCGAAGGCAAGCAGGGCGAGGACAGCGCGGCTGACGAAGCGGCTGAAGAAGAAACCGAAGCGCCCGTTGAGGAATAATATATAGGAGGAAACCGTAATGGCATTTACAGCTAAGGACGTTAAAGAATTAAGAGAAATGACAGGCTGCGGCATGATGGACTGCAAAAAGGCTCTCACAGAGACCGACGGCGACAAGGAAAAGGCTGTTGAGTATTTGAGAGAAAAGGGTCTTGCGACCGCCGCAAAGAAGGCGGGCAGAATAGCGGCAGAGGGTATAGTTAAGGCATACGTAAACGGCAGCATCGGCGTTCTCGTTGAGGTAAACTCGGAGACCGACTTCGTTGCGAAGAACGACGAATTCCAGCAGTTTGTTTCGGACGTTGCAAAGACGGTAGCGGAAGCAAATCCGGCTGACGTTGAGGAATTAAAGGCAACCAAGTGCGGCGACACGACAATAGGCGAAATGCTCACCGCAAAAATCGCGAAGATAGGCGAGAACATGAACATCAGACGTTTCGCGAGAATTGAAACGTCAGGCGCTGTTGTTGAGTATATTCACGCGGCGGGTAAGATAGGCGTACTCGTTGAGGCTGACGCGGAGAATAACGATACCACAAAGGAATGTCTCAAAAATGTTGCGATGCAGGTAGCGGCGTTAAATCCGAAGTACCTCTCGTCCGACGACGTTCCCGAGGACTACAAGGAGCACGAGAAGAAAATTCTTATCGAGCAGCTCAAGAATGACCCGAAGAACGCGTCAAAGCCTGAAAATATCATCGAGAAGATGATTACGGGACGTCTCGCGAAGGAGCTTAAGGAAATCTGCCTGCTCGAACAGGAGTATGTTAAGGCTGAAAATAAGGAGACCGTCGCTAAGTACGTTCAGAGCGTCGGCGGTATCACATTAAAGCAGTTCGTACGCTTCGAGACCGGCGAAGGTCTTGAAAAGAAGGAAGAAAACTTCGCTGACGAAGTTGCTTCAATGATTAAGTAAGTTTTTTCATTAAAAATACCTCAAAAACCTCGAAAACGGTATCTTGCCGGATTCGGGGTTTTTGATTTGTAAAATTAAAAAGCAACCGAAAAACAGTTGCAAAATAAAAAAAGTGTGGTATACTATTGTTAAGGAGATGATGCGGCGCATGGGGAAGAAGGAAAAATTGATAGCCAAATTAACAAGTACCCCAAAGGATTTTACATTTGACGAGATGAAAACGCTTTTGGAAATGCTCGGATTTGTGATGTCTAACAAGGGCAAAACAAGCGGCTCGCGAGTAAGATTTATGAAAGGCAATATCCCGATAATTCTGCACAAGCCGCATCCGAGGAAGGAACTGCTCGACTATCAGGTTAAACAGGTAAAAGAAATTTTGGAAAAGGAGGGATTGATATGAATAATCTTCTTGAATATAAGGACTATCTCGGCACCGTGGAATACTCGTCGGCGGATAAGCTTTTATACGGTCAGATTGTGGGCATAAACGGATTGATTTCATACGAGGGCGACAGCATTGAAAGCTTGCAGGCAGACTTTGAGGCTGCTGTAGACGATTATCTCGACATGTGTGCCGAGCAAAGCATCGAGCCGCAAAAAACCTATAAGGGAACGTTTAATGTCAGAATATCACCCGCACTGCACAAATCGCTCGTTTTGTATGCCGCGTCGAACCACAAAAGCCTGAACGCGACCGTTGAGGACGCGATACGCGCGTATGTGGAATAATAATTTCCAATAAACGGTTGAAAAAACACGCGGCACATGTTATAATCAAAACAGTATCATCGTTCGCTTCATACAAGCGGACGAGTTAAAAGGAGCGGATAAAAATGAAATCAATAAAGGAATTTGAATTCTGGTTCGTCACCGGCAGCCAGCACCTTTACGGACAGGAAACGCTCGATCAGGTCGCACTTGACAGCGCGGCTATGGTTGAGGGACTGAACGCGTCGGGCAAAATGCCGTGTAAAATCGTGTTAAAACCGACGGTTAAAACGCCGGACGAGGTCACGGCTGTGTTCAAGGACGCGTCGCATGACGACAAGTGCGCGGGCGTTATCGCGTGGATGCACACATTCAGCCCGTCGAAAATGTGGATAAACGGTCTTAAAAACTTCAAAAAGCCGTACTGCCATTTCCACACGCAGTTTAACCGCGAAATCCCGTGGGACGAGATCGACATGGACTTCATGAACCTCAATCAGTCGGCGCACGGCGACCGCGAGCACGGCTTTATCGGCTCAAGACTGCGTATGCCGAGAAAGATCATCGTAGGTTACTGGCAGGACGAAGAGCCGCAGAAAAAGCTCTCAAACTGGATGAGAAGCGCGTGCGGCTACGCTTTGAGTCAGGAGCTTAAAATGGTTCGTTTCAGCGACAATATGCGCCAGGTTGCGGTTACAGAGGGCGATAAGGTTGAAGCCGAGATCAAATTCGGCTGGGATATCGAGTACAGAGCGGTCGGCGATCTCGTTGATGTGCTTAACGAAGTGACTGAGGCTGAGATTGACGCTAAAATGGCGGAGTACAACGAGCGCTATACGATGGACACGGACAATATCGACGCCGTTCGCTATCAGGCGAAGGAAGAGATCGCGATCCGCAAGATTTGCGAAAAGTACGGCTACAGCGCGTTTGTGACGCATTTTGACACGCTCCACGGTCTTGAACAGCTCCCGGGACTCGCGGCGCAGAACATGATGGCTGACGGCTACGGCTTCGGCGCGGAGGGCGACTGGAAGGTCGCGGCGATGGATGCTATAATGAAGGCTATGGCTGAAGGCATGGACGGCGGTACGGCGTTCATGGAGGACTATACATACCACCTCGAAAAGGGCAACGAGCACATTTTGGGCGCGCATATGCTTGAGGTATGCCCGCTCGTCGCGGCGGACAAGCCGAAAATCCAGGTACACCCATTAAGTATCGGCGACAGAAACGATCCGGCAAGACTTGTGTTTGATTCTAAGAACGGCGACGCGATTGTCGCGTCACTCGTAGACATGGGCGGCAGAATGAGACTTATCGTAAACGACATCAAGGCTTGCAATCCGTTAAAGCCGATGCCGAAATTACCGGTTGCGGGCGTGATGTGGAAGCCGCTCCCGTCGCTCGAAACGAGCGCGACCTGCTGGATCCTTGCGGGCGGCGCGCATCACAGTGTGCTCTCGTACGACGTGACGGCGGAAATGATGAAGGACTGGGCGGCAATGATGGATATCGAGTTCGTTCATATCGGCGCGGACACGACGGTTGAGGCGTTCGAGAAGGAACTTCTCTGGAATGACATCGCGTATAAAATAGGCAGATAAATGCACAATCGTATAAAAAGAGAACCGCGCGGTTCTCTTTTTTATGTATTATATTAACAGAACACTTGACAAGCCCTTTATTCGGTGGTATATTATCAGTATAAGCTGTATCAGTAACTACGTTTCGGGCGTGCAACTGGGGCGAATTATCTCGCATTATCAGTGATTGCTGCTCTACAGCTTTATTTTTATACGCCGAAATAAAAAGTAAAAACATACAAATAATACTGGAAATTTCCTCGCATATGTGGTATACTAAAACGGTATAAACATATCGGAGGGATATAAAAGTGAGCAAGAATATACTCTTTGTCTGCACAGGCAACACGTGCCGCAGTGCGATGGCTGCCGCGCTTATGGACAAAATCGCGGCGGAGCAGGATTTGGACGTGCGCATCGAGTCGGCGGGACTTTTCGCCGCGGACGGCGAAAAAGCGAGCGACAACGCGATAAAAGCGATGATACCGTACGGCATAGACCTCACAAACCACCTGACGCAGCCTGTGACGGAGGATTTAATAAAGCAGTGCGACCTTATTCTCACCATGACGGCGGCGCATAAGGCGGTGCTCGAACCGATTGCGGGCGGCAAGGTTTACACGCTGTCGGAGTACGCGCGCGACGGCGGCGACGTGTCCGACCCCTACGGCGGCGGACTTGAGGAGTACAACGAGTGCGCGCGCGAAATATACAGCCTGCTCACTGACGTCGCGGAAAGATTAGCGGAAGAAAATGATTGAGATAACGAGAATGACGCGTGACGACGTGCCCCAAATCGCGGAGCTTGAAAAAATATGCTTCACGCTGCCGTGGTCGGAGAAATCCTTCCGTGACGAAATGGCGAACAGGCTTGCGATATACTTTACCGCGAAGGATAACGGCAAGTGCGTGGGTTACGCGGGATTTTGGAACGTGTCGGGCGAGGGCGACGTAACAAACGTCGCGGTGCTGCCCGAATACCGCCGCAGGGGAGTGGGCAGCTCGCTTGTCGCGGAAATGATAAAAACAGCCGAAAAATTAAAGCTTGAAATGCTGACGCTCGAAGTGCGCAAAAGCAACACGGCGGCACAGAGACTTTACGAAAAATTCGGCTTTGAAATACTCGGAGAGAGGAAACGCTACTACAGCGATAACGGCGAGGACGCATATATAATGACGAGGACGTTCACGCCGAAAGGGTGATAAAATGCTTATACTCGGAATAGAAAGCTCGTGCGACGAGACAGCCGCGGCGGTTACGCGCGACGGCAGAGAGGTGCTGTCGAGCGTGATAAACACGCAGATAGCCATTCACAAAAAATTCGGCGGTGTAGTGCCGGAGGTCGCGTCGCGGCGGCACATAGAGGTAATTGACGGCGTGATAGACGAAGCGCTCGGCGAAGCGAACGTGACATTCGACGATATTGACGCTATAGCCGTGACGTACGGCCCCGGTCTTGTCGGCGCGCTGCTTGTCGGCGTATCGACGGCAAAGGCGCTTGCCTACGCGCTGGGCAAGCCGCTCATACCCGTACATCACATTAAGGGGCATATAACTGCGAATTACGTCGCGCATAAGGATTTGGAACCGCCGTTCGTGTGTCTTGTCGCGTCGGGCGGTCACAGCCATATCGTGTACGCCGAGGACTACACGCATTATGAAATAATGGGCAGAACGCGCGACGACGCGGCGGGCGAGGCGTTCGACAAAATCGCCCGCGTGCTGGGACTGGGTTACCCCGGCGGGCCATTGATAGACAAGCTCGCGAAGGAGGGCGATCCGAAAGCTGTCGCGTTCCCGCGCGTCAGAATGGACGGCGCGTCGCTCGACTTTTCGTTCAGCGGCGTTAAGACTGCCGTGCTTAACTATCTGCACAAGCTCGACCAAAACGGCGAAACGTACGACAAAGCCGATATTGCCGCGAGCTTCCAGGACGCGGTCACGGACGTGCTGTGCGAACATACGATTGAAGCGGCGATGATGAAGAACAGCAAAATAATAGCAATAGCCGGCGGCGTCGCGGCAAACAGCGCGCTGCGCGAGAAAATGACGGAGGAAGCGGGGAAGAAGGGTATACGCGTGCTGTACCCCGAACCGGTGCTGTGTACTGATAACGCGGTGATGATAGCCTGCGCCGGATATTATGAATACCTCGCCGGTACCCGCGCCGACCTGACACTTAACGCCGTGCCGTCATTGAAGCTGTAGGGGCGACCATTGGTCGCCCGTATGAAAGGCCCCCTTGTCAAAGGGGGCAGTCACACGTAGTGTGACTGGGGGATTCCTTTTTAATTTTACAATGAATCCCTCCACCGCCTTCGGCGGTCCCCCTCCCTTTGACAAGGGAGGCTCACACCGTTAAATCACAATTTACACCCCACAAAAAACACGGAGGACACATAACCATGGAAAAACTACACGTAAACTTAGGCGAAAACTCATACGACATAAAATTCACCGACAGCTTTACCGCGCTGCCGGACGCGATGCGCGAAATAAACGTGCCGAAGAAGCTGCTGATCGTTACCGACACGAACGTCGAAAAGCTGTACGCCGATGAAGTCAAAGCACTGCTCCGCGAAAACGGTTACGACGCGCAGGTATACGCGTTCCCGGCGGGCGAGGAGCACAAGAGCATGGACGCGATACTCGGTATATGCGCCGCGTGCATAAATCACGGTCTTGACCGCAAGAGCATGATCGCCGCGCTCGGCGGCGGCGTGGTCGGCGACATGGCGGGTTTTGCCGCGGCGATATACATGCGCGGCATAGACTTTATCCAGATACCGACGACGCTCCTTTCGCAATCCGACAGTTCCGTCGGCGGCAAGACGGGCATTGACTTTATGGAGAGCAAGAACATATTGGGCGCGTTCCGTCAGCCGCGCCTTGTGTACATCAACGTGTCAACGCTCAAAACGCTGCCGCGGGAGCAGTTCGTGTCAGGCATGGGCGAGGTCATAAAGCACGGAATAATCCGCGACGGCGAATTTTTCAAATATCTCGAACAAAATGCCGACAGCGTTAAGGCATTAAACGCCGATACGCTTATAAAAATGGACAAAATAAACTGCTCAATAAAGGCGGCTGTGGTCGAAACGGACGAGAAGGAAAACGGTCTCCGCGCAATACTGAATTTCGGTCACACGATAGGCCACGCGGTAGAATCGGCGTTCGACTTCAAAATGACTCACGGCGAATGTGTGGGCTTGGGCATGATAGGCGCGTCATATATAGCGAAAGAGCGCAATATGATAGATATGGAAACTCTTTCGCGCATAGAAAAAATACTCACCCTGTACGGCTTCAAAACGCGTGTAAAGCTGCCGCCCGCCGAGACGGTCATTGAATATATGCAAAAGGACAAGAAAAAAATCGCGGGAAAGCTGAAATTTGTACTGCCGACAAAGATAGGTGAGGTTTTGCAGACAACGGACGTCACGCGCAACGAAATACTTTCCTCGCTCGAATATATAGGTGAATGATATGCTTTGGCTTGTTATAAGTATACTTACGGCGGCAGCCGACCAAATAACGAAATATCTCGTCGCGTCCAGTATGGCGGTCGGCGAAACGGCGTTTTCATTGGGACTTTTCGATATAACGTACGTCAGGAACGAGGGCGCGGCGTTTTCGCTCATGTCGGGCAGAATGTCGCTTTTGAGCGTAATATCTGTCGCGTTCTGCGCGGCGGTCGTTATATGGTGGATAAAGAAGAAACCGACCCACCCCATGCTCTGCACCGCAGTGACGCTTTTGTTTTCGGGCGCGCTCGGTAACGCTATAGACCGCATAGCGCGCGGGTACGTCGTGGATTTTATCCGCGCGACGTTTGTACACTTTCCGATATTCAACGTAGCCGACATCGCCATTACCGTTGGCGCGCTGCTGCTCATTGTGTACGAGATATTTTTTAACAAAGAGGATAAATATGAACACGATAACACTGAAGCCGACGGATAAGCATATCGGCGAACGTCTCGACAAATTCATATCCGACGCTTCCGACCTTTCCAGAAGCTACGCAGCAAGGCTATGCGAGGACGGCTTTGTCACGCTTGCGGGCAAGCAGCTTACGAAAAAATACAAAATAACGGGCGGCGAGGAAATAACGGTAGCAATGCCCGAACCGGAGGAAATGACGGCGCAGCCCGAGGATATACCGCTTGATATAGTGTACGAGGACGACGACGTAATAGTCGTGAACAAGCCGCAGGGAATGTGCGTGCACCCCGCCGTCGGCAACGAGAGCGGCACGCTCGTAAACGGGCTTATGTATCACTGTAAGGGCTCTTTAAGCGCGATAAACGGCGTGATACGTCCGGGAATAGTGCACCGCATAGACAAGGACACGTCGGGACTTTTAATCGCGGCAAAGAACGACAAGGCGCACCTCGCGCTGTCCGGGCAGCTTAAGGAGCGCAAACCGATGCGCAAATACACGGCGCTCGTAAACGGCAATATAAAAGAGGACGAGGGCACAATAAACAAGCCGATAGCGCGCCACCCTTATGACCGTAAGAAAATGGCAATCGTGCAGGGCGGACGCGAGGCGATAACGCATTTCAAGGTGCTGGAGCGGTTCGGCAGCTACACGCTCGTAGAATGTACGCTCGAAACGGGACGCACACACCAGATACGCGTCCACATGGCGTCGATCGGTCACAGCATAGTCGGAGATCCTCTTTACGGAGCAAAAAAAGAAAAATTTTCGCTAAACGGTCAGCTCCTGCACGCGCGGACAATAGGTTTTACCCACCCGTCAACGGGTGAAACAATGGAATTTACGAGCGAGCTTCCGGAGCATTTTTGCCGTATTTTGGAAAAGCTCAGAAAAAATACGACATAATACTTGAATTTTTGCGCGAAAAAAGCTATACTGTATATAAGTATGTTTAACGGGAGGAAATACATAAAATGAAAAAGCTGTGCGTCATATTCGGCGGCATGTCGCCGGAGCATGACATTTCAAGGAAGTCGGTAACTTCCGTACTTAACAATCTCGACAAATCCAAATATGATATATATGTAATAGGCATAACAAAAAAGGGCGCGTGGTATCTCTACACCGGCGATATTAAAAATATAGAAGGCGGCGAGTGGGAGCAGGACACGGCGAATAAGAAAAAGGCGGTCATATCGCCCGACAGCGAGGACAAAGCCATACTTGTGTTTGACGAAAACAGTGTGGAAAAAATACATACAGACGTCATTTTTCCTGTGCTTCACGGCGAGTACGGCGAGGACGGAACGGTTCAGGGGCTTTTCGAGCTTTCGGGTATACCGTACGTGGGAGCGGGCGTCATGGCGTCGGCGAACGGCATGGACAAAACCTCGTCAAAAATTGTGTTTGAAAGCGCGGGCATACCGCAGGCTGACTGGGTGGTCGTAAACAAAAACGACGACTTCGAGGGAAAAATGAACGAGATAGAAAACCGTCTCGGCTATCCGTGCTTTGTAAAACCCGCGAGAACCGGCTCGTCGGTCGGCGTGGGCAAGGCGCACGACAGAGCGGAGCTAAAGGCCGCGCTTGAAAACGCGGCAAAGTTTGACAGGAAAATTCTTGTTGAGGAAAACATAGACGGACGCGAGGTGGAATGTGCCGTACTCGGCAACGACGACGTGAAGGCTGCGACGGTCGGCGAAATAATGCCGACGGTCGAGTTTTACGATTTCGACGCGAAGTACAACGACAATTCCACAAAGCTCCAGATACCGGCAGACCTTCCCGAAGAAACGATAGAACAGATAAGAGAGTACGCGGTACGCGCGTTTAAGGCGCTTGACGGTGACGGACTGTCGAGAGTTGACTTCTTTGTGAGGAACTCCGACGGAAAGGTGCTGTTAAACGAAATAAACACACTGCCGGGCTTTACAAATATAAGCATGTATCCGAAGCTGTGGGGCGCCGTAGGCATAGAATACGGCGAGCTTCTGGACAGACTGATAGAGCTTGCGCTCGAAAGGGTTAAATAATGAATAATAAGAGCATAGGCGTTTTCGACTCGGGACTGGGCGGACTCACCGCCGTAAAGCAGATAATGCAGGAGCTTCCGAACGAAAACATCATATATTTCGGCGACACCGGCAGAGTGCCTTACGGTACGCGCTCGCGCGACACGATTTTGAAGTACACGCGCGGCGACATACGTTTTTTGAAAACGTTCGACGTTAAAATAATCGTCATAGCCTGCGGTACGGCTTCAAGCGCGGCGCTGCCGATGATAAAAAACGAGTTTGATGTTCCCATAGTCGGCGTAATCGACGCCGCCGTTTATGCGGCGGTAAGAGCCACAAAAAACGGCAAAATCGGCGTAATAGGCACGTCGGGAACGATAAAAAGCGGCGAGTACGAAAAGCAGATAAAGGCTTACGATGGCAATATGGAGGTGTACTCCAAGGCGTGTCCGATGTTTGTGCCGCTCGTTGAAAACGGCTACTTCGACGCGCCGGTGACGAAGCTCATTGTCGAGGAATACCTTGAGGAAATACGCTCAAAGGGCGTCGATACGCTTATACTCGGCTGTACGCATTACCCGCTGCTTGCGAAAACGATAGGTGAGTACATGGGAGACGGCGTTACGCTCATAAATTCGGGCGCAGAAGTCGCGAAGTACCTCAAAAAAAAATTCGACCGTGAAATGATGCATTCCTCCGTCACCGACGAGGAGCAGTACCGCTACTATGTGAGCGATGACATTTCAAGCTTTGAGGAACTCGGCGGTATTTTCCTTGAACGGGAAATAAACGGACAGGTGAGTAAAATTGACATTGAAAAATACTGATAAAGAGTATAAAATAGTAGTCAGGAACATACAGACGATAGACGGCGAGCAAAACGTTATCGAAGAAACCGCGCTCGGCAGCTTTCGTGAAAAAAACGGCAAGCAGTACATAACGTACCAAACCGAAGAAACCGATGAAAGCGAGAGCGTCTCGTCAATACTCATACTTGACGGCGACAGTCTTACAATAAGACGGCGCGGAAGCACAGGCTCATCGATGATATACAGAGCGGGACACACATATTCGTTCCCGTACGCAACGCCGTACGGCACGATAGACATGGAGCTTGAAACGGACAGGCTTATATCATATCTGTCCGAGCGTGGCGGCACGATTGAGCTTTTATATACGCTTACGATACAAGGCGAAAAATACTTTAACAATATGAAAATTACGGTTACAAAGGGGTAGGAACTATGAAGATGAAAAAGATTGCGGCGATTATACTGGCTGTTTCGATGCTTTCTTCCGCGTCCGTTTCCGCGGCGCCGGAGAAAACAACTGATCCCGAAATAGACTACAGCGGCGAATACATGGCGTATGACCAGATAGCCGACTATATATCGAAGCTTTACATAGACGAGTACAGCAAGGATTATATAATTGAGCAGGGGTTGTCTGAGTATTTGCGCGGCGATGACGACAGGCTCGTGCAGCTTCTAAAGGACACGCTCGGAAGTCTTGACGAGTACAGCGAATTTTACACCGCAGAGGAGTATAAGCAGTTCGAGGACGATCTTTCCCACCTGTCTTACGGAATCGGAATAGCCATGAGGGAAAACGAGGACGGACTGTTTGAGGTGACGGACTTTGCCGAGGATAACGATAACGCGAAAAACGCGGGCATAGAAATAGGCGACATAATCACGAAGGTGGACGGTGTGTCGGTGCGCGGCATAGGTATGGATGCGGTGCGCGGCATGGTAGTCGGAGATGAAGGCACCAACGTCATAATCACGGTGCTGCGCGGGGACGATGAAAAGGATATAACGGTTACGCGCGGCGTTTCGGTGAGTATGGGTACAGTTGACGCGCAGATATATGACGGTAATATAGGATACATCAGAATTTACTCATTCGGCGTGGACACCGACGAGGAATTTACGGATGCGCTCAATTTCATGCGCGATAATGACGTAAAAAAAATTATGCTTGATTTGCGTGACAACGGCGGCGGCGTGACCGCCACGGTTATTGCCATAGCGCAGCAGATAGTGCCAAAGGGAAAAATAATCGACATGAAGTTCAGACTTCCGTCCGACAACGCGACATACACCTCAACACTCGCGAAAAAGGAATTTGACTTTGCGGTGCTTGTAAACGAATATACCGCGTCTGCGTCGGAGATACTTGCCAGCGCGCTTCAGGACTCGAAAGCGGGCACGCTTATCGGTACGACTACTTTCGGCAAGGCTGTCGTACAGAACATATATCCTCTGCAAAACGGCTCGATAATAAAGCTCACTGCGGGAGAATATATTACGCGCAACGGCAAGGAGATAAACAAGATTGGTCTTACGCCCGACAAATATGTTGAAAACGAGGTTTCAAAGTTTGACTCGTCGGAGTATACACAGTTTGACTACAATACGAACATATCGCTCGGACAGTCGCATCCGAACGTGAAGGCGGCAAAAGAGAGATTGACGCTTATGGGCAAATATGACGGTGAAATAAACGAGTTGTTTGACGAGGAATTTTACGACACGGTCAAAGTATTCCAGAGCATGAACGATATTTTCTCATACGGAGTGCTTGACGCGCCGACCATGAAGATGATTGAAAGTCTCATTTCCGAATATGATATGGTTAAGGATTTGCAATTTGAAGAGGCATACAAAATGCTTGGCGGTGTATTGGATAAATAATTCGGCGAATAATGCCCCCGAACGATTGTTCGGGGGTATTTTGCGTTTTGCGGTAAAAGTACAGGCTCATCTGCGTCCGCGCCGGCATATAATAACAGAGCGAGACATAAATATAGACATGGAAAGGAAAGGTTAATATGAACAGATTTGAGCAGCTTTTGCAGGACTTTGACCAAAACCAGCTTCGGGAGATAAACAGATTTCTCCAGAGCGCCGACGGAAAAAGACTGAAAAATCAAATTTCAAACGCCGACAAAGACCGTCTGATACGTGAGTTTTCAAAGCTCGACGAGACGGAGATACAAAAGCGTATCGCGGGACTAAAAGCTTCGGACATCAAAAAAATAATGAAAAATATGTGAGGTGTTTAAGATGGCTGACATATCCGAAACAATTAAAAGCCTGCTTGACAGCGACGCGGGCGACTCTATAAAGAGCATGGTAAGCTCTCTTTCGTCCGGCGGCGGCAAGACGCCCGACGCGGACAGTCTTGCGTCACTCGGACAGCTTAAAAATATCGCGGAAAATCTTGCGAATAATCATTCCGATCCGAGAACAAATCTGCTGTTGTCTCTTAAGCCGTACATGCACGGCGGCAGACGGCAGACGATAGACGGCATGGTGAAAATGATAGGCGCGGTAAATATCATAAGGGCGATGGGATACAAATAAGCGCGGAAGGGGAGGAGCGGAATGTACAGAACTTACAGCTATAAGGATATGCCGGTCGTCAGGCGGCAGGAACAGCGTACGGGGGACACTAAAAATGAGCATGCAGGGGACACTAAACCACGAAACGGGGACACTAAAATCAAAAGCGGGGACACTAAAATCAAATCGATTTTAGGTGACCTTTCGAGCGATGAAATAATCATTCTCGCCGTCGCGTTCATACTTCTCGCGGACGGCTGCGACGACAAGCTGCTTATAGCCGCGCTCGCGTTTCTGTTTATTTCCGAGAGACTGTAGTATAATTTTCCGCGAAATGTAAATAATAACACTATGATAACAAAACGCCACGGAGGACGGATATGGTATACGAGCCTAAATTCTACAGATGCGCGGAATGCGGAGCGATTTTGGAAGCGATAACGCCGCAGTGCTGCGACGAGCTTTACTGCTGCGGACACGAAACGCAGCTTATGCGCGCCAATGAGCTAAGCGAGCTTAAAGAAAAGCACATGCCGATAGTTACGCGCGGTGATAAAAGTCTGACCGTAAGCGTGGGCGGCACGCTGCACCCGATGAGCGGCGAGCACAGCATATTGTGGATAGAGGTAAAGAGTAAGTACCGAACCCGCCGAGTTATGCTGAAAAAGGGCGACGATCCGGTAGTCACATTCAAAATCCCGATAAACATACCCGTAAAGGTTTATTCCTACTGCAATAAACATGGGTTATGGAAAGCGACTGCATAAAAAACAGAGCGTCACAGGCGCTCTGTTTTTATGTGTTTTATGCAAATATTTTTTTAATTTCTTCTTCGGTAAGCATACCGCTCGGATTAAAGCTGTCGGACGCGGTATAGTATAAAATGCTGTTCCTCAAAGCCTGCACCGCAGCGTGCTGAACCGACAAATCAAAGCTGCAGAACAGGAACGAGCCGTTGCCGACCTTTGCCTCAAACAGCGGCGAGCGGCGTATGTTGCTGTAATAGTTCGGCACAGGCTCGACAAGATATTTAAAGTCTGAATTTAAGCACGAAACGTCGGCGCACACGCAGTTGTCGATCGGATGCTTCCACTGAAAACCGCCGTACTCGCCGGTCGGGAATTTCTTAAACGCGCCGCTTTCACTGTCAATTATAAGACCGTTTGTGCGCTCGGACGGGAAGTGAGCCGGCGACCAGAACGTGGGCTTAAACAGTCCCTCGATCGGATTTATGAGATTGTCCTTGCTCATGCTCACTATCGCTTTACCGCCGTTTTTGACTATTTCGTAAAATTCATCGTCCGCGCCGTTAGTAAGAGATATTTCGTTTATATATTTTTCATCGGTATACACGTAGATTTCCCATTCGTTAGAGTACTCACCGACGCTCACCCTTATAGTTAGCGCTTTCGGCTCGGTTACGAAGTATAGAGGGAAGGACACTGTTTTTGAGCGTGTTTCCTTTTCCAGCACAACCTCGCCGCCGTCAATCACCTCAACCTTAAACAGCGGCATATTTATGCGCTTTTCGCCGTAGTTGTAGAGGTCAAGCTCCGCCTTGAACGTGTCGGTGTTCATAAACACCCTGTCAGCCTTCATAAGCGGCACGGTGTGGTTACAGAACTCGCGGAACTTTTCGGCTGATACAATACCCTTATTTTTCCAGAACACGTCGAGCATACCGATCGTCGCCGTACCCTGACCCGTATAGTCGCACAGTCCCAGAAGCTCAAAACCGCCCATACGGTTCGTACGCATCGCGGCTTCGATTTCCTCTTTATACATCATCGCCGCGAACGCGCCCGACGCGCTCTTGAATTTTCCGAGCATATTGTATACGTTATGATTTACCATTTCCTGCTTTATAAACTCGAAATTCACAGGCTTCAAGCTGCCCGTGTAATCGCTTACGCTGTCAACGTCGGGGTAAACGCAGTATTGACCGACCTCAAACGACACGACCGGCAGCGGCATATTCTTTATCGCCTTGTCGTAATTAAGGCGCGTATGCTCGGAGATGACATCGTGGAATACCTGCACCCTCACTCTGTTGCCGCCCGCCTCGAACGCCGAGAAATAGTCGTCGGCGGGGGACACGGGACGGTCAAAATTCGACGTGAGAGTGTACAGTCTGCGGCTGTCGAGCGCCTTGATCTGCGTTGTAATATCCTCAAGCATTTCAAAATCGCCGAGATTCTCGTTGCCGTTCGAGAACATTATAAACGACGGGTGATTGCCGTACGTCTCCGATATGCGTTTAGCCTCGGCGTGGAAAAACACGGCGTGCGCGGTATCGTCGCCCGCTGAAATTGACGTTACGTCCTTGTTAAGCCACAAGGGCATTTCCGCGAGAACGTACACGCCCGCCATATCGGCGGCTCTGAACGCCGCGTCCGGCGGACACCACGAATGAAAGCGCACGTGGTTAAGTCCATACTCCTTCACCGTGTTAAACACTCTGAGCCACTCGTTAAGCTCGGTCGGCGGATAGCCGGTAAGCGGATATATCGCGCAGTCGAGCGTGCCGCGAAGTGCTGTTTTTCTGCCGTTAATCGTAAACTCTGTACCATCCGTGGCGACGGTGCGCATACCGAACGGAACGGTCTTTTCATCGACCGTCACGCCGTCCTTTATCATTTTCACGCGCAGCTTGTACAGCGACGGATTAAACTCGTCCCACAGCTTTCTGTGGCGTATCGGATATGTAAAGCGCAGCGGCTGCACCTTGTTATACAGCGTAAAATCGTAGCCGCGCGGTTTAAGCACTCTGCCCGACGGCGTTTCCGCCGAAACCTCTATATGCACACCGCGGCGGTCGTCGGGGTAGAGACAGTCGCTGTGCGCCGACGCCTTCACGCTTACGCCGAATTTCTCTGTTTTAATCTGTATATTTGACAGGTGGAATATTTCCTCGCTTTTGAGATATATGCTGCCGAT
Source organism: uncultured Clostridia bacterium (assembly GCA_947591315.1). Taxonomy (GTDB): domain Bacteria; phylum Bacillota; class Clostridia; order UBA1381; family UBA1381; genus Hominilimicola. The sequence goes on from CANQDD010000001.1 coordinate 40,076, forward strand.
AACGCCGTTCCATATCGACTGCGTGTCTACGCTGTAGCCGCTCGACATGCCTTCGAGCGACATTATGTTTGAATTGTCGCAGCGCAGCGTCAGCGTGTGCTTTCCCGCCTTGATTTTGCCGGTGAGGTCATACGTGTGCGGCGCGCACAGGCTTATAACGCGCCGTGATATTTTTACGCCGTCAATCCACAAATCCGACGCGCCGTTTATGCGCTCGAAAAAGAGCGTCAGACATTTATCCTCAAAGTCCTGCGGAAGCTCAAACTCACGCTGCAGCCAAAGCGGGCCTATGTACTCATATTCGGGACGCAGCGTCCTTACAGCCTCATAGCAAAGCTCCGCGGGCGGCGTATACGTTTTACCCACGACGTTAGAGCACGCGTCGCCGGGCAGATTAAAGCCCGCGCGTGACAACTCGCGTTCATAAAACCGTTCATTTATTCCGTTATCCTCAATGTCCGTTTCGTAACGCCATTCTCCCGACAAATCCAAAGCGCGCATATCATATACCTCTTTTCATTATTTTCTTCAGTTCGATAAGCCCCTGATGCGACGCGTCCTCGCCGAGACCTTTATCCGCGTATGCAGCAGCGTTTTCACTGTCGCCGATGCCGTAGAAGCCGAGCGCCGCGAGATAGCTGCACATTACGCGGTTTTTCCTGTTCATATCCGTGTCGAACACAAGGAAGTCGGGAAGCGATACGGCGAAATAGTCAAAGTCCGGCTTGTCGTCCATATGTTCCATACCGTAGGATATAAGGCGGTTAAACATACCCCTTGCGCTTCGCTCGTCACCCAGGGCGCGCTTTGCGAGCGCCATATAGAACAGAACCTCGGGCGGACGGTCGTTGTAATAACGCGCGTCGCCTATCGTGCCGTCGCCCTCCGCCGCTTTTTCGTAATAATCCTTGGCGGCTATGTAGTCAATCTTTTCGTTAGCCCTTCCGAGCGTGTAATAAATATCGTTGTCTGCCGCGTTTATGAGCTTGCCCTCACCAAGATTTTCGGGGTACGTGAGCGCGCTTTCAAGGTACTCGTTCGCCGCCTCGTAATCGTCATTCTCCGCACATTCGCGTGCAAGTCCGACAAGCGAAAGCTTATATTGAGCGGTGATCTTGCCTTCACCGCCCTCCCACGGGTGGAAATGACGCGCGGCGATAGCCTTGTGCGCCTTGTCGTACTGACCGTCGCTGTTTAAGAGCGTCACGTACTCCGTGTAAAGGTCGTCGCGCTCCTTCACAAGCTCGATATTGTCGGAAAGCAGCTTTAACCGCTTCTTTACCGATACATTCGTCTGCTTGTATATGAGGTCAAGCTCGTACAAAAGCCGCGAGCTGTCGTGGTCGAGCCTGAACGCACGCTCCATTTCGGTGACGGCTTTACGCTCGTCGCGCAGCTTGTTGAAGTACACGAGCGACAAATTCCTGTGAACAATGGGGTTTGACGGGTCGATTTCATTCGATTTTGTCCAGCACTGGAACGCCGCGCCCCAGCGTCCCTTGTCATACAGCAAATTGCCGAGCAGATACGGCGCGTTCGCGTCACTTTTGTTATGCTCCGTCGCGTAGCGCAGCACGAGCATATCGTTGTGGCGGACGGGGAAGCAGTAGTCGCAGTTACATTTAGCCGCGACCTCAAGCTCGATCTCGCTTTTTGAATAGTAAGCCATGTAGTAGTGGAGCATCGGTTTGTCAGCCTGCGACACGAGCGCGAGAACCTTCGCAGCCTCGTCCCACAGCCCGAACTCGGCGTAATTAAGTGATAAATCAATATAGCTGTCCACATCGCCGCGCATTATTGTCGTAAGCTCGTTAAGCACCGCGAAATCGTCCGTGATGCGGTACAGCTCGTAACGGCAGCCGTAGTTTAAGGGGTCGAGCTTCATCGTCGCAAGCGCGAAATCCTTCGCTTCGTCGAGCCTGCCCGTAAGACGCAGCAACGACGTTTTGAGGTTGCGCGCCTTTAGGTTGTGCATACCTCTCGCGAGCGACTGCTCCAAAAACGCGAGAGCCTTGTCGTAGTCACCGCGCGACGCGTCAATACACGCAAGCTGATAAAATCCCTTGTCCTGCATGGCAGCCGACCAGATCGACTTATAAAACGCGTCGTACGCCTCGTCGGTTTTACCCTGCTTCCTTAGCGCAAGACCGAGGTTGAAATACGGCTCGCAGTCGTATGGGTTGGGATTTTTCCACGTCGATTTTTTTATTGCTTCGCGGAAATGCTTTTCCGCCTTTTCAAACAGTCCGCGCTCGTAAAGGTATCTGCCGTAAGCGTTGTTAAGGCGTATATCCGTCTTGTCGCGGCGCAGACCTTCGAGGTAATACTCCTCCGGCGAGAACGTGGCGTGACGGTACTGCTCCAAATGGAGAGCCGTCAGATACAATTCCTCCGTCGTCGCTATCTCCGACGGCTTTTTGCACGCCTCGGCGGGAGCGGGAGTTTTTTCATAAGTTTTCGGTTCGGGAGTGTATGAAACTATTACATTATCGTCACTGTCCGTCAGCGTCAGCGTCAAGTCCTCCTCACTGTCGCCTATAAGCTCTATTTCTTCATAAAACGGCTTGTCAGGCGCAAGCTCCACGTCCTTTATCGTCTTTTTCTCGATTCTGCCCGACAGCGTTACGTTTACCGTTATTTTTTCGGGCGAGTACGCGCTTACGCACGCCTTACCGTCCTTAACCTCAAGATTTACGGCGGCTTTAAGACACGCGTTCTTTACCGCGCCGACCGTCTTGTACGGCAGGAAATACTGCGTAAACGTCTTTTCCTCATACGGCGCGATAAAAGTAAAGTCGGGCTGATTATCCGTGAACACGCCGGTCATAAGCTCTATGTACGGGCCGTTCTCATCGGTCAGGTTGCGGTCCCACGCCTTGCCGAAATCGCCGCAGCCCCACGTCCACTGCTTTTTGCCGGGGGATATGTGATGATCCGCTATGTGCAGAAGTCCCGCCTCTCGTCCGTAATCGTAGTTGCCTATAAAGTCGTAATCGGAGTGATACGCCATATACGACGTGGGAACGGGGATATTCTTATACATCGAAATATCCACGCCCTCGCTGTAATCCATTTTGTAATACGTGCTTGTGGATATGGGGAAGCGCGACACGTCGCGTTTGCCGTGATCCATTACCGCGTGAACGTCGGGCGGGAAGATTGACTTTGTGTTCTCGTTTACCGGCACGGCGGGATTTGCCCACCACAGAAAAGTCTGCGGTCTGTCGGTCTGGTTATATATCTGACCTTTGATTTCGAGGTACGCCTTGCCGGGGTAAAGCGTAAAGCGCGCCATACCCTTCATACGGTGCATTTTTTCTATTTCGCCGACTATAACGGTCGCGCTGCCGTCCTCGTTTTCGAGTGTTGTAAAGTCAACGGGATCGAATGTCGAGGGACGGTGATGCTGCGGCCAGTTGAACTCGATACCGCCCGACACCCACGGGCCCGCAAGCCCGACAAGCGCGGGCTTTATTACCTCGTTGTGGTACACCGCGTCGTAGCCGTTTGTCTTATCGTATATTCTGTGTATCTTGCCGCCTATCTCGGGCAGCACCATTACAAGGAGGTACTCGTTTTCGAGATATACCGCCGTGTAGCTCTTATCAATTTTTTCATCGGATATGCTTTCGCGCACGGGATGAGGATAAACCCTGCCGGAGCTTCCCTGGTAAACGCGTTTTTCAAGGAACATGGGAAGCTTGCTCGCCCTGCCGGCTTCATATGTCGGTATAACTACGTCCTCCGTCCACATCTTAACTTTATCCATTTTCATTCTCCTTTCGGAATTTATGGGTATATTATATATTGTTTTCGAGGCAATATCAATAGCGTAATTAGTTTTTTGGTTGAATTTCGGAGAAGAAATACAAATGATATGCACACGTAACGGTAATGTCACAAAAACAGCACGAAAAATGTTGCGAAAACTCATTAAATATGATAGAATTATGTTAACATACTATGTATAGAAAAGGAGAAAATACTATGAATAAGTTTTTAAAAGCAGCTCTCGCGGCAGTTGTGGCGCTTTCAATGGCGCTGCCGGTGTTCGCGGAGCCGGCCGACACGGACGAACCCGAAGCAACGGCGTCACCCGCGCCCGTGACGGATTCGACAGTATTCAGCGACATCAATACAGAAAACTTTGCATGGGCAAAGCCGTACATACTTGACATGCACGAAAAGGGACTTATATCGGGTTACGAGGACGGAACGTACAGACCCGACAACGATGTTACGCGTCAGGAGGCTCTTTCGCTGTTTGCAAGAGCTATGGGTTCAAACGACGCCGCTAACGCCGAGGTCCTCGCAATCGCGCACGACAAATACGACGCGCTTATAAAGAATTACAAGCTTACATGGGGAACCGATGAAATAGCTTATCTCATGTATAAGGGCGCGCTCAAAAAGGCTGACCTCGACACATACCTTCTCGATAATGAAAAGTCAACGCCGATGAAGCGTTACGAGGCGGCTATTATAATCACAAAGGCAATGGGCGGCGAGGAAAAGGCTCTTGCGGATCTCGGCGTTGTGCTTGACTACAACGACGCGCGCGAGGTTCCTTCCAACGCGATTCAGTACGTGGCTTACGCGAGCGATGCCGGTATCATGGAGGGAATGGGCGACGGACTGTTTTCTCCGAATACCTCGGTAAAGAGAAGTCAGATCGCCGTAATGTTGTCACGCACCGTTGACAAGACGGATTATAAATTTATAAGCGGAGTTCTTACGGATATTGACACCGATAACACAGAAATTACGATTAAAAACGATGACGATGAGGAAGAAACGTATTCCTACGGCGATGAGACGAACTTCAAGAACCTCGGTGACGAAACACAGCCGGAGGATATGCCCGGCAATGTCGAAGCGGTAGTCACGCTTTCGGGCAAGAATGCAGCGTCCGTAGAGGTTGTTTCCGAGCTTCCGAACGAAACGGTTGTCGGCAAGTATGTAAATTATGCCTCAACCTCGGGTAAAACGTCTGTCAGAATAACGCTTGACGAAACGGGCGAGACAAAGAGCTACGAATGTCTGCCCGACCTGTCGGTGACATATCAGGGCAGCCCCGCGACGGTAAGAAGCTTCACAAAGGGCGACGTGCTCACGCTTGAGCTTAAAAACGGAAAGGTTGCGAAAATAAGCGGCGACAACAAGACCGTAACCATTTCGGGAGCGGTTGTTGAAAACGTTGACATAACGGACGGCGTTCATATCACGATTTCGCACGGTGAAGACGAATATAACGGCAAGACATATGCGGTAAGCAGCGATGTAACGGTAAAGAAAAACGACATAACCGTAGGTCTTGACAGCATATATCCCGGCGACAAGGTAAAACTTGAGCTTGAATACAACGTTATAACGAAAATCCAGGCGACGTCTACGACAAAGACAGTTGAGGGTACGATAAAGAGCCTTACGATAGCTTCTCCCGACTCCACCATGACGCTCAACGTAAAGGGTGAGGAAAAGACGTATACAATACCGAAGGACGTTGTTATAACGGTCAACGGTGAGGAAGGTTCGCTTTACGATTTCAGAGTGGGAGACCTTGTAAAGGTTACCACAGAAAGCGACGCAATCACAAAGATAACAGCCACCTCAACGCAGGAATCGTCCGGCGACGTTACCGGCGTTGTAACAGGTATCAACACCTCGTTCGGCGTTGTAAGCGTAAAGGTGGACGGCTCGGAAATTCCCTTAAACGTATTCTGCAAGGACGACTCAACGACATTTGTCGCGGCTGACGGCAAGTCCAAGAAGATGAAGGACGTTCAGGTCGGTCAGACGGTAGAGGTTAAGGGTACTGTTTCAAACGGTGTTTTCGTGGGTAAGCTGTTTGTAATAGTCGCGGAGGCAAAATAAAAAGTCAACGTGTTACATGAATAAAAGAACGGCGGTAAGGTGATACGCATGCGTATCGCCTTGCTTGCTGTCATAGTTATATAAGGCACAAAATAAGGGGTGAGAGAATGAACCGCTTTAAGAAATATTCGGGATATATCGCAGCGTTTATATTCAGCGTTGCGGTAATCGCGGTATACAAGACATTTGACAATTTCGGAAGCATTGCGGACTGGTTCGGCGCGGTTTTGGGCGCATTGAAGCCGTTTATCGGCGCGTTCGTAATAGCGTACATTCTTAACATGCCGGCAAAGCGGCTCGAAAAGCTGTTCGCGCGGTCTAAACAGTCATTTGTAAGCAAGCACTCGCACGGCCTCAGTATACTGTCGGTGTACCTCGCCGCGCTGCTTGTTGTGGCGTTTTTGCTTTACCTGCTTATACCGGCGCTTGTTGAGAACCTGCTTGATTTTGTTCAAAACATCGGCTCGTACGCCGAATCGCTTTCGCGCTTCATAAATGAGTCGAGCCTTGCGCAGAGGCTGAACCTTCGCGCTGTGGATTTCTCCAAGGCGGTGGACGCGTTCATAAGCACCATAGACCTGTCAACTCTTCAGACCTACGCGCGCGGCGTTGTGAATTTCACGAGCGGCTTCCTGAATGTGTTTGTCGCGTTTGTCGCGTCAATATATATGCTGCTCGACAAGGATCGTCTGCGCCGTTTGTTTGTGAGACTGATGAATTTGATGTTCAAGGATAAAACAGTGACGTATATCACGGTTCACACTACAAAGACAAATGAAGTATTCACGAATTATATATATTCGAGACTGTCATGCAGTATAATTATGGCTGTGCTGTGCAGCGTTATACTGTCGCTCATGGGCGTAAAGTACGCGCTCATTCTCGGTATATTTATCGGCTTGATGGATATGATACCGTACTTCGGTTCAATTATTTCAAGCGTTATCGCCATACTCATAACATTCCTTACCGGCGGCTTCTGGCAGGGATTCTGGTCGGCTGTCGTGCTGCTGATACTGCAGCAGTTCGACGGTAATATATTGGGACCGAAAATAATGGGAGACTCACTCGAGATGCGCCCGCTGTGGATAATATTTGCGATTTCTGTCGGCGGCTCGCTGTTCGGATTTATAGGCATGCTTATTTCCGTGCCGATATTCGCCATTATAAGAATAGTCCTTTCCGACTATATTGAAACGCGCGAAAAAGCAAAAGCCGAAAAAGCGGCGGAAGAGGGTGAAACGGCTGATGAATAACGTAGCCGTTATAGGCGGCGGCGCGTCGGGACTTGTCGCGGCAATATCCGCAGCAAGCAAAGGCGCGCGCGTCACGATATACGAGAGCGGCGCGCGGGTGGGAAAGAAGATACTCTCCACCGGCAACGGACGCTGCAATATGACGAATATGAACGCGTCCGCCGAGCATTACCACGGCGCGGACGTCGGGTTTGTGCGCGGCGCGCGGGAAAAATTCTGGGTGGGGGATACGCTCGGATTTTTTTTGTCTCTCGGCGTCATGACAAAAACAGAACCGGACGGCAGGGTGTACCCGTACAGCGACAAAGCATCGTCCGTGCTTGACGCGCTGCGGCTAAAGCTTGACGCTCTTGGAGTGCGCACGGTGACGAGTTACGAGGTCAAAAGCGTGAAACGCAAAAATAACCGTTTCATAATCATACCGTACCGCGGTGAAAGCGAAACGGCTGACGCGGTAATAGTCGCGACCGGAGGCAGAGCCGCGCCCGATCTCGGCTCAAAGGGCGGCGGCTATGATATACTGAAGGGGTTCGGTCACACGATTACCGATACGCGTCCGTCGCTCGTGCAAATAAAGACTGAAACCGAAACCGTGAAAAAGCTTAAGGGCATAAAAATTACGGCGGAGGCAAGCATTGACGGCGCGAGCGAGTACGGCGAAATACTTTTTACCGATTACGGACTGTCGGGCATAGCGATTTTTTCGCTCACGGCTTACCTCGGCAAACAAAAGACCGTTTCGCTCGACGTTATGAGCGGAACAAGCAGGGAAGAGCTTACAGCTATGCTTACGGAGCGCGCGCGTCTTATGTCTGACGTGCCGCTTGAAAGCTACTTTACGGGTATGCTCGACAAGCGCGTCGGACAGGCACTGCTGAAAACGGCGGGAATTACTCCGCTGTCACGTCCGAGCCGCACTATTACAAAAGCGGAAACGGAGCGCCTTGCGGCTGTAATGAAAAAGTGGGAATTTAAGATTGAGGGCACAATGTCATGGAACAACGCTCAAACAACAAAGGGCGGAGCCTTAACGTCCGAGTTTGACAAAAACACAATGGAGTCGAAAATCGTAAGCGGTCTGTACGCGTCGGGAGAGGTACTCGACATCGACGGCGACTGCGGCGGCTATAATTTACAGTGGGCATGGTCGTCCGGGTATATCGCGGGCATGAATGCCGCGCTGCGAAAGGAGAATAAACAATGAGAGATTCAATGAAAACAACGGTGGGTTACCAATTTATGTACGTTATACTGACCTACTTTGCGGCGGCTGCCGTTGCCGCTCTTTTCGGAATGTTTATATTTTACCAGTTCACCGATATGAACATCGCGAAGCAGTTACTGTCAATAGGACTTATGGGCGTAGAGGCGGCAATGCTTTACATCACCTCCAAAAAGTTCGCGAATCGGGACATAAAGGACTACACGCCGCTTAAGGAAAGTAAGGTAAAGGGCGCGTTGTTCGGCGTGGCTGTAGCGGCGCTGAACATTATTCTTATCGCGGCTCACGAGATAGTGTGGGCGGCGTGTTCCGTGCCGCTTGAGGAGGGCGGCAGGGCGCTCAGCGGCGCGGGAGCCGTTGCATACAATTTTATATTTAATATAATATCATTCGCGTATAACGGCTTTATGACCGATCCGCAGCACGGATATATAGGAATTTTGACGATAGCGCTTATGGTTATTGTTCCCATAGCGGCAACGACGTTTGGATATATAGCCGGCTGCAAAAAATTTGAGCTTGCAGAGAATCTCGATAAGCTGATATATGAAAAGGACGATAAGGAGGACGGAAACAATGACGCTTCAGGAAATAGTTGACGACAGCGAAAGCATAGTGTTCTTCGGCGGAGCGGGCGTATCGACCGAGAGCGGCATACCCGATTTCCGCAGTGTGGACGGACTGTACAATCAAAAGTACGATTATCCGCCCGAAACAATATTGAGCCATACGTTTTTTATGAATAAAACCGAGGAATTTTACAAATTCTACTGCGACAAGATGCTCATAAAAGGCGCAAAGCCGAATAAGGCGCACCTCGCGCTTGCGCGTCTTGAAGAAAAGGGTAAGCTGAAAGCCGTTATAACGCAGAACATAGACGGATTGCACCAAGCCGCGGGCAGCAAAAACGTCATAGAGTTGCACGGCTCGACGCTCCGCAACTACTGCATGGACTGCGGCAGATTTTACGGCATAGATTACGTCGCCGCTTCCGAAGGTGTGCCAAAGTGCGAGTGCGGCGGTATCGTAAAGCCGGACGTTGTGCTGTACGAGGAAATGCTTGACGACAACGCTATTCGCTCCGCTGTGTCGTATATTTCAAAAGCCGACACGCTTATAGTCGGCGGAACGTCGCTTAACGTCTATCCTGCTGCGGGGTTTGTGAACTATTTCGGCGGCAGGCATCTTGTGATTATAAATAAAGCTCCCACTCCCGCTGACAGCGGAGCGGAGCTTGTTATAAACGCGCCTATCGGCGAAGTGTTCGGTGGCTTGAGAATATGAATAAGTGGGCTGACATGTCCGGTAAGCACCCTGAAAATCGCCGTTTGCGTCGTGAATGTCAATAGACAAACAATTATATATGTGATAAAATATCTGTGAATAACTTTATTGAAAGGACGCTTGTATATGTATAAAAGAATTGTTTCAGCCGTATTGTCGGTGTCGCTGCTTCTTTGCGCGGCATACATACCCGCGGCGGCGAAGGACGAAAAGGTTACTCTTATCGTCGAAACAGAGGGCGCGCCGCTTCTCGCGACAAAAAACGCGGTTCGCATGGGAGCGGCGGACTATATGGAGACAGACGAGGCAAAGGATACGGAGGCGCGTCTTTTAAGCGCGCAGTCGGAGGTAAAGTCCGACATTAAGAAGCGCGTGGGAGCCGACGTTAATTCCGGCTTTACGTACACAAGCGTATTAAACGGCTTCTCGATGGAGGCTTACGAAAGCGATATTGAAAGGATAAAGGCGATAGACGGCGTAAAAAACGTATACATATCGGAAAAGTTTGAAATTCCGCCGGAGCTTGCGTCAAACGACAGCGTCAACCCCGGTTTCGGCGCGCAGATGATGAACGCGCAGGCGATGTACGACGAGGACTTTGACGGACGCGGACAAGTTGTGGCGGTTATAGACGGCGCGTTTGATACGTCGCACAATTTTTTCGCGTCCGGCGTTGCAGAGCCGAAGCTTACGAAAAGCTCAATAAAGGAATTTATCGAAACCAATGAGTTTAACGCCGATATATCGGCAAATCAGGTTTACAGGAGTGAAAAAATCCCGTTCGCGTATGATTACGCCGATAAGGATGCGGACACGTATGATGCGAATGTCGACCACGGTAATTTAGTCGCGGGTATAGTCGCGGGTAAAAACGGCGAGTGTCTTGACATGACATTTTCGGGCGTCGCGCCGGAGGCGCAGCTGGTGCTTATGAAAGTGGCGGACAGTGAGGGTTCCTTAGATTTCAGTGTAATTATCAAGGCGATGGATGACGCGTCAAAAATGGGTGTGTGTGCGGTGAATTTGAGCATTGGAGGCATGTACGCCGAGTATCCGGCTCTGCTTGAAGCCACGGATAATCTCAGGAATGCCGACATAGCGTTTTTATGTGCTGCGGGTAACTCTGACAGATACGAGGAAACGACCGACCACCCCGACTATATTTACAATGAACTTCCTTCTTCTTTTTCATCTGCCACAGCTGTTGCGTCGATTGATCCGACTAAGAAATTGGTACTCACCGGAAGGTTTACTGTCGGCGATGATATGGAAATAAGTATACTTCTGTACCACGAGCCGTTTTTTCAAAAGTTTGCGGACAAGAGCTATGGTTACGTTTACGGCGATACGCTCGCCGATTTTAAGGCGATGGGCGATATTGCGGGTAAAATAGTGGTAACTCCGTATGAGTCGGACGCGAAAAGCAATAAGTTGCTTGAAATGGGCGTCATAGGTGTTATATATGTGTCGGAGGATGAAGAATTTGACTCCGTAACCACGGTAAGTGATGAAAAAATACCGGGTATATTGGTGAGTAAATCCGTCGGTGAGCAGCTTAAAAATGCGGAAAACAAGACCGTAAAAACCGAAGCGAAAGGAACATGGGAAACATATGAGGACAGTTCGCCGGGTATGGCGTGGTATATGAACTGGAGTACGGGAGCAAATCTTGAGCTTAAGCCTGAAATTACTGCTCCCGGCAGCGATATAGTTTCGGCGAGCAATGACGATGAGTACGCAACCAACAGCGGCACGTCGTTTGCGTCTCCGCATATAGCGGGCGCAATGGCTTTGATGAGCGGCTTTGTTGACGCGAAATATCCCGATGTAACGGGCACGGATAAGGTCGCGCTTATGGAAAATATTTTAATGAGCTCGGCTGACATTGTGTTCCAAGATGCGGACAAAACTCTCCCCGAGTCGCCGAGACGGCAGGGTGCGGGTCTCGCAAATTTGGAGGATGCAATGACGCTGCCGGTAATTTTAAAGGGTGATACGGGCAAGTCGAAGCTGAGCATTAAGGATAATCTGACAGATGACATAACGCTTAAGTTCACGGCAAAAAATCTGACGGGCGAGCCTGTAACGTATGACGATATAAAAATCTACGCATTTACGGATAACTACGAGGAAAAAAACGGAAAAAATATGATCACCAACTCCGTGCCGCTTAAATTTGAGCCTGCCGGAGACAATCCCGAAAGCGTGACGATACCCGCGAACGGGGAAAAGGAAATAACGCTTAAAATAACTCTCGACAGCACGCAGACGGCTGCTAACAAGGAAATTTTCACAAACGGCTTCTGGGTTGACGGCTTTGTCGTTCTTTCCTCAAGCGACAGCTCTGTAACGGAGGCAAGTATGCCATACACGGGCTTTTATGGCGACTGGATAGCGTTCGACGCTATGACACCGTCGTACTTTGAGGAAGGCGGCAGTGAGAAAAACGGCGGATTGATGATAACGGACGCTGTGCTCGGCACAAATGAGTATGTTCCCGATGACGCGCCGGACAAGAACGAATACGAGAGCGAGGATTATGTCGGTCTTTCGGGCATCGTTGATTTTGACTATAATATAAATATGCGTTTGCTGCGCTCGCTGCACGGAGTAAGCAAGACGATCAAGGATTCAAACGGCAATGTTATCAGTACGAAGTCGATAATTAACGGACTGACGCGTCAGGATTCCGCAGGCAATTATGTGGAAAGCATTTCGATTGACGCGGCAGATTTGAGTGACGGTGACTATTCCGTAACGATATCGGGTACTCTCGGCTATGACAGCGAGCGGAGCAGAACCGAGGAAAAAACGTATAAATTTTACGTGGATAGCATGCCGCCCAAAATAAGCAATCCGAAAATTTACACAGAGGGCGACAAAATATACGCGTCGTTCACGGCGAGCGACAACCGCTATCTTATGGGCGTCGAGGCGCGCGACACTAACAGCAAAACGGTCACGGAACCGATTAAGGCTGAGAAGAACGCGGATATAACGTTCGACATAACGGATATGGACGAGGAAACGATAGAATTTGCCGTTGTTGATTACGCGTACAATGAAACTGACTTCACAATCGGCTCTGTAAGCGCGGAAATCACAGACAGTGCCATAAGCGGCAGCAGCGCCGCGGTTTTTGCGAATGTCACGAACACATCCGACGACGCTGACGTTGATATTATAACGGCAGTATATGACGGCGACGGCAGACTTATGGGAGTTGACAAGCAGAACGCACTTCTTGTAAGCGGCGAGAAAAAGGTGTTTACGTTCGGCTTTGACAATGTATCGGGCGCTGCCGATATAAAGCTGTTTGTGTGGAAGCATAATGAAATGACGCCGCTTTGCACAGCGGTAAATAAAGCCTTGTAATATCTCAAATCGGCAGGGAATACATAAAAAAGAACAGCCTTTAAAGGCTGTTCTTTTTTATGCGGGCGCGAACTGTGTTCGACGCTTCGCGTTGTGGTGGAGCTGAGGAGAATCGAACTCCTGTCCGAAAACAAGTCCGGTCGAACCTCTCCGAGCGCAGACTGCGGTTAAAATTCCCTTCCGCACCGCTTCGCAGTCCAAGCTATACGGTCGGTAGCTCCTAAATCATGGAAAAGGTCGGAGCGGGCCTTAACTCACGTTCACCGCTTAAATGATGCCAGCTGCGCGCCGCGGTACTCACGCAGGCGACAACGCCGCAATTAGGCAGCGTAAGCTAATTCTGTATCGTTAGCGTTTATATTTAGGTTTGAGCTTTTAAGGTGGCGCTCACCACCGCTCGCTGTTCGGCGTTCATCGTCCCCGTCGAAGCCATTGCAGCCCCATGTTTGCACGGATAACTCTTATATATTATATCCGCTTGCGGAATAAAGTATAACATTTTTACGCCGCGCTGTCAATACACTTTAGCGGGCGCTGTATTTTTATTTCAAAAAATTTCAAATAAAGACTTGCAATTTGATATTTCTTCTGGTATAATAGATGAGCGATATGCGGATATGGCGGAATTGGCAGACGCGCTAGATTCAGGTTCTAGTGAGGGTTCCTTCATGCAGGTTCAAGTCCTGTTATCCGCACCATGCCGCTCTGTGCGGCTGTTTATAAAGTCTTTGCTTTGCAAAGACTTTTTTTACGCGCGGATTTTTATTTTATTCTTTACAATTTCGGAAAATAATGTTAAAATATATTAACCACATATTTCTCTGATAATTTAATAAACAACGGCTTACGCTATGGAAAAGGCGTAGGCTTTAACTCTTATCCCGTTGTTTATTTAATTATTGTATTGGGAAATGTGTGGTAACATTGAGTTCTAAGCTGCGTTTTTTTAATGCGCGGCTTGATGAACGAATGAGGCTGCGCATTTTTATTTGCGTAAAATTCTAAAAAAATAAACATAAGGAAAGGAAAGATTGTTATGAAAAAATTAGTCGTTAAAATTACTAGTTGTTGTTTGGCAATTTCAATCCTATTTTCACTTTCAACTATGCCGTCATATGCTGAAAATGAAATAAAAGTATTCTTGGATAACAGTGAAATTGCGTTTGATGTTCCACCTCAGATTATTGATGATTATACCATGGTTCCGATGAGAGCTATATTTGAGGCATTAGGATATTACGTTGACTGGGATAATATATATCAAGTCATTACTGCCGTTGATATAAAAAATGATACTTCAATTATAATTGATTGTGGTATTAATTCTATATGTGTGTTTCGTTCCGGTGCTTTTAACAAAGTTATGTTAAACAATGGAGATGTTTCTGAATTTTACAAAAAACATACAAAACAAATAGAGCAAAAAATACCTATTATTAATGGAAGGACACTTGTTCCCGTTAGATTGATATCTGAATCAAGCGGGTGCAACGTATTGTGGGATGAAAATACAAAGAGTGTACACATAACATCCAATACAAATCAGCAGAATGGAATACTATTTTTTGATGAATTTACATGTATTCCTGCCCCTAATGCTAGAATTGAAAAAAAACAACCAATGCAACCCGAGATAAGCGGATATAATGCATATATATATGATTATAATAATCAAGAACTAACAAGTGATAAATTGGCAGCATATATGAAGTTATTAGAAGAATATGACTTTTACTTTGATCAAAACTATGCAAACGAAACTGGTACAATATTGTTCTCATATAATAACGATCAAAGTATTATTACTTTTTCTGGTAACGATACAATGACAAGAATTATTGTGTCAGACCAGAAAGGAAAATCTGATACTTATTACAATAATAAAGATTCAGAGCCTTATATAAATTCGTTTAACCAACCACAAAATCATCTAGGCAATACACAATCTGCACCCGATTTGTACGTTGAAAACGATTATTTACCAAATCATGGCATGGATTATGACAATGAATCTTATAATAAAGCAGCATATGAGAATGAGCTTGCCCAAATAAATGCAAAATACGATGCAATGATTAGCGCTGTACAATCATCGTCCAATACATTTTCCGGTAGTTATGGTTCAAGCTCTACAGTAACAGCCCTTGCACAGCAAATTCAAATGTATGAGCAACAACGTGAAGCAGAAATTGAAATATTAAATGCAAAATATGGATATTAAAAATATAATATCAGGCAAATTTGACAGCGCACATTCAATTTTGTTTACGCAAAAAAAATTCAAATTACCTATTGCAGTTTTGTGAAAAACGTGGTAGAATATACGAGTACTGAATAACAGCTTAATAGTTTGAACGGTAGGCGATGATGACCGAGCCCGCGCGATTGAAACCTGCGAACCTTGTCAGATGGGGAACCAAGCAGCAATAAGCAGTGCGTTCGATGTGTTGCGGTAACCTCGGTCGGAGCCTTTTTATAGATAACAATGCGCCTAACGGCGTTTTTTCATGTTAAAGACGCGGAAAGGAGAGAAGGATATGGAACATCAGGCTATTTACCGCAAATGGCGTCCGATGGTATTTGAGGACATCGTCGGTCAGACGCATATAACGAGGACGCTAAAAAACCAGATAACCGGCGGCAAGATCGGTCACGCATACCTTTTCTGCGGCACGCGCGGCACGGGTAAGACGACGTGCGCGAAGGTGTTCTCGCGCGCCGTAAACTGCCTTCACCCCGTTGACGGCAGTCCGTGCAACGAATGTGAGATATGCCGCGGTATTCTTGACGGCAGTATTCTTGACGTAAAGGAAATAGACGCCGCCTCAAACACCGGCGTTGACAATATACGCGAGATACGCGACGATGTGAATTATGTTTCTACCGCGGCGAAGTACACCGTGTATATTATCGACGAGGTGCACATGCTAAGCCCCGGCGCGTTCAACGCTCTTTTGAAAACGCTCGAAGAACCGCCGGAGCACGTTATATTCATTCTCGCGACGACCGAGGCGCACAAGGTGCCGCAGACTATTCTCTCGCGCTGCCAGCGGTTCGATTTCAGGCGTATAAAGCCGTCTGACATAATCCTAAGAATGAAGGAGATAGCTCACGGCGAGGGATTTGATATAACCGAGGACGCGTATAAAATGCTTGCCCGTCTTGCCGACGGCTCGATGCGAGACGGACTCAGTATTCTCGAAAGGGTTGTGTCGGCTGAAGGTTCTTCCGTGACAGCCGAAAGCATAACGTCCGTGCTCGGTCTTTCTGCGGCTGACAGCATATACAAAATAATAAAAGCCGTGGCGGACGGCGACACGGAAACAATTATATCCGTAATTGACGGAGTGCTTGCGGAGGGCAAGGACTTAAAGGTATTCATGGACAGCCTTATACAGAATCTGCGCGATATGATGCTGTGCAAGCTTAGCGGCAAAAGCGAAGATGTACTTGACTTAAACGCCGAAGATGTGGTAAAATTGAAGGCGCTTGCGGACAGAATGTCGTTTGAGAAAATTTCGCGCGCCGTGACGGTACTGTCGGACGCGGCTTCGGACGCAAAGTGGGTGAGAATGCCGAGGGTAATCTACGAGATTGCGCTCATAAAAATATCGCGTCCCGAATTCGACTCGTCACCTGAAGCGCTGATGGACAGGCTTACGTCGCTTGAGGCGAAGGTCGCCGGCGGAGCGGTAACGGATACAGCGCCGCTCGAAAGGCGTATAAAAAGGCTTGAAGATAAGGTTAAAGACGGCGTTACGGTTAAAGCTGAGCAAAACGCGCCCGACGACAAGCCGAAGCCGGAGGAAAAGAAAAAGGTTTCGGCAAGGCTCTACAATCCAATTCCCGAATACGAGCTTACAGCCGACCATCCGCTTGTGAAGGCGGCGCGCAACTGGGAAAACATATCGAGGATAATGATACGTTCGGCAGGCTATTTGACAGCCGCGCTCCGAAACAGGAATATCACGATTGACGCGGACGGAATTATACTGATATTCAAAAACGGCGAGTTTGGGGCGAATATAGCCGCAAACTATAAGGATAAGCTGACGCAGCTTTTCAAACGCGCGAGCGGCACAGATTATATTGTGAAAATCGCGTATGAAAACGACCTTCCCGACGATTTGCCCGACGTATGGAGCCTGAAGCCGTCGGAGGACGGCGCGTCGGAGGACAAGCCGGTTTCAAAAGATCCGATAGATAATCTCGTTCAAAACTTCGGCGAAATTATAGAGGACGCGGACGAAAGCGAGTTTGTCGGATATTCGGCGAAGGACGACGATTTTTCGCAGTCCTCATTCAGCGACGATGACAACGACAGGGAAGAGTTCCTCGAAGAGGACGAATTGCCGTCCGACGAGGAAGAATAAATAAAACAATAAAATCAGAAAGAGGTATAAATTATGGGTAAGTACAAAGGGTTTGCAGGTTCGGGCATGAACCAGAACAGAAATGTGTCGAATGTGGTCAAGCAGGCGCAGAAGATGCAGGAGGAAATGGAGAAGGTTCAGGCGGAGATAGAGGAAAAAACCGTTGAAGCAACCGCGGGCGGCGGCATGGTAACGGTAACAGCCAACGGAAAGAAGGAAATTATCTCGCTTAAAATAAACCCCGAAGCGGTTGATCCGGACGACGTTGAAACGCTGGAGGATCTCGTTATCGTAGCGGTAAACGACGCTATAAAGAAGGCAGAGGACATGATGGCGGAGGGTATGAGCGCCATAACAGGCGGAATAAATATCCCCGGACTTTTCTGATACAATGCACGCAACAGCTATAGAAAATCTGATAGAAAAATTTGAGGGGCTTCCCGGTATAGGCAGAAGGAGCGCGGAGAGAATAGCGTTCCATATTCTGGAACGTATGAGCGCGGACGAGGCTAAAAGCATGGCGTCGTGCATAACCGAGGCGAAGGAAAAGATACAGTTCTGCCCGACATGTCAAAACCTCACCGACACGTCCCCCTGTAAAATCTGCGCGTCACCGAAGCGCGATGCGTCGGTTATATGCGTCGTCGAAAGCCCGGAGGACGTTTCGGCGATTGAGTCAACGAACGAGTACAACGGTCTTTACCATGTGCTTCACGGCGCGCTGTCGCCTATGGACGGTATAACGCCCGACGACATCAAAATAAACGAGCTGCTTCTAAGGCTCGCGGACGGTAATGTCAAAGAGGTCATTATGGCTACAAACCCGACCGTCAACGGCACGGCAACGGCTGTGTATATATCAAAGCTGCTCGCGCCGTTCGACGTTAAGGTAACGCGTATTGCTCACGGCATACCCGTCGGCAGCGACATCGAATACGCCGATAAAATAACGCTCGTCAAGGCTCTCGAAGGCAGACAGATTATGTAAAGAGAAAACTCACGGAAAAATCCGTGAGTTTTTTTGTAAAAAGGTATTGACAAATTCAATCTACAGTTGTAAAATAAAAATAGATTTACATATGTAGATTGAATATAAAGGAGGTAATAATTATGACCGGCGGTAAGGATAAAGGCATCAGCGATGCGGAATATGAGATTATAAGTGTGCTGTGGTCGGCTGACGAGCCTATGACGGCGCAGGACATTTCCGAAAGGGAGGAAATGAAAAAGTGGAAATACTCCACAATCGCCACGCTTTTGAAACGAATGTATGAAAAGGGCGCGGTGACGTATGAAAAACGCGGCAGATATTTTTACTATTCTCCGCTTATCGACGAGCAAGAGTACAAGACGGAGCAGACAAAGTCGCTTGTGAGCCGTTTGTATAACGGCTCGGTAAAAAATCTTGTTGCGGCACTGTTTGAGAATAAGCAGTTAAGCGGTGACGATGTTAAGGATATAAAGGATATGTTTGACCTATGGGAGGATTAAGCGAAATTTTCATTGGAGCGGTCATAACGTCATGCGTCGGCGGACTGTTCACTCTGCTGCTCATAGCGTTAAGACCGCTTACGAGCAGACTGTTTGGGTACACGTGGCAGTATTACATATACCTTGCGGCGCTTGTGATTATGCTCGTTCCGATAAGCTTCGGCACGTCGTACAGCCCGTATCCCGAGCCGATAGAGGCAGAAAAAGCCGAGGTACAGTCGGACGTGTCTGTAATACCGGAAACGGGCGGAAATGTGGACATCGACGTTGCCGATACACAGCCGACTGTCGCGCCGGAGCCGGAAAACAGAGCCGGAACGTATGCTGTAAATGCAATCGGCGTGCTTAAATACGTATGGCTCGCGGGCGCGGCTGTGTTTTTGATAGGTGCGGCAATAAGCTACGCGCGGTTTAAGCGCTTGATAGGCAAAAATTCAGCCGCGGCGGAGTGCGTTCTGCTTGACGAGGTAAAAACACAAATCGGCATAAGAAGAAAAATCGCACTAAAGCGTTCACCTCTGACGGACGTGCCGCTTATGGTCGGGATAATCCGACCGACGCTCATTCTGCCCGAAACGGAGCTTACGGAAACAGAGCTTCGTCATGTGTTTATGCACGAGCTGACGCATTGTAAAAGGCTCGATCTGTGTTATAAGCTGTTCGCGCTTATTGTGAACGCGCTGCACTGGTTCAACCCGCTCGCGTATCTGCTTGTGAGACGTATAAACGAGGACTGCGAAATATCCTGCGATACGGCTGTCACAAAACGTATGAGCGAGAGCGAGAAGAAGGCGTATATGCGGACAATAGTGAATTTGATGACCGAAAAAGGAGGAAAAAGTTATGTATAGGAATTTTTACACAACAAAAATGTATACGGGTAAAAAGGTTGTTGAGAAGCGGTTTAAGGGTATCGCTTCGGCAAAGCCTGTAAAGGGAGCCGCGGCGTTCGCGGGAGCGCTTACGGCGTTGGTCATGCTCGGCGCGGCAGTATTCGCGAGCGGCGCGGCAAGCGGCATAGTGAATGACAACAACGGTATTGAGGTAAGCTATAACGGCGAGGCTGTGCAGCTTTGGAACAAGCCGTTTACGGACAATCACGAGGTATATCTGCCGCTTCGGGAAACGCTCAACGCCTGCGGCGTGGGTAATGACAGCATTGTTTACGATAACGGTAAAATCGACATCGCGCTCCATTCCGACGAGCAGAACACCGATGTAAACGCGGAAATTACCGTAGGCGAGCACGGCATAAGATTTGATATTGACGACAGTCAATATCGCGACACATCACACCCCGTTATAATGAAGGACGGCGTTACATACGCGCCAATGGGCGTATTCTCGCACATAAAGAACCTGCAGAAGAACGTTATGACCGAACGCAGTAGCATGGAGACGGACGAGTGGTTCAGGGACGATTTCAGAATTACCTCTGTAATCCGTTATCATCTCGCGGACGGACTTGAAGTAAAGCGTTATTACGAGGACGGAACATTTGATGTGCTTTTGAGCCGCCCGATTGACGTTAACGGTGAAAATAAGCTTGACCCGAAGTCGTATTACGAGGAAGGCGAGCGCGTAATTATAGGCACGGTCGCGGAGCAGAACGCGTCGCTCGACCTGTCGGAAACAATGGTCAACGACCGGTATTTTCCGAGCGACCCGATAAAGCGCATTGTGCTTGACGACAAGGGCAAGGTCACATATATCGTGCTTGTGGAAAATCAGAAGCTCGAGCAGCTTAGGTTTAACGAAGAACCGACTGTAATGGCGAGTGACGGAAAATTCCCCGAAATATCGCATGACGGCAATTCCTCATACTTTGAGGTTGACGGTAAAAGATATTATACCGCGCTTATTATAGGCGAGAGTACTGTTTTAACCGGTGACGCGGCGGACAGCGGAGTGACGTATTATGTCCATGACGAAAACGGCAATCCGATCGAAGCGCCAACAGTCAGCTATCATTTGGCAAATTATATGTACATTCCCTCGTACCTTTTTGTACAGCCGTACTGATACATTATGCAAACAAAAGATACCGCTCTCTTTACGAGGGCGGTATTTTTTACAGCGTCCCTTTAAGCTCCGCCGCGAGCTTTTCAAGGCAGCGTTTTTCGATACGGCTAACGTAGCTGCGGCTTATGCCGAGAATATCCGCAACCTCGCGCTGCGTCTTGCGCTTGCCGCCGCCGAGACCGTAACGCCAGCAGATTATATTTGTTTCGTTTACGGTGAGCGTTTTCTTTATTGCGGCGCGCAGCTTCTGCGCTTCTATTTTGTCCGAAATAATCTCCGAAACATCGGTGTCGTCGGCAGTGAGTATATCGGAAAGTGTCATATTGTTGCCTTCCTTGTCCGAGCCGACGCTTTCCTCGATTGAAACCTCGTTCTGCAGCTTTTTAGCCTTGCGCATATACATGAGAACCTCGTTTTCAATGCACCGCGATATGTATGTGGAAAGACGGCTGTTCTTGCGAGGGTTAAAGGTGTTAATGCCTTTTATAAGCCCGATTGTGCCTATTGAAATCAAATCCTCGGTATTTTTATCGTCGGCGTACTTTTTCGCTATGTGCGCCACAAGGCGAAGGTTGCGCTCTATCAGAATATTTTTCGCGCTTTCGCTGCCCTCGGCGTATTCGGCAAGATACTTTTTCTCCTCCTCGGCTGTCAGCGGCTTCGGGAACGCGGCGCTCCCGCTCACATACCCAGCGAGTATAAGTACAGTCTGTATCCATTCAAAAAAAATCCCCAACATCTGTCCGTACCCCCTTAAAAACATAATATGCGCGGTACAAACCTTGTTTTAACATCGTTTCTGTCCTTATTTTGTTTATATTTTGAAATATTGGGAAAAATTATATGGCAAGTCATATTTTGTCTTTTTATTGTAACACACATATAAAGGCGCTGATATTGATTTGAAACGGATAAACCTATATAATTAAAGCGTGTATAGGAGGAAACGGAGGTCGGATATATGTTATGTAATAAATGCGGCTCACAGATACCCGATGACGCTAAAGAGTGTGAATTTTGCGGAGCAAAGGTGGACGCTTCCGTGGATAACGGCGATACAAAGGTATTGAATACGGATGAGCTTGCTTCCGCTGCCGCGGCTTCGGCAGGTGCGGAGACCGTAGAGAACAGCGAGGATATTTTTGACGACAATGCAAAGAAACGCCGCGAGCAAATGGAAAAAATGATGGAGGACAAGAAAAAGCAGTTGTCCGAAATCGAAAAAAGACGTAACGAAAAACGTAAAAAACAGAAGAGAAAAAAGATAGCGATAATCGCGCTTATATGCGCGGCTGTCGCGGGTGCGTCGTGTATAGGCGCGCATTATATAATCAAAAATATAAACGGCGATTCGGTGACAACGGAGCAAACGCTGCCGTTGGCTTCTCCGACTCCGTCAGCAAGCGTTTCACCGTCTGTTAGTCCGTCGGCTTTGCCTTCGGTAAATCCGTCGGCGGCACCGACCGCTTTACCGACCGCAAGCACTGTACCTTCGGGTGCACCCGCAGCCGGTACGCAGAACGGTAACGGCTCTGGAGCGCAGCCATGGGCAAGCACATCGTCGGGCGCGTCGTCGCCGCGTTCGGGCTCATCTTCGTCAGGCGGCACATCAAGCGGCGGTTCAACGGGAAGCAGCTCGTCAGGCAGCCGTTCATCATCATCGGGAGGAACAACCTCGTCGGGCGGCAGCTCGGGAGGAAGCTCATCATCATCGTCCGCTTCATCGGGCGGCGGTTCATCGTCGCAAAGCTCGTCGTCATCAGCAGCATACGAGAACGCTTCCGACAGCGGTATTGTGTCGGATAAAATTTCGGCAAAGCTCGTAACGGGCGGCGAGGTTGTGCGCAACAGCGCGACGGGCAAGCCTTTAATGACGTTCGTAATGGGCGGCGTACGGTATTATGCGAACGTCTCAGAGGGCAGCACGACCGACCAGGTTAAGGGCAAGACCTTTACGATAGACGCGGACGCTACGGGCGAAAGCTACAACGGCAACACCATTTACGAAATTTCGAGCATGACCAAGTACGAGGGAGACTTCATTCTGCCGGATTCCGGCACAAGGCTCTTGACGCAGAGCGATATAAGCGGACTGTCAAAATACGACCTCGCGCTTGCGCGTAACGAAATCTACGCGCGTCACGGGCGTAAGTTCCAGACAGCGGAGTACAGCAAATATTTTTCGGCTAAGTCGTGGTACCACATAAATCCGAATTACAATTACAGCGACGACGACGGAAATCTCAACGACATAGAGCGGAAGAATGTTATGCTTATACTTAACGCTGAAAAATAAAATTGCATACGTAGGATAAAGGGTATATATACGAGAACGGGGACACTAAAGTAATTTTAGTGTCCCCGTTACGTTTTAGTTGATACTGTCAATGTCATACGGCGTGATCTGGTATACGAAGTAATTGAGCCAGTTTGAAAACAGGAGATACGCGTGCGAGCGCCACCTTGCGACCGGACGTCTTGTCGGATCGTCGGCGGGGAAGTAGTGCTTCGGTATCTGCGGATTTAAGCCTTTTTCGAGGTCGCGGAAGTACTCGTCGCGCAAGGTGTTTGCATCGTACTCGCTGTGACCGGTCACAAAAATACGTCTGCCGCCCTTTGTGAACACGATATACACGCCCGCCTCTTTGGACTCGGCAAGCACCTCAAGCTCTTTAACCTTGTCTATATCCTCGCGCAAAACGCACGAGTGGCGAGAATGAGGCGCGTAAAACTCACTGTCAAACCCGCGCACGAGCTTAGCCGTTCTGCGCGTCACGCGATGTCGGAACACGCCGGAGCATTTTTCCTTAAGCGCGTGCTTCGGCACGCCGTAATGGTAGTACATACCCGCGAACGCCGCCCAGCATATATGGAGCGTGGAGGTGACGTTCGTCTTTGACCACTCCATTATTTCAATAAGCTCGTCCCAGTAATCGACTTCTTCAAACTCCAAATTCTCGACCGGCGCGCCGGTTATGATCATGCCGTCGTATTTCGATTTCTTTATCTCGTCAAACGTCTTGTAGAACGCCGCCAGATGCTCGGCGGACGTGTTTTTCGATTCGTGCGAGTCCATTTGCAGAAAATCTATCTCCACCTGAAGCGGCGAGTTGGACAAAAGCCTTAAAAGCTGCGTTTCGGTCGTTATTTTGGTAGGCATCAGATTTACTATTACTATTTTAAGAGGACGTATATCCTGGTGCATAGCCTTTTTTTCGCTCATTACAAATATATTCTCCCTGCGAAGCTGGCTTGTCGCCGGCAGCTTATCCGGAATTTTGATAGGCATATACACACTCTCCCTTCGTGATTTGATCCGTCTATATGAGTATAACACAAAAATCCGCATTTGACAATATTAAAATGATATGGTAAAATAATCGGGTACGCACCCGTAGCTCAGTTGGATAGAGCGCAAGACTCCGACTCTTGAGGCCGCAGGTTCAAATCCCGTCGGGTGCGCCAGAACGGAAACAGACCGCATATTTGCGCGGTCTGTTTTTGTGTATGTGAAAAATAGATTGACAAATGAACATAGTATAATTATAATATAATTATGGACAGAATAAAATTTGAATGGGATGAGAATAAAAACAGGATCAATAAGTCAAAGCATAAAATATCGTTCGAGGAAGCCAAAACGGTATTTTATGATGATGAAGCGCTGGTAATTGATGACCCTAAGCACTCAAGTGAGGAGGAGAGATTTATAATTCTTGGGTTCAGCAAGAGAGCCAATCTGCTTGTGGTATGTCATTGCTATCGCGAATCGGAATCGGTAATACGGATTATATCGGCTCGAAAGGCGACAAAATCCGAGGAAAGACAATATTATAATTGAGGTGATAAAAATGGAGAAAGAGTATGATTTTACAAACGCACGGAAAAATCCGTATGCAAAGAAACTGAAGAAGCAGATAACCATAAACATTGACGAAGATACGATTGAATATTTTAAGAAACAGTCCGACACATCGGGCATACCTTATCAAACGCTTATCAATCTGTATCTTGCCGATTGCTGCGAGAATAAAAAGCAACTCAAACTATCATGGGCATAAGAAAATGATTTTATAAAAAGGAGATAAAAGCATGAAAAAGACAGCGGCAATTATACTTTCGGCGTTTCTCTGCATGTTGGCGGCGGGCATTGGTGCGGCAGCGGCAAACGGCGTTACGTACACGTTCAGCGGCAACAATGTAATAACCGACGGTTCGCCGAACGACATAACGGACGTTGCGCTCACAAAGGACATAACGGTGACGACCTCCGGCGACATGAACCGCAAATATGCGGCGATAACGGATATTGCTCACAACAAGGACGCGGGCACATTCCCCGTAAACAACACGTTTACGGCTTCCGGCTCGTACATATATCTCGGCTGCGCGAACGTGAACGACAACGCGATTATAATGCTCAATATGCCCGAGATCGCGACGGGCAGCAAGGTTACGCTGACGTTCGCTAAACCGGTTGTCACAAACAACGGCTCAACGCTCAGAAACACAAACGATCCCTACGCGTATCTTAAAATTGCCGACCGCTACATTTCGATAAACGGCGACAACTTCGACACATGGCGGACGGAAAGCGTCGTCACGGGCGAAAGCACAAAGGCGATCGAGTTCCACGCCGACAAGTGGGGCGCGGTGTGCATCAGTAAAATCGAGATAAGCGCAGGTGACGGCAAGCCGCTGCGCGACCTTAACATAAGCTCCACGCAGTACGCGAACCTCGTCGTAAACGGTATAAAATTCCAAGCTGACGAGACGGGACACATAACGCTCCCGTCGTACCCCGAAGGCGAGACGGTGACAATTAAAGCGTACAAGGACGGCTACAGCGAAGTCGAAACAACGGCAAAGATAACATCAAACGGCGCGGACGTGGATATACCGCTCACTTGCGAAACGGACGCGGAGTATTACGAATCCGATTTCGGCACGGTTAACGGCACTCTTACGCTCGACGGCGAGTATAAAATAGGCGAGGGGATAGACGCTCACGAGGTGACGCGCGTATTCGGACGCGTCACGTTCGACAAGGACGGTTACGCTGACATTATATCCGACTGTAACATACCCGTGCGCATAAGCTATGACGGCGAAAGCATGAGCGTGAACGACACCGCGATTGCCGAAAAGGACAACATGGACTTTGAGCTGTTTTACGACACGAAAAACGGTCAGGTATTCTTAAAGCAGAACGACTGTCTCTACTGTGTAAACGACGCTGCAAGCGGCGGAGAAAGCGTCACAGTGAGCAAAATTGACGCCGTATCGGGCAAGGGCGCGGCGCTCGACTATATCGGCGTATCGTACCCCGATCCGACAAAAATCACGATAGAAGGCCCGGATAAAATCGTGCCGCCCGTTAAAACCGATGCATCGTTCGCAAACGAAAGCGACTGCACATATACGTACACAGCCGTACCCGAATACACGCCTTACGGAACGCACGTTGAATTTACGACCGATTCGGATATTGCGGAGGTTTTGATGCCGCCGCACAACAGAACGCCCTATCCGCCTTTTGAGGGCGTATGCACGGTAAGTCCCGCGGCGGGCGCGTCGGGCAAAATGACGTTAACCGCGTCATACAACGGCACGACGGTACAGAAGGAAATCGAGATTGCCGGCAGCGCGAAAATAACCGACTGGGACAAGAACACGGTCTATCTCAATCTGCACGGCACGGATCTTGCGTTCGATGTTTACGGCGTCAAGACGGACGGCGCGGATATGCAGATGGGCTCGTATATGCTCAAAGACTTTAAATCGTCCGACGAAAGCGTGTTAAAGGTGACCTCTACCGGTCGTCTTGCACCCGTCGGCGTTGGCAAAGCCACGATTACGGCGAACGCTTACACCGGCGTTGACAACGAGGTTTCGGTAGATTACGTGATTGAAGGCTACTACATGGACAGAGTTGCCGAGGCTGATGTTTCATACGCGGAGAACGAAATAACGCCCGACGAGCATATAACCGGCTACAAGATAAGCTGGTGGAACGGCTCGGAGGACATTAAGCTCAGCGACATACCCGCGTACACGGTAAAAGAGGACGGCATGGTCGTCACGGCGTATTATCTTGCGAGCGGCGAGTTAAGGAATGTGAGCAGCAAAAAGGTAAAGGCGGGCGACAAGGTAGCCGCAGCGAACGGCACTAAGAAGGTCTATTTCTGCAAGGACGGCTCGATAGAAGAAATAAATGACAGCGACACGACGATTGAGGGCTTTAAGGTTACATGCGTGCCGAGCGGAATATGGTACCAGATTTCACCCGTTTACACGTATGAAAATATCGGAAACTGCGCCGACGGCGTAACGCTTGACGGCACGTTCCTCGCAGACCGCTACAACATCACGTTTAAGAAGGGTGAGGCGAAGCGAGGCGATATATTTGTGAACGGCTTTATGGCGGGCAACAACGTTGACCAGTGCGACGCGGACAGAAATCTCACCGAAGGCTCGCAGTACACCGTAAAGGATTTCTATATCGGCGACAGCGGCAAAGTAACCGTTTCAATGACCGACGGCTCGACGCTTATGGACAGCGTAAGCCTGACACGTTCGGGACTTGACACAAAACCGCTTATATACATAATAGGCGACTCGCTCGCGTGCAATTACTACGGCAGCTACGAAAAGGAAGTCGGCGGCGGCAGAACGGGCTGGGGACAGGTTTTGGATAACTACATTAACGCCGACGTCGTGAACCTCGCGAACAGCGGACAGTACGCCAAGGGACTGTACGACACGGCGTTCCCGTCGATTGTAAACAACCGTCCCGTGTACTGCCTTATCGAGTGCGGCTACAACGACCGCAGCTACTCAACGCGCGAGGAAATGACAGCGTGTGTCAAGGCTATGATAAAGGAGTGCCGCGAAAACGACGTAGTTCCCATACTCGTAACGCCAAACGCGTCCGAGCATGACTATAAGCCGTCCGTTTCGTGGAGCAGCTATCTTATAGACGCGGCAGTTGACGAGGACTGCCTGTACATAGACCTGTCAAAGATGAGTTATGACTTCCTCAACTCGCTTTACGGCGACAATGCCGACGGCGTTATAACGAAGAACTACAACCTCACTGAAGTCGGCGGCGACACGCTCCACTCCTCGTACGCCGCAGCGCAGAAATGGGCGTCGATGGTGGCGCAGGGTCTCAAGGACATGAATCTCGGTTGGAATAACGATGATATGTTTAACACCGATTACGAGTACAAATTTACCGACACACTCGGCAACGAAATAACCGCGTCGGTAAAAAAAACATATTATTAAAAAAGAGCCTATGGGCTCTTTTTTTTTGCTATCACAAATACACAAAAACAAAGTCATTTTTTTATGCAAAACGGAAAAAAACAGATAAACGGCTTTATTTATTATGCCGTGTATGATATAATATCAGCCGTAGTTTTTTGCAGTACGGGGGAGACATCAAA
The DNA here is from genome assembly GCA_947591315.1 of uncultured Clostridia bacterium. Classification (GTDB taxonomy): domain Bacteria; phylum Bacillota; class Clostridia; order UBA1381; family UBA1381; genus Hominilimicola. Next base: position 68,424 of record CANQDD010000001.1, read on the forward strand.
TTTTTAAAATCAAAAAAATCCAAAGAAGTAAGGAAGGACAGGTAGGAAATGGAAAATTTACAACTCATTCAAACCGTCACGATCGTGGCGCTCGTTATTTTTGCGCTCGCGATGGTGGCAATCGGAATCATCAGCACAAGAAAAGCAAAAACAGTTGACGGCTTTCTTTTGGGAAACCGTAAGATAGGCGCATGGGTCAGCGCGTTCGCGTACGGCACAGCGTATTTTTCGGCTGTCGTTTTTGTCGGCTACGCCGGTCAGCACGGCTGGAACATAGGTCTGGGCAGCTTGTGGATAGGCATAGGCAACGCGGTGCTCGGCTGTCTCGTGGCGTGGCTTTTGCTCGCGAAACGCTCGCGCACAATGACGCACACGCTGAACGTTAAGACTATGCCGGGCTTTTTCGAGTCGCGTTACGACTGCAAGGCTCTTAAAATATTCTCGGCAATAATCATATTCGTATTCCTCGTACCGTACAGCGCGGCTGTTTACAAGGGTCTCGGAACGATGTTCCAGACGGTATTCCCGAGCGTGCCTATAAACGTGTGGCTGCTTATAATAGCGGTGCTTACGGCGGCATATCTCGTACTCGGCGGCTACGTCGCGACGGCATACACCGACTTCGTACAGGGAATTATAATGATTGTCGGCGTTATAGCAATGGTTATAGCCGTTGTTAATTCGCCGAACGTCGGCGGATTTTCTAATATCATATCGGGACTTTCGCAGGTCACGGAAAACGGCATCAGCAAGGGCGCGCAGCTTACGAGCTGGTTCGGCGGCGCAAGCTGGCAGTTCCTCTGCGTAAACATACTTCTCACAAGCTTCGGTACGTGGGGACTTCCGCAGATGGTAAGCAAATACTACGCGATTAAGGACGTAAAGTCAATCCCGCGTGCAACGATCATTTCAACGGCGTTTTCGCTCATAATCGGCTGCGGCGCGTACTTTATCGGCTCACTTTCGAGACTTATACTGCCGGCGCTTCCCGAGGGCGGCGTTGACTCGGTTATCCCGAATGTGCTTGTAACGGCTCTCGGCGGCGGTGCAAGCATTGTGCCAGTAATCATATTCGCTGTAATACTCGTACTGCTTCTGTCGGCTTCGATGTCAACACTGTCGTCTATAGTGCTTTCATCATCGTCATCGATTTCGGTTGACCTCATACCCGCTATCAAAAAGGATTACGCAGAGAAAAATCAGATGCTTCTTACGAGAATACTCTGCCTCGTGTTTGTCGGACTGTCGTATTTGTTTGCGACGGCAAACATCAGTATCATAGTAAACATCATGTCGTTTAGCTGGGGCATCGTGTCCGGCTGCTTCATAGGCCCGTACATATGGGGTATATACTCAAAGAAGATTACAAAAGCGGGCGCGTGGGCAGGTATGATATGCGGCTTCCTGACTGTTGCGATACCGACAATCGTACTTGCAATATCCGGCGGCTCAATCAACGCCGCAGCGGCAAAAGCACCGGAAATGGGCGTATGCGCTATGGCTGTGTCGCTCATTGTCGTACCGATTGTGTCGGCGTTTACAAAGAAGTTTGACGACAAATTCCTTGACGGCGTATTCGCGATAAAGGAAGAGGATAAATAAGCCGCGCGAAAAGGGGAGAGAACAATGCCAATTACAGAACTGCTTGAAAGGAACGCGGAGCAGTACGCGGATGAAGTCGCGCTCGTTGAAATAAACCCGAAGGTTATGGAACATTCAAAGGTTACGTGGAGAGAGTACGCGCTTATCGAAACAAACCCCATGGAAGCGGGACGCACCGAAATTACATGGAAGGAATTTGATAAACGCGCAAACCGTTTTGCGAACCTTTTACTTAGCCGCGGCATAAAGAAGGGCGACAAGGTGGCTATACTTCTTATGAACTGCCTTGAATGGCTGCCGATATATTTCGGCACGCTCAAAGCCGGCGCAATAGCCGTACCCTTAAACTACCGCTACACAGCCGACGAAATAAAGTACTGCATAGAGCTTGCCGAGGCGGACGCACTGATTTTCGGGTCTGAGTTTATCGGAAGAGTAGAGGAAATATGCGACAAAATACCGAATGTGAAGCAGACGTTCTTTGTGGGCGCATCATGCCCGACGTTCGCGGAAAGCTACGACTATCTTGTGAAATTTATGCGCTCGATAAAGCCCGACGTGGAGATTACTGATAACGACCATGCGGCGATTTACTTCTCGTCGGGTACGACGGGTTTCCCGAAGGCGATACTGCACGACCACACGAGCCTTATGCACAGCGCGAAGGTGGAGCAGAAGCACCACGGTCAGACGCATGACGATGTGTTCCTTTGCATACCGCCGCTTTACCACACCGGCGCAAAAATGCACTGGTTCGGCTCGCTTATTTCGGGCGGCAAGGCGGTGCTTTTAAAGGGTATAAAGCCGGAGTGGATACTGCGCGCCGTATCGGAGGAGGAGTGTACGATAGTATGGCTGCTCGTGCCGTGGGCGCAGGATATTCTTGACGCGATAGACAGCGGCGAGATAAAGCCGGAGAAATACAACCTTTCACAGTGGCGGCTCATGCACATAGGCGCGCAGCCTGTGCCGCCTAGCCTTATTAAACGCTGGAAGGAGCATTTCCCCAACCACGATTACGACACAAACTACGGCTTGTCCGAGTCGATAGGCCCCGGCTGCGTACACCTCGGCATTGAAAATATACACAAGGTCGGAGCGATAGGCAAGGCGGGCTACGGTTGGGAGACGAAAATCATAAATCCCGACGGCAGCGAAGTTAAGCGCGGCGAGGTTGGCGAGCTTTGTGTAAAGGGCCCCGGCGTAATGCTTTGCTACTACAACGACAAAAAATCGACCGACGAGGTGTTAAAGGACGGCTGGCTCCTTACCGGCGACGTCGCGCAGGAGGACGAGGACGGATTTATATACCTTGTTGACCGCGCGAAGGACGTAATCATCTCCGGCGGCGAGAATATCTATCCCGTGCAGATCGAGGACTTTTTAAGAAAGAACGACGCGATTAAGGACGTAGCCGTAATCGGTCTGCCCGACCACCGTCTCGGCGAAATTACGGCTGCCATAATAGAGCTTAAACCGAACGTAAAATGCACCGAGGACGATATAAATGAGTTTTGTCTCGAATTGCCGCGCTACAAGCGTCCGCGCAAAATCATATTCGCTGACGTTCCGCGCAACCCGACGGGCAAGATAGAAAAGCCGAAGCTGCGCGAAATTTACTGCGGCGAAAGCCTTGTAAAATCACAGATTGAGAACTAAAGCACATGAAAAGAACCAAATTCCAAGTTTTGGTTCTTTTTTTGTTGACTTTTCGGGCAAAATATATTAGAATATATACAATAAGAATAGAAACAAATGACACAGGAGGATTTTTTATGATTACAGCAGGAGATTTTAGAAACGGCAGAACGTTTGAATCTGAGGGTAATGTATACCAGATAGTCGAGTTTCAGCACGTTAAGCCTGGCAAGGGCGCAGCGTTTGTAAGAACGAAGCTCAAGAACGTAATAAACGGCGGCGTGGTTGAAAAGACCTTCAGACCGACCGAAAAATTCGAGGAAGCGCACATTGACAGAAAGGATATGTCGTATTCCTACGGCGACGACGATTTCTACCACTTCATGGATAATGAAACATACGATATGATCGATATTGCGAAGAGCGAGATTGAGAATGAGATGAAGTTCGTCAAGGAAAACGATGTGTGCAAGATTATGTCCTACAAGGGCAACATCTTCGGCGTAGAGCCTCCGACGTTCGTTGAGCTTCAGGTAACGGAAACCGAGCCGGGTTTTGCGGGCAACACCTCGACAAACGCAATGAAGCCGGCTACGCTTGAAACGGGCGCGGTTATCAACGTTCCTCTGTTCATTGACGTGAACGAGATGATAAGAGTAGACACGAGAACGGGCGAGTACATGGAACGCGTAAAGTAATTCTGTAGGAGGTATACTATGGAAGATTTAATCAAACAGGCGGCATACCTTAAGGGTTACGCCGAGGGACTTGACATAAGTCCCAAGAGCGACGAGGGTAAGCTTATTATGAAGCTTATCGACGTTATCGGAGCTATGGCTGATAAGATAAGCGAGCTTGAGGACAGAGTGATGGACGTTGAGGACGTAACGGACGAGCTTGACGAGGCGCTTTTCTCTATGGCTGACGACCTCTACGGCGACGACTACGACGACGGTGACTACGTCGATGACGATTACGATGACGGCGAGTATGACGACGAGCTTGACGAGGACGGCGGCGATTACTTTGAAATCGAGTGCCCTAACTGCGGCGAGGACGTTATGATCGACTTTGACATGATTGACGACGATAGCGCGATCGTATGTCCGAACTGCCACGAGGAAATAGAGCTTGAGTTTAACATCGGCGCTGATGAGGACGAGGACGAATAATTAAAAAACGTAAAAAGCGTATCACTTCGATACGCTTTTTCTTATGCGACAATGTGACCGTACATTACGCCGTTTTCATGTCTTTCAAGTGCGACATCGCGGAACTCGTCATTTAAATCCGTGTCTGACGGCGCGTGAACGGTGATATAATTGTCTGTCTTGCCCTCGAACATACTGTCAGCGGCGCGCTGCTCAAACAGCACGCGCATCGTTTTGCCGACAAACCGCGAAAGAAACGCGTCACGGCTCTTTTCGGTAATTTCCGCTATAACCTTCGCGCGCTTTTCCTTTACCTCCGGCGCAATCTGATCGGCGCGCTTTGCCGCGGGAGTGCCCCTGCGTCGCGAATATTGGAATATATGCGCGTCGGCAAACGCCGTTTTACTCACAAATTCCACCGTTTGCGCAAATTCCTCGTCTGTTTCACTGGGAAAGCCTACCATTATATCGGTCGTGACCGCCGCGTCGGGGAACGCGTCTCTTATGCCGTCCACAATACCCGCGAACTGCTCTGACGTATACTTGCGGTTCATGCGTTTAAGCGTTTCGTCGCAGCCCGACTGGAGTGATATATGGAAGTGGTGACACAGCTTTTTTGACGCATTTATGCTGTCGATGAATTTTTGGTCGAGCGTCATAGGCTCGATCGACGAAAGCCGTATACGCTCTATCCCGTCTATGCCGTCAAGCTCCGTGATTAGCTTTTCAAGGCTCATGCCGTTCAAATCCTTACCGTACGACGCAACGTGTATTCCGACAAGGATAATCTCCTTATAGCCGTTTTGCGCGAGCCGTTTCACCTCGCATATAACCTCATCGGCATCTCTGCTTCTCACAGGACCGCGCGCGTAGGGGATAATGCAGTACGAGCAGAACTGGCTGCACCCCTCCTGAATTTTTATAAACGCCCTCGTCCTGTTCATATAGCGCTTTATATTAAGCTCCTCAAACTCATGATTTGTCATTATATCCGACACACAATTTACCGACGCGCCCGTTGCCGCGTCCTCGACGAGCCGCACAATATCGCCTCTGCCCTTTGTGCCTATAACGATATTCACACCTTCTATACCGAGTATCTCGTCGGGCGCGGTTTGAGCATAGCAGCCGGTTACCGCCACAATCGCGTCGGGGTTAGTCTTTTTAGCCCTGCGTATAATCTGCCGCGACTTTCTGTCGCCCATATTCGTTACAGAGCATGTATTTATAACGTACACGTCCGCTTTTTCGGAAAAATCGCACACTTCGTACCCCGCGTCCGCGAAAAGCTCCGCCATCGCCTCCGTTTCATACTGATTTACCTTACAGCCGAGCGTGTAAAATGCCGCTTTTTTCATTCCATTACCTCTTTATGTAAACAGATTTACCAAAATATTGACCATTTCAATATCCGCATTAGCATTATTATATAAAATTTAACAAAAAAAAGCAATACCTATTGACTATTTGAAAAAAAAGATGTATTATTAGAATGTGTAACAAAGACACAAACAGGAAAGATATGAAAATGAGGAGGAAATAATTATGAAAACATTTAATCTTCTGTTAGGTTCAATCAATGACGTAAAAGATTTCGTGAACACCGTAAGCAAGTATGATTTCGACGTTGATTTAACGTCCGGCAGATATGTTGTAGACGCTAAGTCAATCATGGGTATATTCAGCCTTGACCTCTCAAAGCCGATAAAGGTAGAGGTTCACAGCGACGACTGCGATGCTTTTGTAGCTGAGCTTGACAAGTTCATCATTAAGTAATTTAAGCTACATAAAATTGATTTTGAGATACGAAACGGTATAAAGCCGTTTCGTATTTTTTTCTAAAAAACATATCGCTTCTGCGATATGTTTTTCACGTGTTATTATTCAATATCGTCGGGCGTTTCAAGCGTTACCGCGCCGATTTTCGCGCCGCGAAGCTCGTCTAAAACAGTGTTTGCGGCGCGCTCCATATCAACCTCGCCGCCGGATATTACAAATCCGCGCTTTCTGCCTATCTTTTCAAGCACCTCATAGCCCTTAAGCTCCGAAACCGTATCGAGCTTATATCTCGCGCAAAGCTCGTCGGGGTAGTTGTCGCGCAGATATTCGCACAGGGAGTAGGCGAGGAGCTCTGTATTCATAATCTCGTCCTTGATCGCACCCGTGTACGCGAGCCGCACCGCCACAGCCTGATCCTCAAACTTCGGCGGCAATATTCCCGGCGTGTCGAGAAGCTCCGCACCGCCCTTTATTTTCAGCCATTGCTTACCGCGCGTAACGCCGGGGCGGTCGCCCGTTTTCGCGCTTGCTTTGCCGAGCAGACGGTTTATAAGACTGGATTTGCCGACATTCGGTATACCTACGGTCATAATGCGCAGCGTCCTGTTTCTGCCTTTTTCCTTCTCGCGCTCTATCTTGTCGCCGACGAGCGTATTAGCTTCGTTAAGAACCTTATTAAGTCCCGCACCCGTGGCGCAGCTTATCGGTATTACCCTTACGCCTCTGTCAGCGTACCACTTGATCCACATATCCGTTCTGCTCCTGTCGGCAAGGTCGGACTTGTTCAGCACGAGCAGTCGAGGCTTGTTTCTTATTATGTCGTTAAAATTCGGATTGCGTCCCGAATAAGGGATACGCGCGTCGAGAATTTCAATAACGACGTCAATCATCTTCAGATTATCCTCAATCAAACGGCGCGTTTTCGCCATATGACCGGGATACCACTGTAAATTCTGCATTGTTACACCTATTTTGTCGTACCAATGGCATTAAGAGGCCATATACGCAGCTGCGACTTTCCGAGTACGGCTTCATACGGCACAAGACCGAGATCCGATGAGCGGCTGTCCTTACTGTTGTTGCGGTTGTCACCCATTACGAACACGGTATTTTCCTCAACCGTGAGCGGATATGTCATTGACGACGAGGACAGCGGGCTTGTTTTGCCGTCATAGTACGGCTCGTCAAGAATTTCACCGTCCACATAAACGTGTCCGTTCGATATGTCCACAGTTTGACCGGGCAGCGCAATAACGCGCTTTACATAGTATTTCTTTTTAAGCTGCGCAGGCATACCCACTCTTTCGGCAAAAAACTTCTCGACAAATGAAAGCTCATCCTTGCCCTTATCCTCGGCTAAGTTGTCGAAGTATTCCATACGCTTTTTATACGTGCTGTCCAGAATTATAATATCGCCCTGCTTGGGCTTGTAGCCGAGCTTTGTTACAATAAGTCTGTCGCCGTCGTGGAGCGTAGGCACCATGCTCGAACCGTCCACCTTGACAATATCGAACACAAACAGTTTGATCGCGAATGCAACGGCAAACGCTACCGCAAGCGTTACCACCCATTCGAGAACCTCATGCCAGAACGCGGCGGTGGGAACCATCATGTTACTTTTTTCGGATTTTTGGAACCATATTTTCTTTTCTTCTTCGCTGCTGCCGCCAGCCGCTTTTGCCGCAGTGCTTTCATTTCTAATTTCTTCGTTATTTTCGTTCATTTATATATCCCTCCGTTATTGCGTGGTCAGTGTGAAAAAAAGGGACATAACAATGTCCCTTTTGTATCCGCTAAGGATAGCATTATATTCTTTCCTTAACCTTTGCCGCCTTGCCGACTCTGTCACGCAGATAGTAAAGCTTCGCGCGTCTTACCTTGCCCTTTCTCGATACTTCAATCTTCTCGATGTTGGGCGAGTTAACGGGCCAAGTCTTTTCAACGCCTACGCCGTAGGACACACGTCTTACCGTAAACGTCTTGGCAATGCCGCCTCCCTGAACCTTAATGATTGTACCCTCGAACATCTGGGTTCTTGTTCTCGAACCCTCGACGATTCTTTGGTAAACCTTTACGTTGTTGCCCACAACGAGTTCCGGAAGGTCTGTTCTGATTTGGTCTTTTGTCAGGTTATTGATGATTTCCTGTGTATTCATCATTATTCCTCCTTAAATTTCAAGACTTTCGTGCCGACCGAGGCAGAGGACTGTCCGTAATAACTTCAATATTGTACCACAACCGATAAAAAAATGCAAGACTTTTTTTCAAAAAAATAACAACATATTTATGTAAACGCGGCGTATGAATAGAAATAAGAGTTTATACAAGCAATCGTGAGGTTACATAATGAAATTCAAGACTATCGTTTTAACAAAAAATAAGACGCGTATAGCGGCTGCCGTCATATTGTGCGCCGTTGCGGTCGGTATAGCCGCGCCGATAATCGTAAAAGGCGGCGGAGCGGCTGCGGTGCGTGTTGAAGAGGCGTTTTCGCCGGCTGACGACTACGAGAGTATACTTGAAGAGGGTATTCCCGTTGCCGGCGACGGAAATATTTTGAAAAAGCTCACGGGAATAGATTTGTCGGATCCCGGTTCCGTGATAGGCGAGTACAGCGCCGCGATAAAAGGGACAACCCCGCAGGGTGAACAGCCTCCGGAAAACAGCTACGAGGGCGAGCCGATCGAACCCGAGGAGCCGGAGGAAACGCCCGTGTCAGAAGAAAATACGCAGCCTGCCGCACTTCCCGACCATAACGCCGTATGCGCGTCTGTGGGACTTAAAATTAACAACGCCACTGACTATGATGTTGATATTGACGCAATGTGCGCCGACAAGCTTGCCATAACGCCCGAGGACGGCAAGCCGCTCGTGCTTATTATGCACACGCACACCACCGAATGCTACAGCGGCGACGAGATGAGCGGCGAAACGGAGCGAAATACCGATGAAAATGTGAATGTCATAGCTGTCGGCAACGAAATAGAGAACGTGCTTACAAGCTATGGTATAGGCGTTATACATGACAGGACGTACCACGATTATCCGTCGTACCAAAGCTCGTACACCCGCGCACTGTCAACCATAGAGAGCGTGCTTAAAGAAAATCCGTCAATACAGGTCGTGCTTGACGTTCACCGTGACGCGTTTGTGTACAGCGACGGCTCTCGTCTGCGTGTCGCGTGCGAGCAGAACGGGGTGCCGACGGCGCAGGTAATGCTCGTTGTCGGAACAAACAGCATGGGACTGTGGCACGACAACTGGCGCGATAATCTGACATTCGCCGCAAAGATACAAAACAGCGCCGAAATAATGTACCCGGGACTTATGCGCCCCGTAAATTTACGCACGGAGCGTTTTAACGGTCACACAACGCGCGGCAGTCTTATTCTTGAAGTCGGCAGCAACGGCAACACTCTTGACGAAGCCAAAGAGGGAGGACGCGACGTTGCCCGCGCGATAGCAGCCGCGCTTATAAACGGATAGCCTGCGCGCGCGAAATAACCTCTATTTCATGACTTATTCTGCTCTCAAGCTCATAAAACCGCTTATACAAGGAATAGCTCCTGTCGGACATCTTAGCGAGCCTTGGGGAAGATATATCGCCGTCTTTCGCCGCCTTTTGTACCGCGCGGTTAAATCGTATTCTGTACGCGTCCGCGATAACGCCGAGTAAGTATAAATAAAAACTCTGAAAAACTACTTTCATTTTTTACCTCCGTGTGGTATACTATAATTTACCGATATAATTGGTTGATATTCAAACAACCAACCTTATTATCCGCGTTAAACGTGCGTATAGTCATGTAATATTTAGAGCGGCGCGTAAAAAATGTCTTGGAAATTTTAACGGATATTGTTAATAAAACCATTGTAAAATCTATATATTGGTGTTATAATAATATATAGACACAATATATTGTATGTAATGGCTCGTGTAAAATACAGAGGTGATAAAAATGAGAGTCGTGAAAAAAGACAATACGAAGGAAGAATTTAATGTGCAGAAGGTTGTCGCGGCGGTCAACAAGTCCGCATACCGCGCTCTTGTAAAATTTACGGACGAGGATATTGACTTCATCTGCAAATTCGTGACGGAGCAGGCGGAGGCTATGGGCAAGGAGGATATTCAGATTGCCGAAATGCACAACATAGTTGAGGGCGCGCTTGAAAGGGTTAATCCGAAGGTCGCGAAAAGCTACCGCGATTACCGCAACTACAAGCAGGACTTTGTACAGATGCTCGACGAGGTTTACAAAAAGAGCCAGTCAATCATGTACATCGGCGACAAGGAGAACTCGAATACCGACTCGGCGCTCGTGTCCACGAAGCGCAGCCTGATTTTTAACCAGCTTAACAAGGAGCTTTATAAAAAGTTTTTCCTGACCACGGAGGAACTGCAGGCATGTCGTGACGGTTACATTTATATTCATGACATGTCGGCTCGCCGCGACACAATGAACTGCTGTCTGTTCGATATTAAAAACGTGCTGTCGGGCGGCTTTGAAATGGGTAATTTGTGGTACAACGAGCCCAAGACGCTCGACGTTGCGTTCGACGTAATAGGCGACATTATTCTGTCTGCCGCGTCGCAGCAGTACGGCGGCTTTACCGTGCCGAGCGCGGACAAAATTCTTGAGCCGTACGCTGAAAAGTCGTATAAGCTGTACATGGAGAAATACACGTCATTGGGACTTAGCGAGGAACAAGCCGACAAGGTGACAATGGCGGACATTCAACGCGACTTTGAACAGGGCTTCCAGGGCTGGGAGTACAAGTTTAACTCCGTATCGTCGAGCCGCGGCGATTATCCGTTCATAACCGTTACAATCGGCACGGGTACGGGACGTTTCGCGAAAATGGCGTCAATTACAATGCTGAATGTAAGAAAGGGCGGACAGGGCAAAAAAGGTCACAAAAAGCCTGTTCTGTTCCCGAAGGTGGTATTTTTGTACGATGAAAATCTCCACGGCAAGGGCAAGCCCTTGGAGGACGTGTTTGAAGCGGGTATAGACTGCTCGATGAGGAGTATGTACCCCGACTGGCTGTCGCTTACCGGAGAGGGTTACGTGCCGTCGATGTATAAGAAGTACGGCGAGATTATTTCACCGATGGGCTGCCGTGCATTCCTGTCGCCGTGGTACGAGAGAGGCGGCATGCAGCCCGCCGACGAAAACGACAAGCCTGTGTTCGTCGGACGTTTTAACATAGGCGTGGTGTCGCTGCACCTGCCGATGATTTACTCAAAGGCGAAGCAGGAAAACAGGGACTTTTTTGAGGTTCTTGACTATTACCTTGAGCTTATCAGAAATCTGCACCTCCGCACATATGACTATCTCGGTGAAATGCGCGCGTCAACGAATCCGCTCGCGTACTGCGAGGGCGGCTTCTACGGCGGACACCTCGGCATACACGACAAGATCAAGCCGCTTCTTAAGTCTGCTACCGCATCGTTCGGAATAACGGCTCTCAACGAGCTTCAGCAGCTTCACAACAAGAAGTCGCTCGTTGAGGACGGCGAATTTGCGCTTGAAACCTTGCGGCATATAAACGATATGGTTGACAAATTTAAGAAAGAGGACGGCAGACTTTACGCTATTTACGGCACGCCTGCGGAGTCGCTGTGCGGCTTGCAGGTGACGCAGTACAGGAAGAAGTACGGCATAGTCGAGAACGTGTCCGACAGGGAATACGTGTCCAACAGCTTCCACTGCCACGTTACCGAGGATATTACGCCGATTGAAAAGCAGGATCTCGAAAAACGCTTCTGGAACCTGTGCAACGGCGGTAAAATTCAGTATGTGAAATATCCCGTAAACTACAACAGGGAAGCCGTCAAGACACTTGTGCGCCGCGCTATGGATATGGGCTTTTACGAGGGTGTCAACATGTCACTCGCATACTGCGACGACTGCGGCTACGAGGAGCTTGAAATGGACGTATGCCCGAAATGCGGCAGCAGAAATCTCACCAAAATAGAAAGAATGAACGGCTATCTGTCATACTCGCGTGTAAAGGGCGACACGCGCCTCAACAGCGCGAAAATGGCGGAAATAGCGGAAAGGAAAAGTATGTAAATGCGCTATCACAATATAACAAAGGACGATATGCTTAACGGCGACGGTCTGAGAGTTGTTTTGTGGGTAGCCGGCTGTGACCATCGGTGCGAAAAATGTCAAAATCCGGTGACGTGGGATATTAACGGCGGACTGGAATTTGACGAAGCAGCAGAGAAGGAGCTTTTCACGGAAGCGGACAAGCCGTATATATCGGGACTTACCGTAAGCGGCGGCGATCCGCTGCACCCGAGCAACCGACGAGACGTGGGTGAAGTTATAAAACGGTTCAAGAAAAAATTTCCCGATAAAACCGTGTGGCTCTACACAGGCTACGAATGGCACGAGGTCAGGGATTTACCGTTTATGAGCATGGTGGACGTGCTTGTGGACGGCAGGTACATAGACGCGCTGCGCGATGTAAATCTTCCGTGGCGCGGCAGCTCGAATCAGAAGGTCATAGACGTTAAGAAAAGTCTCGAAACCGGCAAGACGGTGCTTGTCATGAAATAAAGGAGAATAAACAAATGCGGAGAGTAGCAAAATTTGAGAAGGTGAGTATGGAGCAGTTTAAGGCTGACTGGACAGACACGTTCGGAGAGACGGGGGATATAGAGGAGATATACAACTCTGTAAAGCTGCCGTCGCGCGCGACTGCAGGCAGCGCCGGATATGATTTTTACACGCCCTGCGCCGTCAGTATCGCGCCGGGCGAGAGCATGAAGATACCGACCGGCATACGCGTAAAAATCGACGACGGCTGGGTGCTCAAAATTTATCCAAGGAGCGGTCTCGGCTTTAAGTTCCGTCTGCAGATGAACAACACCGTCGGCATAATCGACAGCGACTATTATATGAGCGACAACGAGGGGCATATTTTCTGCAAGATAATGAACGACTCAAATGAGGGCAAAACCGTGTCGCTTGACGCGGGCACGGGATTTTGTCAGGGAATATTCGTCGAGTACGGCATAACTGTTGACGACGACGCTGACGCCGCCCGCAACGGTGGTTTCGGCAGCACAGGAAATTAAATCATACAAAAAGACTTCCCGTCGGGAAGTCTTTTTTACGTTATTCATTCACGGGAATGGAAATAGTAACCTCCGTACCCTTATGCAGCTCGCTCGAAATCTTAATCTTGCCGCCAAAGCTCGATTCGATCGACTGCTTTGCGATTGCGAGACCGAGACCCGTGCCGCCGGTGTCACGCGAGCGTGCCTTATCGACGCGGTAGAAACGGTCAAATATGTGCGGCAGCTTATCCTCGGCAATACCGATACCGTTGTCCTGGACTTTGATATTTATATCGGTGTAAACCTTGCTCGAATACACCTCGATTGTGCCGCCCTCGCTCGTGTATTTCAGAGCGTTTGAGATTACGTTTATAATCGCTCTTTCGAGCACGTCGCGGTCACCCGTTATTATGGGTACGTCGTTAATCGGCGTATACGTGAGCGTCTGCCGCTTCTTCTTTGCCTGTAAATCCATTCTGTCAACAATCGTTTCAAGCATTTTCCTAACGTCTATCTGCTCGGGCGGCTTTAAGAATGTCTGATTTTCGTCAAGCTCGCTGAGTGTCAGAAGGTCGCTTATAATTCTTGCCATTCTGTCCGACTCGGACGCTATAACATCAAGAAAACGCACCTGAAGCTCTCTGTCAACATCGGGCGAGTCGGCAAGCGTTTCCGAATATGATTTAATCGTCGTAAGCGGCGTTCTTAGCTCGTGCGACACATTCGCCACAAAGTCGCGGCGTGATTGCTCCAGCTTTTCCTGCTTTGTAATATCGTGTATTACAACTATAATACCGCCTGCCTTATTTTCCGCCTTAAATGTCGCGAAATTGAGGTGTAGATAGTGGTTAGCCACCTTAATCTCACGCTCCACGCTGCCGTCGGTCTGCATATACAAAAGGTCTCCGAGCTTGATATCTGCGTTTATCTCCTTGAAAAATCTGTCAAAATTTATGTCGTCAAGATAGCGGCGCTTTAACAGTTTTTTCGCTTCAGGATTGCAGTGCAGAAGTCTGCCCTTCATATCAAAAGCGAGAATACCGTCGTTCATATTTTGAAGTATCGTCTCAACCTTGATTTTCTCACCCATAGCCTGGTCAGACGACTGCTTTCTTGTATGGGCGAGATACAGGAGCGAGTTTGTAAGATTGCCGAGCTCGTCGTTGGTGTCGGAGTGTTCAAGCGCGTTAATGTCGCCGTCCGCGAGCTTACGCGCTTTAATCGAAAGTTGCTGTATCGGTATCGTAATTGAACGCGCTATAAGTATTCCGACAACAGCCGAGATAACAAGTGACAGAAGCAGCGAAATAAGCAATATGCGTATAAGGTTTTGCGTAACGGCTCTCTGAGTTGAACAGTCGTCACGTACGTATACTATAAAGCTCATATCGTCGCCGTTTATCAGCGGAAGCGCGTAGTCCATATATGGTTTTGTTATGCTCGTTTCCTTCTGCTCGCTGCCCTCAGCCGCCTGCTCTATGGTGGGCGTTGAATTTACCGACGACGAGCCGTCCGACGCTTTAAGCACGTCGCCGGACGCGGTTTCGATTATATAATACACCCTTGACGACGTTATTCCGAGTTTGCCCGAATGTGACGACAGAACATCGTTTATCATATTCACGCTGTTAAAGGTTTTGTTTGATATTGTAAGCGAACGGTCGTCGGCTTCGTCCGACGGGACAGGCAGCTCGTTTGCCGCGGCAAGCAAATCATTTTTAACGTCCGCGTCAAACACTTCGTTTATATCGTCGGAAAAAGCTCTGTGATAGTAATTCGCAACTCCGAATATATTGAAGCTGCCTATCAAAAGCTCCGTTGCAAGCACGAGAAGCACAAACAGCAGCGTTATTTTCCATCGTATGCTTTTAAACATAATATGCAATAATCCTTTCGGTAAAAATACGGTAAAGCACCCAAAACATATCGTTTCGGGTGCCTTATTTTTAGGTTTGTTTTATTTGTTGAAGTAGTAACCCACTCCGCGCTTTGTAATTATATACTTCGGCATACTGGGGTCGTCCTCAATTTTTTCGCGCAGACGTCTTACGGTTACGTCAACGGTTCTCACGTCTCCGTAATACTCATAACCCCATACGTTTTCGAGCAGCTTTTCTCTCGAAAAGATTTTTCCGGGCTGCTGAGCGAGGAAGCGTAAAAGCTCAAATTCTCTGAGAGTTATGTCTATAACCGTGCCGTTCTTCGATACCTCGTAGCGGTCTATGTTAATCGTTAAATCACCCGATACGATCGTATCCTGATTATCCGTATCCGATTCCTGCGCCGGCGCTGCCGCTGCCGCGCTTCTGCGGAGATTTGCCTTAACTCTTGCGGCAAGCTCGCGCATGGAGTAGGGCTTTGTAATATAATCGTCAGCTCCAAGCTCAAGACCGAGCACCTTGTCAACCTCGTCCTCTCTTGCCGTAAGCATTATAATGGGAACCTGCGACTGCTCGCGTACCTTTTTGCAGACCTCCCAGCCGTCAAGTCCGGGCAGCATTACGTCAAGCAAAATAAGATCGGGATGTTCCGTCAGAGCCATTTCAAGACCTTTAACGCCGTCAAGCGCGGAAAGCGTCTTATAGCCTTCCTTACCAAGCGAAAATGTGAGTATGTCATTGATATTCTGCTCGTCCTCAATTACAAGTATCGTACGTTCCATTTACCTCAATTCCTTTCAAATTCCGTATTTTCAGATATATGTTCTCAAAATAGTTACATACATTTTATCACTAAATGACATTTTTTTCAAGAGAATTTTACAAAAAAATCATAATTACCTTTATTTTTTTGAATATTTTTACTATGATATAGACAATTCGGTAAAAATGGTGTATAATGTTAAGGATAAAATACTTTTGAAACAGGGGAGGAAAGCGTATGGCAGAGTACATCGAGAAAACGGTGCTGATGGACGCCGCGACGGTAAAGCGCGCCGTAAGCCGTATGGCGTATGAGATAGTCGAGCGCAACAGAGGCACGGACAACCTTGTCATTATCGGAATACAGACAAAGGGCGTGACGCTGGCGAAGCTTCTTTTGGAGAGAATAAAGGAAATCGAGGATATACGTCTGCCGCTTGGCAGTCTCGACATCACCTTTTACCGCGACGATCTGACGCGTCTGGGCAAGCACCCCGTTGTTGCGGGCAGCGATATTGCGTTTACGATAGAGGATAAGAAAATTATACTTGTGGACGACGTGCTTTTTTCGGGCAGAACGGTACGCTGCGCCATGGATGAGCTTTTCGACATGGGCAGACCGGAGAGGATAGAGCTTGCGGTGCTTGTGGACAGGGGCAGACGCGAGCTCCCGATAAGCGCCGGATATATCGGCAAAAGCATACAGACCTCCGCGGACGAATATATAAACGTCGAGGTGACGGACGGGGAGATAAGCAAGGTATCTCTGTGTGAAAGAGAGGGAAGAAGATGAAGAGAAAAGACCTTTTGGGGCTTAAGGATTTGAGCGCCGAGGAAATAAAAAACATACTGCGCGCGGCTGAAACGATGAAGCTTATAATAAAACAGCCAAGTAAAAAAACGCCGCACCTTCAGGGCAGAACGGTAGTAAATCTCTTTTACGAGAACAGTACGCGCACGCGTCTTTCGTTTGAGCTTGCGGCGAAGTACATGAGCGCGAACGCGGCGAACATAACAGCGAGCGGTTCGTCGGTGCAGAAGGGCGAAACGCTCATCGACACCGCAAACACTATTAACGCCATGGGTACGGATATACTCGTAATGCGCCACAGCATGTCGGGCGCGCCGCACCTTTTAGCGCCGCTTGTAAGCGCGTCGGTCGTAAACGCAGGCGACGGCATGAACGAACACCCGACGCAGGCGCTTTTGGATATGCTCACAATAAAGGAAAAGAAAGGTCATATCGGCGGTCTTAAGGTCGCTATAATAGGCGACATAAAGCACAGCAGAGTTGTAAGGAGCAATATATACGGCTTGACAAAGCTCGGCGCGGAGGTAAGCGTCGGAGGCCCCGCTACGCTTATACCGCAGGGCATGGAGAAAATGGGCTGCAAGGTGTTCAAGAGCATACAGGAAGCCATTATCGATGCCGATGTTGTAATGGGACTTCGTATACAGCTCGAACGCCAAAAGAGCGGACTGTTCCCGAGCCTTCGGGAATACTACAGATTTTTCGGAGTGGACGACGCGCGGCTTAAATACGCCAAACCGGACGCGCTTGTAATGCACCCGGGACCCGTAAACCGTGGCGTTGAATTTTCCACAAGCGTCATAGACGGCGAGGCAAGCGTTATAAACGAGCAGGTGACGAGCGGCGTTGCGGTCAGAATGGCTGTAATGTATCTTCTTTCGAGAGGCGGATTTGACACAGAGGAGGATGACGGATAATGAGAATACTTATAAAGGGCGGCAGAGTGATAGATCCCGAAAACAATATTGACAAGGTTACGGACGTGTTCATTGACAAGGGTGTAATTTCCGAAATAGGCGACGATCTCGGACTTGAGGGCATTGACATGGAGGTTATCGACGCCGCTGGCAAAATCGTATCGCCCGGTCTTGTGGATATGCACTGTCACCTCCGCGATCCGGGTCAGGAGTATAAGGAGGACATCGAGACAGGCACGAGAAGCGCCGTAATGGGCGGTATAACGTCGATTGCGTGTATGCCGAATACAAAGCCTGTCGCGGATAACGAGACGGTTATTTCGTACATTATAAACAAGGCAAAGGAAGTCGGATATGTAAACGTGTACCCGATAGGCGCGGTGTCAAAGGGACTTAAGGGCGAGGAGCTTGCCGAGATAGGTGAGATGAAGTTTGCCGGTGCGGTCGCAATCTCCGACGACGGACGCCCAGTTACCGAATCGGGACTGATGCGCCGCGCGATGGAGTATGCCGACATGTTCGATATGAAGGTAATCTCCCATTGTGAGGACTTGGGACTTGCCGACGGCGGTTACATGAACGAGGGCGCGGTCGCCACGGCTATGGGACTGCGCGGCATAACGCGCGCGGCGGAGGAAGTAATGGTGTCGCGCGACATTATAATCGCCGAGGCGATAGGCACGCCTGTGCACATCGCGCATGTAAGCACGCGGCTTTCCGTAGACCTTGTACGTCAGGCGAAAAAGCGCGGTGTGCGTGTCACTTGCGAAACGTGTCCGCACTACTTCACGCTTACGGAAAAGGCGGTCGAGGGCTTTAACACCTTCGCGAAGATGAACCCGCCGCTTCGTACCGACGACGATGTTGCGGCAATTAAAGAGGGACTTAAAGACGGCACGATTGACTGTATCGTAACCGACCACGCGCCGCACCACATAGACGAGAAAAACTGCGAGTTCGCGCTTGCGTTAAACGGCATTGTTGGCTTTGAAACATCACTCGGACTGGGACTTAAATACCTCGTGGAGCCCGGTGTGCTTACGATAAACGAGCTTATTGAAAAAATGGCGGTCAATCCGTCGCGTATTCTGGGACTTAATAAGGGAAATCTTAAAATCGGCAACGCCGCCGACGTTACGATATTCGACCCTAATAAGGAATGGACGGTGGATATTACAAAGCTGCACTCAAAGAGCAAAAATTCGCCTTACGACGGATTTAAGCTTTTAGGCAAGCCGGAATACGTTATTGTGGGCGGCAAAATAAAGGTTAATCAGGGCGTTTTGTTGTAAACTGTAGGGGCGAACCGTGTTCGTCCGTTTACAACGCATCACGGCGGGCGGCTGATGACCGCCCCTACGATATGATGATTATGAAAAAAGGAGAAAAAATATGTCGGTAGATTTACTTGTAAAGAAGATAAAGGAAAAGGGCAATCCGTCGGTTGCGGGACTTGATCCGAAAATCGACTACGTGCCCGAATATATACGTAAAAAAGCATACACCGAGTACGGTCAAAACCTAAAGGGCGCGTGTGCGGCGATATGGGAATTTAACAAAGGTCTTATCGACGCGCTTTATGACGTTGTGCCGGCGGTAAAGCCGCAGAGCGCGTTTTACGAGATGTACGGACTTCACGGCGAAACAGTGCTTCACAAAACGATTCAATACGCTAAGGAAAAGGGCTTGTATGTCATTCTCGACGTTAAGCGTAACGACATAGGCTCGACCGCCGAGGCGTACTCGAAGGCGTACCTCGGTAAAACAGCCGTTGACGGCATTGAGGAAGAAGCGTTCGGCGTGGACTGCGTGACGGTCAATCCGTACCTCGGTACTGACGGTGTAATGCCGTTTGTAAATGACTGCAAGGCGTACGATAAGGCGATATTTGCGCTTGTAAAGACGTCAAACCCCTCGTCCGGCGAGCTTCAGGATTTAATCGCGGACGGCGCACATATCTATGGAAAGGTCGCGGAGTGCGTAAACAAGTGGAACGCGGACACCATAGGCGAAAGCGGTTACGGTGCGGTCGGCGCGGTAGTCGGAGCGACATATCCCGAGCAGGCGGCGGCGCTACGCAAAATAATGAAGCAGTCGTATTTTCTCGTGCCCGGCTACGGCGCGCAGGGCGGCGGCGCGCAGGACGTTGTGCCGTGCTTTAACAGCGACGGTCTCGGCGCGATAGTAAACTCGTCGCGCGGTATTATGTGTGCGTATAAAAAGGGCAACTGGAAAGAGGAACAGTTCGCCGAAGCCGCAAGAGCGGAAGCAATACGCATGAGAGACGAGCTTACGTCCGTAATAAAATAAGGAGACAGCATTATGAAAAAACAAGAGGTGTGCAAGCTTATAAAGAAAAGCGAAATCGCGGACGGCATATTTGATTTCATAATAGAGAGCGCGGACATAGCCGCCGAAGCGCAGTGCGGACAGTTCCTGCACATTGCGTGCGGCGGGAACATGTTTCTGCGCCGGCCGATAAGTATATGCGACGCGTCAAACGGCGAGATTCGCTTTATATTCGAGGTAAAGGGCGAGGGTACAAAGTTGCTCTCGAAAAAGGCAGTCGGCGACGTGATAGACGTTGTGGGCCCTTTGGGACATGGCTTTGAGATAAAGCGGAGCGTCAGAAAGCCTATCGTTATAGGCGGCGGTATCGGTGTATTCCCGCTTTACAAGCTCACAAAACAGCTTACAAACGCAACGGTGTTTTTGGGATTCAGAAACAAGTCGCGCGTTGTAATGGAGGATGAGTTTGACGCGGTTTCGGCGCTTACCATTGTTGGTACGGACGACGGCAGCTACGGCTACAACGGTTACATCGCTTCGGCTATGGAAGGATATTTGAACCTAAACGACTGCGATATGATATACTCATGCGGTCCGATGCCGATGCTGCGAGCCGTTAAGAAAATAGCCGAGGAACGCGGCATACCTTGTCAGATTTCGCTCGAACAGCGCATGGGCTGCGGCATAGGCGCGTGTCTCGCGTGCGCGTGCGAAACGAAGAAGGACGGCACGGAGCGTTACGCGAAGGTGTGCGCCAACGGCCCCGTATTTTACAGCGAGGAGGTAACGCTCAATGACTGATATGAAAATAAATTTCTGCGGCGTGGAGTTTAAAAACCCGATTGTTACCGCTTCGGGAACATTCGGCTTCGGTATGGAATACAACGAGTTTGCGCCGCTCGCGGAATACGGCGGCATAGGCGCGAAGGGACTTACGAGAGTTCCGCGCGCGGGCAACCCTCCGCCGAGAATAGCCGAAACACCGTCGGGAATTTTGAACAGTATAGGACTTCAAAACCCCGGAGTGGAGTATTTTGCGGAGTATATTATGCCGATACTCGCGGAATATGACACGAACGTTATAGTCAACATATCCGGCAACACCGTTGAGGAATACTGCGAAATGGCTGAAATAATTTCAGCGACCGACGCGGCGCTAGTCGAGCTCAACATTTCCTGCCCGAATGTAAAGCACGGCGGACTTGCCTTCGGCACGGACGCGAATGTGGTAAACTCGCTCACAAAAGAGGTCAGAAAACACTGCACCAAGCCGCTCGTCGTAAAACTGTCGCCGAACGTAACGTCGATTACTGAGATTGCGAAAGCTGCCGAGGACGGCGGCGCGGACGGACTGTCGCTTATAAACACGCTGCTCGGCATGAAGATTGATATTGAGACGAAAAGACCGATTTTGAAGAACAACACCGGCGGACTGTCGGGACCCGCCGTAAAGCCCGTGGCGGTGCGTATGATACATGAGGTGCATAACGCCGTTAAGCTGCCACTTATCGGTATGGGCGGTGTTATGACCGGCAGCGACGTAATAGAGCTAATGCTCGCGGGCGCGTCGCTTGTCGCGCTCGGCACGTCGCTTTTCGCGAAACCCGACCTTATATATGACGTAAAAAGAGATATGCAAAGCTACATGGATCGCCACAACATCGAGGATATAAACACAATAATCGGCGCGGCACAGATGTGGTAAGAACACAAAAAAGGATTGCAATGGATACCTCACATAAGACAGTATAATCAATAATTTTATGACAGGCTGCCGAACAGGGTGCAAGAAAAGGCATATCGCTTGAATTGCGATATGCCTTTTCTTGTATACAGAAAACCACGCGATAGTCGCGTGGTTCAAAAGAGGCTAAAGCCGATGAGGTAGACAGAAGGACTCCAATTTTGTATAATAATATTGTGACCTGCCAGTTACAATAAAGGATACAAAATTGGAGGATATTAAGATAAATAATCACAATAATACCACAAACAGTTTAGCACACACGAAATGGAATTGCAAGTACCATATAGTATTTGCGCCGAAGTACAGAATCGGAATTTGGAGAGGGGTTATTATGGAACGATATGAATTGAGCGATTGTGATAAGAGGTTGATAGAAATTGCTTTAAAAGTATTAAAAGAGAATTTCGACGATGGTATATACAATCATACGGTTGGGTGTGCCGTTCTGTGCAAGAATGGCAACATCTATAAAGGTGTAAACTGCGACGGAATTCACGGCTCTTGCGCAGAGTATATAACAATAGGGACTGCTATATCGGCGGGTGAAAGAGATTTTGATACAATTGTTGCGGTTCACGATAAACACTTAAATTATGTCATACCGCCTTGCGGAAATTGTAGGCAGATGCTATATGAATACTGTCCCGATATAAAAGTGATTGTGAACGATGAAAATGGAAACCTGATTAAAGTTAAAGCAAAAGATTTGCTGCCATTTGCTTGGGAGCCAGTAATATGCTAAATTCCCGTTTATCGCACAAACTGAAACAACAAAAATTAAATATTTGATGATTATATAGTAAAACTAAATATCGCAATTCAGAGCAATCGAAACGGTTGCTCTTTTTTTGCGCCCGAAAGGAGTTGATTTTATGGCAATTTATCATTGCAGTATCAAAATTATCAGCCGTGGAAAAGGGAAATCAACCGCTGCCTATCGGAGCGGCAAAAAGCTGACAAACGAATATGACGGAGTGACCCACGACTACACAAGAAAAAGCGGAATATCTCACACAGAAATCCTGCTGCCCGCTCACGCCCCGCCCGAATTTTCAGATCGCTCTACTCTTTGGAACGCTGTCGAGAAAATCGAAAAGGCAAAAAATTCACAGCTTGCGAGAGAGCTTGTTGTCGCTTTGCCCGTTGAACTAAAATCTGATGAGTGGATAGAAATGCTGCGGGATTTTATATCTGAAAATTGTGTAAGCAAAGGTATGTGCGCCGATTTCAGTATTCATGACACTGACGGTCACAATCCCCACGCGCATATTTTATTGACAATGCGTCCGCTTGATGAAAATGGTAAATGGCAGGCTAAGACGCAGAAAGAATATCTTTGCAAGCGCGGCGATGAAGAACGCGGATTTACCGCAGCCGAGTTTAATGCGGCGCAGACGGACGGGTGGGAGAAGCAGTATCAATACAAGGTCGGCAAGAAGAAAATTTATATGACGCCCTCCGAAGCCGAGGCTCAGGATTTAGAACGAGTTTCCAAAAATCCGAAAAGTACGCGCTTCGGAAGACAAAATCCGATATGCGCCAAATGGAACAGCAAAGAACAGATTTTGACATTCCGTAAAGCGTGGGAGGAAGAAGTCAACAAATCTTTAGAGCAGAAACATATTGACGCTCGTATTGACTGCCGCAGTTTTGCAGACAGAGGAATTGACGAACAACCGACAATCCACGAGGGAGTGACCGCCCGCGTTATGGAAAAGTGCGGTTTCGTTTCCGACCGTTGCGAATTAAATCGACAAATCCGAAAGGATAATATATTGCTGCGGCAACTAAAAGCGTTAGTCAAATCGCTTACTGATGTAGTTGAAAATGCAGTTTCTATAATTGCTGAAAAAATAGAAAAGTACCGCGAGAGGGCAATTTTCTCACTGCGCAACTCCCAGCCTGCCGAGAAGATGAAAGCGAATATTGATGATTTCAAAGCGACTGTTGCCGACATTTCGCCCGAAGATATGCCTGCCGTTCAAGAGGAACGAAGCAATTTCCGCGATACGATGAAATCGCTATGGACGAAAATCCAACAACAGTACGGCTATCGCAGTAACTATGATTTGTTGAAAGCCGCTAAAGATGAAATTGATATGGAACTCGGCGAATACCAGCCGCATATACGAAAATCCATCCGCAAGGATTTGGAACAGAAGCGTCAGCAAGCCGACGAACAGCAGAGCCGCCGCAATCGGCGTGATGAATGGGAACGGTGAATTTAGTAGAATTCGGTAGCGGTCGGCGTAAAGAGGAAACCGGCAGAATAATATATGTATTAACTATTGAATTAACCATGCAAAAGTGATAAAATGGCAGCAGGGATTAACTATAGATATTACGGAGGTTAGACATATTATGAAATCAATTCTTGTAAAAGACACAACAAGAGAAGAACGCGAAAAAATCGTCAGCCGCGCATTGTCGTTTTGCGGCGGTGAATGCGAGTTTTGCAACGGATGCGACAATTTGGGCGGCGGCAGAACAGACGAAATTTATCGACCGTATATTGAGGGAGAGAAGGAAATAGCGGAGATCAACGCGGAATACAGCGGCGGCTTTGTGAGAGGATAACGATTGACATTATTGATTACAAAAAACAGCCCTTTGACTGCCTATATGTTCATAGCGTCAAGGGCTGTTATATATTCGAGCGTCGGTATAAATTTATGCTTGTGGTTTGTTCCCGCAAATACGCGCTTGCCGTCCTTAAATGCGTGCAGCTGCGTCATGGGGAACGGCTGCCAGCCCTCATTGCCAAGCGGCGTTGTCGCAAAAATCAAACCGTTTTCCGATTTTTTATATGACAGCGTGTCGCTCATATTTTTATGAACATACAATAATTCACCGTCGGAAATCATAAAATTCAGCTTATTTCTCGGTGAAAGCGTAACCGCCAGCTTATCCGCGATTTCGCATCTTTGAGCGATGGACAGCGGCGCGCCATTTTGGATAATCGCGCTGTTTACTTCGTCAAGCAAATACAAAAATATGCGCTCCGAATCAGTATCGCCGGACTGCACCGATAAATACTTCATAAGCTCCGTACCCGAATAGATCGTTCCGTTATGAATAAGCGTCCAGCGCCTTCCCGAAACGTCAAAGCCTGTGTACGGGTGGCAGTTGTCGTATTTTACCGCGCCGACAGTCGCAAGTCTGATATGAGCGAGCATCAGCGTCTGCGGCTCGGTCTCACGCACGATTTCGTCTATAACCGAGCTTTGCAGCGCGCATACCGGCTCTTTTATTATTTCGGTCCGTCCGTTGTTCTCACGCATAAGTCCCCAGCCGTTAGGATGGCGGACGCTGTGACTGTAAAACACATTAAGATATTCCCGAACATCTGTGGGAGTTTCGGAGCTAAGCCCCAATAATTCACACATTGCTCTCACCTCCGTACCGTTTTGTAATTCCAAGCATCTCGCTTTGAAAATCCCCGCAGAGCATATCATATACTCTGACACTGTAGCGGTCATTTTTAACTATTTTACTCTTCTGAAAATCTATTATTTTCAAAGCCCTTTTAAAATCCTTAAAGTAACAGCTCATTCAGTGTGTTGATGATATTATCTATAAGTGTAAAGAACCGTATCGTAGATGTCCTCGATTACTCTCAAACCGCCGGTATAACCGACATAATTTGTTGTGAGCACCAATCTGTACGGAGTCGGAAGTGATGCGGAAAGAAAATCGTAATCCTTTTCCTTTGCGAGCTCCTTATCCCAGCCGCTGCCGATTATAAGACCGCGTCCGCTGTGACTGACCTTTCTGATTATATCCTGCGCCGCGCCCGCGTCGGGATTGAAATATACCAGTATATCACGCTTATCCGACGTACCCTTTAAATCCGCCGTGATCCGGTCGATATACTCTTTCGGAGTATTGTCAACTATAAATTGCTCCTTCGGCACAATTCCGGTTTCGTGAAGCAGAAATCTCGACAATCCTACGACATAGCCGGCATCATGCAGGATATGAACGTGATTGGGCAGCCCGTAACGGAATTCCAGAAGGAATGTTGCCAGATTGTCTATTTCCTCGTAGTAGGCATGTTCCTCCCGGTCGATGAATTTAAGCGCCTTTTCCTTATCAATTTCCGCGCCGTTTTCTATGGCGTAATCCAAAACCTCTTTTAAGAAACGCGTTGTTTCGTTCGCCCCGATCGGCACATAGCGGAAGTGATAATACGGCTGTCCGTATTTTTTCTCTAAGTGCTTCGCGATAGGTTCTCCATACCACGGGGACACTAAAATGTTGAAGTTTGCACGCGGTATTGTCTGCCATTCCTTCACACCGTCCGAATACGGACCGAACAGCACATTTACCTTTAAGCCTATGCCCTCCAAAAGACGCTTGTACTCTGTCAGATTGCCCTTCCAGAATGGATCCTGATACGGAATTGAAGCAAAAAGATTTACAAGGTTCCTCTCGCTCCGCACCGGATTTTCATCGATAAACCTGTCAACATACTGGTCGATAATAGCGTTCACGACATTACTGTGAGAAACGTAGTTGTTTGATTTAAAGCCTGCCGTCTCCACATGAACTATCGGCTTGCCCTCAGCTAAAAATTCATCGGTTACCGATGCCACGTCATCGCCTACAATATCGGCGGTACAGCCCGTTACCACCACCTGTAAGTCCGTATCGAGCACCTTATATGTATTTTCGATGATCTGTCTTAAACGGTTCACGCCGCCGAAAACAACCTCCGTTTCACTGAAGTTGGTACATGGCGAAGTGCTGCCTCCGGCATAGCCGGTGGAACGCTCAAAAAAGCCTTGAACCATTGTTCCGCAGCCGGGACCGGAGTGGAGAATAGGCGTCGCTCTCGGGATTGCCACAACCGTCTGCAGCGCGCCTATGGCGCAGGCGTAACGCTCTTGTTCGATAAGTCCTGCCATCAATTTCTGCCTCCCTTCAGGAATGTGTACGGCTCCTGTTCAAGCCACCATTTTGTATACGGATTTACCGCGTGCTTTTCAAGATTTTTTACAAACTCATTATTTTCAATGGTTTCAAGTATCTGTTCACCATACTTAACAAGTCCTTCGTAACCCATGCCGAAATGCTCGTCGCCAATCAGCAGCGACGGAATACCGAATTTTGCGCCCCATAATGTCATGCCTCCGTGCCGAGCAAAAAGAATATCGGGGCGCAGGCGGTTCAGCACGTTTACAAGCTCGAATTCCTGCTTGTTGCAGACGTTATAATTGGGAATGTCGCCGTAATCCTCTATTGTATGCTTCAATGTATCCGCGTCAGAGCTTGCGCTGTCATATTGGGGGTCGTGATGGAATATCGCCGCGCCGACGGCTTTCATTCCAAGCTCTTGAAGCAGTGCCAGAAGCGAATGACCGTGAGACGCTCCCGCCGTAACATACGCGGTTTTACCGGCTAATTTTTTGCGAAGCTCCTCAATTTTGGGCATATACTTTTCTCTTTCCTCTTTCAGAAATTCCTCTATTTCATCTTCCTTGCCGATAAGCTGACATAACTCTCTGAACCATCTTTCGGTCTGCGCTATACCGTAGGGCGGTGAGTTTTTAAGCTCGGGCACGCCGAATTCCTGATCGAGTGCGGTCGCGAGATACGAGCCTAATGTCGCGCACGCCTGAACGGTACATACCGCTTCGGAGGAATGCCGGATAGTCTCATATGTCGAATACGGCGTGAGATAATTTGCCTCATAGCCGAATCGGTTGAACCATTTGTTAAATACATCGCTGCCCCAGAAATTTATTACATTGATTATATTACGCTTTTTTTCGGCAGGCTTTATCAGTTTTCTTGCGATACCGTGATAACCCGCGTCAAACCCGGACGTCCACATTTTGGAACGAAATCCCTCACAGAAAATCGCCACGATCGGGATGCCCAGCTCCTCCTCCAACGAGTTTGTAACGCTCTCCACATCATCGCCTATAATGCCGGCGGCGCAGGTGGTCAGCACAAAAATTACGCTCGGCTTTGAACGCTTATATGCTTCGCGAATTGTGTTTTCAAGCTTTAAAGCTCCGCCGTAAATCGTGTCCTTTTCCGTAAGATTGGTTGAATAAACCCTGCGCTGCGATGGTCTGTCCACACCGCGCAGCGGCGCGTTGACGCGATATGTAAAAGCATACTCATGCAGACACGTCGAGCAGCCGACAGGACCGTGACTGATTGTCACCGCGTCCTGTATGAGGATCGTGGTGCAGGCAGCGTTCGATGTCGAGCAGCCGAGACACTGTGAAAAGGACCGTTTCTTATCCTTTAAGTTTCCGCATCCAACCAAGTCCACAAGCTCGGACGCGTTTCCCTGAAATCCCGTAATCGAGCCGAGACGGATTTCGCGTACCGACACCTCGGGTGTTTTCAAATTAACTGTACTCATAGCTTAATCCCTTCCTTTTTAATAAAGAAAAGAGACCTGTCCGGCAAAATACGCGGACAAGTCTCTAATATGTTTAGTCAACTTTAACGCATATAATACACTATGCAAAAAAAATTGTCAACACCGGCAAGAGGAAAATTTTTTAAAAATTTTACTATATAAAAACTTTAAAATTTATTCCATATCCGCCCCGTTGACAAAAGCGTGAGAAAATTCTATAATTCAATACAATTCTATCGGAAACGGGGATGAGCAAGATGAAACGAATGTGTGTTATGCTGAACAATAAAATAAGACGGTGAGGGTTTTAAAATGGAAAAAAGAAAAAACAGCTTAGATGATGTTTTTGAGAAAACAAAAAAGATAATCGATGAAATAGGTTACGGCTCCGTAACATTGGTGATACAGGACGGAGTAGTCGTTCAGATAGAACGGCAGGAAAAAATACGAATAAAATAGTTGACTGAAAAAATCAGAGACTGTTTTGCGGCTTTAAAATGAAGCGGTACGCAAGACGGTTTTTTGTTTTTTCGGAATAAATGATTGCGGGGAAAGGTATATGGCAATAAGAGCTGCCGTTGCAAGCAGCGACGGCAAGATAGTCAACAGACACTTTGGGAAAGCGGATTGTTTTCTGATATTCGAGCTTCATGACGGAGAATTTCGATACATCGAAAAGCGAAATACAGTGCCTTGCTGTAATATGTGGACGCACGAGGAAAGCAGCTTTGAAAATACGGCAAAGGCACTTTCCGACTGCTCCGTGATAATAGCAGGTCATATAGGGCGGGACGCGGCGGACTTTATGGAAAACCGCGGCTTCGCGGTTTACGAAGCGCCCTTTCCCATAAGTGCGGTATTGGATAAATTGGTTAAGGAGAGTGGTGACGAATGGCAATAAGCTATGAGGAGCTTACGACAAAGCATCCCTGCTACGCTTTGGGGAAAAAGGGGCAGACGGGCAGAATACATCTCCCGATAAGCCCGACCTGTAATATAGAATGTAAATTCTGCGACAGAAAAATAAACGATTACGAAAAGCGTCCCGGCGTGGCGTCAACGGTGATAAAACCGGAGGAGGCAATAGGCGTAATTGCAAGATCACTGGAGTTGTGTCCCGATATTACCGTTGCGGGAATAGCGGACCCCGGCGACACTCTTGCTACGGACTACGCGCTTGAGACCTTCAGATTGATTAAATCGGAGTTTCCGAAAATTATCAAATGTATGAGCACAAACGGACTGCTTCTGCCGGAAAAGGCGAAGGAAATAATCGAAACGGGAATAGACTCGCTGACGGTTACGGTGAACGCGGTAGACCCGGAAATCGAAGCGAAATTAAACGGCGGTATCCTTTATCACGGCGTACATTATACAGGCGTCGAGGCCGCGGAAATACTTATTAAAAATCAGCTCGAGGGCATACGGCTTGTAAACGCGGCAGGCATTACCGTCAAAGTAAACACAGTGCTTGTTCCAGGAATAAACGACAGTCACATAGAGAAGATAGCGAAAACGGTAAGCGAGGCGGGAGCGTCGATATATAACATAATTCCGCTTATTCCGCAGCACGAGTTGTCGGATTGCCGCGCGCCGTCGTGCGTTGAGATAGACGGCGCGAGACAAAAGGCGGAAAAGTATATAGACGTGTTCCGTCACTGTCAGCGCTGCCGTGCCGACGCTATAGGCGTGCCGGGTGAAAAGGATTACGGCGATCAAATATATTTAAAGAGAATTGCACATAAGGATACATTCTCACACGGATAATTGTTGTCCGAAATATTGATCTTAAAGAAAGAAGATAAAAAAGGAGACAGAAAAATGGCTAAAGAGTTAAGACAAATTGCAATATACGGCAAGGGAGGAATAGGTAAATCGACCACAACACAGAATTTGACAGCCGGACTGGTTGAAGGCGGGAAAAAGGTAATGGTTGTGGGCTGCGATCCCAAAGCGGATTCCACAAGGCTGCTTTTGGGCGGATTGGCGCAAAAGACAGTGCTCGATACGCTCCGTGAGGAAGGCGACGATATTGATCTTGATTTGATATTGAAGGAAGGCTTTAAGGGTACAAGATGCGTGGAGTCGGGCGGACCCGAGCCGGGCGTAGGCTGCGCGGGACGCGGAATAATAACCTCAATCGGTCTTTTGGAAAGACTCGGCGCATATACCGACGACCTCGATTACGTTTTTTACGACGTTCTCGGCGACGTTGTCTGCGGAGGCTTCGCTATGCCCATACGAGAGGGAAAGGCAAAGGAAATTTACATAGTGGCGAGCGGTGAAATGATGGCGCTTTACGCGGCAAACAATATTTCAAAGGGTATCGCGCGTTACGCCCGTCAAGGCGGCGTAAGGCTCGGCGGTATAATATGCAACAGCCGCAATGTTGACCGAGAGGTTGAGGTCGTACGCGCTTTTGCAAAGGAACTGGGCACGCAGATGATACACTTCGTTCCCCGCGATAACGTGGTACAGAGAGCCGAAATACGAAAAAAGACGGTTATTGAGTATGATCCGAAGTGTCATCAGGCTGATGAATACAGGGAGCTTGCGAAAAAAATAGAAGAAAATGAAATGTTTGTAATTCCAAAGCCCATTACTCAGGACAGACTTGAAGAAATCCTTGTGGAATACGGCTTGATGGACGCACTTGAGGACGATTACAGAATTTAGAGGGATGTAAAATGAAACATTACAGTTATATTGAATCGGCGCTTATACACGGTGGCTTTGACAGTGAACCGCTTACGGGTGCCGTAAACGTACCCATATATCAAACCTCCACATACGAGCAGGAGGAATTGGGTAAGCACAAGGGTTGGGAATATTCGAGGACGGGTAATCCCACACGCGCCGTGCTTGAAAAGCTTATAGCCGAATTGGAGGGCGGCAGCGCGGGCTTTGCCTTCGCCTCCGGCATGGCGGCGATTACGGCTGTTTTAAGCTTGTTTGAAAGCGGAGATAAACTCATAATTTCGTCGAATGTTTACGGCGGAACATTCCGCGTGCTTGATAAGGTGTTTAATCATTTCGGCATAGGCTATTCGATAGAGGACACTACCGATTTGCCGTCGCTTGACAAAAAAATTACGCCCGATGTTAAGGCGATATACATAGAAACGCCGGCGAATCCGCTTATGACAATTACGGATTTAAAAGCGGTATCGGATCTTGCGCATAAACACGGTATACTTTCAATTGTGGACAATACGTTTATGACGCCGTATTTGCAGCGTCCCATTGAATTTGGCGCGGATATTGTAATTCACAGCGCGACAAAATATCTGGGCGGACACGGCGATCTTGTAGCGGGACTTGCCGTAGTGAACGACACCTCACTTGCAGAGCGGCTTGCGTTTATACAGAATTCCACAGGCGGAGTTTTGCAGCCGTTTGATTCGTTCCTGCTCATACGGGGAATAAAGACACTTGGTGTACGCATGGACAGACATGTTGAAAACGCGGAAAAGATCGCGCGGTATCTTACGGAAAGCGATGCGGTGAAAAGGGTATATTATCCCGGACTTCCGTCCGATGACGGCTACGAAACAAACAAAAAGCAGGCGAAAAACGGAGGCGCGATGATTTCGTTCGAGCTTCATGAAAATTATGATATTAAGAAATTTTTTAAATCCCTGAAGCTGATTGCCCTCGCCGAAAGTCTGGGCGGCGCGGAGTCGCTTATATGCCATCCGTCGAGCATGACACACGCGTCTATTCCGTATGAAATACGCCGGAAGGTGGGTATTACCGAAGGACTCATAAGAATATCACCCGGTATCGAGCATTGGGAGGATATTATTGTTGATTTGGACGGTGCAATACAGGAAAGCAGGGTGGAGTGATATGCATTACTATGATTCAATGCATGATTTGATAGGCAATGGGAGCTTTTGAAAAAATATAATAAGGACGCGTTTCATCTGCGTCACGCGCTCACCGTCGAGGGTGTTATGAAATATTACGCGCGAACTCTCGGCTATGACGAGGAGTATTGGGGCATTGTCGGACTTCTGCACGATATAGATTTTGAGCAGTATCCTGACGAGCATTGTATAAAAGCCCCAGAGCTGCTGCGTGAGGGCGGCTTCGGCGATGATATAATTCACGCGGTATGCTCGCACGGCTATAACCTGACAGTGGATGTAAAGCCGGAGCATATAATGGAAAAGGTTTTGTACGCGACAGACGAGCTGACAGGCCTTATTTGGGCGGCGGCTGAGATGCGGCCGTCAAAGAGTACACAGGATATGGAATTAAAAAGTCTGAAAAAGAAATACAAAAGTAAAAATTTCGCCGCGGGATGTTCAAGAGAGGTGATTGAATACGGCGCGAAGCTGCTCGGCTGGGAATTGGACGATTTGCTTTGGAATACAATTCTCGCCATGCGAAGCTGTGAGAACGAGGTCTCACAGCAGCTTGAATATATTTAAGCTTGCGGATTAACGTATATTGTAAAGCCGAGCTTGCCCTGATGTGGTAAACTCGGCTTTGTCTTTATATCCGCTATTGAATTACAGCGGCAAAAATGACAAAATAATGGCAGTGATTTATGCGTGCGAGGTTGCGGTTGACGAGATTTTGAATTTGCAATACTCCATTTCTGTGATATAAACTTTTTTCGTTGTTTCACTTTTTCGTGTTTGATTAAGTAATATTATGAATATAAATTTTCAAAAATATTTCATTTACCCTTGACAACACGACGAGTACTCAAAGTACCGAAAGTGTTCCAAAATCCCTTGCGGGATTTTGCAAAAAAGTTTCCTTCTTCCATGAAGGGAGGTGAAATTCTTGAATAAGCGCAGGCGGGATATTCAAGTGAAATTCTATGTAGATGAAAAAGAATTGGAACGGATAAACAGGCGCGTTATAAAAGAGCTTGACGCCTTGATAATACAATTACTTACAAGTTGTAATATGGTTGACATAAATATAAACCTCCTTCATGGTGTTTGACGATAATTTTGACGCTGAATAACTTGGATTATAGCTTTATCATATGTTCTTTTTTCAAAATGCAGAAAAACTTTGATTATTTTCTACAAATTCTACGATAGAATTTTGTACAAATGTGTTGCAAATTTCCTGCTATTGTGATATAATATCATAGATTGGTATTTCGCAAAGGAATCAATTTTTGCGAAATTGAGATTATCAACAATCCGTTTAATCTCACTTTCAATCTCATCAATCTCTGAGGTAAGTTCACAAATCAGCTTGATGGTATGCTTTAATTCAAGGGATGCTGAAAAAATATTGCGGCTGCGCAGCAAGTATAGGGGCTGTTTGCGCCGGGAACAGTATGTTTTACGCCAATTATATTGACCGTAAAATAACTAAGCATGAATTATGCTGTTGCACATATTTGGAGGGGATAAAATGCTTAATTTTCTGAGAAAGCAGATGCAGCCTTATACTAAGCTCATTTTATGCGTTCTGGTGTTTCAAATAGGGCAAACGCTGCTTTCTGTTTATCTTCCCAGGATCAACGCGGGAATTATCGACTACGGAGTTGCAAACGGCGACACCGGATACATAATAAATAAAGGTGTAATTATGCTCGTTCTGTCGGTCATTCAATTAGCGTGCGCTGTCGGCGCGGGTATTTTGGGGGCGAAGGCGGCTTTGTCGGTAGGGCGTGATTTGCGCAAAAAAATATATACAAATATATTGTCCTACTCGCAAAAGGAGATCGCCGTTTTCGGCGCACCGACGCTTATCACGCGCGCGACAAACGACGTGGAGCAGGTCGTTCAGTTTCTCACGGTTACGCTGACCGTAATAGTCAGTGCCCCGGTAATGTTTATTATCGGAATTGTTATGGCGCTGGCACAAAGCGTTTCTCTTTCCGTTGTGGTACTTATAACCGTGCCTGCTCTTGTTGTTATCGCAGTTATATTATTGTTATATATTATACCGTATTATACCAGACAGCAGGCGCGTATCGACGATACGAACGGAATTTTGAGAGATCAGATCACAGGCGTGCGTGTGGTGCGGGCTTTTGTTCAGGAAAATTTCGAGAAAAAGAGATTTGGCGAGGTCAATAATGACCTGTATAAAATCGGTCTGGTAACGGCTAAATTACACACGCTGATGGTTCCGCTGTTTATGTTTGTCGTAAATGCTGCGACTGTCGCGGTTTTGTGGCACGGCGGTCATCTCGCGCAAAGCGGCAGCGTTCAGGTCGGCGAGATCATAGCCTTTATCACATATTTATCGTTTATATTAACAGCCACACTCTCGGCGTCGGTAGTGTTCATCATGCTGCCCCGAGCGCAGGTTTCCGCAAAACGCATCAGCGAGCTGATGGACGCCGAAAGCTCGGTCAGAGAAGCCGAAAATCCCGTTTCGCTTGACAGTCCGCGCGGAGAGATAACATTTGAAAACGTCAGCTATTCATACGCGCCCGATAATCCGGACGTAGAACCCGTGCTAAAAAATATTTCGTTTACGGCGAAGCCGGGAACCAAGACCGCCATTATCGGCTCGACGGGCAGCGGCAAAACCACCTTGCTCAATATTATCCCTCGTTTGACCGATGCCACGAGCGGTAAAGTTTTGTTTGACGGCGTTGATATTAAAGATTTGAAAAAAAGCGAGCTTGACGCGGTTATCGGCATGGTTCCGCAGAAGGCATTTCTTTTCGGGGGCAGTCTTAAACAGAACATGCTTTACTCCAAAAGCGACGCTTCTGACGATGAAATATGGGACGCGCTCCGAGTGGCGCAAGCCGAGGATTTTATACGCGAAAATGAGGACGGCATAAATATGCGCGTGTCGGAGGGCGGCGCGAATTATTCGGGTGGTCAGCGTCAGAGACTGGCGATTGCAAGAGCGATCATCCGCCGCCCGAAGGTTTATCTTTTTGACGACTCATTTTCGGCTCTTGATTACGCGACCGATAAAAAATTGCGCGCCGCACTGAAAAAGATCACCTCCGACGCGACCATGATCATCGTCGCGCAGCGCGTCGCGTCTATTAAGGATGCGGACAATATCATAGTTTTAAACAACGGAGAAATTGAGGATATGGGAACGCACAGCGATCTTATCAAACGCTGCGCCACTTATATTGAGATCGCCTCGACCCAACCGGAGGCTGAAACGGAGGCGATCGCATGAGTAAATCAAAAACGCAGAAAAATCAGAAAAAAAAGATAAACAAAGGTGCTGTAAAAAGGCTTATCTGTCTTTTCACCGTTTATAAATCCAAATGCGCGCTGATGATTATCATGCTTATAATCTCGGGCGTGTTCACCGCGATAGGACCGCGTGTGCTGGGAGGCGCGACCGACTCGATCGTGATAGGACTCGGCACCGGCGGCATAGAATGGAGAACATTCTTTTTCTGGGCGGGTCTTGCTATGCTCATATATTTCATGCAGTTTATCACCAAATGGGCTGCCGGCCGCGCGTCGGCGTTTATAACGGCGCATATAGCGGCGGATCTGCGTGAAAAGGTCGAAAACAAGCTGTGGACCCTGCCGCTTAACTCCTATGACAAAAGCCGGCGCGGAGATATAATGAGCCGCGCGTCCAATGACGTTGACAATGTTGTCATGACGCTTAATCAAACCGGCGGAGACCTTATATATTGGCTGCTTATGCTTGTCGGCATGGTCGCCATGATGCTTACGCTTTCATGGCACCTGGCTCTTGTGACGATAGTTTTAATCCCTCTTGCGGGTTTCGGCGTAAAGAAGCTGACCGCCCTTTCCGCTCCCGGCTTTATGAAACAGTGGCAATACATGGGAAAAATCAACTCAAATGTTGAGGAAAGCGTCGGGGGTCACAATATAATAAAAGCGTATAACCGCGAAAATGAATTTGTCGAAGCCTTTGACGCTCAAAACGCGGAGCTGTACAAAGCGTCAATGCGCGCGTCCGTTGTCACTAATCTTATCCAGCCACTGTCGCGCTTTGTTACCAACATCAATTATATTGTTGTCGCGCTTGTCGGGGCGTTCAACATAATAAACGGAAGCATGAGCGTCGGAGAGGTGCAGGCGTTTATTCAGTACTCCAGACAGTTCCAGCAGCCCTTCACATCGCTGTCGCAGATGATCAGTACCCTGCAGTCTGGGCTTGTATCGCTGGACAGAATTTACGAGCTGCTTGAAAGTCCCGACGAGCCGGCGGACGCTGACGGTGCCTATGACGAATATGAGCTTAAGGGTCAAATAGAATTCAAGGATGTGTCGTTCAGCTACACGCCCGATAAAAAGCTTATCGAGCATATGAACCTCAAGGTTATGCCCGGTCAGACCGTTGCTATAGTGGGTACGACGGGCGCGGGAAAAACGACGCTTGTCAATCTTATCGAGCGGTTTTACGAAATTGACAGCGGAGAGATTATTCTCGACGGCAGTATTGATATTCACAAGCTGAGCCGCGCGGCTTTAAGGCGCAATATCGGCATGGTGCTCCAGGACACGTGGCTGTATAACGCAACTATCGCCGAGAATATCATATACGGCGTTCCAAAGGGCAGACATATATCCCGCGAGGAATTTCTTGACGCATGCAAAGCCACGTTTGTTGACAATTTTGTAAAAACACTTCCCAAGGGCTACGCAACGATTGTAAATAATGAGGAAACAGCGGTTTCAGCGGGCGAGAAGCAGCTGATAACAATAGCCAGGGCGTTCCTGACAAAGCCGAATATTCTGATCCTCGACGAAGCCACAAGCTCTGTTGACACCAAAACCGAGGCTCAGATCCAGGAGGCTGTCAACAGGCTGCGCGAAGGCAGAACGAGCTTTATCATCGCTCACCGCCTGTCCACGATACGCGGCGCGGACATTATTTTGGTTATGAAAAACGGACATATTGTGGAACAGGGCAATCACGAGGAGCTTATGAAGCTCGGCGGCGAGTATGCGGAGCTTTACAAAGCACAGTTTGCAGGTTAAAAATCAAATATTAAATAAAAAAACAGGAGGTCAAAAATATGAAAATAGTATTTTACAACACATCGTCAAAGGACGTTACGTCGCGTTCATCCGCGATGTTTTATCCCAAAAGAGCCGACATATGGGACGATCTCGCGGACCATTATCCGGAGCATGAGTTTTATTTTGTGACGTCAAACGGCGGCGGCATTCTCTTGGATATTACAAACGGAGAAATTTCGGTTTATCCGAAAAAGGTTAAGTATGTCATTACCAACTCCCGGGACAGCGCGGATGAGATTGCCGATATCATTATCAGTCTGAACCCCGACGCGGCGATAGAAATTTCGACGGCAAACACGCCTATCGACTGGAACTTTATCAAGGATTCCCTTGTAGCCGAAAAGCTCCGCGAAAAGGGCATACGCACCATATCGCACACGCTGTTTTCGTCGCTGGCGTTTTATGACAAGTGGCGCTCGTCCATGGCGCTGCGCAATTACGGCTTTAACGTCGCCGAAAGCGTTTTCGTCCACAACGACCAGTATTGGGCGGAAAGAGAAATCAAAAATATGACGAACAACGTATATAAGGAGTATATTTTATACAAAATCAGCCGTCTTAATTATCCCGTTATCATAAAGGGAACCATCGGCGCAGGCTCCACGGGAATCGAAATCGCCCAAAGTTTCGAGGAGGCGAAGGCGGTTCTTAATTCCGAAAACAACAATGCCGACCTCATAGTCGAGGAAATGATACAGGGCGAGAATATCGGCACCGATATTTTCGGAGCGGACGGACAATACCATGTTCCCTCAGCGTATTTTAACTCCACTACCGATAAAAATATCTCCGATCCGTACCATCAGATTAAATTCGGTCCGATAACGGCGGAAAGATATAATCTTAAGGAAATGCAGGAGTCGCTTATTAAGCTTGCCAACGATTTTAAGTTCGGCGCCGGAGCTAATGTCGATTTGATTTTTAAGGACGGTAAGTGGTACATAATCGAGGTCAACCCAAGATGGTCGGGAATGACTACTACGGCTGCAGCGGCGGAGGGCAGAAACCCGCTTGTCATATACGCAGAGTCGGTATTCGGCAGCTCTTCTAAGTATTCGGATGTTGAAAACCTCAAATATACGCTCAACTTCAAAATACCCGAAATTGACGAGGAAACCTTCAACAGGCTCAGCGAGTGCGACTGTGTTAAATCAATGCTTCACAGCATGACGCGCCTGCCGGACAGAATCATTCAATACTGCGAAATTATTATCGGCGGATTTGAAACGCCGGATGATTTGATTGCCGGACTCAAAAAAATCAATGACGATTTCCCCGGCGTCGTATCCGAGGACGTAATGAAAACCGCCGTAAGCATGGCGGAAAACAATAAATAATATATTTTCGGAGGGAGAAAGATGAATAAAAAGCCTTATACTTTATTTTCAAACGTGGACGATTTGCTGGAAAAATACGGCGATCACATTTTCGATAACGGCGATAAAATGTTTGACCCTATGGTTATTGATTTTCTTCACGTGTCAATCGAGTCGGGTCAAAAGCTCAAACTGCGCTACAGGGGAAAAGAGATTGACATTCCTGAATCGTTCTGGCCGTCGGTTTCAAACACTGACGGACTTATAGTAGAGAGACTTTTGATCGCGGCGGGTTCAAAATGCCTGATAAATATCGATGAGGTCGCGGCGACAAGAAGCAAGATCATAACTTACGGAAGACTGGCGGCGGCGGGAATAAGGATCCCCAAAACCCTGGTTTTCTTCCACCACACCGACAGGGAATATATTTTGGAAAATATGCAGCCCCCGTTTATCGTAAAGCCCGACAACGGCTTCGGCGGCAACGGTGTGGAGCTTATCCATGACGAGAAGGAATTTGACGAATTTCTGTCAAACGTAAAGCCGGGCATTGCTTATATAGCGCAGGAATATATTTCCACCTCATTCGGCAGAGACGTCCGCGTTGTTATGCTGAACGGAAAATATTTCTATTCGGCAATGCGCAACTCAAATAATCCAGACGAGTTCCGCTCCAATGTTCATCAGGGTGGAGAAATGACGGATTATCCGATTGATAAAGAAACCGAAGCGTTATGCGAAAAGGTCGCGTCGCTGTTCAATTTACCGATTTTGGGCATTGATTTGCTGATAGGAGACAACGAGTATGTGGTTGTCGAGGTTAACGCAACCCCCGGCGGTTTGCCCGATGACAAGAATAAAGAGGCGTATTATTCGATTATAAAGAGCAACGGCATAGACTTGGGACTGGATTAATTTTCAAAACCGAAAATCAGGAGGAAAAAATGATACATAGATTAGAAATTCCCGAAGATATAACACCGGAAAATCCGGTGTACGAGTCGTACAACATTTATAACGAGGTTGTCAACATGTGCATGAATGCCGGGGAGTACAGCCGTGATTTGCTGATGCGCATAGTGCGCGATAACGAGAATACGGAGTACGGCAAAAGGTACGGGTTCAGCGATATTCATTCTGTCGAGGACTATAAACGTAAGGTTCCGTTTTCATCATACGATACTTACGCCGAAGCAATCGAGCATATGGAAAGGGGCGAAACAAACCTGATAACCGCCTACCCGATTGTCCATTACGCCGTGACTTCGGGAAGCGTGGACAATCCCAAAAACATTCCGGTATCGGACCGCACCATGGACGCGTACATGAAATATGCTTCAAGTATCGCCCAATGCGTATACGACTACGGTATACGCCAAATAAAGGGACGTCCGCCTAAATTCGGAAAACAGTTTATGACCGCTGTCGTAAAAACCGATTACGTGAAAGACGGAACGCTTAGGGGACCGATATCGTCGGCGGTATTCATTAAGAAAAAACCGTTTATGCACTATATTCTTCCGCTGCCCACAGAGGTTATGTACCCCGAGGGCAAAAATTTCAATCAAAAGTATCTACGCGCGTTTTACGCGCTCAAGGAGCGCAATATCGTTTGCATGATCGCGCCGTTCATGACAGCGCTTGTGGATACCATGTACTATATCGAGTCAAACTGGCGTTCACTTGTTGACGATATAGAAGCCGGTAGGCTCGACCCCGCCGTGGAGATGGACGAGGATTTTCGCGCGGAGGCGAATGAGCAGCTCAAGCCCGACCCCGAAAGAGCTGCGGAGCTTAGAGCAATTTTTGAAAAAGGCTTTGACGAGCCGGTTATCCCGCAAATCTGGCAAAACTGTGATTACCTTTCTGCGATTGGAGGAGGCGGATTTGCTTCGTACACTCAAAAGATGAGGCGCTACTCAGGCGACATACCGATATATTTTAACTCCTACGGCGCGTCGGAGGGACCGATCTCGACCAGTTTGGAGATGGAAACCACGCAGAGCACGATAATACCGGCAAACGGCTTTTTCGAGTTTATTCCGGTGGACGACGACAGCAGCGACCCGACTAAAACGCTCAACCTTGACGAGCTTGAAGTCGGATGTGAATACGAGATTATAGTCACAAATCTCGCTGGCTTTTACCGTTACCGCCTTGGCGATGTTGTCGAGGTTGCGGGTTACGACGGCGAATCCCCGAGACTGCTGTTCAAGTACCGCAAGAACCAGATGGTCAACATTGCGGGCGAAAAGACAAACGAGGCTTGCGTCGCATGGGTAGTGCGCGAGTTTGAGAAGACGATTGGCGAGCAGATTACCGATTTCAGCATATATGCCGACACCGACGACCTTCCCGGACGCTATGTTATGTTTTTGGAACCTGAGAAGCACCTTTCCAAAGAGAAACATGATTATTACCGCGATATATGCGATGAAAAGATGGGAATGGCCAACCCGTCATACGGCGCGAAGATAAAGGATAAGCTGCTGCTGCCGCTCAAGCTCTGTTTTTTGCAGCAGGAGACGTATTACCTTTACCGCGACCTGATGATGATGAAGGGCATCTCCGAAAACCAGATAAAGCCCGTGCGCGTGATCGATACGCCAAGAAAGGAAAAATTCTTTTTCGGGTTGATTGATAAAGAATAAAAAGGATTAAAAAAGCGTTTGCTTTGGCAACCGCTTTTTTTGTATTTCAAGCAAAATCGAGTATTTATCAAAATTTTGACCAAATATATCTCTCATATTCTTGGCATAACTGTTTCCTCCCTTGACACCACAATTTTAACGGTAAATATGTCAATTATATCAACAAAACCGAGAGTTTCTCTGCAAATTGCATAAAGCACCCCGTCTAAATTTTATATTTTCAACAGACAAAACTGCCAAAAGGTAATTGCATTTTTTGTATAAATGTGATAAAAAATTACATAGTTGTGTGATTTTTTAGCTTACGCAAAACATTGTTTTTTGCGAGAATGCAGTTAAAATTTCTTAATGCAAAGGAATGATGATAGTGAAAGAAGAAACAGGTAGATATATTATTTTTAATAGAGAAAAGGGAAACGGGAAAGAGAATTATCGGTATTTTTGCATTGTGCATAATTGCGGCGCAACTGTATATTTTGCGGAAAGAATAAGAATAGGTGGGATTAATTAATGAAGGATGACACACTGAAAAAGACCTTTAAGCTGGCGTGGCCGACGGTTTTTGAATGCGTATTTACGGTTCTCGCGCAGATGATAGATACATATATGCTGTCTGCGCTCGGCACTTCGGCTGTGGCGGCGGTGGGGCTGACCAGTCAGCCGATGTATTTTCTGATGGCGCCGATTTTCGCGCTGAACTCAACTGTCGGAGCGCTGATTGCCAGAAGGCGCGGAGAGAACAATAAAACGGAGGCGCACGGAATAGCACGCTTTGCGATTTTGATTGCGGCGGTATATTCGCTGCTGGTGGGAGCCGGCTGCGTGCTGTTCGGCAAACAGATCATCATGTTCTGCGGCGGAAACGCGGAAACGAAGGACGCGGCGGCTATCTATTTCAGCGTTGTGCTGGGCGGTCTTGTTTTCAATTCGCTGACGATGATGCTGAACGCGATACAAAGAGGCTGCGAAAATACGCGTATCGCCATGATCTCCAACGCTACCGGCACTGCGGTTAACGTGATTTTGAATTACTGCCTTATCTACGGACATTTCGGTATGCCGAGGCTTGAAGTGGCGGGAGCCGCGATAGCCACGGTGACGGGATACGCCGTATCCTTCGGTATCGCCCTGTGCTCGCTGATTTCTAAGAAAAATTACATAACGCTCGGAAAATTATTATTTGCGCGCGGCCGTCGAATTTCCAAAGACGCGGCT
This sequence comes from uncultured Clostridia bacterium, assembly GCA_947591315.1. Lineage (GTDB taxonomy): Bacteria > Bacillota > Clostridia > UBA1381 > UBA1381 > Hominilimicola. The sequence goes on from CANQDD010000001.1 coordinate 110,596, forward strand.
GCGGCAACGATGAATATGGGCTTTAACACCATGTCCGAGGATATATTAAAGCGCTTTGCTTTCCTCTATATCGGCGTTCTCGCTGCAAAGACAGGAACGGACGCGTTTGCGGCGCATCAGGTGGGAATGTCGCTTTTAAATCTTGCCTTTGCCTTTGGCTTGGGTATGCAGACAGCCGCCGTGACGCTGGCTGGAAACGCGATGGGAAGCAAGGATATTCCCTTGGCGAGGCGGTATACTATCCGCTGCCAGATCGTAGGACTTGCGCTGGGTATCACTGTTTCAGGGCTTATTCTGCTGTTTGGCGATGATTTCTTCGGCTTTTATTTTACCGATGCGTCCGTGCTTACTATCGGCGCGAAAATATGCCGCATTATCGCTGTCATTGTGCCGATACAAATCGTGCAGATCATATTCAGCGGCACACTGCGCGGCTGCGGAGACATTCGCTATACGCTGATTTCTTCGACGGCAGTGTTCGGCGTATTCAATATTGCCATAGATTCATTATTTGTACTGGTATTCCATATCGGCATATACGGAATTTGGACCGGAACGCTTTTGGCTCAGTCGCTGCTCGCCGCGTCTCATTTGATCCGCTACTGTTCCGGTCGCTGGGAGACCAAAAAAATCTGACGGACGGGAGATGAAGGCACTGTGCTTATCAATTTCAGCAATCACCCAAGCGCAAGCTGGCCGCAAAAGCAGAAGGATGCGGCGAATATCTGGGGAGAGGTCAGGGATATTGTGTTCCCTAGCATTGCTCCGGAGATGTCGGAGGATGAAATCCTCGCGCTTGTGGAGAGCTATCGAAAAAAATTTCCGTGGGACACGGCAAACCCTGTGTTTTTGGCGGGTGAATACTGCTTTGCCTTTGCCATGACGGATCTGCTTTTAGGCGAGGGAGTGCGCGTGCTAAGCACGGAATCCAACCTGAAGCTTGTGACGGAACCGATGGAAAACGGAACGACGCGGCGAACAGCCACGCTGGACTTCCTGCGTTTTCTGGATTACGCGGTCCTTCCGGATGAGCTTACTGTTATCGACGGAAAAAACCGCGTGTTCCTGAACTGCAGCGCGAATTATCCGAGCAGTATGTGGGATGAGACCGCCATGCGGGAAGCGGAGGCGTACGGAAAGGTTATGGATCTTTCCGTCAAGATGATTGACGGGGCGACCTTTGAGGAACGCTTCGCGAAGGCGAGGGAATATCTCGCGCGGATCGATGAGATCCGTCTGTCTGCAATACTTTTGGACGGCTCTTTTTGGACGTTCTACCTGATGGCGGATGCCCTTCTCAGAAAGGGCTACACGGTTCTGGTAAAATGCAGCAGCCGCATTGCGAAGGAAAGAACGGGAGAGGACGGTACGATTATAAAAAATTACGAGTATCGTTTCGTCCGCTACCGTCAAATAAAAAGATATAAAATATAAGGAGAAGGAGTTATGGAAGCAAGGCTTAAAGATAAAGAGGTGTTCTGTCTGATCGACACACGCCAAATTCAGAAATTTATTTTTCATGCGAATGATTTTGAGGCGGTAATCGGGGCAAGCGTATTCCTGAAGGAAGTGATGATGGACGCTTTGCGTTACGCTGTAGGTCACATCGACGAACCGCTGACGGAGGAGGAATATGACCTCAGCTATTCCGATACGGAAGGGCGTATTCCGTGGTTTATTGATCCGAAGATAAAGATACAGCTGATAATGTATGCGGCGGGCAACGCTATGATTTTGTTCCGCACGGGCGAGTTATGCGAGAAGATCATCCACAAGGTGTCACGCTATCACTTAGATCACTGCTACTGCATCGATTTGGCTGTAAGTGTGTTTGAGAAAACGGACGTATTCGCGGACGACCTGAACGCGCTGTATCGCAGAATGGATCGCATAAAGACGGATTTTCCGACGGCGCATCCACGGGGCGAAGGGACCGGACGGACGAACGTACCGCGCGGCAATGCATATTGACGGAAACAATATGGGCATGGTCATCGGGCAGATCCTCCGCAGGTTCAGCGATTACGAGGACGCGATACGCGCGCGCCGGCGCATTGCCGTTAATATTGACACCGCTTTTGCCGGACTGGTCAGCGAAAGCCTGTCATGGCTGCACTCGAAATATTTTGACGAATCGGTCTCCGACACGGAGTTTGCGGAATATATTTCAATTACACACTTTGGCGGCGACGACATCAACATAATTTCGGAGCCGCATTATGCCGTGCCGTTCATGAGGCATTTGATGGAACAGCTTGACTCATACAGGATATGGGATGAGCCGGATATGCAGGTTGGAATTTCCGTATGCGGCGGAATTGCCTTTGTCATGCCGGAGCTTTCATATGTGAACGCGCACGGAGCCGCGGACGACTGCTGCTCTATCGCAAAGAAGGAAGCGAAACGGGAGCAAAATCAGATAAACGGATTGGCAGGCAACTGGTTTGATTTCGACTTTTTGGACTCCGACTGCCCGCAGTCCGTGGAGAGACGGCGCGAAACGGAAAATATCACGGCGGAGGGCGTGCATCTGTCGCTGGAGCCGTACAGCTTCGACGAGAAGCAAAAGGATTCGCCGCGCTATTATAAAAAGCTGTTTGAACGTGTGGAGGCGCTGGAGCGGCTGCAGCTGCCGGAGCGTTATTATCGGCTGCTCTCGGAGTCGTACTCGCTGGGAAAGGTCGAATTCGAGCTGCTGATAGAGCGCATCGAGGCGGAGGGCTACCCCCTGCGGGAGATGCTGGGAGAGCCAATGGTGACGATAGATTCAGAGAGGTACGCGGTATGGTACGACGCGTTTAGATTGAGTAACTCCTATCAGCCGCGCAGGATAATTTCCGGAAAGGAGGCAGGAAAATGGGACAAATAAAAATCCAAACATTGAGTAGGGTTTGCCTTGACGAGGTCTGGAAGGGCAGAGAGGACGGCGGTCTTCCGGCATATGTGGACCCGCTCGGACTGTTATATATCCCGATGTATTCGCTGTTTTGGGAGGAGCTGCGGGAATTTCATGGAGTCCGGCTCGGACTGGGACGGCTTGAGGACTATGCCGGTATTGCCTCCGGCGTACATACGCTGCTGCGCTATGAGCAGATCTCCGTTAATATGGTAACGAGCGCATATATTGAGCCTTATCGGATCGAAGGACCGCAGGGAGAACGAGTGCTTTCGCTTTTGCCCGAGGGACTTGTCTTTGTGGGCAGCATCGAGGCGGAAAAAGAGGATAGGGCGAAAATCGAGGAGATCCTCGGCGGCGTCCGCACGCTCGGCTATACGGACGATTATGTAAAGGGCGAGGTGAAGATCTCGGTTACGTGGAACGACAGACATGCCGCGTCGAAGAAAACGAAGCGGGATCTGCCCGAGGGCGTACGTTTCCGCCGGCTGGAATATTGCGTCGAAACCTGCTCCCCCACCTGCATATTCTCTCCGTATGAACGCCGCGTAAAGACAAAAAAATATATCCCGGGAGAGATCCTGGCGGAGTATTTGAGAAATAATATGGAAGGCTTTGCCACTGAGGACTACAGGATAGCAAACGCGTATCCGAGCGTCGATGAAAGACGCGGTGTCCCCGCGCCGGTTTCCATGTCTTTGGAAAAGCTGAACAAGTCGGCATTACATTCCCGCCTTGCGCCGGAGCCGGAAGGCTACATTTCCGTGCAGACAGTCCGCATGGACGGACAGTTCATCACAGATCCGATGGCGCAGACGATACGGCGTTTCTCGGTACAGGATGTGAAGATCTATCCCGCGAGACCGGAATCGGAGCTTTCGGGAGACGAACGCTCCATGAGCGCTATCTCCGAGGGCTACTGCTTCAGGGGCTATATCGAGGCGGAGGACGAAAAGATACGCCCGCTCTGCCAATTCCTGCGTGAGCATCCCACGTTTTCGATAGGGAGCTGTACCGATGAGGGCTACGGCGAGGTACGCCTTCAGATCCGTGACGCGCTGGAGGAACGCAGGGAGCCGGAGCAGCTGTGCCGCAAATTCGATATTTTCCTCGCGTCGCCGTTTATCAGCATTGACGAGAAGGGAATGTACGAGTATGACGCGGACGCGCTAAAACGAGCCATAGAGAAACAGCTCGGCGCGGAGGGCGAGCTTGTTATCGTACGGAAGTACATCGAGAGCGCCGTCTGCCAGCGTATGGATTCGGGAATGTTCCGCGACGCGACGCAAATGAACTGTATGCAGATGGGAAGCTCCGTCCGGTTCCGCACGAAAAGCGGTGAGCCGATAGACGTGTCCGCTCTTTCCGGCGCGTTCATCGGGGAATTTACCGAGATAGGCTACGGCGAGATACACGTCTATCCGGTGTGCGATTCCTATTATCGCAGCTGCGAAGAGATAGAGGCGGATACGTACCGGCTGTCAGTGCCGGGCAGTCTGCGGGAGCTGTTGAAAAACGGCGAAGTCATTACGCGCGTGCTGGAGAAGATGCTGCGGACAAGGATCTCCATACTGGCGTTAAACGACAGGCAGGACAGCGGCGGAGAGCTGCAGATACCGATGGAGCTCCTTCGGGTAATGCGCGATAAATATTGCTATACCTTGGACGACGAGGAGCTTGAACAGATATATCGAGAAGTATTGAGCACTAAGTAAGGAGTTATACTATGATAATTACGGATTTGAAAAACACGAATAAGTTTCATTTGGCGCCGGAGCGCGGGTATATTCTGGCGGTTTTCGACGACAGCGTGATTTTTGAGCGCTATCAAAAGACGGGTGACGGAATCGCCTTCCGCGGCTGTGAGGAGAAAAAACATCTCCGCTCACAAGGCTGCATTTGTTCGATGAAACGACGGAATACCGTCTTATGACAACAAGCGGCAGGGGCGTTATCGAGCACGCCGTGACCGAAAGCGAGGAACGGGATATCGAGCCGGATCTCATATACGAGGATAAGATGCTGATTGCGGACCGTTTCACAAAGGAACATGACATTGACTCCCTGCGGATAATAAACCGGTATCGCTACACATGGTTCGACACCCTTACTCTGGACGACTACCGCATCGCGCCGGGCGAATAGTCCGCTTATGGCACGAAACGGTGGATTTACGGCACGAAATGTTTGATTTTGTGTCGGTCACGGCGAAGGAGATTTCATCTGAACAAATAAAAGATGTATTTCCTGTACAAATTACGCTTAATGCCTCTTTGCCATATACTTTGGGGAAAGATTATTCCGTCTATTTTTGTGATGGAAATGCTGCCAAAAAGCAGAACGTTATATATTCAGATAAATCCAAGGTGACTTTTCAAACCTCAAAATATGGTAGATTTACCCTGTATGCTCATAGGAATATGCCGCTCGGCTTGAAGCTCTGCGTAATCAAGGTAAAGCGACACAATTCTTTCCAAAAATGACAGCTCCTTTTCGGTCAGATAATTCTTCGCAACAGTAACATCGCTTTTGATAATTTTACCGTCGGGCGCATTTTCCCATGACGTAAGCCCCATGTGCTCCTTTTCCGCGTCGGCGCGCTCCGCTATAAGCTCCGCCGCCGTGTGTCTGTGGGTGGCTGTTCTGTACGGTCTGAAAAACAGCTTCGTGGCTTTCGCATCCTTGTCATAATCAAATGCGGTCGCGTATAAATCTGTTACCTTTTGATAGAATTTTCTCTCGGAAAGACGGATCTCACGGATATTCTCTAACTGACGCTCAAAATATTCGTCCGTAAACATCGTACCCTTTTTCAAGCGTTCAACATCCATCGTCCAGCCTTGAATAGTGTAATCCTTAACTATCTGTCCCGCCCATTTTCTGAACTGCACGGCGCGTTCATTGTTCACCTTGAAACCAACGGCAATAATAGCCTGCAAATTATAATGATTTGTTTTATAATTCTTTCCGTCTGCGGCAGTTATTAAGTATTTCTTAATAACTGAACCTTCAATCAATTCTCCATCGTCAAAAATTCTTTTCAGATGCTGATTTATAGCTGATACAGACACATCATACAAAGCCGCCATCATCTTTTGTGTCAGCCATATATTTTCATCTTCATACCGCATTTCGACGCTGCTTTCCTCTCCGCCCACCGAAGCGACGTATGTAAGGTATTCGGCGGCACTTGAGCGGATTGTTATCTCGTTCTTTCCCTTTTTAGCCATAATAACGTCCTTTCACCACACTTTAATATTCTTAAAGAAGTCACTGTCTATCCGTTATGTGACGCTATTCTTATTTTTGTTGGGTGTATATTTCTTGTTTTATTCTTTTGTAAATATTCCGCCTGCTTGTTCTTGATGTCCGCTATATCCAAGGCGTAAATGCTCTTACCCTCATTCAGCCGCTTCGCAATTTGATTTATATTGTTGCCGTTATACTGAAGCAAGCGCAATATTTCTTTCATCTCCGACATATCAAGCTTTACGATTAAGCCGTCTATTGCCATTTTGCGCAGATATGCGCTCATATTGACGCAGCCGCTCTGTGCCATCTTTTGTCGGATAAGGTCGTATTCGTCCTGTGAAACTCTAAGATGTATTCGTTGTTCTCTCATAATTAACATCACCTTCCCTTAATAAAATACATATTTTATCAAACAATGTACCCGTGAGCTGTACTACTGCACGAGCAAATATTTTGAGAGCCGCCAAGACCACTTTGTATGCTTGACCTCACGAAAGCAAGGTACAGACGTATGCGATACACATTTCATCAGAGCAGTCGTTCTTGAACAGGGCGTGTTACAACATCTGCGGTATGTAATCAATTTTGTATCAAGCTTTGAGGACAAATTGCGTGAAATAATGGGCGCAAAGCATAAGGCGGAAGTCAAAAAAGAGCTTGCAGCAAAACGCAGAGCTATAACCAAAGCCGAGAAGCGAATTGCCGAGTTAGACCGATTATTCAAATCGATCTACGAGGATAAGGCTAACGGTACGCTCAATGAAATCCGTTTCAAAATGCTTGCGGATGATTATGAGCGGGAGCAGGAGGATTTGAGAAAATCCATTGACAATCTGACCGCCGAAGTTGAACAACAAAAGGAGCAGTCCGACAACATAGAGCGGTTCATCGGAAAGGTTCACAAATATTTCGACTTGCAGGAATTAACGCCGACAATATTAAATGATATGGTACAAAGGGTTTACGTCCACTCGCCGGAGAAGAAAAACGGCAAACGGACGCAGCAAATTGACATTTACTACGACTTGGTAGGCTTTCTGCCAATGTCATTGTTTCAAAATGAAAAGCAGGATAGAGTCGCATAACGCGACTCTATCCCGCAAAAACAAATCTTACTGTTTTATGTGAACGGCTCAAAGCAATCCTTTTTTGTATTGTCTGCTATTATACGTGATACAGAAGCTCCGTATAAGTGGGGAAGGGCCAGTATTCCTTTGAAACGATCGTTTCAAGCTCATCGGCAACCTTACGCAGCTCGTCCATAGCGGGGATAACGGTGTTCTTGTAATACATACCGATGGCGTAAGCGTCCTCATCGGGAACAGCCGTCGCCGCGTCAAGCGCGTCGATCTTTTCCATGAGCGCCTCTGTAAGCTCCGTGAGCTTCTTCGCTCTTGCCGCTTCATTGGGAGCATCGATACCGAGCGCCTTCTTCGACGCAAGATCGTCTGTTACGAATTTTGTATACTTCAGGCAAGCGGGGAGAATTTCCTGCTTGGCCATTTCAAGCATGGTAAGCATCTCGAAGTGGAGCGTGTTGTCGTATTCCTCCATCATGATCTCGCCGCGTGTCTTAACTTCAACCTCGGTAAATACCTCCTGCTTCGTGAACAGGTCGATAGACTTCTGCGATACGAAATGGGGGAGTGCGTCCGGTGTTGTCTTGAGGTTGTCAAGACCGCGCTTTTCAGCCTCTTTAACCCACTCGTCACTGTAGCCGTTGCCGTTAAAGATAATTCTGTTGTGGTCGGAGAAAATCTTAACGGCAAGATCGAATGCGTCCTTCTTGATATCCTTGCTGCCTTCGAGAGCGTCCGCGATTTCCGTAAGCGTCTGCGCAACGATGGTGTTAATTACAATGTTGATACCCGCGATCGACTGTCTTGAACCGGGTGCGCGGAACTCGAAACGGTTGCCCGTAAACGCGAACGGCGAAGTTCTGTTTCTGTCGGTCGTGTCTCTCTCGATGTCGGGAAGCGAGTCAACGCCCGTGGCGATAACCGAGCCCTCGTCGGACTTAATACCCTTATGCTTAACGAGCTTATCAACAACAGCCGCAAGCTGGTCGCCGAGATAAATCGAGATAATAGCCGGAGGCGCTTCGTTCGCACCGAGTCTGTGGTCGTTACCAGCCGTTGCGACGGAGGCTCTCAAAATATCAGCGTAATCGTCAACAGCCTTTATAACAGCCGCGAGGAACAGAAGGAACTGCGCGTTGTCCTGCGGATTCTTGCCCGGCTTAAACAGAAGCTCGCCGTCTGACGTACCTATTGACCAGTTGTTGTGCTTACCCGAACCGTTGATACCCTCGTAGGGCTTTTCGTGGAGCAGGCAGTACAGACCGTGATGATCCGCGACCGTCTTTAATATTTCCATTGTAAGCTGGTTATGGTCGTTTGAAATATTTGTTGTCGCGAATACAGGCGCGATCTCGTGCTGCGCCGGAGCAACCTCGTTATGCTTTGTCTTTGCAAGCACGCCGAGCTTCCACAGCTCCTCGTCAACCTCGCGCATGAAGTTTGCGACGCGCTCCTTGATCTGACCGAAATAGTGGTCGTCCATTTCCTGACCTTTCGCAGGCTTTGCGCCAAACAGCGTTCTGCCGGTAAGAAGAAGGTCTTTACGCTGATTTCTGAGCTTTTTGTCAACAAGGAAATACTCCTGTTCGGGGCCTACGTAAGCCACAACACGCTTCGGGTGCTTGCCGAACAGCGCGAGAACTCTCTTTGCTGCTCTGTCGATAGCCGCCTCGGAACGAAGCAGCGGAGTTTTCTTGTCGAGAACCTCGCCCGTGTACGAAACAAATGAGGTCGGTATGTACAGCGAATGACCTTTTATAAACGCGAACGATGTCGGATCCCACGCGGTATAGCCTCTCGCCTCGAATGTGGCTCTAAGACCGCCGGAGGGGAAGGACGAAGCGTCGGGTTCGCCCATAACAAGCTCCTTACCCGAAAACTCCATAAATACCGTTCTGTCCTCTGTCGGCTGAATGAACGCGTCATGCTTTTCGGCTGTAAGACCTGTCATAGGCTGGAACCAGTGCGTATAGTGCGTGCAGCCGTTTTCGATAGCCCACTCCTTCATGGCGTGCGCCACGGCGTTAGCCACGTTTATATCGAGCCTCGTGCCGTCGTTAATCGTCTTTACGAGCGACTTGTAAATATCCTTCGGCAGACGCTCCTTCATCGTGGGCAGGTTAAACACCTTGCTTCCGAACATTTCATCAACTTTACTCATTTTTACCATACCTCCTGATTTTTAATTCACAACAGCGGATTTTCGTATGTTTAAGAAAAAAAGGTGAATTATATCTATTTCAATATAAAACACCTTTGTTCTATCAAAAATCTGCTATTGAGTTTTTCTAATCCGAATTATGCTATAATTATAATCTCTAAAAAATCGTTTGTCAATATGCAAGTTGCAAGATTTAGAGTTTTTTTATCTCAAATAATTATGCAAATTGTCAGCCCGTCACATTCTCCTCATGCTTCCTTTTGTTCTTGTTTTTGGTGAATTTACGGTGAGAATCGGGCGTCAGATGTCCTATTCCGATGTCAAAGCACTCCTCGACCTCCGCGAGGTTTAACAGGCTGTAGTCCTCCAAAATCCTAAGCATAACACACGCGCAGGCGTAAGCGTCGTCATACGCCCTGTGGTGGTGGAATTTTATGCCGAGCGCGTCACAAAGCTTGTTCAGCTTATGGCTCTCAAGTTCAGGGTACGCCTTCTGCGACAGCTTAACGGTACACAGGTACGCGAATGTGGGGCGTGGTATGTTGAAATATTCAAGCGTCGCGCACAGCACACCGACGTCGAAATCCGCGTTATGCGCTATGACCGTCTTGCCGTCGAGATACGGCTTGATCTCGTCCCAGTACATATCGAACGTAGGCTTGTCCGCGACCATATCGGGCGTAATACCGTGTATTTTTATATTGTACTCGTTAAACTCAAACGGCTCCGGTCTTACGAGTATTTCCTTCCTGTCCGTTATAATATTATTTTCAACAACGCATAAGCCGAGACTGCACACGCTCGTGAAGTTCGACATAGCGGTTTCAAAGTCTATTGCCACAAAATCCATCTTACACTCTCCTAACTTAAATATTATACACCATTATAATCATATTGTCAAAGGTCGGCGAATTTTTGGCAAACCGACCGTTGACAGGCGGCGAAACGTCATAGTATAATTAAGGGAAAGGAGCTGATATAATGAAGATAGGAATAATAGGCGCGATGGATATTGAGGTCAGGGCGCTTAAGGACATGATGGATAACGCCGCTGCCGACAAGGTGAGCGGCATGGAATTTTACAGAGGACGCATTAACGGCGCGGACACCGTTGTAGCCGTTGCGGGCGTGGGCAAGGTAAACGCTGCCGTATGCGCGCAGACAATGATACTGCGATATTCGCCCGACTGCATTATAAACGTCGGCGTTGCGGGCGGGCTGTCGGATAAGCTCGGCATAGGCGACATAGCCGTCGCGGACGCGGTGTGTGAGCATGACATGGACACCACTCCTATAGGCGATCCGAAAGGCTTTATATCGGGTCTTGATACGGTTTACATTAAAACCGACCCGCGCGTAACGGACATGATATGCGCCGCGGCGAAGAAACTCGGACTAAATTACGAGCGAGGTATTATAGCGTCCGGCGACCAGTTTATAAGCACGCATGAGCAGCGCACCGCGATAAAATCGGAATTTAACGCCATAGCCGCCGAAATGGAAGGCGCGGCAATCGGGCACGCCGCCGCGATGAACGGCGTACCGTTTGCGGTAATACGCGCGCTGTCGGACGGCGCGAACGAGGAAAGCGTTGACGACTACCCGACATTCGCGAAAAAAGCTGCGGCGAACAGCGTCGCGATTATCACTAAATTTCTGGAGGGAGTAAAATAAAATGGAAAAAATTAAGAGCTTCCGGGTTGACCACAGAAAACTCGGCAAAGGGATATACATTTCGCGCACCGACGGCGATGTTGTGACATATGACTTACGCTTTGTAAAGCCAAATCAAGGCGGTTACCTCGACAACGAAACGATGCACACGATAGAGCACATGCTCGCCACATTCGCGCGCAACAGCGATATTAAGGACGAGGTGGTGTACTTCGGGCCTATGGGTTGTCAGACCGGCTTTTATCTGCTTGTGCGCGACACGGTAACGCCCGAAAAGACGCTTGAAACGGTCAAGGACATACTGAAAAAAACCATTGACCATAGGGGAGAGGTGTTCGGCGCGAGCGAGATCGAATGCGGAAATTACAAATCGCTTAACCTTGAAAAAGCGCAAAACGCGTGCCGCGAATACCTTGACGTAATAGAACCGCTCACAACCGTACTCGATTATGAACAGGCATAAGATTGCAATTTGATACTCATTTTTTCTGAGAATTACCAAACCTGACAAAAACCCTGCCGAATTTAACAAAGGTATTGACAAATTTCGGGGGGGGGGTGCTAAAATAGTATATTATAAGTATGTCAAGTGATGATGGCTTTTGGGAAAGGATGAGGAAGTATGAAAAAGTTTATTTCGTTAATTGTCACGCTTACTGTAATACTCGGCACAATAAATACGGTCGTGTTTTCTGCGGGCGGGGCTGATACGGAAGTCAAGGACGGTTTGGTTTACTTAAATGGTACGAACAGAATTTTGTATTATGCCGGTGACGACGGGATATGCACTGTTCCCGAAGGCTCCGTTGTGGAAGGCTTATACCGCTCGCGTGAATCAAAGAGTATTAAAAAGCTCGTCGTTGGCGGTGATGTGACCTTTGACTGCGTGCTTAGCGGTGAAGTACAAAGGCTCACGGATTTAAAGGAAGCCGTATTCGGTGAGGGAATTACTGAAATTCCGTACCAATGCCTGATGGGTTGTCCTGAGCTTGAAAGCGTCACACTGCCCTCCACGCTGAAAACAATCGGAGACGATGCGTTCCGGGGCTGCCCAAAGCTGAAATCAATCTCACTTCCCGACGGACTTGAGTCGATAGGCGAATACGCGTTTTACGGCACAAAGAGCTTGTCGGGTGATGTAATAATTCCAGATACGGTTACATATTTGGGAGGCGGAGCGTTTTCGTACAGCGGAAATCTCGGCAAGGTACATCTGCCCGACAGTTTGTCGGAAATGCCCGATAAAGCATGGTTCTCCGGTACGAAGAAGCGGGAGATAAATATTCCCGACGCCATGCTTGACAATCCGCCGTGGCTGACTGCGGACGAAATCGCATTTAACTCCGACATGACCGTTAAAATCTATAATGCCGTCAGAGATTCGGAATGGTGTAAGGAGAAGTATCTCAAAGGCAAAACGGATAAAAGCTTGGGCAGCTATAAGGATTTTGCGGTTGCGGAGGACACTGTGTTAAAATATCTCGGTGATGATAAAAATCCCGTCGTGCCGGAAGGCATAAAGTCAATTACCGAATACGCCTTTGCGTACCGCGATATGGATACGGTCACGCTTCCGAAATCGCTTGAAAGTATAGATACGAGCGCGTTCGCTTATACGACGCTAAAAGAGGTCGTTATACCCAAAAATGTAAAAACGGTAAGCGACGGCGCGTTCAGAGAATGTGAATTGATTGAAAAAGTAACCTTTGAAGGTGCGCCAACAGTGGGAACGGCATTTCCGGAGAGCGGTTTACTGACAAAGGATAATGTTATAATCAAGGATAACGCTATTAAGCTATCAAAGGATTTTTACGCGTTTGAGGGCGTAGAGAACAACTTGGACTATTTTTATGAGAGACTGGCGGATAATGGGGTAAGCGTAGACAAAGCGCCCGTCGCCAAACCGACCGCCGCTCCCGAAGCGACGCCCGTGCCTACAGCAAAACCGCAGGTAACGTCGTCACCGACACCCGTATCCGAACCAAAAACGCTCGAAGTAAACGGCGCGGACATGTCAATAAACGTTGACGGCAAGGCGGTTGACTTTCCTGACGCAAAGCCGTATGTGGACGATTACGGCCGCACACAGGTACCCGTGCGCGCCGTGGCTGAAATGCTTGACTGCGACGTTGACTGGAACGGAGACACTAAAACAGCGACTGTCACACGCGACGGTGGCGTTATAACCCTGAAATACGGCAGCGATATTATGACTGTCAACGATAAACCTGTCCAAATGGACACCTCGGTAATAATTAAGAATGACAGAACATATATCCCCATTCGCTTCGTCGCGGAGGCGCTCGGTCTTGCAGTCGAATGGAAGTGACAAAGCTTTACAAAATCCCCTCTGAATATGACAAAGGTATTGACAAATTTCGAGAGGGAGTGCTAAAATAGAGATGTAAACATGACGGAAGCCGATTAAAAGAAAGGAATGATTGACTATGAAAAAACACATAGCTATAGTGCTTTCGGTGATAATGCTGGTATGCGGAATTACAGCCGCAGCCGAACCGTATATTGACGATTTGCAGAAGTTTGGAATAATCGAAGCAGCCGATGACGTGAGACCGGACGACAATCTTACGAGAGCCGAGGCGCTGAAGATGATTTGCGCCGCGTGCGGCGCCGGTGATGTTGATCACGTGCTTGCGTATCAAATTTTCCCCGATGTTCCCGTCGATCATTGGGCGGCAAAGTACATAGTAGTCGCTCATGACGCGGACATTATAAGCGGCGACGAAAACGGAAGCTTCAATCCGGAAGGTCTTGTTACATATCAGCAGTTTATAAAAATGCTTGTGAGTACGCTCGGCTACAATGAAGAGGCTGCCGCTTACGGCGGTTACCCGACTGGTTACATGGTATACGCGCATGCGCTCAACCTTATCGACAATCCGTCCGTATGGCTGGGCAAGGACACAAAAAAGCCGATCACACGCAACGCGGCAATGCAGCTTTTATACAAGGCTCTTGATGTGCCGATAAAGATTACGAGACAGGAAAACATGGAGCCTGACGGTACCCTTACGCCCATTGTGGAAATACACGACGGCGCGTCATATCCGCTGTATACATTAAGAATATGCCTTGAAACAAACGAAGTTTACTTATAATCGACGGAAATAACGGGGACACTAAAGCGATGGGGACACTAAAGTTTTAGTGTCCCCGCATTTTTAATTTATATCTCCCAATTCATACATAATCATGGTGAGTACCGCTTCACCCGCCGTTTCCGTTCGCAGAATACGTTTGCCGAGCGTGACGGTGGGGAGGAGCGCCTTTTTTATTTTCTCCGCTTCTGTGATGTCGAAACCGCCCTCCGGTCCTATTAAAAATCCTATCGACTTGACGTCCGTCTTTGACAGCAGCACCTCGCGCAGCGTTTGTTTCTCCTCGCACTCGTAAGGGGCGAAAAACAGGTCAAAACCGCTTGACGCGTTAACAACTTCATCGAGCGTCATAAACGGCTTGATTTCGGGTATTATGCCCCTGCCTGACTGCTTTGCCGCAGCCTCGGCAATTTTTTGCCAGCGGTCGAGCTTTTTTATTTCGTCTTTTTTGCTCTCCACACGCGACACGCACCGCGCCAGCTTTACCGGCACAATCTCGTGTATACCGAGCTCCGTTGTCTTTTGGATAATATACTCCATCTTTGAGCCCTTCGGCACGCCTTGGAACAGCGTCACCTTTATTTCCGGCTCTGACGCGCACTTTTGCTTTGAGATAATATCGCACGTCAGTCTGTTCTGCTCGACAGTCGCAATACGCGCCTCATAATCACTGCCGCTGCTGTCGCAGACGGTAACGGTGTCACCGACACTGAGACGCAGCACGCGCGTGATATGCGCGACGTCGCCGCCTTCTATTATAATATGCTCGTCCTGTACATTGCCGCTCGGCACAAAAAACTTAGGCATTTTAAATCCTCCTCAAAACGCGTTTTCAATGTGGTTTATTTTTGTAACCCTCATGCGCTCACCGTCGCCCTCGTACAGCACTTCTATAACGTCGAACCGCACATCGCTGTTTACAACGTCTGTGTAGCACGCGGCCGCGCGGCGTATGCGTTCCTGCTTGCGGCTGTCAACGTACTCGGCAGGCTCGCCGAATGCGGTAGATTTGCGCGTTTTAACCTCTACAAATACGGTGCAGCCGTCCTTTTCGGCTATTATATCGACCTCACCCATCTTAAGTCGGAAGTTGCGCTTTAAAATTTCGTAATCGGCGTCCTCGAGGAACTCGGCTGCCGCGTCCTCGCCGAAACCGCCTATTGTCTGTGTTTTCATACGTTTTCACCCAATATCTTAGTCAAAAAGCTCCTGCGGTGTATCTCGCAAGGTCCGTATTTTTTTAGCGCCTCTATATGCTCCTTTGTGCCGTAACCCTTATGCTTTTCAAAGCCGTATTCGGGATATTTCTCGGCGATATTGCGGATAAAACGGTCACGGCTCACCTTCGCGAGAATTGACGCGGCAGCGATCGACGCGCTTTTGCTGTCACCCTTTACAACCGTTTCGTGGGGAATGGTCATGCCGGATATGCGGTTGCCGTCTATAATAACGTAGTCAGGCGCAATTTTAAGACCGTTTACCGCAGTGTTCATGGCTTCAAATGTGGCGTTTAGAATGTTAATCTCGTCTATCCACTTTTCATTCACGCTCGCGACACACCATGCAACGGCTTTTTCCGTTATTTCGTCATACAACTCCTCGCGCTTCTTCTCGCTGAGCTTTTTTGAGTCGTTTATACCGCGTATTATTGCGTTTTCCGGCAATATAACGGCAGCCGCGTACACCGGTCCGGCGAGCGGTCCGCGTCCCGCTTCGTCAACGCCCGCGATAAGCCTGTAACCGTCATGGCGCAGTCGGTTTTCTATCTCATACATACCCAGGACACGGGCAGTCTCTTCCTCTTCCGTAAGCCTTTTAGCCATGATTTTATCTCCCTTTTATTTTAAGTATAAAAACCCTTTGCTTGCGCAAAGGGTTTGACGTGGAGGAGAGGAAGGGATTTGAACCCTCGAACGAGTTACCCCGTTACAGCATTTCCAATGCTGCGCCTTCGACCACTCGGCCACCTCTCCGCAACGAAGGTTATTATACCATACCGCCGTTAAAAAGTCAACACAAAAAGCAAAAAAACAAGCGATTCAATGAGAACCGCTTGTTATGTTTGCCTGTAAATTACTTCTTCTTTTTCGCGTTCTTTCTATCCTGTGCGGCAAGCGCTTTAGCCTGAATATCAGACTCCTTCCAAACAGCCCAGAAGGTGCTTGCGAGGAATATGGACGTGTACGCACCTGCGATTATACCTACAATAAGAGGAAGTGCGAAGTCCTTGATTGTAGACGCTCCGAGAATGTAGATAAGCACGATCGTGATGAGTGTTGTGATTGTCGAGTTGATCGTTCTGCCCATAGTCTCACGTATGCTTCTGTCGGTCATCTCGGAAATTGTCTCGTTCTTCTTGCGAAGCTTCATGTTCTCACGGATTCTGTCAAAAATAACGATTGTATTATTGATAGAATAACCGATAACGGTAAGCATCGCCGCAATAAACGTCGTGTTAAGCGGAATATACGTAATGGTATAAACCGAAGCCATGATAAACACGTTAATCGCAAGCGCGATAACCGCCATAACAGCGCTTCTCCACTCAAATCTGATAGCGATGTATATAAGAATACAAGCTATAGCAATAAGCGCGAAAAGAATAGCTTTCGTCTGAACCTCTTTACCGAAGCTTGCCGACGCGGAGTTTACGGATATGATGTTATCGTCCGTAATCTGATACTTTTCCTTGAGAGCGTTTATAATATTCGCTCTCATCTCATCGTCAACCGTTCTTATCTGGTTCGCGTTTGACGACGTATCAGCGGCTGCCTCATCTGTACCTTCAGCCGGAGCCGCTTCCGCCGTAACGGGCGTATTGCCGAGCGAGGGAACCTTTATGATAACCGTTGTATCAGTGTTGCCCTTCTGAATAACCGCGTTTACATTTTCCGGAGTTGCTTCCTGTACAAGCTGTGCAATTTCGTCGTTGTTAAACTCCTGCTTTAAGTCGATTTCCATTCTTGTACCGCCGATAAACTCAACGTCAAAATTGAAGAAACCCTCGTTTGACTGGTGTATGAAACCGAAAATAGCTCCTGCGACTATTATAAGTGCGGGAATGATGGCGAATTTCCATCTGTTCTTTGTTAAATTCTTAAACATTGGCTTCCGCACCTCCTTTTTTAGCTTTTGCGGGGCAGAACAGGTTTCTGTTCTCAATACCTATACCTAAAAGCTGCTTCATAAGGAACTTGGTAATTACAATCGCCGTAAACATACTGAGTATTACGCCGATACCGAGCGTCCATGCAAAGCCTGTGATCGTGCTTATCTTTGACAGGATAAGAACGATACATGTGATAATGGTCGTTACGTTCGAGTCAAAGATTGCCGAGAACGCTTTGTCAAAGCCTGACATAACCGACGCTCTTATTGTCTTTCCGAGCCGCATTTCTTCCTTAACTCTCTCAAATATGATACAGTCGGCGTCAACCGCCATACCGATCGAAAGAACGATACCCGCGATACCCGAAAGGGAGAGATTAAAGTGGAACAGTCCCATAATAAGCGCCATAAGACCGACATATATGAGAAGCGATATATCGGCGATAAGACCGGGAAGTCTGTACATAACTATCATGAATATCATGATAAGCAAAAGACCGATCGCCGCCGCGATAATGCTGTTCTTCAGCGCGTCCGGACCAAGCTCCGCTCCGACCTTGTTCGCACCCGCGATTTCGAGGTCAACCGGAAGGCTGCCCGACTGAATCTGGTTCGCGAGCTGTCTTGCCGAGTCAGCCGTAAACTGACCTGTGATTACACAAGACGACTCGTCGATTTCCTTTGATACGCTCGGCTGCGAAACAATCTCGCCGTCCTTTACAATCGCGATGTAGTTCTTGCCTTCGCTAACGCGCGCCGCAGCCGCTCTTGTTGCGTCCGCGAACTTCTGTCTCGCGTCGGGATTAAATTCAACCTTAACGTGATGCGTTGCCGCCGTACCCTGCTCGGTTGCGCCGAACTCGTACGACGCGCTCTTAAGGTCTGTGCCCGCGTCGAGAATTACATTACCGTCCGCGTCGTTGAACGTGAGCTTCGCCGTTGTACCAAGAAGCTCCGCCGCGGCGTCTGTGTCCTGCATTTCGGGGATTTCAACGGTGATCTTACCGTCGTCGCTGCTCGATATGCGCGCCTCGGTGTAACCCTCAGCCTGCATACGTAAATCGAAAATTCCCTTTAAGGACGTCATGTCCTCATTTGAAGGAACAATATCTCCGATTTTGTTGCCGTTTGCGTCTTTTTCGACAGCCTGGAAGGTTATAACCGAGCCGCCGGCAAGGTCAATACCTTTCTTGATGCCGTTATTGCCGAACATGCCGCCGTACTCAAAGCTGCCTATGTTGATTCCGAAGAATGCGACATAGTTGAGAAGCAACGCGGCAAGCACAACAATAGTAAGAGTTGCTATGCTCTTATTTTTCATTTGCGTTTTCATTCCTTTCTTTTTTTCGCTAAAAATAAAGCGTATTTAACAAATCGCACGAGGTTATTATACAACTAACCGCATATTTCGTCAATAGTAATTATGTTACTATAATATGACAAAAGTGTTACATTTATTGTGTGCAAAATAAAATTTTATATTGACATATTACGAATTTATTGTAAAATATATAGGAAAGAAAACGGAGGATAACCATGAACAGGAAAGAAAGAGTAGCCTCATATATAAATTCAAAAGAATATGTACCGCTAAAGCTTGGAGAGCTTGCGGCTGTGCTGGGAGTGCCGAAAACCGACATGCAGAGGCTCAAACACATACTTGCCGAGCTTACGGGCGAGGGCAGAGTTGTTAAGAGCAAGCGCGGCAGATATATGCCTGTGGATATAAAAGGCAGTATAACCGGCACGCTTATATGCAACCCGTCAGGTCGTTTCGGATTTGTTGCGTGTGAGGGCAGCGAGGACATATTTGTATCAGGCCCTGATATGGCGAACGCGCTAAACGGCGACACTGTTATTGTAAAACTAAACAGCGCATCCGGACGCGGCAAAAGAGAGGGCAATGTTATATGTGTGCTTGAACGCGCAAATAAAACGATTGTGGGCGTTATATATAATGAAAAAGACGGATATCTGTGTCTGCGTCCCGACAGCAGACGCATATATTCAAAAATATATATTGCGCCCGAAAACAGCCGAGGCGCGGCGGTGGGGGATAGGGCAGCCGTCTCCGATCTTGACTATAACGCGGACGGACGGATATACGCTTCCGTTACCGACATTCTCGGCGATGAAAGCTCCGTAAGCGGAATTATGGAGGGCATAATCATAAGCAGCGGGATAAAGCGTGAATTTGACGCGGAGACGCTGACGGAAGCCGCGCACACCGCAAAGACCGTCACGGAGCGCGAGATAAACGGCAGAGAGGACAGACGGTCGGAGCTTATATTTACGATAGACGGCGACGACGCGAAGGATTTTGACGACGCGGTGTCCGTTGAGCGTCTCGATAACGGCAATTTTATGCTTCATGTGCATATAGCGGACGTGTCGTATTATGTAGGAGAGGGGAGTGCCATAGACAAAGAGGCGTATGAGCGCGGTACAAGCGTTTACCTGCCCGACAGAGTGATACCAATGCTCCCCGAAACTCTGTCAAACGGTATATGCTCGCTTCGCCCCGATGAGGACAGACTTGCGTTTACATGCTCTATGGAAATTGACGGAAACGGAAATGTTATAAACAGCCGCCTTGCAAAAACGGTCATACGTTCAAAGGAGCGCATGACATACAATAATGTGAACACGCTTCTTGAAGGCTCTGACGCGGCGCTTAACGAAAGGTACGGCTATATGCTGCCGACGCTGCGTGAAATGGAGCGTCTTGCGGAAATGTTGAGGAATAAGCGTATGCGGCGCGGAGCGATTGATTTTGATTTTCCGGAATGTCATATTGTGATGAACGCTGACGGAGAGGTGGAAGATATTACAGCCGCCGAACGCGGCGTGTCAAACAGAATGATCGAGGAATTTATGCTCGCGGCAAATGAAACGGTTGCGGAAACGGCTCAAAAGGCGGGCATACCGTTTATATACCGCGTGCATGAGCAGCCGTCGGCCGATAAAATACGTGATTTCAACAAGCTTATATTGAGATACGGATTGCAGATCAACACCGGCGCAGAGGACAAGGCGGTAACACCGAAGGATTTTCAGCGCGTACTTGACGAGGTTAAGAACGGCGCGGGCGAAAGAACGGTGTCGAGTGAAATGCTGCGCGCGATGATGAAGGCAAAATATGCGCCCGACAACCTCGGTCACTTCGGACTTGCGGCAAAATACTACTGCCATTTTACGTCGCCGATACGCCGTTATCCCGATCTTATTGCTCACCGCGTACTGACGAAGCTCATAAATAAAGAAAACATATCGCCGCGCGGAATTGCCGAGGCAGCCTCACATTCGAGCGAAACGGAGGTAGCCGCCGAAAACGCGGAGCGTGACTCGGACGATTTGATGAAAGCCGCTTATATGAGCAGGTTTGTGGGCGAGAGCTTTGACGCGGTCGTGTCCGGCGTGACGGGATTCGGAATATTTGTCGAGCTTGACAACACGGTGGAGGGACTTGTGCGTTACGACAGCATGACCGACGATTACTACACGTATGACGAGCAAAGCGGCACGGCGAACGGTAAGCGCGGCGGTCGAGTGTACGGTGTGGGCGACAGGGTGAGAGTTACGCTTGTGCGCAGCGATATACTGTCGCGGCAGATTGATTTTATATTTGAAGAAAATAATTTATAAGGGAGAATTAAAAATGAAACTGGAGCTTTACAAATTTGACACATGTCCGTACTGTGTGAGAGTGTTTGACGCGATTAAGCGTCTCGGCAGAACGGATATTGAAATGCATGACGTAATGAAAAACGAGGACGATTTTAAGCGTCTCATGAAAATCGGCGGCAAGGATCAGGTGCCGTGTTTGTTCATTGACGGCAAACCGCTTTATGAGAGTCTTGACATAATCGACTGGCTTGAGAAGCACCCGCAGGGAAATTAAAAGTTGAGCCTCTGAAAGGGAGTATAGCAAAATATAAATCCAAGTCGGATAAATCGCTCTTTATTTTACTTAGAAGCATATTTTTTTGAATTAAGGCATTAAAAATCCGTATTGGTTATAATCGAACCTATATCGGTCAGTATGCCTTTTTTCAGTTCAACGATTTCCACACCACGGTTTTTGCAGAAGCTTCTTATTTTATCTCCGTCCGGATGCGTCGACAGCTCGCCGTTAAACGCCAGCACGTTCCTCTCGATCAGCCCCGACGCTCCGCCGATAAATCCGTAATTCATTCCTCGAAGCTCAATATGACCTTCACGGATTTTAAGAATGTCTATACCGTGTTTTTCTGCTGCGCTTGCTATACTGCTGTCAGCCGTTATGATTGCATGACCGTTTACAACGCAGGTGCTGCATTTTGCATACCCCTGTGCGGCGTTCAGAATGTCCGCACCCTTACTTCCATACGTTTCGAGAATTTCTATCGCCGTACAGCGCGATTTACAAATTACGCAGTCCTTGAGTGCCGCGGCATTGTACGCAATATCGTCGGGATATTTTGAGTTTAAACGAGCGCTGCCTTTTATAAGCTCAACACCGCTCGGCAGCAGCTTTTTATAATGCTCGTACGCTTCGGGTGCGCAAATAAAACGGTCACCGCCGAGATAATGTATCTGCATATCCGCGTGCGACGCGACCGCGTCGTACAGACAGTCAAGTTTTACCGTCGGAATAACCGCAGCGCCTGTTTTCTCTAATTCGTTTATCGTTTCGTTGTCCGCGCTGCAATCAACTATTATAATTTTATCCATAATTTTCCATATAATATAAATTTAGTTTACATAATAATATTATGTAAACCTATTCCCTAAAAGTATCTAAAAAATCCACAGCACATTGTACCAAAACAGATACTCCAATCGGCAGCGCATCCTCGTCAGCCTTGAATTTTGGGCTGTGAATGGGATAAACAGCGCCTATATCCTCATTTCCGACGCCGAGCTTAAAATAAGACGACGGTACGAGCTCGCCGAAATACGAAAAGTCGTCGCCCGCCATTGACGCGGTTTCAAGTTCAACCACATTCTCTACGCAGTTGAGCTTTTCCGCGCTTTTGCGCACAATATCGTTCATTTTATTATCGTTTACAACCGGCGGAAAAAGTATGTTAAAGTCAAGTTCGGCTTTTGCTCCCAAACTGCAGGCCGTGTCGGTTACAATCTCGTTTATAAGCTCCACAAGCTTTTTGCGCGTGTCACTGTCCAATGACCGCGCCGTACCGGTCATAACAGCCGTGTCGGGAACGGCGTTCCTGCACGTGCCGCCGTGTATTTCGCATATCGTCACAACGCACGGGAGATTGTATTTTTTCGATATTTCATGGCACTTTTCAAGTATTTCCGCGGCGACAGTAAGCGGATTTACGCACTTTTCGGGATACGCGCCGTGACCGCCCTTGCCGGTTATCGTTATCTTAAAATCGTCGGGCGACGCCATAATCGAGCCGTCCTTAACCTGTATATTACCCGTTTTTTCGAGCGGTTCGACATGCAGCGCAAACGCTCCGTCAACGTGCGGATTTTCCATAACGCCCGCCTTGATCATCGGCAGCGCTCCCCCGTCCCCTTCTTCGGCGGGCTGGAACACACATTTTACGTTACCGTTTAGTGTCCCCTTTATTTCGTTCAGTAACTTTAGTGTCCCCAAAAGACACGCGGCGTGTATGTCGTGACCGCACGCGTGCATATATCCCTCACGCTCGGATTTCACCTCAAAATCGCTTTCGTCGTTTATCGGCAGTCCGTCTATGTCGGCGCGCAAAAGCACCGTTTTACCGTTTTTTTTTCCGTGAATTACTGCGACCGTGCCCGTTTCCGTCACAATTTCGTACGGTATTCCGTACTCTGCGAGTTTATTCCTTATATATTCGGCTGTTTTTACTTCGCTGTACGCCGTTTCAGGGATTTTATGAAGAGCGCGCCGCACGGATATAAGCTCGTCCTTCATCGCGAACGCTTTTTCCTCTATCATTTAATCATCTCCTCAAACTCGTCCTCGCTTATAACGGTTATGCCGAGCGCGTTAGCCTTGTCGAGCTTGCTTCCGGCTTCCGCGCCGGCAAGCACGTAATCTGTTTTCTTTGACACGCTTGACGACGTTTTGCCGCCGTAGCTTTCAATAATCGCGCCAGCCTCGCTGCGCTTGTACTTTTCAAGAGTGCCGGTAAGCACGAACGTCTTGCCATCGAAACGGTTGTCACGCGCCGTGCTTTCCGTGTCGTCAACGCATCTCACGCCCGCATCCTCAAGCCTTTTTATAAATTCCTTGTTCTGTTCCTCGGCGAAAAACTCCGTGACGGACAGAGCCATTTTTTCGCCTATATCTGGTATAACGGTAAGCTCGTCAGCCGTGGCGGCGCGAAGATTGTCAAGCGTTTTGTAGTGTGCCGACAGTATTTTCGCCGCCTTTTCGCCGATGTGACGTATGCCGAACGCGTTTATAAGACGATAAAGCGGATTGGTTTTTGATTTTTCAAGCGCGTTTATAAGGTTCTGCGCCGACTTTTCACCGAGCTTGTCCATATCCGCAATGTCGACAGGGTTTACATAATACAAATCCGCCGCATCCGTTATAAGTCCGCGTTCAAGCATTTGTTCTATAATCGACGGCCCCAAACCGTCTATATCCATCGCGCTGCGCGACACGAAATGTATGATATTTCTCTTTCTCTGCGCCGGACAGCTTATACCGGTGCACCTGTACGCCGCCTCGCCCTCCTCGCGCACAACGAGCGCACCGCATTCGGGGCAGTGCGACGGCATATTGAACTCAATTTCCTCACCAGTGCGCTCATCGGTTACGACCTCGACCACGGCGGGGATAATATCGCCGGCTTTTTCAATCACGACCGTGTCGCCGATGCGTATATCCTTTTCGCGTATATAGTCGAGATTGTGGAGCGTCGCGCGTGACACGTTAGAGCCGGCAATGCGCACGGTGTCAAGAATTGCAAGCGGCGTTAAAACGCCCGTTCTGCCGACCTGAACCTTTATGTCTCGTATCTTTGTCGTCTGCTTTTCGGCTGGGTATTTGTACGCGATAGACCAGCGCGGGAATTTGGCGGTGTCGCCGAGCAGTTCACGCGACGCAAGGTCATTTACCTTCACGACCGCGCCGTCAATATCGAAGTACAGCTCTCCCCTCTCCTCTCCTATTTCCTCAATCCGCTTGTACGCGTCCTCGATGTTCGCGTACTCGTTTTTGTCGAGAATTGTCTTAAAACCCTGCGCCTTCAAAAATTCAAGACCTTCGGTATGCGACTTTATTTCCACGCCGCGTATTTGCTGAATATTGAACACGAATATATCGAGATTTCGTTTTGCCGCGATTTTCGGATCAAGCTGACGTAGCGAACCCGAAGCCGCGTTACGGGGATTTGCGAAAAGCGGCTGCTCTGTTTCCTCAAGCTCCGCGTTTATCTTTTCAAAGCTGTCGCGTGACATAAACACCTCGCCGCGCACTTCAAGAAACGGTATTTTATCGCGCAGTGTGAGCGGTATCGAACGGATCGTGCGAAGGTTCTCTGTCACGTCCTCGCCCGTCACGCCGTCGCCGCGCGTCGAGCCGCGCGTAAACTCGCCGTTTACGTATTCGAGCGACACCGAAAGACCGTCTATCTTCTGCTCCACAACGTACTTAGCGTCGGGAATGACGGCTTTGACGCGTCTGTCAAAGTCGAGTATTTCTTCCTTTGAAAACGCCTTTTGCTGGCTCAGCATCGGCACATCGTGACGCACCTCCGCAAACGACGTCACCGCCTCGCCGCCCACGCGCACGGACGGGGAATTAGCGCTCTTGTATTCGGGATACGCGTCCTCTAATTTTTCAAGCTCCGATAGCATCGCGTCAAACTCAAAATCGCTTATTTCCGGCGAGTCCTCGACGTAGTACTTGTGATTGTGATAATTAAGCCGTTCCCTAAGCTCCTCGATACGTTTTTGTATTTCGTTCATTTTAACTCCTTATTCTACGGCAATTTCTCCCGTGCCGTAATACTCCGGCGTGTCGCCGACGATCACCGTCTCGCTCACAAGCGCCGTTGTACGCACCGTCTGCGAGCGCGAGGACATAAGTCCGATATACGACATTTCAAGCGTCACGTCAAGGTATATTTTATGGTACACCTGATTTATGCCCTCTGATGAAAAGTCGTCGCGTAAATCCATATTTATAACGCTGACGGGGCATATTCTTATCGGTATCCTCGGTCCCATACCCGACAGAAAGTACCAGTTAAGCGCGCTGCCGAGCGGTATATACACCGTCTCGCATTCGCTCATGCCGTCGTGCAATGCCTGATTTAACGCCGATTTAAGGCGGTTTATTTTCGCCGTGTCAGTTTCTACCGTTCTGACGCTTTTACCGCTTATTTCGGTGGTGCAGGAATAGTCGCCGTCCGAGTAAACCTCCTGTATCGCCTTGTTGACAACGCTGTCGGCTACGGACGACGCGTATTTTTCCGCGTAGTCGATCACGACCGGCTGAAGGCGTATGAGCACGGTTATCATTACACCAATGAAAACCATAGCGGCAAACAGTACAATACCGAATCTGCCGCCGTGCCTTGTTCTCCGTCTTGACGTGCGAGATATACCGAGCCTCATAACAACCACCTCTCCCCTTGCCGCATAAGTTATATTATGCCGTCAAAGGAAGAACGGTTACTTATCTCACCTTATTGTCAATCTCTTCCTTAATCTGCGCTATAAATTCGCTTATTTCCATAGCGCCCTTGTCGCCCTCTTTTCTGGAGCGCACCGATACCGTGCCGGCTTCAATGTCCTTGTCGCCGACAACGAGCATATACGGCACTTTTTCAAGCTGCGCCTCGCGCAGCTTATAACCGAGCTTCTCGCTTCTGTCGTCGATCTCCACGCGCCAGATATTGCTTTCCTCAAACTTCTTTTTAATCTCGTACGCGTAATCGAGATGTCTGTCCGCTATCGGCAAAATCTTCACCTGCACGGGTGCGAGCCACGTCGGGAACGCGCCGGCGTACTTTTCGATAAGGAGCGCGAGCGTTCTCTCGTAACAGCCGATACTCGTTCTGTGAATGATATACGGGTTCTTTTTCGTGCCGTCCTTATCAGTGTACTCCATACCGAATTTTTCGGCAAGCATCTGGTCTATCTGAATTGTGATAAGTGTGTCCTCTTTGCCGTGAACGTTTTTGATCTGGAGATCGAGCTTCGGACCGTAGAACGCCGCTTCGCCTATGCCTATCTTGTATTCGAGACCGATTTCATCGAGTATATCCTTCATAACGCCCTGCGCCTCGTCCCACTGCTCCTTTGTGCCGATATACTTCTCTCTGTCATCAGGATCCCACTGCGAGAAACGATACGTTATATCCTCTTTAAGTCCGAGCACGTCGAGCATATAGTTTGCAAGCTCAAGACAGTGCTTAAACTCACCCGCAAGCTGCTCCGGCGTACACATAAGATGTCCCTCTGAGATCGTAAACTGACGCACACGGATAAGCCCGTGCATTTCGCCCGAAGCCTCGTTACGGAAAAGTGTCGAGGTTTCATTAAGTCTCATCGGCAAATCGCGGTACGAGCGTCCGCGGTTCAAAAACGCCTGGTACTGGAACGGACAAGTCATCGGACGCAGCGCGTAAACCTCCTTGTCCTTTTCGGGATCGCCCAAAACAAACATACCGTCCTGGTAGTGATCCCAGTGACCGGAAATTTTATAAAGGTCGCTCTTTGCCATAAACGGTGTTTTCGTAAGCTGCCAGCCGCGCTTTTGTTCCTCGTCCTCAACCCAGCGCTGGAGCGTCTGGATTATTCTCGCGCCCTTCGGGAGCATTATAGGTAAGCCCTGACCGATATAGTCAACGGTCGTAAACAGTTCAAGATCGCGTCCGAGCTTGTTATGATCGCGCTTCTTCGCTTCTTCGAGCTGCTCCAGATGCGCTTCGAGGTCAGCCTTGTTTGTAAACGCCGTGCCGTAAATGCGCTGCAGCATCTTGTTATGCTCGTCGCCGCGCCAGTATGCGCCCGTAGCGGAAAGAAGCTTAAACGCCTTTACCTTCGACGTGTAGTTTACGTGCGGGCCCGCGCAGAGGTCGGTAAAATCGCCCTGCTTGTAGAACGATATTGTCGCGTCCTCGGGAAGGTCGTTTATGAGCTCCACCTTGTACGGCTCGTCCTTCATAAGCTCCAGCGCCTCGGCTCTCGGAAGCTCGAAACGCTCTATTTTAAGGTTTTCCTTCGCAATTTTCTTCATTTCCTTTTCGAGCGCTTCCAAATCCTCCGGAGTGAACGCGTGCTCCGTGTCGAAGTCGTAGTAAAAGCCCGTGTCTATCGCCGGACCTATCGCGAGTTTCGTGTCGGGGAAAAGTCGTTTTACCGCCTGCGCAAGCACATGCGACGCGCTGTGGCGAAGTGTTTGAAGTTCGTTCATTTCTGTCATTTTTTAATTCTCTCCTTTTTTGCTCCGTTTACATTTCGGAGAATTTGCACACAAAAAGCGCCTCCGAAGAAAACGGATATATTTATATCCTTTCTTCAGGGGCGCATACTATGCACGGTTCCACCCTGATTTATAACTTCATTTTTCCCGATGACGTTCGGGTATACGGTGCGCATAATAGGGGTGAGAAAATTCCGTTCCGCGCGCAAGCTCCAAAGTGGTGTTCGCCCTTAGCCCGCCAAAGAACCCTTCCAGCCGCGAGGTTCTCTCTCTTGTGGTTTTTGCCACAGGTTACTGTCTTTGTCATCGCCTTATTTGTATTATACACACTTTGACGCCGGTTTGTCAAGAGATTTTTTTAATCATCCATTACATATCGTATCTTTCGCAGGTAATTTCAACGCGGTTTTTATCGCGAACACTGATTTTAGCGGCGTTGCCGCAAACCTTGCACACTGCGGCATACTGTTCATCGGAACACACCACTTTTGCGGCATTTTCCACTTTAAGTTTTTTCTCGATGCTCTCCGCCGTGACATCCTCGTCTATCTCAATGCTTGCTGCGTTTCCTATTTCGACGACGTTCTCCGAGTTCTCCAGCATTACTGCTGTTATGCGCAGGCTGGCGGCGTTAAGCGCTCCATTTCCTTCCTTGCGCTCGGTTATTACGACATCAAGCCTTCTGTACTTTGCCCCAATCGCTCTAAACGCTTCCTCATTTTCTTTATCGACCTTTACTTTGCCTGTGACCTCGAGGCGTTCAATTCTACGCAAAACATCCGTGATGTCTCCCCGAGCGTCAAGATCGCCGTATATGAATATTTTTCCGCCGTATTCGTTTACAAGCTCCTCATTGAGTTTTTTGCTTCCGTCGGCAATCGAAAATCCCTCCGGAGCGACAAAAAGCTCCACGGTTTCATCAAACATCGGCAGACATTCATTGAGCATTTCCTCCGGCACGATAAAACGCTTCGTCTTAAACCGCACGTTTTTTTCAATCAGTTTTGCGGTATCAACCGATTTATCGATCAGCTTTACGGCGCTTCCCGCGTAATATCTGCCATTATCCGACGCGCGTACAGGAAAGTATTTGTCAATCACAAAGTTATTTTTGAGCTTTACATAACCGTCCGGGTATGTTCCTATCATACCGTTTACATCTATATCGGCAAGCTCGCTCATCATACTCTCCGGGCACTCCAGATTGCCGTTTACAATAATTGCCGCGTATCGACTTACAGCCTCCCGTGCGCCCGGCTCTATTTCAAGCCCGCCGTTCACGGTAAGGATCGAGCCGGGTTTTGGCAGCGCGTTCGCGGTTATCTTGTGCGAAGCGTTTATTGTTATAATATCAACTTCCTTTTCCGTTGAAATTATCTTTTCGGCATTGATTTCTGCGTTAAGCTCTCTGAGCAGCCTGTGACTTTTCTCATTTACAATTAAAATTTCCGTGTGAATTATGACCTTTTCGTATTCCTCATATTTCGCCTCGGTTATGTGCCTCGCGTCGCATAGCTCAGATACGATTTCCAATGTTTTTTTCATCTTAAAAACTCCCTTCTTCAAGCATTTCCTTTAATCTCCTTCGGGCAGAGGACAGCTTATAACGCACTGTTCCCGCGGGCATATTGAACGCGCTGCCGAGTTCCTTTGAATTATACCCGTACAGGTATCGCATTTTAAACAGCATACCCTCAATATCCGGCAGCGCATCAAGAAGCTGCTTGATTTCCGACATATCGTAATCATCGCATATATCGGCGATTTCGGCATTTTCCTCCGCGACCGTTTCAAAAGCGGAATGACGCACACGGTCGAGGTATATGTTTTTGATTGTCTTATACAGCCACGCGCGTGACTGCATAGGGTGGAGCTTTTCAAGCGTTTCGGATTTTGTCAGTGCGCGCGCAAAAGCTTCCTGAACCATATCCTCCGCCGCCGTTTCGTCGCCGCACATAGCCGCGCACCACGAAACGAGTTCATCAAAAAACTCACCGTATAACTCGTCGATCGTCATATGCCTCACCGTCCCTTTTATCCGCTTTCACTTATATAACGTATAAAAAGGCAAAAATGTTGAAGTTTAACGGAAATTTTTATATCTGCTTCGCGAGATTTATCATCTCTATCGCACCGAGAGCGCAGTCGTAGCCCTTATTGCCCGCCTTAGTTCCGGCGCGCTCTATAGCCTGCTCAATGTTGTCGGTCGTGAGTATGCCGAACATCACGGGAACACCCGTAACGAGCGACACCTGCGCGATACCCTTTGATACCTCGTTGCAGACATAATCGTAATGCGAGGTCGCGCCGCGTATTACAGCGCCCAAACAAATCACCGCGTCATACTTGCCGCTCTCAGCCATTTTCTTGGCCATAAGCGGTATCTCGAACGCGCCCGGCACCCACGCAAGAGTGATATTGTCGCCGCTCACGTCATGGCGAAGAAGCCCGTCCTCCGCGCCGCTTATGAGCTTTGATACGATAAACTCATTAAAACGCGACGCGACAATACCGATTTTAACGTCCTTTGCAACTAATTTCCCTTCCAAAATTTTCATGATTATTCCTCCTTGTATTTATGTGTTAAATTATGATTTAACGGCGAAAGGCTTCCCCTTGAGGGGAAGCTGTCACGAAGTGACTGATGAGGTGTAGCCCGTCAGGGCGTTATATTTTCAAAATTTGTGAAATAACACCTCATCCACCGCTGCGCGGTCCCCCTTCCCCTCAAGGGGAAGGCTAATAAATCATGATTTATTCCTTATCATAATTCAAATAATGCCCCATTTTATGCTGCTTTGTCAATAAATAAAACTCATCATCCGCGCCCGCTTCTATTTGTATCGGCACGCGCTCGACAATTTCAAGCCCGAATTTTTCCAACCCGTCGATTTTCAGCGGATTGTTCGTCATAAGCCGCATTTTGCCCACGCCAAGCTCCGCCAATATCTGCGCGCCAACGCTGTAATCGCGCATATCCTCGGGAAAACCGAGCGCAAGGTTCGCCTCTACCGTGTCCATGCCCTGATCCTGCAATGCGTACGCGCGGATCTTATTTATAAGCCCGATTCCGCGCCCCTCCTGTCTTAAATAGAGCAGCACTCCCCTGCCCTCTTTCGCGATACGCTTCATTGCCGCGTCATACTGCTGACCGCAGTCGCAGCGCGCGCTGCCGAGCGCGTCACCCGTGAGGCATTCGGAATGTACTCGGCACAAAATCGGCTCGTCGGGGTTCATTTCGCCCATCGTGAGCGCGACGTGGTGCTCGCCGTTGAGCTTGTTCACAAAGCCGTGAATTGTGAATTTACCGTAGCGCGTCGGGAATTTCGCCTTCGCCACGCACTCTACTATAACCTCATGTTCACGGCGGTATTTTTCCAAATCAGCCACCGATATAAGTGTAAATCCGTGCTTTTGCGCGAACTCCGTAAGCTGCGGCAGACGCATCATGTGACCGTCCTCCGCCATAATTTCGCAGCACAGTCCGCACGGCTTCAAGCCCGCATATTTCAGTAAATCGACTGTCGCTTCGGTATGTCCTTTCCTTTCAAACACGCCGCCCTTTTTCGCGATAAGCGGGAACATATGCCCCGGTCGGCGAAAATCCGACGGCAGCGCGTTTTCGTCGGCAATTTTACGAGCCGTATCTGCGCGCTCGTACGCGGATATGCCCGTAGTCGTGCCGACCGCGTCGACCGACACGGTGAACGCCGTCTCGTGGTTATCGGTGTTGTCCGCCACCATAGGTAAAAGGTGCAGCCGCGCCGCCCATTCGCCCGACATCGGCATACAGATAAGCCCCTTCGCGTAGCTTGCCATAAAATTGAGCATTTCACCCGTGGCAAACTCGCACGCGGCTATTAAATCTCCCTCGTTTTCGCGGTTCTCGTCGTCAACCACCATTATCATTTTCCCCTGCTTCAAATCCTCTATAGCTTCGGGAATTGTGTTAAACTGCATTTTATGTCAACCTCCTTAAAATCCGTTTTTAGCTAAAAAATCATACGTTATGCCGCTTTTCGGAATGTTTTCCGACGGCTGCATCAGTTTTTCCACATACTTTGCGATTATATCACATTCGAGATTTACCGCGTCGCCAACTCGTTTTTCGAGCAGCGTCGTTTCTCCGCCGGTATGCGGAATTATCGAAACCTTAAAGCATTTTTCGTCAACGTCCGCGACAGTCAGACTTATTCCGTCGATCGCGATAGAACCTTTTTCGACGATATACCGCAGAATTTCACTCTCCGCCTCGACCGTCACCCAAACCGCGTTACCGTCGTTTCGCATATTTGTCACCGTCCCCGTGCCGTCAATGTGACCGGAAACTATATGCCCCCCGAAGCGCCCGTCGGCTTTCATGGCGCACTCGAGGTTTACGCGGCTGCCGATTGAAAGCGCGCCCAACGCGGTACGGCTGAACGTCTCGTTCATTACGTCCGCGGTGAAAATGCCGCTTCCAACCTCAACCGCAGTCAGGCAAGCGCCGTTTACCGCAACGCTGTCGCCGATTTCAATACCGTCGGTAATGCCGCATTTTATCGTCACAGTTCCGCGCTGCTTGTTTATCGCCGTCACCGTTCCGACGGCTTCGATCAACCCCGTAAACATGGGCTTCACTCCTTTACCACGTCATATTCCGCCATTATGTCGCCGTCAACCGGCGATACGGCTCTTAATTTCAGCTTTACGGCGTTTTTCATAAGCTCGATTCCCGCTCCGCCCACGGGCGTTTTCGCGTCAGTGCCGCCGATTATTTTCGGGGCGGTGAATATCTTTACTTTATTTACAATACCGCTTATTAATGCCACAAAATTCAATTCTCCGCCGCCCTCGAGAAGAACGCTGTCAATTTGCATTTCACCGAGCTTTCGCATAAGCGCCGCCAAATCAACGCGTCCGTTTTTGTCGGGGACGTAAATTACCTCTATTCCCTTTTCGTTTAACGCCTTTTCCCTTTCCGCGTTTTGCACAGAGGCGGCAACGATTGTGCGGACGGTTTTCGCTGTTTTTGCGATTTCACTGTCCAGCGGCAGACTCATTTTGCTGTCGCAGATTATTCTGATCGGGTCGTTTCCGTTCTCGATACGGCAGGTAAGGCTCGGATCGTCCGCCAGAACCGTGCCGATACCGACCATGATAGCCGCGTATCTGTTCCTGTCCTCGTGCGTGATACGGCGCGATTTTTCATTTGAGATCCATCTGCTGTCGCCCGTGCGCGAGGCGATTTTTCCGTCGGCGGTCATCGCGTATTTCATCATCACATACGGCGTTTTCGTGCTGATATAGTGGAAAAAAATCTCATTTATTGCGTCGCAATCGTCCTTTAGGACGCCGGTGTGAACCTCGATTCCGTGCTTGCGGAGCTTTTTTATACCGCCGCCAGCCACGAGCGGATTGGGATCGTCAGATCCGATAAATACGCGTTTTATTTTATTTTCGATCACCGCGTCAACACACGGCGGCTGCTTGCCGTGGTGGCAGCACGGTTCGAGTGTGACGTACATATCCGCGCCCTCGGGAGACGCTTTGCAGTTCTTAAACGCGTTTCTCTCCGCGTGAAGCCCGCCGTATTTTTCGTGATACCCTTCGCCGATAATAACGCCGTTTTTCACGATAACCGCGCCGACGAGCGGATTTGGATTGACGCGCCCCGCGCCCTTTTCGGCAAGTGCGATTGCGCGCCGCATAAATTGTTCGTTCATTTTATGTTCTCCTGTTTATATTCGTTAAATAAACCCCTCAGTCAGCCCAACTATTGCTGCGCAATAGTACGCGCTGACAGCTCCCCTATTAGGGGAGCCTCACGGAAAGCCATTCACATCGTAAGCCTCCCCTACTAGGGGAGGTGGCGCCGTAGGCGTCGGATGGGTTTTGCCGCCCATAAAAATAACGGCTCCAAATAACATCAGAGCCGTTATACACTAACCTTCTCACATCCGGACTTTACCGTCGGCTTTGGAATTTCACCAAATCATGCCAAAATGGCTCGCGGGCTGTAACCGCCGGTAGGGAATTTCACCGCACCCCGAAGAATATATTTTCTATAATAATTATAACACCGTTTTGCGCTTTGTCAATACCCGCAGACTTTACTTAAGCATTTTTTTAAGGAACTGTCCCGTGTACGAGCCTTTCACCTTCGCGACATCTTCCGGCGTGCCGTGCGCAACAACTCTGCCGCCGTTGTCGCCGCCCTCGGGTCCCATGTCAATGATGTAATCGGCAGTCTTTATAACGTCGAGATTATGCTCGATTACAACAACGGTATTGCCGCCCTCAACAAGCTTGTCAAGCACCTCCGTGAGTTTGTGCACGTCGGCTGTGTGCAGTCCGGTAGTCGGCTCATCGAGAACGTATATCGTTCTGCCAGTGCTTGTCCTCGAAAGCTCCGTGGCAAGCTTTACTCTCTGCGCCTCGCCGCCGGACAGCGTGGTGGAACTTTGACCAAGCTTGATATATCCGAGACCGACCTCTTTGAGCGTTTGGAGCTTCTGCTTTATCTTTGTGATATTGCCGAAAAACTCATATGCCTCGTCAACGGTCATTTCGAGGACCTCGTAAATGTTCTTACCCTTATACTTAACCTCGAGCGTTTCGCGGTTATATCTCTTACCCTTGCATACCTCGCACGGAACGTATATATCGGCGAGGAAGTGCATTTCAATCTTTCTTATACCGTCGCCGGAGCAAGCCTCGCACCGTCCGCCCTTCACGTTAAAGCTGAACCTTCCCGACTTGTAGCCGCGGACTTTCGCTTCGTTAGTCTGCGCGAACACGTTGCGTATATCGTTAAAGAGATTTGTGTACGTCGCGGGGTTTGAGCGCGGCGTTCTGCCAATGGGCGACTGGTTAATGTCGATAATCTTATCGAGCTGCTCAACACCCGTAATCTCCTTATGCGCTCCGGCGTGCGTTCTTGCGCGGTTAAGGACGTGTGCAAGCTTTTTATAAAGTATCTCGTTTATGAGTGACGACTTGCCGCTGCCCGATACGCCCGTGACGCACGTTAAAACGCCGGTCGGAATTTTGACGTTTATGTTTTTGAGATTATTTTCCCTCGCGCCTTTAATCTCGATCCAGCCTATCGGTATACGTCGCATTTTCGGAACGTCGATCTTGCATTCGCCGCTTAAGTATTTGCCCGTTACCGACTCCGGCGACGCGATAATATCCTCCACGCTTCCGTAACCTACGAGCCTGCCGCCCTGTGCACCCGCGCCGGGGCCTATGTCAACGATACAGTCAGCTGCAAGCATTGTGTCGGTGTCGTGTTCAACGACTATAACCGTGTTTCCGAGGTCGCGCAGGTGCTTTAACGTCTCTATAAGGCGGTTGTTGTCGCGCTGATGAAGTCCGATACTCGGCTCGTCAAGAATGTACAGCACGCCCATAAGTCCCGAGCCTATCTGCGTCGCGAGACGTATACGCTGCGCCTCACCGCCCGACAGCGTGCCGGACGAGCGTGAAAGCGTGAGGTATTCAAGTCCCACGTCCAAAAGGAATTTAAGCCTTGACTTTATTTCCTTTATAACCTGCTCCGCTATCATTAGCTCGCGGTCGGTGAGTTTAAGATTTTCCATAAACTCCATTGCCTGCTTTATAGGCATACACGTAAACTCGTATATGTTCACGCCGCCGACAGTCACGCCGAGAACCGCGTCGGATAGGCGAGCGCCCTTGCATTTGGGACACGTAACATCGTTTATATACTTCTCAATATCGTTTCTAACATAGTCGAACGTGTTGCCGTTGTAGCGGCGTTCGAGATTTGTTATTACGCCCTCGAACGGCGCGGTGAATGTGCCGCTCCTTCCGTCGCGGCTGTACTGCATCTTAATCTGTTCACCGTCCGTGCCGTAGAGAATTATGTGCTTTATATTTTCCGGCAAATCCTTGTATGGCTTTGTTATGTCAAACTTGTAATGCTTCGCGAGCGAGGTGTAATACGTGTGCGCCATTGTGTCGCTCTTACCTGCGTTCGACCAGCCGGTAGCCGTTATCGCGCCTTCAAGAAGGCTTAGATTTTCATCGCTCACGACAAGCTCGGGGTCAATTTTCGGCAGCGAACCCAAGCCGTCACAGTTCGGACACGCGCCGTAAGGGTTGTTAAACGAAAACAATCTCGGAGCAAGTTCCGGAAGGCTCACGCCGCAGTCGGGACACGCAAAATTCTGCGAAAACGACATCGTGTCGCCGCCTATGACCTCCACAAGAACCAAATCACCCGTAAGGGATATTGCCGTTTCGAGAGAGTCGGTAAGGCGCTGCGTTATGTTGTCGCGTATTATGAGGCGGTCTATGACAATCTCTATATTGTGCTTCTGCGTCTTTTTAAGCTCTATCTCCTCACCGAGGTCATACATCACGCCGTCGGCTTTAACGCGCACGTAACCGCTCTTTTTCGCGTTCTCAAACACCTTTTTATGCTCGCCCTTCTTCATTCTCACAACGGGCGCGAGTATTTGTATTCTCGTACCCTCGTCGAGAGCCATGACCGCGTCCACGATCTGGTCAATGCTCTGACGCTTTACCTCCCTGCCGCAGTTTGGACAGTGAGGTATGCCTATGCGCGCAAACATAAGGCGGAGATAGTCGTAAATCTCCGTCACCGTTCCGACTGTTGAGCGCGGGTTTTTTGACGTTGTTTTCTGATCGATGCTTATCGCGGGAGAAAGTCCCTCGATGTAATCGACGTTAGGCTTGTCCATTTGACCGAGAAACATTCTCGCGTACGACGACAGCGACTCGACGTAGCGACGCTGACCCTCCGCGTAAATAGTGTCAAACGCGAGCGACGACTTGCCCGAACCGGACAGACCGGTCAGTACCACAAGCTTATCGCGCGGTATTGTCACGTCTATATTTTTGAGATTATGTTCCTTTGCGCCTTTTATGATAATATCCTTTTCCATTTTCCTACCCTTTACTGCAAATAAAATGTTCCCGTTTCACGCTGACGGTCGAGCATAGACCTGCGCTGCTCCATAGCCGCTCTGTAGTCCTCGACCATTGACTGCGCGAACACGTACTCTATTATCGG
Source organism: uncultured Clostridia bacterium (assembly GCA_947591315.1). Classification (GTDB taxonomy): domain Bacteria; phylum Bacillota; class Clostridia; order UBA1381; family UBA1381; genus Hominilimicola. The sequence goes on from CANQDD010000001.1 coordinate 147,306, forward strand.
ATGCTCACTGTGTATGAGCTCCGCGTTATGTATCACCTCGAGCCGCTCCGACTCGGAAAATTCTCTTATGTCAATTATTTCGGCGTTTTGTCCCGTTACCGTTTTTATCATCTGCTCGACGTTATATATCTCCTGCATCGTTATATGCCTGTCGCAGAAGCAGATAAATTCGAGCGTGTCCTCGTTTTCTATAAAGTAAACAACGGGCGTTAAAATATTGGCGGTTATTATCGCCTTTACCTTGTCAAGCATTTCCTGTGTCACAGTCCCGCCTCCTTTTTAAGTCTTTTTATTCTGTCTCTCAAAACAGCCGCCTCCTCAAATTCGAGGTTCTCCGCGGCTCGGAGCATCTTCGCTTCAAGCTCGGCTATTTCCTTATCGTAATTTATCGTTAGCTGCTCGCGCGGCGTATCGCCCTTGTCAAGCGGCTTCATCGACTCTATAATATCCCTTATATCCTTCTTTATCGTTTTCGGCACAATGCCGTGCGCCTTGTTAAACTCGTCCTGAAGCTTTCTTCTGCGGTTCGTTTCGTCTATGGCGCGCCTCATCGAACCCGTTACCGTGTCGGCGTACATTATAACGTGACCCTCGCTGTTACGTGCCGCCCTGCCTATCGTCTGAATTAAGGACATTTCGCTTCTCAAAAAGCCTTCCTTATCCGCGTCAAGTATTGCCACAAGCGCAACCTCGGGAATGTCAAGACCCTCACGAAGCAGATTTATTCCGACAAGCACGTCAAACTCACCTGTGCGCAGATCCTTTATAATCTCCGTGCGCTCAATCGTGGAAATGTCGGAGTGCATATATCTCACGCGCATACCGACGCCGCCGAGGTAGTCTGTGAGATCCTCCGCCATTTTCTTTGTGAGCGTCGTCACGAGCGTGCGGAAGCCCTTTTCCGTGCGCTTGTTTATCTCGCCGATAAGGTCGTCTATCTGATGCTCCGTCGGCTTAATCTCAATCTCGGGATCCAACAGTCCCGTCGGACGTATGATCTGCTCCGCAACAACGGTCGAATGTTCATGCTCGTAGTCGGACGGCGTTGCGCTCGTAAAGATAACCTGATTTAAGCGTTCCTCAAATTCGGGAAATTTAAGCGGTCTGTTGTCAGCCGCGCTCGGCAGACGGAAACCGTAACGGATAAGCGTTTCCTTTCTCGCGCGGTCGCCGTTATACATCGCGCGCACCTGCGGAACGGTGGCGTGGCTCTCGTCAATAATCATGAGATAGTCCTTCGGAAAATAGTCGAGCAACGTAAACGGCGCGCTGCCCGGCGCGCGACCGCTTATGTGGCGCGAGTAGTTCTCTATACCCTGACAAAAACCTATCTCCTGCATCATTTCGAGGTCGTACAGAGTGCGCTGCTGTATGCGCTGCGCCTCAATGAGCATATCATGCTCCTTAAAGTACTTTACCTGCTCCCACATTTCCTCCTCTATCGTCTGCATAGCGTGCTTCATCTTGTCATCGGTCGTAACGTAATGCGACGCGGGGTATATTACCGCGTGCTGCCTTACACCGATTATTTCGCCGGTTATCACGTTTATTTCACATATACGCTCTATCTCGTCGCCGAAAAACTCGACGCGTATGGCGTTGTCGCCGTTGTTTGACGGGAATATTTCCAGTACGTCGCCGCGCACGCGGAACTTGTTGCGGACAAAATTCAAGTCGTTGCGCTCGTACTGCATTGTGACGAGCTTCTTTAATATTTCGTCCCTGTCGCGCTCCATACCTACGCGCAGCGACAGCATCATGTTTTTGTAGTCGTCGGGGTCGCCGAGACCGTATATGCACGACACGCTTGCCACGATTATAACGTCCTTGCGCTCAAGAAGCGCGAACGTGGCGCTGTGGCGGAGCTTGTCTATTTCCTCGTTCGTCATCGCGTTTTTCTCGATATATATATCCGACTGCGGGATATATGCCTCCGGCTGGTAATAGTCGTAGTACGACACGAAAAATTCAACGCAGTTATTCGGGAAAAACTCCTTAAACTCACTGCAGAGCTGCGCCGCAAGCGTTTTATTGTGGGCGAGCACGATCGTGGGCTTGTTCACCTTCGCTATCACGTTCGCCATTGTAAACGTCTTACCTGAACCCGTAACGCCGAGAAGCGTCTGGAATTTCTCGCCGTTTTTCACGCCGTTGACGAGTGTTTCAATAGCCTGCGGCTGATCGCCGCGCGGCTCAAATTCCGAAACAAGCTCAAATTTATCCATACGGCTTCCCTTCCCTCTTTACTCTCTCACAAGATTTCTTACGAGCACGTTTACGCGTCTCGCGTTTATCGACGTGTACTCCTCAATATTTCGGCGTACTGCCTGCTGTATTTCCTTTGACACCGCCGCCACGTTAAAGCCGTAGCGCATTGAAAGCGTCATGTCGATATGTACGCCGTGCTGAGTTTTACGCAAATTTATGCTCAATACCTTCGCAACGCCCTCGGTTTTTTCGGCTTCATACACGGCTATGGAGTTTATCACGTTATCCGAAATGGTGTAGTCGCCCATATAGCTGAACGTCGGGCGCACGATGGATTTGTCAGCCGCGCCCGTGTTCGCCTCAACGTTGCTGCGTTTCAAAAAGCGGCGCAGCGGGTGAAGAAAATATCCCGAAAAGTCCTGCTTTATCTCGAACGTCGGGACGGGTATTACGTGTTTACCCTCGACGCGGCGCATACGTATCGCCATATCCATTTCGTTTTTTGTCGCGACGTCCTCTATGCGTATCGTTTCGCTTATTTCACCGACGCCGAGATTTCTCGCTATTTTCTCCGCCATAGCGTCAGACGTGCCGAGAATCATAAGACATTTAACGCCGCTTTCTTTGAGCGCGTCCTTTATTTCACGCGCCTGCTCATCATTCATAAACAGCGCGTGCTTGACCGACGCGATTTTTGTCGCCTCTTTTTTAGCCGACGCGCCGGCGATTACCCTTCCGTGCGATATTAAAAGACCGTCGTCAATAATCGCGTCCGCGCCGTGCTCGCGCGACACTGTTATGGAGCGGTAGCTTTTTCCCGTACCGCTCGGTCCGACAAACGCTATAACCTTCATGCTTCGTTCTCCTGCTTCTTCTCCTTGATTTTATACGAAAGCGTCATAAGCGGATCGGACAGGTGTACGTTTTCAACCGCAATGTCCTTGCCGAGCTTAAGCTCCATATACGAAAAGTTCAAAAATCCCTTCACGCCGCTTTTAACAAGTCTTTCAACCGTTTCCTCAACCGCGCCGCGCGGAACGGTTATCACGCCTATATCGACTCTTTCGCGCTTTATAAAGTCCTCCAAATCGCTTACGTCCATTACCTCTCTGCCGTTTATTACCGTGCCTATAACGTCGGGGTTATTGTCAAAAATACCGACCAGCTTAAAACCGCGCTTCTCAAAGGTGTCATGGCTTGCGAGCGCCTTTCCGAGGTTGCCCGCGCCGATTATAACCATAGTGTCGCCGTCGTTAAGTCCGAGTATATCACCGATGGCGCCGTGCAAATATTCAACGTTATATCCGTAACCCTGCTGCCCGAAGCCGCCGAAATAGTTAAAATCCTGCCTTATCTGTGAAGCTGTGACGTTCATTTTATCGCTCAACGCGTTTGACGATATGCGCTTTACCCCTTGGTTCAAAAGCTCCGAAAGATAACGGTAGTATCTCGGCAGCCGCTTCACGACCACGGACGGCACATTCTTTTCACTTTCCTTCATCAACATTACCCTTTCGTATCTTTAATATACAACACATATTAATTTTATCACATTTTTTTCGTTTTGTCTACATATAAAAAAACGGATGAAAATTCACCCGTTTTTTGTCTTAATTTTCAAAGCACGCGTTAAACTCGTTGCCGTCAATGGTTTCCTTCTCGATGAGCTTATTCGCCACCTTTTCGAGAACGTCCATGTTGTCGGTGAGTATCTGCTTTGTCTTGTCGTACTGCGACATAAGGATTTTCTTAATCTCTCCGTCAATATCGGCGGCCGTTTTTTCGGAATAAGGCTTTGTCTGCGCAAGGTCACGGCCGAGGAATACTTCACTGCCGCTGTCGTATGACACAAGTCCGACCGTCTCCGACATGCCGTACTTTACGACCATTTGCCTTGCTATTGAGGTCGCGCGCTGCAAGTCGTTCGACGCGCCGGTGCTTATATCGTCCATAGTAAGCTCCTCCGCCGCGCGTCCGCCGAGCATGACCATTATATCCTCAAGCATACCGCTCCGCGAATGGTAATTCTTATCCTCCTCCGGCACGGACATTGTAAAGCCGCCCGCTCTGCCGCGCGGCATAATGGACACCTTATGCACGTGCGTATCGGTCGATATGAGCTTTGTAATAACGGCGTGACCGGCTTCGTGATATGCGGTGAGCTTCTTTTCCTCGTCGTTTATCTTTCTCGACTTGCTTTCGTTGCCCATCATGACCTTTAAATTCGCGTCCTCTATATCGTGGCGCGATATTTTCGGATGATTCCTTGCCGCGGCTATTATGGCAGCCTCGTTCATCAGGTTTTCGAGGTTCGCGCCGCTGTAACCCGTTGTCGCGCGCGCGATTTCTTTAAGGTCAACATCGTCGGCAAGCGGCTTGTTGCGCGAATGTACGCGCAGTATATCCTCCCTGCCCTTCAAATCAGGCATACCTACCACTACCTGCCTGTCAAAGCGTCCCGGTCTCAAAAGCGCGGGATCGAGCACGTCGGGACGGTTCGTCGCCGCTATTATGATAATTCCCTCGTTATCGCTGAAACCGTCCATTTCAACAAGGAGCTGGTTCAGCGTCTGTTCGCGCTCGTCGTTGCCGCCGCCCATACCAGCGCCGCGCTGTCTGCCGACCGCGTCGATTTCGTCTATGAAGATTATGCACGGTTTAGCCTTTTCCGCCTGCTGGAACAGGTTTCTCACTCTCGACGCGCCGACGCCGACGTACAACTCAACAAAGTTTGAGCCGCTCATCTGGAAGAACGGCACATTCGCCTCACCGGCAACAGCCTTTGCAAGCAGTGTTTTACCCGTACCGGGCGAGCCTACGAGCAGCACGCCCTTCGGTATGCGCGCGCCGAGACGCGTGAATTTGTCGGGGTTTTTGAGGAACTCGACCACTTCTTCAAGCTCCTTTTTTGCCTCGTCCGCGCCCGCCATATCCTTAAACGTTATACCCGTCTTACCCTCGACGAGCTTCGCGGAGCTTTTTGTGAAATTACCTCCGCCGCGTTTGCCGAGGAAAAATATCATAAACGCTATAATTATAACCGTGGAAAGTATGTTGCTTATCGCCACCCACGAAATACCCGATTCGTGCGCCTTCTGTGTGAGTGTACCCGCCGACATCTGCGCGTTTATTTCCTCGCCGATGTCCGCCTGCATCGTTTCAAGCGACGGTATCGTAACCTTCGCCTTGCCGCCGTCCTTGCCCGTGACCGTGACAGTATTTCCCTCCAAGCTCATGGAGGTTATGTTCTCGGCTTGTATGTTTCTCACAAAATCCGAATACTCCATCTCCGGAAGCGACGCGAACATGTTCACGACTATCGAATATATCAGATATATTGATATGATAAGAACCAACCACATACCTATTCCCGGCAATTTCTTTTTATTCAAGCTTCTACCTCCCGAATTTCAGTAAAATCTATTTTTATACCCTTATCCGTGAACAGAAAACGTCGGTCAACCCTTTTCCCCACGGCTGCGATAACGCCGTTTATCTCGATTATCGGGACAAGAGGGCGCTTGTCTCTGGGTATTTTTTCGTTTATAAAGTATTCCTTGACCTTTTTTGAGCCTGTCATTCCGCACGGGTAAAATATATCACCCGCGCATCTGCTGCGAATTATTATTTTATCGTCCTCACCTGCGGACAGATACACCGCGCCGTCACGCCCGCGCTCGTCTGCGGTTGAAAGTGTCACGACCGCGTTAAGCTCATGAATATAATTTTCCCCCGATTTAAGCGTGCATTCAAACGGGTTTGTATCTTCGGTGCGTTTTTCCGCGACAAGGAATCCGTACTCGTTCCTCAGCCGCACGCCGTGCGGAAAATCCGCCGACGCGCCGCTTTGCTTTTCGGCAAGCGACAGCGCACTTTTTACATACGCCGCGCCGATGTCGTCCTTTGTGCCGGACGCTTCCGACAACATATAGTATACAACCCTGCGCCTTATCGCCGCGTCAAGGCTAATAAGCTCTTTAATCTCCGCGCGACCGTCTGCGACAATCCTCTCATACTCCGCGCGCGCTGTTTTATCAATATATGCGCTGTCCTCCGCGGCAAGAACGGCGTTTTTCGTGACCGTTTCGGTAAACGATGAATTAAACTCGCGTTCTATAAGCGGTATGAGCATATTCCGCGCCTTGTTGCGCGTATAATCGCACGACAGATTTGTGCTGTCGGTGACGTATTCAAGCTCATTTTCGGCGCAGTAGCGCTCTATTTCACCGCGGCTCACGTCAAGAAGCGGTCTTATGATATTGCCTCGCCTGCGCGGTATGCCGCCGAGTCCCTTTACCGTGCTTCCGCGTATAAAATTCATGGCTATCGTTTCGGCGTTGTCGTTTTTATTGTGCGCCGTTGCGATTTTATCTATGCCGTGTCTTCGGCACAAACTGTCAAAAAAAGCGTATCGTGCGTTTCTGCCTGCTGTTTCTTCGCTGACGCCGCTTTCTTTGGCTTCGGCGGGAATATCAAGCTTTACCGAATAAAATTCTATTCCGAGCGACAGCGCAAACTGTCTCGCAAATTCCTCGTCACGGTCGGCTTCCTCGCCTCGTATGCCGTGATTTACGTGCGCCGCCGACACGGTTATCCCGATTTCGTCCTTAAAAGCGCATAGCGCGTGCGTGAGGCACACGCTGTCCGCACCTCCGGAAAGAGCGACAAGCACGCTTTCACCGCCGTGCAGTAAACCGTAATCGGATATTGTTTTTTTTATTGCGTTTAAAATCATTTTTCTTCTTCTGATCTGTAATCCAGATTTTGGAATTTCACATACTCGCCCTTCCAGCCGAGGTTTAGCGTACCTGTTTCGCCGCTTCTGTTTTTCGCTATTATGCACTCGGCAATGTTCTTTTGCTCGCTGTCCTTGTTATAATAGCTCTCACGGTACAGGAAAAGCACAATATCCGCGTCCTGCTCTATCGCGCCCGATTCTCTCAAATCCGAAAGCAGCGGTCTCCTGTCCTTACGCGCCTCGCTTGCTCGCGAAAGCTGTGACAGCGCTATAACGGGAATGTTCAATTCCTTGGCAAGAATTTTGAGTGAACGCGATATTTCCGATATTTCCTGCTGACGGTTATCGGCGCGTCCGCTCGACTGCATAAGCTGAAGGTAGTCTATTACCACAAGCGCGAGATTATTCGTTTGCTTAAGCCGTCTGCACTTCGCGCGTATCTCCGCGACCGTTACGGACGCGGTATCGTCTATATGCATCGGCGCGGTCGCGACGCGGTCAACAACGGCTCCTATCTTTTCCCAGTCGTCGCCCGACATTTCGCCCGTGCGTATTTTGGTGGCGTTTACAAGCGCCTGCGAGCTTATAATTCTGTTTACGATCTGCTCACGCGGCATTTCAAGATTAAAGAGCGCGACCGTTTTGTTCTCGTCCATGCTTACGTGTTCTGCGATATTTACCGCAAGACACGACTTACCCATACCGGGACGACCGGCAATAAGCACAAGCTCGCCGCCGTGAAGTCCGCCGGTGCGCCTGTCAAGCTCGTCAAAACCCGTTGCAAGTCCCGTTATTCCTCCGCCGTTTGCGGAGTTTTCGACAAGCTGCTCGTACGTGCTTAGGAATATCTGGCTTATCGGCAATATACTGCCGCTTTCGCGCGACGCGGACACGTCAAAAATCATCTGTTCCGCCCTGTCAACGATACGCTCCACCCTATCCTCTTCGCCGTACGCCATATCCGAAATGGCGTTTGAACGCTGTATAAGCGAGCGAAGCGTGGACTTGTCCTTGATAATCTGCGAATAGTACGTGACATGACGAGTTGTGGGAACATTCGTCGCGGCATTTCGGAGATATTCAACGCCTCCCACCGCTTCGAGCTTGTCCTTTCTCGCGAGATTTTCACTGACTGTTATAAAGTCTATCGCCAGATTTTCGTTGAACAGCTCCAGAATTGAATTGTATATTTCTCTGTTCTGCGGGAAATAGAAGTCCTTGGGAGCGACTATTTCCGCAGATTCGGCTACGCTGTGCGCGTTTGACAGCGCGCTGCCGATAACCGCAAGCTCTGCCTCCTGACTGTACGGCAGCTCTCTGCCCATAACGTCAACGGGCGTTACTGACTCCGGCATTTCATTTCCTCCCCAAGGTCAAATCTTTTCTACCGTAACCGTAAGACTGCCCGTTATGCCGCTGTAGAGCTTAACGCTGACGGTTGACGTGCCGAGCGTCTTTATTCCGTCCGGCATAACGAACTTCTTTTTGTCAAGCTTTATATGGTGCTGCATTTTAAGCGCCTCGGCTACATCTTTTGACGTTATCGAGCCGAAAAGCTTGCCGTTCTCGCCCGCCTTCGCTTTAAGCGTAACAGTCATATCCTTCATTTTTTCGGCGATTTCGTTAGCTTCCTCTATTTCCTTCTGCTTTCTGTACTCCGCGGATTCCTGCTTGCCCTTCATTACGTTTATATTCGACTTTGTCGCGGGCTGCGCCAATCCTCTCGGCAGCAGATAATTTCTCGCGTACCCGTCCGATACGTTGATCATCTGACCTTTTTTGCCCTGTCCCTTAACGTCCTGTGTTAAAATAACCTGCATATCTCTGTCCCTCCGCCGTTTTAATTTTCTTGATCCGCGATATAGCTGTAAACGGCGTCCTTAACGTCCTCCACAACCATATCCACGGTTTTGTCCTTTATCTGCGCTCCCGCGACGGTGCTGTGACCGCCGCCGCCGAGCTTTTCCATTATGAGCTGCACGTTTATATCGCCCAAAGATCTCGCGCTTACGCTTATCGCTCCGTCAAGAGGATAAACGACGATTGACGCGTGTATGTCAGCGATATTCAGCATTTCGTCGCTCGCCTGCGACGCTATAACGCGTACATTCGGTATTTTGCCGTAGCAGCGCGCCACCGCGATATGCGGCGCAATAACCTCCGCCGTCTTTACAATGTCGCTTCGGTAAATATAATCTTCCTTGCTCACGTTAAACAGCCGCTTTATTCCGACCGTGTTAAGTCCAAGCCTGCGCAGGTACGACGCAGCTTCAAACGTCCTCACACCGGTTTTAACCATGAAATTCTTCGTGTCAATCAATATGCCGGTGTAAAGGCTTTCCGCTTCGATGCTTGTGAGCGCGCTGCCGAGATCCATATACTCGAGAAGCTCGGTCGCCATTTCACACGTCGACGACGCGTAAGGCTCGTGATATATAAGCGAACACGGGCTTATAAAATCTGTCGAACGCCTGTGATGGTCTATGAGTATGACCTTTGACGCGCGGTGAATGAGCGCCTGACACGGCAGCATAGACGGTCTGTGAGTATCGAGTACAATAACGAGCGTGTCAGGCGTTAAAAGCTCAAGCGCTCTGTCGCCGTCGACAAACATGCCCTGATACTCCTCATTTTCCCTGATGTCGTTATACAGAGTTTTGATTGCCGGAGAGTTGTTGTCAACAACTATATACGGCGTTTTACCCAAAGCTCTTACCGCTCTTTGCAGACCTATCGCCGCGCCGAAGCAGTCGTAATCGGCAGCCGAGTGTCCCATAAGTATAACCTTGTCGCTCTTTTTTATAAAATCCTTCAGCGCGACGGCAAACGCTCTTGTCTTTACGCGCGTACTCTTCTCGTAGTCGCGCGCCGTGCCGCCGTAAAACCGATACTGAATGTCATTCTTTATGCTTACCTGATCGCCGCCTCTGCCGAGAGCAATATCGAGCGCGTTACGCGCGTACGTGTCGTTTTCGGAAAGAGTGCCGCTTATGCCTATACCGATGCTTATGCTTACCGGAAGCTTTATCTCATCGCCTATATTCCTTACCTTATTCAGTATGTCAAACTTTTTGTCCTCATACATCTGAAGAAAACGATGCTCAAACAGAACATAATACCTGTCGCGGTCGGTGGATTTTACGATAGCTTCCGATTCAGCCGCCCATTCGCTCACACACTGACGTATATGCGACAATATCTGCTGACGCTCGCTGTCGTTTACGCGCTGCAAGACGTCGTCGTAGTTGTCGATATTGATTATGGCAACGTCGGTGCGCTCGTTGTCGTATTTTGCCTGAATTTCGTTTTCGGCTGTCTTGTCTATAAGGTAAATGTATACGGAAACCTTATCCTCGTCGCGCGACGAGCCTTGCTGCTTGTTTTTTACCGCAGAAGCCGCGAATAAGAAGGATTTGTCGTCGATTTTTATCTGCTTCTGGTATATGGAAGGTGTTTTGAGGATCGTGCCCCATTTTACCGCCGGTATTACGTCCTCTATCTTTGTTTCGTACAAATCGTCATTACCGAACACGTCCGCAAACATCTCATTGTACCACTTTACCGTTCCGTCTATATGACATGCCGCGGCAGGAACTGGCAGCGCGTTCATCGGATTGGAAGCCATAACGCCGCTGCTTTTTTCAATATGGTTCAGATAGCTGTTTATTATATTGCGCCTGTATCCCCTAAGTATCAGCATCAGCAAAAATATAACAACGCCCGCCGCCATTTCCGCAGCGCCGATATACGCGTTAGGTATAAACACAACGGAAATTCCGCCCGCTATAAGCAGCGCTGCGGATATATATGCAGCGCTCGCATATGTGGTAGTCAGTTTCCCGTAATGATTACTCATAATGTTCCTCCGTGCGGGCATTGTCCGCAATCTGTCAGCGGTTTTTCAGGTACTTCTTCAAGTCCGACATGTCGGCGAACTCTATTTCAAGCTCGTGTCCGTTTTCCTCGCCGATTGTCAAAAGCTCAGAAATCTTGCTGTCCACACCCGAAAATGTCAGCCCGAGCCTTCTTGCCAGTATGTAGTTCATGGCTATTATGGTAGCTATCTCGTTTGACACGCTCTCGTATCCGCCGACCTCGTCGTAGTCCGCAAGCGTCCTGTACAGCTTTGCAACCTCCGAGAGTATTTCGCTCTTAATCGTGTCGATTGCGCGTAGATTTGTTGAAATGTTCATGATGATACCTCCTATGATGTCTTACATTTGTGTATGCAAATCCGAGTATAAATTATACCACATTTTTACCTTAAAGTCAAGAAACGGGCAACACATTCGGTCGGTTTACACAAAAAAAGCTGCATACGCCGTACCGCCTTATTCGTATTGCTGTATATCCCGACGTATTAAAAAACTAATGTTAATTATTGACAATATTCACCTGCTATGATACAATAAATTTAGTAAATATATTAAAAGAAAAGAGGAGTGTATTATGGGCAAGACATACAAATTTCTGGCGTTTGACTTCGGCGCGTCCTCGGGCAGAGCCATGCTGGCGAAGTTTGACGGCGAGAAAATCACACTGGAGGAAAAACACCGTTTCTCAAACGATCCTGTAAACATCAACGGCGATTTGCACTGGGACGTTTTGAGACTGTTTTTTGAGATCAAGCAGGGCATATTAAAGTGCGCGAACTCCGGCGACCGCGACATAGACTGTATCGGTATCGACACCTGGGCGGTTGACTACGGTCTTTTGGACGAGCATGACAAGCTTCTGGGCAACCCCTACCACTACCGCGACACGCGCACCGAGGGTATGTACGATGAGGCGTTTAAGCTCGTTCCGAAGGAGGAGATTTTCAAGGAGACGGGTATAGCGTTTAACTGGTTCAACACGCTCTATCAGCTTCTTTCCGAAAAGCTCTCCGGCAGCACGTCGCTAAAAAACGCGAAAACAATGCTTATGATGCCCGACCTCTTTAACTTCTTCCTCACGGGCGTTAAAAAGACGGAGTACACAAACGCGTCCACAACGCAGTTCTATAACAGCGAAAAGTACGAATGGTCATATGATATGCTCAAAAAAATGGGTATACCGACCGATATTCTGACCGAGGTCATATTCCCCGGTGAGATCGTCGGAACTGTTAAAAAGGAGCTTGCGGAAGAGCTCGGTATAGCCGAGGTACCCGTTGTGGCGGTAGCGTCACACGACACGGGCAGCGCGGTTGCGTCCGTACCTGTTGTGGATCAGAAGGACTTTATATACATTTCGTCCGGCACGTGGTCGCTTATGGGTGTGGAGCTCGACAAGCCCAACACGTCGGACAGCGCGTTTGAGTACAACTTCACAAACGAGGGCGGCGTGAGCAAAACGATACGCTTCCTTAAAAATATAATGGGACTGTGGCTCATTCAGGAGAGCCGCCGTCAGTGGGACAGAGAGGGCGAGCTTTTGAGCTTTGACGAGCTTGAGAAACAGGCAAACGCGGCTGAGCCGTTCGCGAGCCTTATAGATCCCGACTATCCCGCGTTCCAGACGCCGGGCAATATGCCGCAGCGCATTAAGGACTACTGCGCAAAGACCGGTCAGAAGGTACCCGAAACAAAGGGCGACGTCGTAAGATGTATCGCGCAGAGCCTCGCGTTTAAGTACCGTCAGACGGTCGAGGGTATGGAAGCCGTTACGGGCAACAAGTACAACGTTGTAAACATTGTGGGCGGCGGAATTAAGGACAAGATGATTTGCCAGTTCACCGCGAACGCAACAAAGAGGACGGTAAGCACAGGCCCCGTTGAGGCGACGAGTATCGGCAACGTAATCGTGCAGGCTATGGCTATGGGCGCGATCAAGGATATAAACGAGGGACGCAAGGTCGTAAGGAACTCCTTCGACATCGCGAAATACGAGCCGCAGGACAGCGAGGCTTGGGACGCAGCGTATGAGAAGTGGCTCAAGATTATTAAGAGCATTTGATTTTCATATCTTTATATTTGAACGCCGCGAAAAAGCGGCGTTCTTTTTTCTTGACGCGGCGCGGTATAAATGGTATACTTATTGGGTTAATACGATACCGAAAGGATTTTGGTTATGGATAAAAACACGTATATAAAAGACAGCTTCGGCATATCGGAGAAAACGCTTGATATTGTGGACGAGGCGGAACACGAGGTTCGGGAGAGCTTCGCGAGGATAGACGAGATCGCGGAAATAAACCAGCTCCGCGTTATGAAGGCGTTTGCAGATAACCGCGTGTCGGACACGCATTTTATGCCGACCACGGGTTACGGCTACGACGACATCGGGCGCGACACGCTCGATAAGGTGTACGCCGATATATTCGGTGCGGAGGACGCGCTTGTGCGCCATAATTTTATTTCAGGCACGCACACCATTTCAACGGCTCTTTTCGCCGTGCTGCGCCCCGGTGACACGCTGTTCGCCGTCACGGGCAGACCGTATGACACACTTACCGAGGTAATCGGTATAGGCGGCAAGACGGGTGACGGCTCGCTCTGCGATTTCGGGGTTGATTATATTGAAGCCGACCTTCTGAGCGACGGAACTCCTGACTGTGAAAAAATAAAAGAGGTTCTTACATCAAAACCAATCAAGGCGGTGACAATTCAGCGCAGCAAGGGTTACGGCGACAGACCGACGTACAGCGCGAAGGAGATAGGCGAACTTATCTCGTTTATAAAGGGTATCTCCCCCGACACGGTTTGTATTGTGGATAACTGCTACGGCGAGTTTGCCGACACGGAGGATCCGACGCATTACGGCGCGGATCTTATCGCCGGTTCGCTCATTAAAAATCCCGGCGGCGGTCTTGCACCGACGGGCGGTTATATTGCCGGTAAAAAGCGGTATGTGGAGCTTTGCGCCTACCGTCTCACGTCGGTCGGTATCGGCAAGGAAGCGGGCGCGTCGCTCGGCTTCAACCGTCAGCTTTATCAGGGGCTTTTTATGGCGCCGCACACGGTCGCGCAGGCTATGAAGGCGGCAGTACTGTGCAGCGCGGTATTTGAAAAGCTCGGCTACGATGTAAATCCAAAGCCGCGCGAGGTACGCCACGACATAATACAAGCCGTAAAGTTCGGCAACGAGGACGATTTAATTCGGTTCTGCCAGGGCATACAGAAGGGCGCGCCGGTCGACAGCTTTGTAACGCCTGAGCCGTGGGACATGCCCGGTTACAGCGACAAGGTTATAATGGCGGCGGGCGCGTTTACGCAGGGCGCGTCAATAGAGCTTAGCGCCGACGGCCCCATTAAGCCGCCGTATATCGCGTATATGCAGGGCGGTCTTACGTACGAGAGCGCGAAGCTCGGCATAATCGTCGCCGCCGATAATATGATAAGAAAGGCTGAGGATAAATGAGTCTTAATTCAAAGCAAAACGTGCGCTGCCCCAAATGCGGACAGATGACGGACGTAACCGTCTGGAATTCCGTCACGGTAAGCGACAGCGCGGATTTAAAACAGGATTTGCTGCGCGGTCAGGTTAATATGTTCCGCTGTCCGTCGTGCGGTCACTCGGCGCTTATGCCTACGCCGATGCTGTACCACGACGAGGAAAAGCGGCTTATGATTTCGTTTTCGCCGTGCACCGACCCGATACTGAAGTCACAGCTTTTCGACAATATAAGAAAAACCTCGAAGGAGTCGGGTGAGCTTAGCAAGCTTGAAGGTTACAATCTGCGGTTTGTGACCGACTATAACGAGCTTTTGGAGAAGATACTGATTTTCGACAACGGCATGAACGATAAGACGGTCGAGATGATAAAGCTGATGATTTTGTCGCAGGACGTTGACAAAAGCGTTGACAGGGTGTGCCGCTTCGGTAAGCGCGACGGCGATGAGATAGAGTTTATGATATACGACGCGAGAGAAAATCAGACGTACACCTCGCGCGTGCCGATTTCAACGTATGAAACGGTCGATACAAGCCTGTGCGAGTCGGGAGTTAAGCCGTACAGCTTCGACTGGGAGCAGGTTGACGGCGCGTACGCGACAAAGCTTTTGCAGGGTTTTAACAACTGATGGAACGCGTGCTTGAATACGCCGTTGAGCCGCAGTTTGACGGCGAAACGGTTATGACTGTGCTGCGGCGGCACTTTAAGATGTCAACGTCGCTCATAAAGGAACTTAGGCTCGCGCCCGAAGGTCTTAAGCTGAACGGAAGTCATATAAGAACGGTGGACACGGTAAGGTCGGGCGACGTGGTGACGGTGACGATGCGCGACAGAGCGTCGGAGAATATCGTGCCCGTGAACATACCGATTGATATTGTATACGAGGACGAGGACGTTTTAATAGTGAACAAGCCGCCAGCCATGCCGACGCACATATCGGTCGGCAATTATGAAAATTCGCTCGCGAACGCGGTTATGTACCACTATATGTCGCGCGGCGAGGAACATCTGTTCCGCGCTGTGAACCGTCTCGACAAGGACACATCGGGGCTTATGGCG
This sequence comes from uncultured Clostridia bacterium, assembly GCA_947591315.1. Classification (GTDB taxonomy): domain Bacteria; phylum Bacillota; class Clostridia; order UBA1381; family UBA1381; genus Hominilimicola. The sequence continues at coordinate 162,686 of CANQDD010000001.1, forward strand.
GTCGCCAAAAACAGTTACGCGCACGCGCGGCTTGCCGATGAAATTTCCGAGGGTGAGCTGCGGAGAAAATATATATGCGTTGTGTGCGGTGATATTGCGGAGGACGGGACGGTGAACGCTCCAATTGCGCGAAAGGAAGGCAGCGCGATTGAGCGGTGCGTCAGCGCGGCAGGTCACGAGGCTGTGACGCATTATAAGGTTATTGACAGGCTCGGTGATTATACCGTACTTGAAATGTCGCTTGAAACGGGGCGCACGCACCAGATACGCGTACACATGGCGCATATATGTCACCCGCTCGCGGGCGACTGGCTGTACGGCGAGGAAAACAAGGCTCTTATTCCCCGTCAGATGCTTCATTCGAGCTTTATACGCTTTACGCACCCCGTAAACGGAAATGTAATTGAATTTACAAGCAAAATTCCGGCGGATATGGAAGAATTTATCAAAAAAGTAAGTCAAAAAGCATTGAAAAAAACATGATAATATGTTATCATAAAAGGTGGAGCGAAAAAACATGAATTATTTATACAGAGGTGAAATAAATGGCTTACAAGGTAGTAAGAAAAGAGGTTTTAAATCCGACGATCTTCCTTATGGAGGTTGAGGCGCCTTTAATCGCGAAAAAGGCAGAGCCCGGTCAGTTCATTATTTTAAGGATTGACGAGTACGGCGAAAGAGTGCCGTTCACTATCAACGACTATGACCGCGAAAAAGGCACCGTGACGATAATTGTTCAGATTGTCGGAAAAACAACGCAGGATTTATCGAAGATTGAGGCGGGTGAATATCTGCTCGACTTCGCAGGTCCGCTCGGAACCCCCACCCCGCTCGAGGGTAAGAAGAAGGTTGCCGTGATAGGCGGCGGTCTCGGTACGGCTATCGCGTATCCGCAGGCTAAGAAGCTCCACAAGCTCGGCGCGAATGTAACGGTTATCACGGGCTTTAGAAACAAGGAGCTTATCATTCTCGAGGACGAGCTTAAGGAAGTCGCCGACAAGCTCATTATCGCGACCGACGACGGTTCAAACGGCAACAAGGGTTTTGTTACCGATATGCTCCAAAAGGAGATTGACGCGGGCGAAAAGTTTGATGAGGTAATCGCGATAGGTCCGCTCGTTATGATGAAGTTTGTGTGCAAGGTGACAGAGCCTTACGGAATACCGACAATGGTTTCGATGAACCCCGTCATGATAGACGGCACAGGCATGTGCGGCGGCTGCCGCGTTATCGTCGGCGGCGAGACAAAGTTCGCGTGCGTTGACGGCCCCGACTTTGACGGTCACAAGGTCGACTGGGACAGCGCCATGAAGCGCGGAAGAATGTTCGCTGACTACGAAAAAAGGTCGTGCGCCGAAGGTCATTGCCGTATCGGTAGAACAAATAAGGAGGATTGAGACTATGCCTAATATGAGACCGGACAAAAATCCGATGCCGGAGCAATGTCCCAATGAGAGAAACAAAAACTTCCTTGAGGTAACCACGGGTTATACCGAGGAAATGGCGATAGACGAGGCAAAGAGATGTCTTAACTGCAAGAACAGACCATGTATGCAGGGCTGCCCCGTAAGCGTTAAAATACCCGAATTTATCGAGCGTATAGCCGAGGGTGATTTTGAGGGCGCGTATCAGAAGATTAAGGAAACGAACGCTCTCCCCGCGGTATGCGGTCGTGTGTGTCCGCAGGAGAAGCAGTGCGAGGCGAAGTGCGTGCGCGGTATTAAACAGGAAAGCGTCGGTATCGGCAGACTTGAGCGTTTCGCGGCTGACTGGCATATGCAGCACGTGGAGGATAAGGTTGAAGTGCCGGAGCCGAACGGCAAGAAGGTTGCTGTTGTCGGAAGCGGCCCCTCGGGACTTACGGCCGCCGGCGATCTCGCGAAGCGCGGCTATAAGGTAACGGTATACGAGGCGTTCCACACTGCTGGCGGCGTGCTTATGTACGGAATACCGGAGTTCAGACTGCCGAAGGATATCGTGCAGAAGGAAATTGACAACCTGCGCGCTATGGGCGTTGATATTCAGACGAATGTTATTATCGGCAAGACGATAATGATAGACGAGCTGTTTGACGATATGGGTTACGACGCCGTTTACATCGGCAGCGGCGCAGGCCTCCCCTCTTTTATGGGTATTGAGGGTGAAAGTCTCAATGGCGTATACAGTGCTAACGAGTTCCTCACGAGAATAAATCTTATGAAGGGTTACAAGTTCCCCGAATACGACACACCGGTGTATGTCGGTAAAAATGTCGCAGTACTCGGCGGAGGCAACGTTGCTATGGACGCCGCGAGAAGCGCGAAGCGTCTCGGCGCGGAGAACGTGTACATAATATACAGACGCGGTAAGGAAGAGCTTCCCGCAAGAGCCGAGGAGGTTCATCATGCCGAGGAAGAGGGTATTATATTTAAGCTGCTGCAGAACCCGACGAGATTTATCGGCAATGAGGACGGCTGGGTAACAAATATAGAGGTGCTGCACATGGAGCTCGGCGAACCCGACGACAGCGGCAGACGCAGACCTGTACCCGTCGAGGGCAGCGAGGAAATACTTGATATTGACACGGTTATCGTGGCAATCGGTCAAACACCGAACCCGCTTATAAGAAAGACAACAAAGGGACTGGAAACGAACCGCAAGGGCTGTATCATAGCCGACGAAGCAACAGGCAAAACGTCGCGTGACCACGTATACGCCGGCGGCGACGTCGTAACCGGCGCGGCTACGGTCATACTCGCGATGGGCGCGGGCAAAGCGGCGGCTGAAGCGATAGATAAAGAGCTTCAGGGCTGAATATAAGAACAAAAAAATACCTAACCCGCGGGTTAGGTATTTTTTTGTTTTGCTTTAGAACAGCTTTTGCGAATCGTAAGCGTCGAGCGTGTTTCTGATATTTGAAAGTCTCGTTTCAATGTCAACATAGCCGTCCGCATCGTATGCGCTCGTCGCGCGGAGTATTACCGGCGTGTACCATTCACCCTCGAAGATATCAGTGAAGTAATATGTCTCCGGAGTAATCTGTACGCCGTCCTTAGATTCGAGTGGCGCGTCTTCCCTGTCAAGAATTTGGTTAAACATTGAGCAGAACTGCGCTCTTGTCATATATTCGTTCGGCGCGAACGTGCCGTCGTCGTGACCTTGCATATAGCCGTAAGTGTTCATAATTTCAATGTAGGGTTTGTAAGGACTGTCTGCAATATCTGTAAGCGACGTTTCGCCGGTCTCCGTCAGATTTAGTCCGTATACAACGAGCTTCGCAACCTCACCGCGCGTAACGGGGCCGAGCGTTACCTCGTCTATGCCGTCGAACGCACCTGTACTTGCGAGGTACGCAAGTCCTCTCTCGTACCATGTTCCCTCGTGAGAAGCAATATTCGCGGTAACCGGATATTCAACACCGATTGTGTCGTACTTCTGGTCTATCATTCTCATGATCATCGCGGCAATTTGCTCTCGTGTAACCTTGTCGTTAGGTCCTACCTCAATCTGAACGTCCCATGCGCCTGTCTCATTACCTTCCTCGTCGGTCACTGTTACACGGTGAATTGCGGGTTCATAGCCGAATATATACGCATATTCCGCGCCGGAAAGGTCGATCGGTTTACCGGACGGAAGAGGCTCTTTTTCAGGCTCGGGAGTAGGTTTTGCCGTAGGCTCCACAGTAGGCTCAGCCGTCGGTTCAACGATCTCCTTTTCAGCCGCGTCGGTTTTCCATATAATGCTGCCCGCGCCGTTGATTTCAAGAGTGTTTGTAATAAGCTGACCCTCAAGTCTGCCCGAGTCAACTACCTTGGAAGCGGCGTAAGGCGCGGAAACCGTACCTCTTACAACGGTTGTTCCTCCGGTAATTTCAAGCTCCTCGGCATTTGTGTAAAGGTCGCTGTAGAACTTTGTCGCGCCCGAAATTTCAACTCTCTTCGCATTTACGTGAATATCCTTGGCGCTTATCTGGTCGTGAGCGAACACAACATCGTCGCCGTTAAAGAATACGTGCGTATGGTCAGCCGCGCCGTCTACGGGATAATCCTGATAATACTTTGCGTCGGCTTGGTTGTCACGGTTGATGAAATACGAATTCCATGCGTCGGTATTCTTGTAATTGTTAAAGTAAATATACGCCTCGTGATCTCCGACTACCTGGATATTGATCGTTCCGGAAAGGTCGTTGATTGTGTCAATGATAAGATTTACGTCACCCTTCGTGGTATCAACAATAATAGCGTGTCCCCAGCCGCCGTTTATGAACGCGTCTTTTACGTATGCGCTCTCCTTAAAGGTGTGCTGCTTATTCGCGGGTTTATTGGTGTTGTAAACGTTAAATTCTGCCGAAGCGCCCCAAACGTTGTCATTTTTATATTCGGGTGCAGTCGGAACCTCGAACAGTTCATATTCATAGTCAAAGCTTGTCGCGCCGTCGTTAATAGCCGTCTGGTATTCGGGTTTTGTTCCGTATGTGGCGCTGTCTTGACCGTTGAACAGCTCGTCATTATCTTGATTTAACAGATAGTAGCCGTCAAGATATGTCTTTTTTTCTACCCAACTGCCCGAATCGTCCTGCGACCATTCCGAAACGTATTGTGTTTCGTTGTTTGTGCCGGAAATAAACATACCGTTAATGACATTGCCCGCGCCGTTTCTCGCGTATATTGTTCCGTTCGAGTAAACAGAGCCGTCAATCTGCATTGTGTTGCCGATTTTTACGTCGCCATTTGCGATAACGGCAAGGTTGATTTCACCGTCGCTGTCCTTTGATATAACAGGATAGCCGTCATACGGCGAACCGTCATAATCAGCCGGCGCAGCGGCAAACGCTGCAGTCTGAGCCGCGAGCATCGCGACAGCGGCAAAAGCCGCAATTATTTTTTTCATTTTGTCCTCCTTATCTCGTTGTGATGGATAAATTACACATATATATTATACTCCTTACAAAATTCAAGCGCAATACTGCAATTTACAAATATTTGAATTTCTCTGTTTTGCATACAAACAATGCTTAGAAATTATACATATTGTATATATAATGGATTTTTATACCGTTTTCACGCAAAAGACCTTCGGTATAAACCGAAGGTCTTTTTAACTTCATTTTCCGATTATGCAATGTTCTGCGAATCGTAGTGGTCAAGTATATTTCTGATGTTTGAAAGTCTTGTGTCTACGTCTATGAGACCGTCGCCGTCATACGCGCTTGTAGCCTTAAGCATGATGTCCGTGTACCATTCTCCTTCGGGAAGGTCTACGAGGTAGTAGGTCTGCGGTGTTACTGTCGAACCGTCCTGAGCCTCAAGTCCCATATCGTTTCTGCCGATGATATTGTTGAACATTGAGCAGAACTCGGCTCTGTTCATAATTCTGTCGGGAGCGAACTCTGTTTCGCTGTCACCGTTCATGTAGCCGTAAGCGTTCATGATTTCGATATACTGCTTATACGGGCTGTTTTCGATATCGGCAAATGTCGTCTCGGTTGT
>CANQDD010000002.1 GCA_947591315.1 uncultured Clostridia bacterium
TTCGTTATCTCTATCGCGACGCCGTGCGGCACCTCCTTGTCGAGCAGCCACAGCATTTTCTCACGTATTATTTCAGCCGCTATCTGCTTTTCCGGCTGGTCGGTGACGGTTTCGGGGTCGTAAAACTCAGGTCCTTCCTCCAGATATTCCTCTATGTCGCGAAGTAGTATGTCCACGCCGTCGTTCGTTTTCGCGCTTATCGGCACTATCGAGTCAAAGCCGTACATGCTCGAATAGTCGGCTATTACCGGCAGCAGTTCCTCCTTGCGCATAAGGTCTACCTTGTTAAGCACAAGTATACACGGCAGCCCCGTTTTGTCTATGCTCTTTACTATCTCGCGCTCCGTGTCCTGTATCCTGCGGCTCGCGTCCACGACAAAAATAAGCACGTCCGTGTCGTCCATGCTTGACGCGGCGGCGTTTACCATGTACTGACCGAGCTTGTTGTGCGGCTTATGTATGCCGGGTGTGTCGGTAAAAATTATCTGTTCCTCATCGGTCGAGTACACCGCGAGTATTTTGTTTCGCGTTGTCTGGGGCTTGTCGGATATTATCGCTATCTTCTGTCCGACTATCGCGTTCAGAAGCGTCGATTTGCCGACGTTCGGCATACCGATTATCGCCGCGAAGCCCGATTTGAAATGTTTGTTTTCCTTTTTCATACTTTTCTCCCGTACTTGGTTTAGTCACGCGTTATGCCGAGCGACGCGAGCACGCTCTCCTGTTTCTCGTTCATTACGCGTTCGCCCTCCGCGTCGTCAACGTGGTCGTAGCCCAAAAGGTGCAGCATAGAGTGCGCCGTCAAAAACGATACCTCGCGCAGCAGACTGTGACCGTATTCCTCCGCCTGACGCGCCGCGCGCTCCATTGAGATTACTATGTCGCCGAGCATAACATACTCGCCGTCCGTTTCGTACCCGCCGTCGGCAACGCCGTTTTCGTCAAACTCGAGCAGCGGGAACGATAAAACGTCGGTAGGCTTGTCTATGCCGCGGTTTGCCTTGTTTATTCTGCGTATCGTCTCATCATCGGTGAGCGTAACGCTTATCTGCGCGTCAAAGTCGCACTCCTCGCTTTCGAGCGTTCTTTCGCACACGCGACGTATCGCGCTTTCTATCTCCTTCGTTACAGGCAGAGCGTCCTGCTCGTTTTCAAGAATTATGTCAACCATTGTTCCTCCGTCTCGCTCTCTTTCTCTCCTGTTCCTCGTCGTACTTCGCGTACGCTTTTATAATCTGCTGCACGAGCGGGTGGCGCACAACGTCCTTTTCGGTGAACTCGCAGAACGCTATACCCTCGATGCCTTTAAGTATCTTCATAGCTTCTTTAAGTCCGCTGCGCTTTTCACCGGGAAGGTCTATCTGCGTAATGTCGCCGGTCACGATTGCCTTCGAGCCGTAGCCGATACGCGTCAGGAACATCTTCATCTGCTCCGGCGTGGTGTTCTGCGCCTCGTCGAGAATTATGAACGCGTTGTCGAGCGTTCTGCCGCGCATGTACGCGAGCGGCGCGACCTCTATCACGCCCTTTTCCTGATACCGCAAAAATCCCTCGCCGCCGAGCATCTCGTACATTCCGTCGTAGAGCGGTCTCAAATACGGGTCAACCTTATTTTGAAGGTCGCCGGGCAAAAATCCGAGCTTCTCTCCAGCTTCAACCGCGGGACGCGTCAGAATAATACGGTTTACCTCCTTGCTCCTAAGCGCCGTAACGGCTCTCGCGACGGCAAGGTACGTCTTGCCCGTACCGGCGGGACCTATGCCGAATATGATAGTATTGCTGTCTATCGCCTCGACGTACCGCTTCTGACCGAGCGTTTTTGTCTTTATCGGGTGTCCCTTCACGCTCACGGCTATGCAGTCGTCGCCCATCATCTTTATGTCGATGCCGCCGTGCTCCTGTATCATTTCGAGCGCGTACATCACCTTTTGCGTGTCCACCCTCTCGCCCCTGCCTATAATCTGCACGAGCATATTCACAACGTCGAACGCCTTATCCACGTTTTCCTCGCCGCCAGCTATGTGGAGCGAGCCGTCGCGCGCGGCGATGTTTACATTCAGCGTCTTTTCCAAAAGCTTCACGTTCTCGTCAAAGCTGCCGAAAAGATTTGCAATATCAATCTCCTGCGGCACTTCTATCTGTCTTGTCGTCAATATTTTTCTCTCCTTTATCCTCAGCCGCCCCGATCGGTACGGACGCGGCAATGTTTTCCGTGAAATTCATCTTTACGGTCACTTTTATTGTTTCATTATCAATCTGTTCGTATTCAACGCTCTTGTCGTCAAGCTGAGCGCCCGGTGTAAGCTCCTTCGCGATTTTTTCCTCAAGCTCGTTTTTCGCGTTTTCAATCACCGTTTCGAGCGGTATCTGCTCGGTCGTGACATTTACCTCGTCAAACCCGACGGTATTAAGCGCAACTCCGCTGTAGCCGAAAAACGGTATGTTAAGCTCAAGGCGGTTCTCTGTGCGGTCATAGTTTTCGTATGTCACATTCCCGTGCGGCAATGACAGCGCCTTGCCGAAAAGCTCAAGCACGCGCCAACGCTTGCGCCTGCCCGTCGGCGTGCGAACCTCGCGCGTCAGCTTGTATTCGCCCGACGCGGTGTGAGTTGTGTACGCGCGTACCTCCGCTATTGAGTGGATTAGTATGTACTTTTCAGCGTCGCCCTCGCGGTACGCCGAGACGGTACCCGCCACAAGAAGGTCACCGGTGTGTACCGCGTCGCCCTCTCTCACGCGTTCCTCGCCAGCCTTGACGGTCATGCCGCGCACAACTCCGTCGCACGACGCTACAATGTCGCACGGCTCGCTTTTGTTCACGACCGAGGGCGGTATGATTTTTTCGTACACCTGCACTCTTGCCTTTACGCCATCGATATACACCCACGCCCACGCGAGACCGTCCGTGCCTTCGAGCAGCTTTTTCTTCATCGTCATGCCATCGGGCAGATTTTTTTTGAGGTTCCCGCGCTTTACGCCTATCTCGTCGAGCGTCGCGGTTATGCTGTCTATGTATTTGTCGTCCGCGCCGTCTATTTCGATAAGCCATACGCGTCCCGCGCACTGCGCCGCTATGACGACGCATATCGAAACGGCTATGAGAAGCGGTATTCGGTACCTTCTTGCGTAAGCCGCGCGGCGGACGGTATGCTTTTCCTTTATTTTGACCTTTACGCGGCACTTTTTCGCCGCGCCGCGCGAACGTATAAAATCGCGCGCGTCCATTTCTATCAGTATACCCTTGTCCGACAGCCGCGCGCCGTAAATACGAAAGCCGCGCCGCAGACATACGCTTAAAAACCGCGGCGCGTTTTTGCCATATACGTTTATTATAACATATCCGCGTAAAAATTTAAAGAACTTATTTAACATTTTTTACCTCGTACTCTATTTTTTGAAATCTTCCGCTTATAAGTATATCCTCGCGCCGCGCGGCGGCTATTTTGAGCTTATCTCCGTACACCGTCACTTTTCCTATACCCGACGTTACGCTTATGGAATTTTCGTCAAAGCCCGCTATACCTCGGTGATTTTCTATATATATCTCCCTATCGCCCGTAACCGTTATGCGCGGCATGTCCATTATAACGTCCTTCGGCACGCCCCACGCGTCGGCTACTCTCTCCGACAGCTTCTTTCCCATTCTCGATCACTCCCTTTTTATTTTTATGTGCATTTTACGCGTTTATGTACAATATGTATTATTGTGTGAGAAGGGGTGCTTTTATGAGAAAGGAAATTAAAATAACAAAATATCTGCTGTGGGTGTTCGTTTTGGGGACGGTCGCGCTGCTTGTCGCGAACGCGCAGAAGGCGATAGATTATTCGCGCGACGCTTTGAATTTGTGTTTTGAAATGATCGTGCCGACGCTGTTCCCGTTTTTTATATGCTCCGGACTTCTCATATATTCCGGTTTCTGCGAGGTTATGGCGAGGGCGTTTCGGTTCTGCATGTATCCGCTTTTTAAGGTCGCGCCGGCGGGTTCGAGCGCGTTCGTACTCGGCATTGTGAGCGGTTATCCCTTGGGTGCTGTCACGGCGGGTGAGCTTTACGCGAACAACTACCTTTCAAAATCCGAAGCGGAGCGGCTTCTGTCGTTTTGCAGCAACTCGGGACCGCTGTTTATTTTAGGTTCGGTCGGTATGGCTGTGTACTCGAATATGCGGCTTGGCGCGGCGATGTACGTTACACATATACTCGCGGCGGTAACGGTCGGCGTGCTGTTTCGGTTCTACGGCAGGAACAGACATTCCTCGCCGCCAACAGTCATGACAACGCCGGAGCGCGGCATGGGCGAGATTTTCGATATCGCTCTGCAGAACGGTATACGAAGTATTCTCACGGTCTGCGGCGCGGTGCTGTTCTTTTCGGTCGCGTCAAGGCTTCTGCTCGGCATTCTGCCGCTCGGCGGCACGGCGGACGCGGTTGTGTCGGGACTTATGGAGTTTGTGACGGGTACGGTCAAGATTGCCGCGCTCGATATGGCGCTGTCGAAAAAGCTTATACTCACCGCCGCGATAGTCGGATTTGCCGGCGTGAGCGTTCATGCGCAGGTCATGGCTGTTATTGCGCGGTACAATTTGAGCCTTTTCCCGTACATCGCGGGTAAGGCGCTGCACGGCGTGATAGCGGCGGCGTATATGGCGGTGTATCTGCACTTTGCGCCCGTTACGGAAACGGTTATGGCTTCGGGTGCGCCGATGAGCAAGGCGTTCTGCGCGGCGAGTCTGTTCGAGCTTGCCACCGCCGCAGCCGCCGTCGCAGCGTTCCTCGCGTACGCGGCCGCGAGGTATGTTAAGGGGAAACGGGCGCGGGTATGACACACCTATCGTAAGCCTCCCTTGTCAAAGGGAGGGGGACCGCCGAAGGCGGTGGAGGGATTCATTGTAAAAATCGAAATGGAATCCCCCAGTCACACTACGTGTGACAGCCCCCTTTGACAAGGGGGCCTCACATAATTACACCGATAAACAAAATATTTACATTTCCCAAAATTTATGATACAATCACATAGGGTGAAATATTATGAAAGCTATATCAAAATACATCAATACCGCGATGGGGCGCGAAAGCGCGGACTTAATATTAAAGGGCGGAAACGTCGTTGACGTGTTCACGGGCACGGTCAAAAAGGCGGACGTTCTCATAAAAGACGGCGCTATATGCGGCGTGGGCAGCTACAGCGGCGAAAACGAGGTTGACGTTAGCGGAAAGTACGTCATGCCGTCGTTCGTTGACGCGCATGTACACATAGAATCGTCCATGGTCACGCCCGCGGAGTACGCGGCGGCTGTCGTTCCGCACGGTGTTACAACCGTTATAGCCGATCCGCACGAGATTACAAACGTGTGCGGCACCGACGGCACGGATTATATGCTCGCCGCGTCGGAGGGTATCGCACTCGACGTTAAGCTTATGCTGCCGTCATGCGTTCCGGCTGCTCCGTTTGAACACGCTGGCGCTGTGCTGACCGCCGAGGAAACAAACAAAATAAAGGACAAGTTCTTCGGCATAGGCGAAATGATGAACTACCCCGGCATACTCGCGGCTGACGGCGAGACGCTCGGCAAGCTGTGCCTTGACAAAATCGACGGTCACGCGCCGCTTGTCACGGGGCGCGAGCTTGACGCGTACGCCTCTGCCGGAATCAAAACCGACCACGAGTGCAGCCGCACCGATGAAATGCTCGAAAAAATAAGCAAGGGTATGTATGTGCTTTTGAGAGAAGGCACGCTGTCGCGCGACGTCGCGCGGCTCGCGGACGGCATAAACGGCTACACGCTGCGCCGCTGCGCGTTCTGCACCGACGACCGTTTTGTCGGCGATATTCTGCGCTCGGGCAGTATCGACAACTGTATAAGAACGGCGCAGTCATGCGGCGTAAACGATATCGACGCGATTATTATGGCGAGCCTTAACGCGTGCGAGATGTACGGGCTCAAAAACCGCGGCGCGGTCGCGCCGTCATACGCGGCGGACATAGTAGTCGCGGACGATTTAAAGCTCACGAACATTCTCATGGTTTACAAGGACGGCGTGCTCGCCGCGAAGGACGGCAAGGCGCTGTTTGAGGTCACAAACACCGACGCGTCAAAGGTCACAGACACGGTTCACCTTCCCGAAATAACGCCTGAATTTTTCGCGGACGAGATGAAGGATGAGTTTTACGCGATAGAGCTTGTGCCGCACGCGATCGTGACGAAAAAGGTCACGGCGCGCAGGGGCGATAAGCTAAGCAAGGTGTGCGTCATAGAGCGGCACCACAACCTCGGCACGAAGGGAATCGGGTACGTCACGAATTACGGCATTACGGGCGGCGCGGTCGCCTGCTCGATAGGTCACGACAGCCACAACGTAATCGTCATAGGCGACAGCGACGCGGATATGGCTCTCGCCGTGAACACGCTCGGCAAAAGCGGCGGTATCGCCGTGTGCGGCGGCGGTAAAGTTACGGCGTATCTGGAGCTTGAAATAGCCGGACTTATGACGCAGAAAAGCGCGTCCGAAACGGCAAAAATTCACGACGAGCTTATAAAAGCCGCGCGCTCTCTGGGCGTTACCGAGGACGTCGACCCACTGCTCGCGCTCGCGTTTCTGCCGCTGCCGGTCATACCCGAAATACGCGTAACCGACGGCGGACTGTTTGATGTTACGGAGTTTAAATTTATATAAGAACATACAAAACGGGGACACTAAAAGTTTAGTGTCCCCACGTTTTAGTGTCCCCGATAAGCGTTCATCATGATTTCCTCTATCTCGCTAACGAGCGGCAGACGCGGATTCGCCGTAGTGCACTGATCCTCAAACGCCTTGTCAGCCAGTTCGCCGAGCTTTTCGGTGTACGTTTTTTCATCTATTCCGCACTCCGCGAACGAGAGCGGCTCGTCCACTTCTTTCATTAAATTTATAACCGCGTTTACAAGGCTCTCCACTCCCTCCTCCGCCGTTGACGCGGGGAGGTTCAGAGCCGCCGCGATTTCGGCGTACTTTTTATCGGCTTTGAAGCGGTCGTACTTCGGGAACGACACGAGCTTTGACGGTGCTGACGCGTTGTAGCGTATGACGTGCGGCAAAAGCACCGCGTTCGCTCTGCCGTGGGGTATGTGGTACTCGCCGCCTATTTTGTGCGCGATCGAGTGGTTAAGTCCCAGAAAAGCGTTCGTGAACGCCATACCCGCTATACAGCCGGCGTTGTGCATTTTCTCGCGCGCTTCCTCGTCCGACGCGCCGTTTCTGTACGCGCGCGGCAGATATTCAAACACAAGCTGCACCGCCTTTATCGCAAGCCCGTCCGTGTAGTCGGACGCCATGACTGACACGTAAGCCTCTATCGCGTGCGTGAGAACATCAAGTCCTGTGTCGGCGGTCGCTGCTTTCGGGAGCGACATCACAAACTGCGGATCTATTATCGCCACATCTGGCGTAAGCTCGTAGTCAGCGAGCGGGTATTTCATGTTGTTCTTTTTGTCGGATATTACGGCGAAGCTCGTTACCTCCGAACCCGTGCCGGAAGTCGTCGGTATCGCGACGAGCCGCGTCCTGCCCATTTTCGGGAACTTGAACGCGCGCTTCCTGATGTCGAGGAAACGCAGTCTTAGCGCGTTAAAGTCAACGTCGGGGTGCTCGTAAAACAGCCACATACCCTTTGCCGCGTCCATCGCGCTGCCGCCGCCGAGCGCGATTATAACGTCGGGCTTAAAATCGTTCATCATCTCAGCGCCGGCGCGCACCGTCTCTATTGACGGGTCGGGTTCGACCTCGGAAAAAATCTCGGAGTGAACGTATTTCTCGCGCTTGCGCAGATAGTACAGAACCTTGTCCACATAGCCGAGCTTTACCATTCCGGGATCGGTTACGATGAACGCGCGGCTTATATCCGGCATTTTTTCAAGGTACTGTATGGAGTTGCGCTCGAAATATATTCTGTCGGGAATTTTGAACCACTGCATATTTACTCTCCTTCGCGCCACTCTTTTCCTGTTTATGAGGTTCATCGTTGTGATGTTGCCGCTAACGCTGTTGCCGCCGTAGCTGCCGCAGCCTAAAGTGAGCGACGGCATATTCGTGTTGTAAATGTCGCCTATCGCGCCGTGCGACGACGGCGAGTTTACTATAATGCGGCTCGCTTTCAGAACGTCCGAAAATTTCCTTATAACTTCCCCGTCGCGCGCATGGATAACCGCGCTGTGTCCCATGCCGTGGAACATGACCATTTCCTCCGCGCGTTTTATTCCCTCGTCGGTGGAATTTACGATAAGGTACGCGAGTACGGGGCTTAGCTTTTCGCGCGAAAGCGGATACTCCTCACCCACGCCGTCAACCCTTGCGATAAGGATTTTCGTATTTTTTGGAGCGTTTATGCCCGCGTTTTCGGCGATAAAGTCCGCGCTTTTGCCGACTATATCAGGGTTTACAGAGCCTTTTTCACTGTTTATGCAGTAGTCCGACAGCCGCTTTATCTCGTCGTCACGCGCGAAATAGCAGCCGTATTTTTCCATAAGATGCTCGAATTCCTCGTGTATCTCATTATCGACTATCGCCGCCTGCTCCGACGCGCAGATCATGCCGTTGTCGAACGTCTTTGAAAGAATAAGGTCATTTACCGCCTGCTCCAAATCGGCGCTCTTGTGAATGTAGCACGGCACGTTGCCGGGCCCCACGCCGAGCGCCGGCTTACCCGTTGAGTACGCGGCTCTTACCATGCCGCTGCCGCCCGTGGCAAGCACCGTCGCGACGCCGGGGTGGTTCATAAGCGCGGTCGTGGCTTCAACTGACGGGTGCTCTATCCACTGTATGCAGTTTTCGGGCGCGCCCGCCTTTACGGCAGCGTCACGCACTATTTCAGCCGCCTTTGCGGAGCATTTCTGCGCCGCGGGGTGGAAGCCGAAAATTATAGGGTTGCGCGCCTTTATGCACGTTATCGCCTTAAACAGCGTCGTCGAGGTCGGGTTCGTTACGGGCGTAACGCCGCATATAACGCCGACCGGCTCGGCTATAACCTCGTAGTCCTCCAAATCGCTCCGCTCTATAACGCCGACGGTTTTCTCGTTTTTTATCGAGTGGTACACGTACTCGGTCGCGAACATATTTTTCGTGATTTTGTCCTCGTACACTCCCCTGCCCGTTTCCTCGACCGCCATTTTCGCAAGCTCCATGTGCTTGTCGAGACCGGCGAGCGTCATTGCCTTCACGATTTTGTCAACCTCGTCCTGCGTGAGGCTCATAAATTTGTCGAGCGCCTTCTGCGCCTCTTTAACGTATCCGTCTATCATTCCGTCTATGTTTATATCTGCCATTTCACTCTCTCCTTCGGCTGCTTCTTCTGCTTTTAATATCCGCCGCGCGCGTGCAAAAAATACCTGTCGGGGAAGAATATTTTCGGGTTTTATATTGATTTGAACGGCAAATTGAGGTATAATTATTGTATATACGGTAAATGGGGTAAATTATGGGAGCAAATAAGAGAAAACAGTTCAGAATAGGCGCACAGCTCGGTCTGCCTATCGCGCTCGGCTATCTGCCGGTGTCGTTCGCGTTCGGCATTAAGGCTGTAGCGAACGGTATCGCGCCGATATGGTCGATCATAATTTCAATGACAAACTTAACATCAGCCGGACAGGTCGCCGCTGCGGACATAATAGGCGCTGCCGGCACGTACGCGGAAATGGCGCTCACAACGCTTGTGATAAACGCGCGGTACATGCTCATGTCAATATCGCTGACGCAGAAAACGCGGAATTTTTCAATGGGACAAAAGCTCGTTACGGCGTTCGGCGTAACGGACGAAATTTTCGTTATCGCTTCAACGTCCGTGCCGGCGATTACATTCCCGTTTATGCTCGGACTTATCGCCGTCCCGTACGTCGGCTGGACTGCGGGAACAATTCTCGGCTCGTTCGCGGGCGGGCTTTTGCCCGAGTACCTCGCAAGGGCTATGGAAATATCGCTTTACGCGATGTTTATCGCGATAATCGTACCGGCGGTCAAGAGGGACATTAAAATTGTGTTCGCGGTAGCGGTTGCCGCGGCGATAAGCGCGGCGATGTATTTCCTCACTCCGTTTATTTCATCGGGGTGGGTCATAATCATAGCGGCTGTAGCCGCGAGCGCGCTCGGCGCGACCTTCTTTCCGAGAAAGGCGGCGGACGGCGAATGAATATGTTTGTTTATGTGCTTATAATGGCGGGCGTTACGTATCTGATACGCGCGCTGCCGTTTACGCTGCTGCGCGGAGAGATCAAGTCGGTATGGCTGAGGTCGTTTTTCTACTATGTGCCGTACGCGGTGCTCGGCGCGATGACATTTCCCTCAATATTTTTCTGCACCGGCTCGGTCGTTGTTTCGGCAATCGGGTGCGCGGCGGCAATATGCGCCGCGTTCCTCGGCGGCGGACTTGTGACCGCCGCGGTCGTAAGCGTCGCGGCTGTGCTGCTCGCGGGTTTGGTGATGTGAAAAGGCGGGCGACCGCAAGGGTCGCCCCTACGGCGCGAAAAATGAAAAATTGTAGGGGTATGCGGGCGAACACGGTTCGCCCCTACGACGTCAATTTATAAAATTGGGCGTAGGGGACGGCGCCCACGACGTCCCGTTCACATCGTTAATCCGTAGGGGCGACCCTCGCGGTCGCCCGTTGTAAGGCTCCCCTTGCTACGGCGTTTGTTGCTTCGCAACACGCCTACGACGCTGAAGCGTCGTTCACCTATTAGGGGAGCTGTCACACGTAGTGTGACTGGGGGATTCCTTTTTATAATAACAATGAATCCCTCCACCGCCTTCGGCGGTCCCCCTCCCTTTAACAAGGGAGGCTAACGAAATCCTAAATTATATACCCAGAAAGGATGATACCACATGGAATACGATATTGACTATCTCACGCTGTTGTCGCAGCAGTACCCGACGGTCAAGGCGGCGGCGAAGGAGATCATACACCTGCAGTCAATGCAGAAGCTGCCGAAGCTCACGGAGCATTTTATGAGCGACATTCACGGCGAATACGAGTCCTTTCTGCACATATTAAAGAACGCGTCGGGCGTTATAAAGGACAAGATCGCGCTTATTTACGGGCGCACACTGTCCGAGCGTGACAGGCAGATACTCGCCACGCTCATATATTACCCCGAACAAAAATTAGAGCTTATAAAATCACAGGTCGAGGACATTGACGACTGGTACAGAATTACGCTCTACCGCCTTATCGAGATATGCCGCGTCATTGCGTCGAAGTACACGCGCGCGAAGGTGCGCTCGTTCCTGCCGCAGACATTCGGCTCAACGATCGACGAGCTTATCCACGCCGACAACGACTACGGCTCGGACAAGTCCAACTACTACAACGAGACGATTTCGTCAATAGTCGAGCTTGGTCAGGCGGACGCGTTTATCGTCGATATTTCAACGCTTATACAGACGCTCGCGATTGGCAATCTTCATATCATCGGCGACATATTCGACCGAGGTCCGAGAGCCGATATTATACTTGACACGCTCCAGGGCTACCACAGCGTGGATATTCAGTGGGGCAACCACGACGTTGAGTGGATGGGCGCGGCGGCGGGTTCGCTCGCGTGTATCGCTAACGTCATATCCATATCGACAAAGTACGCGAATTTCGACTGCCTTGAGGACGGGTACGGAATAAATATGCGTCCGCTCACGGTGTTCGCGCTCGAAACGTATGCGGACGATCCGTGCGAGCGGTTCAAGCTCAGAAATCCCAACGAGGTGAGAATGTCGCGCCACGATGAGAACGTGTGGGCGCGTATACATAAGGCAATCTCGATTATCGAGTTTAAGTTGGAGGGTCAGCTTATTATGCGTCACCCCGAATTTGAAATGGACAGCCACCTCATGCTTGACAAAATAAATTACAAGGACGGCACGATAACGCTCGACGGCGTGACGCACAAGCTCACCGACACCAACTTCCCCACCGTCGATCCCGAAAATCCGTTCGAGCTTACGAGCGAGGAAAAGGAGCTTATGGAGCTTTTGAGAACGTCATTCCTGCGCAGCGAAAAGCTGCAGCGTCACATACGTTTCCTGTACGAGAAAGGCAGCATTTACCATTCCTGCAACAACAACCTTCTCTACCACGGCTGCATACCGATGAACAGCGACGGCACGTTCCGCGAGGTAACGCTCGCAGGCAAAAAAGTCAAGGGCAGGTCGCTGATGGATATGGCTGACAAAATCGCGCGCGACGGATTTTTCGGACGCAGGGGTTCAAAGGCGAAGGAGTACGGCGAGGACTTTCTGTGGTTCCTCTGGTGCGGCTGCTTCTCGCCGCTGTACGGCAAAAACAAGATGACGACGTTCGAGCGTTACTTCATCGAGGACGAAAGCACATGGACGGAGATAAAGGACGAGTATTACCGCCTCGTCGAGCAGCCGGAGGTATGCGGCATGATTTTGGAGGAGTTCGGCATTGACAAAAACGCGTACTCGCATATTATAAACGGTCATGTGCCTGTTAAGATCAAAAAGGGTGAAAGTCCTATCAAGGCGGGCGGTAAGCTTATCGTGATCGACGGCGGTCTGTCGAGGGCGTACCAGAAGGTCACGGGTCTTGCCGGTTACACGCTGATATTTAACTCCCACGGCTTGCTTTTAAGCGCGCATGACGCGTTTGTGTCGGCACAGAGCGCGATACAGAGGGAAAAGGACATTTACTCCACTCTCGACGTGATAGACCTCGCGCCGAAGCGTCTGCTCATCGAGGACACCGATGCGGGCGCGGCGCAGGCTAAGCGTATACGCGAGCTTAGGGCTCTCATGGAGGCGTACCAAAACGGCACGATAAAACAAAATTTTAATTAAGGAGCAATCAAAATGAACTACAATAACGAACCGCTTCACATCTCGCTCAAAGCGCCGCACGGCACATACGAGGTAACCGTTTCCGTATCGGCGCATGAGGATATTACGTTTACGATTTACGCGCAGTCAAGGCGCGTCATGGTGCAGAATTGTGAAATGAAAAAGGGTGAGAGCCGCGACTTTACGTTTAACGTCAGCGTCTGCGACAAGCTGCGCCGCGACGAGGAAGATATAATTGCGGAGGGCGTTGAGATAGACATAGCGTGCGACGGTGATTTTACGGCAATAGCTGCCGCGTCGCCAGTCGATATTCCCGTGATTTACATAGCCGGTGACTCCACCGTTACCGACCAGCCCGCCGAGTACCCGTACACGCCGTCGTCAACATACTGCGGCTGGGGACAGATGTTCCCGATGCTGCTTAAATGCGGTATCGCGGTCGAAAATCAAGCGCAGTCGGGCAGCGCGACGAAGGATTTTATGGAGATTAACTTTAACGCGTTCAAGGATAAAATAAAGAAGGACGATTTTCTTATTATAGAGTTCGGTCACAACGACCAGAAAATCGCGGAGCTCGGCGCGTTCACGGGCTACGCCGACAATCTGCGGTATCTCGTGGATTTTGCGCGTGAAAAGGGCGCGAAGCCGATAATATGCTCGCCTATCAACCGCATACTGTTCAACGAGGACGGCACGCTGTTAAATTTGTTGGGCGACTACCGAAACGCCGTAAAAGCCGTGTGTGAGGAAAAGAATGTTCCGTTTATCGACCTGTGGACGCGCACGACGGAGTTTTTTGAAAGAGCCGGTGCGCGCAAAGCGTGGGATTACTTCTGGGGCGACGGCGAGGGCAGAGACTACACGCACACGAACGACATAGGCGGCGGCATTATCGCGCGGTTCGTCGGTCAGGAAATGATAAGGCTCGGTATAGAGCCTGTCGCGTCGCTGCTCAAAGCGGATATGCTCGGCGTTGAGATGCCCGATCCTGACCCCGATGCTAAGCCGATGAACGCAAAAGAAATCGAGCATATTAAGACGATAGGTCTTGTGAATATGCCCGATATAGACAGGGATATCACGAATTTATAAAGAGTGTTTGACATTTTCGTCGGGACTTGTTATAATATGCTTAACAGAGGTGATGGACGGGCGCTCACCTTCGGAAACGAAGGTCATCTCGTATGTTGTAGCCTCTGTTTTTTATATCAGAAAAATGTAATATAAAGGCTGCGCGTTTTGCGCAGCCTTTTCATTACAGCTTTTCTTTTGTTTTGTCCTCGTACCATTCAAACATACTTCTGTGGCGGTCTTTCTCGCGCTTTACCGCGAAGTGCGCCTTGCTGAAGCCGATACCGCCCTCCTCGCCGTCCTTCAAGACGTACGCGCCCGTTCTGACCACGAGGTCAACACCGGGGTATTTCTCGTTCTGGCGGCGGCAGAAGGTTTCGTACTCGGTTTTGTACTTTTTGATAAGATTGTAGTCGTACCTGCCTATTCGGAACGCGCACAGGAAGTTGTCAGTGCCGTTCACGTGTCCGAATACGGCGCGCGTGGGTTCAGTATTGCCGCTTATAAATCTGCCGAAATCGGCAAGCATATCGTCGCCGGCGCGGTAGCCGTATTTCAGGTTTAACTGTATCATATTGCCGAACTCACAGTGGAACACGACTATATCCTCGCCGTTTTCCGCCGCGAATTTGCGCAGTCTGCCGAGCTCCGTGTAGAATTTGTCCATGTTGTAGAGACCGGTGCGCTTGTCGATTTCAACCTCCTTCTGAAGCTCTATCTCGCGCTGCGTTCCTCTGCCCGCCTGCGCGATAAACATCGTCATGATTTTCGTCGCGATATTGAGGCTTTCCTGTTCCTCCGGCTTCCACTCCTTGTTTTTGTCAAAGCGTATGCACGTGAACATGTAGAAGTTTTCATCGGTCGTTGTGTCGGCAATGTAAATCATGCTGTAGTCTTTGTTTTTCTCAAACTCACGCTGGAACTTCGACGAGAAGCCCTCCGTATTTTCCGGCGTTACGGCGAATACGGGGTTTTTCTCGAAGTGGTTGCGGAACTTCATTATATCCGAGTGAACGTAATAGCCGCTCTTTCCGGCGTTATTGCGAAATTCGGAGTCGCGCGACCACTCGTAGCGCACGGTTATGAGGTCGTCCTTGCTGTTTACCTGCATTACCTGCATCCAGTCAAAGTCGAATTTCGCGGTGATGTACTTTATTATGCCGTATATCGTGTCGTCGTTTGTTTTAGCCGCGGCGCTAAGCTCAAGGAATACCTTCATCAAATCCTTCTGCTCCAGCATTTCCTTGCTCGTGTCGTCGTCAGTCTCGTAATCAATGGCTCTGCCGCTGCTCTCGTCCATGCTGTCGTTGTAAAGCTGCCACTGAGCCTTACCGTTCTTCTTCGCGGCGTACAGTGCCTTGTCAGCCTTTTCAAACATTTCCTTATAGTGCGGCTGCTCATCAAACTGCCCGCCGAGCGAA
Source organism: uncultured Clostridia bacterium (assembly GCA_947591315.1). Taxonomy (GTDB): domain Bacteria; phylum Bacillota; class Clostridia; order UBA1381; family UBA1381; genus Hominilimicola. The sequence continues at coordinate 15,310 of CANQDD010000002.1, forward strand.
ATACCGATACTGCACGACACGTTTCCGCCGTTCGCGAGACGGAAGTCGAGGAGCTTAAGTATTATTTTGTCGGCTGTTTCCTTGACCTCCTTCTTGTCGGCAGCGAAAACGAACAGGAAAAACTCGTCGCCGCCGTACCGTCCGGGTATCGAGAAATTCGGGCGTATGTCAGCCAAAACGTGCGCCACCATTTCTATTACCGTGTCGCCGTAGAGATGTCCGTAGGTGTCGTTTATGTTCTTGAAATTGTCGATGTCCATTACGAGCAGAGCGTAGTCGCGGCGGTCGGGATTTTTCTTTAGATAGTCCTCAATGCGCTTTACCGCGGCGTTTCTGTAGTAGATGCGCAGATTCGTGTCCATCTCCGCCTCTGCCTGACGCTCCTTCGCCTTTGCTTTCTCGTCATCTATATCCACCATTACGCCGAACACGCGCGCAAGATGTCCGTCGTCGTCATAGTCAAACTGACGCGTCACGCGGTACCACCTGTACGTATCCTTTCCCGGCAGCATTATCTGCGCGGCGAGAACGCTTTCCTCGGGGTTATAAATGTTGTTCAGGAAAAATTCCCTGTTTTCGGGGTGAAGCGCCTCCGGAGGCATACCCGTCTCATCGCCCACGTTCTTCACTATTTTAACCGAGCTGCCGTCGCCGTCGGGCATATAGAAGGTGTGCGTTTTCTTTTTAAGATTATGCTCGAATACGATATTTTTCGAGTCGCACATCGTTTCCGCGAATTTTTCCTTCTCGATTTCGGCTTCCTCCGCCATTTGGCTGTACTCGGTCGCGTCCCATAAAATTCCGAGAAGCACGCCGTCCGAATACTGCGAAACGGTCATTTCTATCGTCTTGTTTCTTTTGCCGCACTTTGCGCTGTAAGTAATTTTTTTATTTTCACCGCTCTTCGCCTTTTCAGCCGCGGTCTCAAGATTTTTCACATTATCGTCGGATATGTTGAGGTTCACATCTCCGTCGTTTGAGAACGAAGAAAAATATACTTCGTTCGCATATAATACTTTCCACGGCGCATGGTCTTCAAACGCTACCGCACCGCACGGTAATTTGTTAAGCTCGTCGTCCGGGAAATAGCATTTATTCATTTTTTCCTCGCCTCCTGATTGAATTTTTACATATTTATAATAATATATTTTATCATAAAGTGAATGTAAAGTAAATAAATATGACCTCCGCAAAATGAAAACCGTATAATTTTACAAAAAATTTCGAGTTTTATTGTGTATATTTACCAATCAATTTCGCTTTTGCTTTGTATATTGCTTGCACATTAGATAAAAGGAGCCGGACACACGTCCGGCTCCATAAAATTTAATACCGCTTCATCTCGTCGAGCATTCCGAGAATTTGATAGCCGTAATTTATATCGGGACACCACTTGCCGCCGAGCTGCTCCACATACTCAACCGTTCCCGCCCATTCGGTCGTAAGAGCGACGTAGTAGCGGTCGTGTACCTCGCCTACCGGATCAAGTCCCGTGTACGCGCACATGTGGTTAAAGTGCGCCCTCACGCCGTCCTCCGGCGTTGCGAACGACTCGTGATCCTCCGTCGCGTCACCCTTGGAGTCCTTGATTTTTATGCCCGCCCAGTTGTTCATCTCGGGCAGCACCGCGCCGCCGTAGTTGCCGTAGCCCGTTTCCTTGCCCGCCTGCGCGTACATCACGTCGGGACGTATGCCGAACACCTCGCCGTAGTACCAGTAAAGCGGCGCGGCGTTAATGAAAAGCTCCGAGCCGCCGCACGCCTCCGCCCATCTTACCGCCTGTTCCTCGCTGACCTCGCTCTCGCCGAATATCGACGTTAAACCCTCCGTCGGATTGAGCGCGCGGTACAAAATGCAGCACGCCTCGGCGCGCGTCAGCAAATCCTTCGGGTGTAGAAGCGCGTTTTCATCGCCGCGCATAAGCAAATTTTTAACAGCCGTCTCCACGAGATTTTTATACGCGTCGTCAACGTCCGCGCCGTCGTCAAAGCTGTAATTCGTGACCGAGAAGCTGCCTGCCGCCTTTCCGCCCGACGCTTTAACGAGCGTCGCGGCAAATTCCTCTCGCGTCACGTACTCGCCGCCGTTAAAATTCTCGCCGCGCACGGGCATACAGTCCTGTATCGCAAGCGAATACGGATAGTACCAGTCCGTCACCTTTGAGTCGGCGAAAGCCGTTTCGTCCGCTTCCTCAAGACCGAACGCGTCGGTAAATATACGCGCCATCTGCGCGCGCGTTATATTGCCGCCGAGGTCGAAATCGCCGTACTCGTCGCCAGACAGTATGCCGTTATCGAAGCAGTACCGCGCAGCCGTCTCCGACCACGGATACGCGTCAATTTCCTCTTCAAGTCCTCCCGCAAGCGCGGCTGTCGGCGCCGCGGCAAGCGTTAATGCCAGTATTGCTGATACGAATTTCTTCATTTGATTTGTCCTTTCGCTGTATTGTAAGCGTATTTTATCACACTTTTCCCGATTTTTCAAGTGGCGGCGTCACCTTGCGGCGCGTCGGGCTGCGGAGTGGGTTCGCACTTGTCCGCGCCGCCGAAGAACACCGACAAAATAAGCTCGCGCAGCATAGCCGTTATGCTTTTTTTGTTTACGTCCGCGGCTGCGGTGAGGTCTATCTCGTCTATCACCTCGCCGCCGCGCGTCACGCGCACCGTGCCGAGCTTATCGCCCGCCCTTACGGGTGCGGTAACGTTCTCGTCAAGCATGATCTCCTTCTGTATATCCTCCTCGCCGCCCTTTTTGGTAAGAACCGAGCAGCCGTCCGACGCTATCGCGTCCACCTTGCCGACTTCACCCTTCGCGACCGGCACGCTGCCCATATTGTCGCCCGCCGTCACCTGCGTGTTTACGGAGTAATTCGCGAAGCCGTAATCGAGCATCGCGCGCGCGCCGTCGAACCGTTTCGCGCTCGTGGGCGCGCCGAGTATTACGGCGATAAGCTGCATATCATCACGCTTCGCGCTCGCGGACAGGCAGCAGAGCGCCTTTGACGTTGAACCGGTCTTTAAGCCGTTCGCGCCGTCGTAATTGTGTATGAGCTTGTTCGTGTTCGCAAGCTGAAACTTTCCGCCGCGGAGCGTATCAGTCCATATCGATGTGTAGTTAAAAATGGTCTTGTGCTTCAAAAGCTCGCGCGACATTATCGACACGTCGCGCGCGCTCGAATAGTGGTTGTCGGCATCAAGACCGTTCGTGTTCACGAAATGCGTGTTCTTCATACCGAGCTCCTGCGCCTTTTTATTCATCATATCCACAAACGCGCTCTCGCTTCCGGCAAGATGCTCCGCCATTGCGACGCAGCCGTCGTTCGCGCTCGCGACGGCGATACCCTTAAGCATATCGTTTACGCTCAGCTTCTCGCCCGCCTCGAGGAACATCGTGCTGCCGCCGTAGCTCATCGCGTTTTCGCTGACCGTCACCGTATCGTCGAGCGTAAGCGTGCCGTTATCGACCGCCTCCATTATGAGCAGCATCGTCATTATTTTTGTGACGCTCGCGATAGGCACCTGCTCGTCCGGCATCATCTCGTACAGCACCTCGCCGCTGTCGGCTTCTATAAGAATCGCGGCGCGCGCGTCTATACCGAGGTTGGGCGCGCCCTCACCCTCCGCAAATACGTTTATCCCCCCGAGCGTGAGGGACAGGCATACCATTAAGCATATTATTTTTTTCATATTTTTGCTCCTTTCTAATTTTTAGGATATGCCGTTTGTCCGCGTTTATACTATAAATTGTTATTATGTACCGATACCCCACAAAATTTTGTATAAAATTTATCTTGACATTTTCGCGGGGGGGGGGGTATAATGTTTAGGTTAATTATTACATAATAGGGGGAATGAACCACCATGAGAAAAAAACGAATTTTCAGCTTACTGCTCGCGATATGCACGCTGTCTGCGTTCGTATTCGCGGTACGGGCAGATGTTGACTGGGGCGGTCTGCTTAAAGAAAAGACCGCCATGGTAAACGAAACGGACTTTGAACTGTATGTGGAGGGCAGCATAGACAGCGCTCCGTTCTACGGCGCAAGGCTCGAACCGCGCGCAGGCTCGTACATAGGCTCGACAGCCGACACGAAGGAAGAATACAAACAGCTCGGCAGCTTCCTTTCCTATATCGAAAGATTTGACCAAGGGGACTTTTACGAGCCGGGACGAAGCCTTATAAGAGATCATGACGTTATAACGCTTGTCGGCTGGACGGTAGACAGTCTCGACAATGTGGATTATGACGGAATAAGAAGGACGCTCGCCAAAATCAACTCCTACGGAAAGCCGATGCTCGTACGTTTCGCGAACGAGATGAACGTTTCGGCACTGGGAAACGACGCCGCAAAGTACGTCGAGGTTTTCCGAACGGTCGCGGATATGATACATGAGTACGACAACCTCGCGGTCGTATGGTCGCCGAACGACCTCGGCTCGCTCGACAGACCGTTTGACCTGTACTGGCCCGGCAACGATTACGTTGACTGGATAGGCGTAAGCTGTTACATGAACCAATATTTCCAGGGCAACGCCAACACCGAGGAAAACGACACAATATACTTCATGACTGGCGCGTACGCGTGGGCGACAAACCACTTAAAGCCCATTATTAAGTTTATGGAGGAAAAAGGCATACAAAAGCCTGTCATGATTTCCGAGGGCGGCGTCGCGACGAGCGCCGGCGAGGAATGGGCAGCTCCGAGACTGAGGAACATGCTCTACAACGTAATCATGAAATATCCCCAGGTTAAGATGATAAATTACTTCAACGTGTACAGAGCGGACGAGGCTGAAAAGTACAACGTCTCAAATCACCCGTACGCCGAGGATATTCTGAACGAGGCGGCAAACTGCGGCGGTTATGTGAGACAGCCGTACGGCTTGCCGAGATTCGCGTTTAACAAGGCGGACAACGGCGATACGCTCGTTGCCGACGCGAACGGTATTATAAACCTGTACACTCTCGCTTACATACCGAAAACACCGAATATAACGGTTAACTACAAGCTTGACGGCGAGTGGAAGCACTCCTCTCCCGACGCTCCGTACGTATATCACTTCGATATAAGCGGAGTTTCGGACGGCGAGCATACGATTACGATAGAGGGCAGCGGTCAGTCCAAAACGTATAAGTTCATAAAGCGTGACACCTGTATACGCTTCGGCGGCGGCGAACCCGATCCGAGCCAAGTAATAAACACCGGCTCCGTAGGTCAGACGCAGGGCTCCGGTTCGGAGCCGCAGAACCCCGCCGTTTCAGCCGACGACGTAAGCGTGTATGTCTTAAAGCCTAACGGCGAGGTTTCGCAGATAAGCTTTACCGACCAGCAGCCCGTTGTCGTAGATCCGGGTTACACGCTTCTGCCCTTGAGGAATATATTTGAAGGAATGGGCATACCCGTTGACTGGAACGGCGACACCAAGACTGTTAAATGGGGCAACTGCATTATGAAGATAGACGCGGACACGTTCAACAAGCTGTCCGAAGTGGACTACGGCAAAAACAACCGTCACCACACGACGGTCGCGGAGGATATACCTCTTGAAGTTCCCGCGCAGATTATGAACGGACGCACGATGGTTCCCGTACGAGCCGTCGCGGAAAGCAGCAACTATGAAGTTCAATGGTACGGCGACACACGCACGATCGTTATAAGCATGATGAACGCCGTTGCGCCAGATCAGGTATACGACAGACTTTCCGATCAGGGTGCGCTCAGCAGCGCATCGTCCGGCGCGGTCACCAATCAGGCGGCTACCAATCAGGCGGCAACTAACGAGGCAGCCACCCATGACAGCGCATCGTCCGGCGCTGCCTCAAGCGGACCGGCAAGCTACGGCGGCTTGATGTCGGACGCTTTCACAAGCGGACCGGTAAGCTTCGGCGGCGGAATATCCTATGACGCTGCCAGCCATACTGTCACAGTTCCCGACGGCGTTGGCACGCCTTACGAAGCCAACGGCATAGAGTTCAAGGTTATCGACGACGACATAATTTTAGATCCGCGCGGACGCATATACGAACGCACGGACGGCGCCGCGCCTTATGAAGTCAACGGCGACAGAATTATGGTCGTTGACGACAGAGTCGTTGGGGTAATCGGTCCCGACGGTGCCGCATACATACTCTCGGAATGATATAACGGGAAGGAGTGATTGAAATGAAACAGTACAGAAATAAATTTATAGCCTTGGTCGTTGCGATGATAATGGTATTATCGCTGTCGCCGCAGGCGTTTTCAAAGAATAATGTGATTGTATGCAATGACGGTTCAACAGTAACCGTTGACGAGTCGCTATCGGCGGTATATGCGGTATATGATTTTTATAAACATGATACCAATATTGGTGCAATCCCGAGTCCCGTATTATTTTTCACTTTGTCGAACTGCAACGCGTTTGCAAGGCTCGGTGATGACGGCGAAACAATCGAGGTGAAATTAGAAACGACACATTCCGGCGGGCGCTTATGTCGCATAATCAGTTTTGCTTATACAAACGGTGATGGTGATGGTATAGCAGGTTTGCCTTTAGTAAAAGCGCATATAGATTTTATCATGCCCAGCGGAAACGTAATCAGCAAGTATACCGATAGTACCGGTTTCGCAGAGATCCGTGAAGGTGATTTCAACATGGACGATGAATTGATGCCAACGCCGACACCCGAACCTACACCCACGCCGGAGCCCACACCGACACCGGAAGCAACGGCAACGCCCGATGTAACGGCAGCACCGTCGGACGAGAAAACTCCCGCTCCGACAGAAAAGCCTTCCGATACAGGCAAGACGGGTGAAGCGGGAACAAGAACGACCGCTCCGACAGCAGAACCGACAGCAACTCCGACGCCGACACCCACCCCGACGCCAACACCAACACCGACGGCTACTCCTGCTCCTACGCCGAAGCCGACGCCCACTCCGGTGCCGACTCCCGAGCCTACGCCGATACCGAAGCCGACGGCAATGCCTACTCCGAACGTTACGGCGAAGCCGACGGTCGCGCCCGATTGGACTACGCGTACCGACAGCGCCGGCAACCGTTACATCAGGAACGATGACGGCAGCGAAACCATTATATACACGGACGGAAGCACGGTGAGATTTACAAAAGAGGTTCTGGACGAGTTCGACGTAAACAACGATCCCAACAGCAGCAAGACTAAGCTGGCGTTCACAATTCACCTCTGCGATATTTTGGTCGATTACGATTCAAGAAAGGAAGTCATTTCCGTCGATATGGTCAACTATGACGAGGATATATTCAGATATTCGTACTCCGACCGTATACCGATATGCGAGCTTCACGCGTACAGGGGCGAGACGATTTGGGATTATCCGCGCTCGGGCCTGGATGTGACGTTCAACCTCCGTGACCTGCAGACAACAAAAATCATAGATACAGAGGATGTTACCACGGATAGGAACGGTACGGCTGTGTATTCGCTGGAGCGTCCCGCTCCCACGCCCACTCCGAGCGTGAAGCCGACGCCTTCGCCGAAGCCGACACCAACTCCGACGCCGAGACCTACCCCGACGCCTACACCCACACCGACACCAACGCCGACACCAACTCCGACGCCCGTTCCGGTAAGAGATCCGAACGCGGCGGCTCTGCCTTCGATAAATAATCTGCCGCCGGGCTGGGAAAGCATTTACTTTAAGGATGTTCCCGCCGGTCACTGGGCGCGCATGAACATAAACATGATTTCGGGGCTTGGCGCGTTTTCCGGCTACGAGGATAACACGTTCCGTCCCGACAATCAGATAACGCATGAGGAATTTTTGAAGGTGGTTATGTCGCTTATCTTTGACGACACGTTTGATCCGATGCCGGCGAATTATATATATCTTGCCGACAACGATATATCAAGCTCAAACTACTGGACTAACCGCTACGCGCCGTGGGCGCAGCCGTATCTCATGGCGGCTATGGATATAGGCTTGGTCGTTCCCGACGACGGTGACCTCGGTCAGACCGAATCGCCGATAACACGCGGTGAAATGGCTAAGATTATAAGCCGGGCTTTGAGGTATCTCGGTGAAGAACAGTCCGAGGAAAGCGATACGGCTAAAAAGTCCATATCGGACTGGAATTCAATTCCCGACGATTATAAAAGCTACGTTGCCGACGCGTACTCAAAGGGTATTCTGTCGGGTTACAGCGACGGCTCGTTTGAATCGAACAACAGCCTTACACGCGCGGAGGCTTCCGCCGTAATACTGAGACTTATCGATCAGGACGAGCGCACGCCTATAGAATAATGTAAAAACAGCCGCCGGCTATTATGCCGGCGGCTGTTGTTTTTTATTTTGTTTTACGCTCTGGGATGCGACCTCGCGTAAACGTCCTTTATTCTGCTGTTCACGACGCGCGAGTAAAGCTGCGTCGAGGAAATGTCGGCATGTCCCATCATCTCCTGAATTGACTGCAAATCCGCTCCGTTTTCGAGCAGGTGCGCCGCGAACGAGTGGCGCAGCGTGTGGGGCGTGATTTCAGCTTGTATGCCCGCCTCCGTTCTGTAGTGCTTTATCAGCTTCCAAAAGCCCTGACGCGACAAGCGCTGTCCGCTCATGTTTACAAAGAGAGCCGTTTCGGTCTCGACGCGTATCATGTACGGTCTCGCGTCTGACAAGTACCTTTCGAGCGCGCGGTGCGCCGCCGCGCCCATCGGTATTATACGCTCCTTCTTCCCGCCCCTGCAGCGGATAAAGCTCATTGTCATGTTGACGTCCGATATGTTGAGGTTTATAAGCTCACTCACGCGTATTCCCGTGGCGTATAAAAGCTCGAGCATAGCCTTGTCCCTCATGCCCTTGTTATCCGCGTCGGAGGGCTGGTCTAAGAGCCATTCCACCTCCGCGCCCGTGAGTATCTGCGGCATTTTCTTCTCAACGTGAGGCGCTTCGAGATTGGACGTGGGGTTACTCTGCACGTAGCCGCACCGCTGCATGTACACGTAAAACGAGCGCAGCGACGCGAGCGTCCTCGATACGGTCGAGCTTGCCTTGCCGTTTTTCTGCAAATAAAGCAGATACGACAGTACCGTCGTCTTTGTCGCCGCTTCCGCCTCCGTGCCGTTTTCTTCAAGATACGCGATGTACTGCGTGATGTCGCGCTTGTACGACTCCACCGTGTTCGCCGACTTGTGTCTTACCTCCGTCATAAAGTTTGCATAGTCCTCTATGTATGTGTTCATCATGTGTGCCTCCCGCTTACCGTTCTGTTACGTATATTTCAATAGTATTACAGTTTTATTTCAGCAGTGTTATTGTACCACTAAATTTCCCGTTTGTAAAGTCCTATTTTCCTTAGAGTGTCCGTCAAAGAGGCATTTTATTCTATTTTTTTCCATTTTTATGTTATTTTTGGAATTATCCAATTCATAAATGTTGTGGTTAAAAATCCGTCGGAAAATGATGCGGCACAAAATATAGCAATCATAAAAATTCCGAAAAAAATATAAGAAAAAATAAATTTTTTTTGAAATTTATTTTCATTTCGCGAAAAAATGATGCTTACGGCGGATAATATCATAAGCGCGGGCAGCGTTACAAGCATGGACGGTGACGCGGAAAGCATCGCGGCTATGCCCTTCGCGCCGTAAGCGCGGATAAATGACGCCGCGGTAAAGCCGGTTACGAAGCCTTTTCTTATCACGACCGCGCCCGTGACGAGGAAGCCGAACCGAAAAAAGCCTGAAAAGAAAACAACGGCGATAGTTATAAGGCTCGACGCGAACGAGCTTTTGAACACGTCCATACTGCTTCCGCGCGCGGCGTCGGACGCGAAAACGGATTTGAGGTACTCCGTGACGCTCTCCCCCACACCGCTCCAGCTCTTTGTAATGCAGACGCAGCCCGCCGTCACTCCGAGCGCGAGCATAAACAGCAAAACGGCATACACCGCTGTACCGGCGCGGTTCTCACCGTCATAGTGCATCTTCATTGTCCCACCTCCCTTCCACTATCTTATTCCCAAAATTATGTAATATGTCACAAAATTATTTTGAAAACGGTTGAAATGTGCGTCGATTGGTGATATAATAATTATGTATGTTTAACTAAAGGGGATTTAAGCATGAAGAAAAAATTCGCGGCGCTTCTGGTTGCGGCGGTGATGGTGGTTCCGACCGTCTGCACAAGCGCGGGCTATGATGAAAATGATCTGATAAAGACTATAAATGACGCCGTTGAGTGGAAGGACGAGTACGACAGTCCTTTTTACAGCATCGGCACGAATAATTCAAATCTGTATATAACAGCGCTGCACCGTCTCGGCAAAAGCTATGACTACGCGTCGTATTTAAGCGGTCTCGACGGCATTGCCGCCGGTTACGGCGCGGAGCATAACGCGGCGGATATGCAGAGAACCGTTCTGGCGGTTATATCGTCGGACGGTGACGCGCAGAATGTCGGCGGACGTGATTTGGTCGCCGACAGCACGTACGGCAGAGGCGCGTCCGCTCCGCTTTCAAAGGACGGCTGCGACGCGTATTCGTGGGCGCTTATCGCGCTCGAAGCAGGCGGGTATGAAGTACCGGAAAACGCGGTTGAAAGCAAGGATAAAATTATAGCGTCGCTGCTCTCGTACCAAAACGGCGACGGCAGCTTCGGAAACGGCGTGCTGTCCACCTCCGCGGCGGTTACGGCGCTCGCGCCGTATATTGAAACGAGCGGTGCGTACACGATAACACAAAATCAAACGGGCTGGACGATAGACCTGTCGCCCGCTGATGCTGTTGAGAACGCTCTCGCGTACCTTTCGGAGGCACAGATGAAGGACGGCGACTGGGGCAACCTCAACGCCACCGCCATGACGGTTATCGCGCTCGACTCCGTGGGTGTTGACTGCGAGACAAGTCCGTATTTTTCGGCGAGAAGCGGCAACGCGCTCGACGGACTTATGTCATATAAGAATAACGACGGCGGTTTTTCGTACGACGATATGAAGTCGGACGGTGAAGCCACGTCTTACGCGCTTTGCGCTCTTGCGAGCCATCTCGGTTTTAAGCAGGGACGCGCGGGATTTTTCAGATTGGACGCGGGAGATACGATTTCGCTTACAGTCCCAACACCCTCACCCGCTCCGTCTCAAAATCAAACAAATTCCGGCACATCTTCAAGCTCGGCGACAACACGTCCCGCGGCTACGCAGCGTCCGACTGTAACGGCGCGTCCCGCGTCAACTCCGCGTGTTGCAACGCCGCGCCCGACGACTATTCCCAAGAACACGATGCGTCCGACAAGGACAGCCGCTCCCGCTCCGTCAATATCGCCTTCGGCTCGTCCGTCGGCTTTGCCCACGCCGCGTCCGACAAGACGTCCCGCGCTTGTGGGACCTGTGGAGATACCCGGTCCCATGCCGACGGAAACGCCGCCCGCCGACATTCGCGGTAACGAAAGCGGAAGCGCGATGCACAGATCCGGAGCCGGCACGGTTACGGCTGTTGTTTTAAGCGTGATTGCGCTGCTGCTCGCAGCCGCGTTTGTAACGCTTACGGCTCTTAAAAAGAAGGGTAAGCTGAAAAGCGGTTCGGCTCTCGGCAAGCTGATGGGCGTTAAACCCGAACCGGAGAAAAAAGCCGCGGCAAAAACGCACAGGCGTACCGAGGAACACAGAAAATTCGAGCGGCGCGAACGGTACAAGGAACGGCTGAAATACAATAAACGAAGATAACATAAAAAAGAGCGTATCGATACGCTCTTTTTTATGTTGTACAAGTCTTAGTATAAATCCTTGATTAAAAACCAAAGATACCCATTACCGCTCTGCCGATGTCCATCACTTTATCAACAACCTTGCTTACCACGCTGACAGCGCCCTTTACCAGCTTTTTCGCGCCGTCAAACACGCAATGGCCGAATTGTGAGCCTGCCATATATCCCACAATGCCTCCGGCGAGACCGCCGACAAAGGTTCCCACAACCGGAATAAAGCTAAAAATACCGGCGCCAATCGCCGCGCCCTTTGCGGCGCATACCAATCCGCACGTCATTGAAACGGTTGTACGGCCCATCTGCTCCAAGCCCTGCGTCATGGTAAGCTCGCCCGAGGCGACCTTCGCAAAGATTTTAACATCCTCGATTGCTACACAAGCAATATTAGCTATTACACCGATAGGTGTTCCCTTCGGTATTATGCTTAATATTCCCTTTTCCGAGCCAATCTTTATCGCTCCCGCAACGACGGATTTTATTCCGGCATCAGCGCCTGTTTTGAGAGCAAGCTCAACAGTTTTGTCCGTGTCAATTCCCTCTCCGCGCACAACCTGCTCCGCAAGTGACAAGCCGGTTGTAATCGCGGCCGCGTACAAGCCGGAGACGGCTGCCTCCTTTCCGATATTCATCGCAAGCTGTTTTGTTTCAAAGCTGTTCCAATCGATACGGGGCGCGGTGCCTTGCGTCTGGGCTTCGGTTTGGAACTCCTTTACCTCGTCCTTGGTCAAGCCCTTGCTTCCAAAATTAACTTTATCGCTATTACCGATTTTATCGGTTACCGTCTTGCCCGGAAATGCCTTCTGCACCTCCTCGACCTGCTCGGTAGGAACAACTATCGTTTGATTGTTGTAGCGGCAGCGGCCCTCCGCGTCCTTCAGCTCCTGTATCGTTGTCTTTGCGTCGCTGCAAAATTTGAATTGATATTGATGCACCGGAGTGTTTGATTTCGACAGCTTATCCCTGATAACCACATCGAACGAGTTTTGACCGTACGTTTCCCCCGGGCCGGGAACCTTTACCTCGGCGTAGAAATTACTTTTTCTCAAGGCGGCTTCGGCGTTAAACTGATTTACATGGTGCTGCTCCGCGATAAATCCGTCCAAATTCATGCACCTGCTGATATCGCCCGATTTCGTCGTAACGGTTCTGAGCATCTGAGCGTTGGCGTTTTCTAAAGCCGTATCGATTTCATGAAGGCGATTTCCGAAATCGACAACGGAAAGTCCCGAGGCGGCGTCCGAGATTTTGTTCGCGAACCACTGCTCCTTCGGCGTACCCTTTTTGCACTGCTCGTTTAAGTCCTTTAAATTCGCGTCGTACTCATCGACTGCCTGAACCGTTTCCGCGGCCATGTCACCCGCTTCCTCGTCGGCAAGATCAAGCTCTTCCTTAAACTGTTCCTTCAGCCATTCCTCGTCCGACACAGACTCATCTTTGGACGAGTATGACTTCATCAATTTGGTAAGAAGCTTCTTAAACTCCTTGGCTTCCTTTTCGGTAAGGCCGTCAAGCTGTATGTCGTTGTTATTCAATTCTTCCATTTTTATTCCTCCTTATTACGCTGACGCGTTCTTTAGTTTCTTGTTCTCATATTCTTTTCTCATCTTTTCGATAGAGTCCTTCATTATAACGGACAGCGAATTTGTATGGCTTATCGCATCCAAAATATCCTCGTTTGTGAGACTTGATTTATCGCTCGCGAACGCGGATTCCACCGCTTCCTTCACAACTCCCTCGATATCAGCGCCGCTGTAGCCGTTTGTCTTTTCCGCAAGCTGGTTGAGATTTATATTCTTTAAGTCCTGCTTACGACGTTTCGATATATGAATTTCAAATATCTTTTTTCTCTCATTTATCTTGGGAAGTCCGACGTAAAAAATTTCGTCAAATCTGCCCTTTCTCAAAAGCTCCGGCGGCAGCTTTGTTATATCGTTTGCCGTTGCCACAACAAATACGGGGTTTGTCTTTTCCTGCATCCACGTGAGGAACGAGCCGAACAATCGCGCCGTAACCTCATGTCCGTCGCCGCCTATTCCGGCGAACGCCTTTTCAAGCTCGTCCACCCATAAGACGCACGGCGAAATAGCCTCGGCAAGACCGATTGCCTTTCTCATATTCGCCTCGCTCTCGCCGAGATATTTACCCATAAGCTTACCGATATCAAGCCGCAGGAGCGGTATCTCAAACAAATGCGCCGTCGCCTTCGCGCAAAGGGATTTTCCGCAGCCGGGTATTCCGGCAATCAGCACACCCTTTGGCATATCCACGCCGAACTTTTCTGCCTCGTTTATGTTTTTGACGATTTTTGATTTCTTTTTCAGCCATTCCTTCAGATTTTCAAGTCCGCCTATATCGTCAATGCACTCCTTAAGCGCGATCATTTCAAGCGTGCCGGATTTCATAATCATCTGCTTCTTCTGGTCGAAAATAAGCCGCAGATCCTTTTTCGTAAGCTCGCCGTCATCGGCGCAGGCGAGCGCAAGGAAATTATTTATCTCGTATTCGGACAGTCCCTTCAGCGCGACAGAGATTTCATCGAGCAGCGCGTTGCTTACAGGGCCTATTTTATTGTCGTTTATAAACCGCTTCACGATACCCTTTATTTCCTCAAAGCCCAGATAGTCGCTTTCGAGGATAGTGATATACTTTTCCAGCTCGACCGGAATTTTGGTGACCGGCGATATCAACACCACACAACTGTCCAGTCCGCCGTTTATTTTTATCGCCGCCTCCTTAAGCGCTGCTTTTATTTGCTCGTTTTCAAGAGCGATATGAGCGTCCTTGATTATGAAAATAAGTCTTTTCAGCTCATTTGCGTCGGCAAGCATGACGTTGAGAATATTCTGAAGCCCGTAGTTGTCGCCGCGGCTCGGAGGAACAATATACTCGTCGTTTTTTGTATCGTACACGCTGTATCCTCCCGCGACGCTCCATACAGCCACGCGTCTCCTGTCCGCCGCTTTTTTGAGGATATCCTCTGTTTTCGCCTCCTCATAGGTGTTTATGTAAAACATAGGATAACCCGCGTCAAGATATTTTTCTATAGAATCACGTAATGCCATAATTACATCCCCCTTATCATAATCTCATTGAATCTTGTTTGTTAAACTCAACCTCGGCGTCCGCCGATATTACGTTTCCGTTATAATCTATTATCATTGTGCCGTCAAATTTTTCGTTTTCATCTTCCGGTTCATCCTCATCGGGCGCAAACTTTTTCAGGCATATACGGTCATCCTCAGTTTTTATGAAATAGCTGTGATTAGGAATGTCATCACTCGGTTTTAAATTCCATTCATCATTCCATGCATCCGGCAATGTCACCACATCTCTCTTTACTTCTCCCGTTTCCGTATCGATCAGACGCAGACGGGCGGCAGCCTCTTGTCTGCCTTTGATTAGGCAGATAAAGGTATTATTTTTAACTCTGAATGCTTGTTTAATGCTCTCACATTTTCTAACATAATCCGCCACCGTGCAGATACGCTTATTGTGCTTGCCGTCGGCGTCAACCGAATACAGCCGGTAATAATATCCCGAATAATCACCGTTCCTGCTCTCATACTCGTCCTCGGTTATATAATATATTTTGCCTTCAACAAACCTGGACAAAATAGAATAGTATGAATGGTAGTGAACTTTGTCAAAAACATCCTTTCCCGTCTTCATATTGCACGCGCAAAGGTGATATTCACCGTCGTCATCACTGCATGAATACCAGAACAAATCCTTATATACAGCGATTTCAGTCATGTCACCGTCGGCATCAACATCAAGAAATTCCTTAATTTTTCCGCTTCCTGTATAATACGAAAAGCAGTATACATCGCTGTCATTATTCGCTGTCCATACCACCTTTTCCTCATCCGCGTGAATCAATTTCGCTTTTTCAATATCCTCATCATCATCACTGTATATTTTGCGCTTGTCCCCGCCTATGGTTTTGATATATATGATGTACTCGTAAATATCGTCCCCGTCCTCATCCTCATGAGAGTCATAAACCAGATACGCAACAGTGTCATTCGATATTTTCTCGAATCCCTGTACTCTTTCGTTCTCATCGCTTATCCTATCATCTGTGCCCTTAATATAAAGTTCTCCGTCATGGCTTTGCCAAGCAAACATCGGATAATCAGAATCTTTACGGCGCAGCTCAAATTCCACATTCGTCATACTCTGCTTTTTCGCTTCCTGCTTTGGTTTTCTGTTTTTCACCGTCGCGCCGCCGAACTCTATGTACTCCAAATCCTGCTTCGACTTCGGAATGGTAAACTCACCCTCGCACAGATATATCTTCTCCGCGCCCTCGTCGTACAGCGCCGCCAGTTCCTCCTGATTAAACGCGACAAGATCCGCGTTTCTGATGATTTCATCGTCGTCGGTAAGCTGCTTTATTTTCGCAACACGCGCGTTTTTCCACTCGATTTCCTCAATGTCCGCCTCGTCTCCGGCGTACTCCACGCCGAATATCCCGCTCAGCGCCTTACCGAGATTGGCGTCGTCCTTCGATAGCGCCGCGACCGCTTCCGCTTCATCCTCGTAATATCTCGCCTCGAGCCACGTCTGCAGCTTGCCGTCAAGAAAATATGAGATTACCTTCTCAACGTCAAAATTCTGCCTTAAATCCTCGATGTTCCTTACCTGCACTCCCTCCGCCATTTCCAGCGGAAATTTGACCTGTTTGTTCATTATAGCTTTCCTCCTTAATAATATTCCCGTGCCGTAATCATTCGTCCCACCTGACGGGCTTTACCTCGCCGGACGGGGACGGACAAATATCGTTGTAAATGTGTATTAAGTATTGTACATTTTGGGGATCCTCAAAGGGTGTACCTTCCGGCAGCTTAAAATTGTCCGCCATCTCCACATTATCGTTGCTGACGTCAATGTAAAACAGCTTACGCTCATCATCACCATGATGCCGCATAAGATATATTTTACCTTGGTCAAACCAGCTTTTTCCGCACACATTTTCCCTTACAACACGCGTTTCTATCCCATTTCTCATATTTATTTTCCAAATTGCATTGCTAGCGGCCCATGTTGTGTCGTCCTCAATTATCATATAGCAGAAATCCTTATATATAGCGGCAATGCCTGTTATATCACGGTAGCTGTCACTGTTGACATAAAATTCTGTGATTTTCTGATTATCGAAATAATATGAGCAAAACTTTTCTCTGTGATATACATATTCAACCCATACCACTTTCTCATTATCCGCGTATACCAGAAATATAACCGCCGAGGACTTCTTTTTCTGTATTTCCCGTATTATTTGTTTCTCGCCTCCGATTGTTCTGAAACATAATAAAGCCCTTGCGTCTGTATAATAGGTATGAGGGGCACTTGCGGTGGTATATACAACCGAATCATCGGAAATCATTATATACTGACCAACATATTCCTCATCATCGAATAGCATTTCCCACGTAAACTCCGTACCGGAATATGATTTTGCGGCGGTTCGCTTTTCCTCCTCCTGCTTGGGTTTTCTGTTTTTCACCGTCGCGCCGCCGAACTCTATGTACTCCAAATCCTGCTTCGACTTCGGAATGGTAAACTCACCCTCGCACAGATATATCTTCTCCGCGCCCTCGTCGTACAGCGCCGCCAGTTCCTCCTGATTAAACGCGACAAGATCCGCGTTTCTGATGATTTCATCGTCGTCGGTAAGCTGCTTTATTTTCGCAACACGCGCGTTTTTCCACTCGATTTCCTCAATGTCCGCCTCGTCTCCGGCGTACTCCACGCCGAATATCCCGCTCAGCGCCTTACCGAGATTGGCGTCGTCCTTCGATAGCGCCGCGACCGCTTCCGCTTCATCCTCGTAATATCTCGCCTCGAGCCACGTCTGCAGCTTGCCGTCAAGAAAATATGAGATTACCTTCTCAACGTCAAAATTCTGCCTTAAATCCTCGATGTTCCTTACCTGCACTCCCTCCGCCATTTCCAGCGGAAATTTGACCTGTTTGTTCATTCTTGCCTTCCTCCTTATACTTATTTTTTATATCCTTGGCATAAAATGTTTTTAATATTGTAAAATTTATAATCCTGTCAATTCTGATGCTGCGGATCTGCTCTATGCGATAATTTTCCGCGCACACGAGCATGAAACATTCTTTGTCATACGTTATTCCAATCGGTGAAGCCGCAAGCTCCGTCTGCTCCTTATTTGAGATACATGTAATCAATATATCATTCCCTCGGTCAATAACAGTATATAAGTCGCGTATAAGCTTAAAAATTGCTTTGTCGTGATTTTCCGAGTAATTGTCAATATTGTCCAGACATCTTAAAATGGATTGTCTGTCCGACGGCGACGCGCTTTGCACCAACTTACTTACCAGATGCAGCATCTCGTCACGCCTGAAAGCGCCCGACGATAACAGCAGCTTTGCCGCGACTATAATCACGAACTTATCCGTGTACTGCGGCCTCTCTCCGGGAATGTAATATGCGCTGTCCGTTTTGTCATACAAAACATCCGTGCCGAAGTATTCTTCACTCATAAAAAGCCGTATATCCTGAATGTCACGGTCAAATCCGCGCCCGCTGACACCCGTGTCCATGCAGAATAAGTCCTTGCTCACCCGATGCCCGTTTATCAGCTTATGATAAAGCATAAGGATTCGCGTAACCTTGTCAATGCGATATGTTTTGTCCTCCACCACCAACAATCACCTTCTTTTGTATGAATATGACTATAAATCTATTATAGTATATTATAATGACAAATTTTGTCGTTGTCAAATAATTTATGAAATTGTTTAAGAAAAATTTTTAATATAAAATAGGGAATGACAAAGCATAAGCCTCGCCATTCCCCGAATATTGGATTTTACTGTTTTATCTCACACTCTTGCGGACGGTTTTTATCTTATTTAAAATTCTTCTTCAGCATTTTCTTTATGCCCGCGAGTGACAGCTTCGGAGCGGTGTATACTCTGCGGCGGTTTGACGCGAGCCTGTACGCCGCCGTTTTTGCCGTTGTAACGGTAAATTCCTCGGTGAATACCGAGCCGTCGCCGTCGGCAAAGTCGCCCGACACGGCGAGATTTGTAACGCCGGTGGGTATGATCTCGAGCTTCGACTCGACCGGCGCGAGGTAAGCGCCGTCGTACCGTCTGTGGCACGGGATCACATTCACGACCGTTTCGCGTATGTCGTCCCACGCCTCGTCGAGGTTGAGGCACGACACAAGCTCGTAAAGTATTTCCGCGCCGGAGCAGTATGTCATGGGCTTGCCGCTCTTTTCGCCCTCCGCGTCATAGCGGCTCGCCGTTCCCCATATTACAGCCGTTTCCTCGTCCATGTCCTTGAAGTGCGACGCGGGTACGGCGCATATCGTCATTTTCCACGCGGAGTTGTCAAGCACTATCACGCCGTCTTGTCCGAGCGCGCCGCATGTCACGCGGTCGATAAGCTCCGGCAGCATGCGGTTTTTAAGCGTTATCGTAAATTCCTCCGCCATTGTGTCGTCGCTTTCGTCGAACAGCGCCGACGGATTCTTGAACGCGCTGCACTTTTCAGCCATTTTCTCCCAGAGAAGGTACGGCTCGCCGAAGCAGCGCGGCGCGCTTTCGTCAAAGCTGCCGAACGTCTCGCACTCCGCCATTTCGTCGGTCGGAAGTATGCAAACGTCGCCTTCGTTCAGATAAACAATTCTTCTCACGCCGTTATCGGTGTAGTGAATCGCCTCAACAGCGCCGTTTTCAAAATCAACGTCGGTCGCGTACGCACCCTCGCACACGTCTATGCCCATCGCGATAATGTGCGCCTTCAAGGGTTCCGTTATTTCCTCATGCCTGTCAAAGTCCGAGGGGAGCGTGCCGGAAATCGCGTCGTCAATGTGCGCGACGGCGTTCACGAACTCGTACGCCGACGAGCCCTCGTTAAAGCCGTACGACGCGCGTATGAGCTTCCAGAAGCTCGTGTCGAAGAACTCGTCGTCAAACACGCTTCTTAAGGGCAGCGAAACGAGATTTTCCTTCCTGCCGCGCATAAGCTCGATTATATCGCGTCTGTATTCCTTTGACAGCCTGATTTTCGATATATCGGTAACGTCGCCGTTTTCGTCGATAAACGCTACGCTGCGCATCGCGCTGCGGGCGTTGTATATGTTCAGTATCTCGTCGCACACGGTGAGGTCGGGAATTTCGAGCGATTGAATGTCTTTTATGAGATCGAACAGATTTTTGCTGCTCTTATCGTCAATTATTTTACCTCTGCGGCAGATATAACCGTCCTCGGCGTTTCCGCGCTCGTACTTTCTGTCGGTGAGGACGTGGATATTCTCGGGTTTCACGCCGCAGTCGCGCGCCAGATACAGCGCCGCCGCGTACGCGCTCATACCTCCGCCCAGAATATAGGCGTTCGCGTTAAGGAGCTTTTCGGCTCTTTCCGCTTCCTCACGCCTGTCCTTATTGTAGCGGTACACCAAATAAGCCGCGCCCGCAGCCGCAGCCACCACCGCGCCCGCCGTTACTATTTTCATTAAGTCGCTCTTCTTCATTTCGCTCAACCCCCGAACGGTATAATCAATATTAGTATTTCTATTTTATCACAAAAAATTTGTTTTGTATAGTAAAAATAATAAAATTTCTTCTTATTTTTTTCACGGTTCGGCAGAATTGATGAAAATAAAGGAAAATCCGAACATACCGTTCGGATTTATATGTTGTTTTACGTCACTCCTCCGCGCTTATATTCATTCTTATACGCGCGGTAAATGCCCTCTTCTCTGCGTTGTAACGGAATTTTGCGCTGCCGCCGTACTTCTGAGCCGTATGCGCTATGCTGCTTAGGCCGTAACCGCCGCCCGTACAGGCGCTCAAAAATGCCTCTGCGGGCAAAAAGCCGTCGTCCGACTGAAAATGCCGGTCAAGAACGACACTGCTGCAGGAATTGGATATTTCGATCGCGAGTGAATCCTGCACAGTGCCTATTTTTATATCGATCCATTTGTTTTCCCCGCATTTTTCACAGGCGTTTATTGCGTTTTCCATAGCGTTGCCGAACATTACCGTCAAATCCGCAGGCTCGACCGCAAGCTCGCCGCAGTCCGCCCAAGCCTCACATCGTATGCCCTTGTCGCGCGCCAGACCTATGTAATACTGCAAAAGTCCGTTCACCGTCATGTTTTGGCAGTACATTTCGCTGTCGCGCTTCACGGTGGTATCGATTAGCTCGGCAAGATAGTCCTTCATTTCATCCAAACGCCCTCTGTCAAGCATATCGTTAAGAGAGTTGTAATGGTGGCGCATATCGTGGCGCATACGGCGCGTGCTTTCAATATCACCCGCGATTTTTTCATACTGAATCCGCTGTATTTCCATTGTCCGCTGACGGTCGCTGTCACGCTTGCGCCTCACCGATTCGCGGACAATCAGCCAGTAAATCGCCGCCTGATACACAAGCAAAACGGCAAGCATCGCGAGAAGCCGCAGGTACGTTCCGTATGCGAGGTGATAATACGTCATATCGACGCCCATTACCGCCGCTATGAAAATGACGGTCGAGATAATCAAAATCAGGAACTCGCGCCTCATGCTCTTTGTCTCGACACTTATGATATACTCGCGCAGCGTGCGCAGCACAAACGTCATCATAATCGGCAGCATAACAGCGGCGGTAGCTATATACATTATAACGCCGCACTGAGAGTACGCCGACCGTTCCCCGCACTGCGCGGACAGGCGCAGAACGTCCGACAGCTCGGCGGTGAGCGCGTTCACCGTGCAATACTGCAGCTCCGCGTAAAACATTACGACAAAAAACACAAGCAGCTTTTTGATCAGCGTTTCGCGCACAAATAAAATATAAGCCGCAAGCGTCAGACATATTACGGAAAGCATAAACAGGTCAGCCGTAAGCGCGGTATCGGCGGCAACGCCGCTTTGCAGTATCACGGGAAGCAGCGCCGCGACAGCGGCAGCCGCGGCCGTTATCCATACGAAAATCCAGTTGCGGCGAAAGCGATAAGCTCCATTCGGGAATGGCAGAAAAATCATCAGGGCGCACGGAAAATACTGCACGAAAAAACCTACGGTATTTTCAAGAAAAACCATTGTAACCACCCTCCTTAAAAGCCTTTCCTCCCCGCAAGTCTGTCAAACACATAATCGTCGTACGACGCGCGTATCGCGGCGCTCTGCCGTATCGTAATCGGCAGACGGATACCGTTCTGCATAACGCACGTATCCGCGCCCATACGCATGATGTAGTCCATGTTTACCATTATACCGCGGTTTATCCGCAGAAATTTTTTATTCATCATTCTCTCCATCTCGCCGAACGGCATACGAACCTTCAGCCGCCGACCGTCCGAGAGAGAAACGTTCACGGTATGATTGTCGCTTTCAAGAATACAGATTTGATCCAGAAATACAATGTGTCTTTCACGCCCGACCGTGAGCGTAATACTGTCCCTGTGACTGTGCCGCAGCTCCGTCAGGCGGCTCAACGCCTGCTGAATACCCTGCGCCGTCACAGGCTTTACCAAATAATGCATCGCGTAAAGAGAAAACGCTTCGACCGCGTGTTCCCTGCTCGTCGTAACGAACACTAAACCCGTTTCGGGCGAAATTTCCTTAAGCGTCTTTGCAATGTCCACACCGTTCGTACCGGGCATATATATGTCGAGAAACACGGCATCGAACGGCGGCATTTTTTTCGCCGCTTCGAGAAATGACGCGCCGTCGGCGAACTGCTCCGCGTCAAGCGTCGGAGCGCACTCCTTCAAGGTCTTTGCAAATTTCTCTCTGTCAGCCGCGTTATCGTCGCAAACGGCTATTCTCATAACGTATTCCTCCCCCGCGTCACTGTTAAACATAAGCTGCGTTTATCCTATATGCAATTTTACCACATTTTTATGCCGTTTTCAATATTTCGGCTTTGCTTTTTACGAAGCAAAAAATGATTTTGACGAAAAGGTCATTTTGATACAGAACAGTGCTGATTATTGCGTCCTTTCCGTTTTACAGATATTTTTAACAAAAAACTCAAAAAATTATCGTAATCTTATTTACACATTGCCGAAATTTTGTTATAATATATATAATAATGTTTTTTGCGGAGGATATGTTATGATAAAGAAAACAGCCGCTGTGACGGCGGCTATATGTATTGTTTCGTCCGCGCTCTGTACGGCGGCGTTCGCCGCGAAATACGAGGGCGCGGCACGCTACAGCGTCACCTTCGACGAGGGCGGCGGCGCGTACGAGCTTATGGACGGAGCATCGCTCGCTGACGGAGTTGACTGCAAGGCGGTAAAGCTCGACGGTGCGAAAAATCAATACGTAAAGCTTGCCGACGATATTACGGAGGGGCTTACGGGCGATTACTCTATCTCGGTCGACGTGTATCCCGAAAACGAGGCGTCGTTCGCGCGCGTGTTCGATTTGGCGAGCGACCAAAATAATTTTATGTACTTCACCACTTGGGGCGGCGGTGTGCCGAAGTTCCGCTACAAGGGCGACGATTTGTATTCGGACGGTGTTTTCTTCAAGCTGAATGAGTGGAACCACGCCGTTATCACACGCAAGGGCGGTGAGGCGCGGCTGTACATAAACGGCGAGATCGCGGCAGCTTCAACGTCGTTCGTAAACGATTTGGGACTGCTCGGCAAAACGGGACAAAATTATCTCGGCAAGTCGCAGCAGCCGCAGGACGTATATTTCACCGGCATGATCGACAACTTCGAGATACGCGACTACGCGCTTACGGAAAAGGAAGTCAAACTGGCGTCAAACGCCGACACGGTCGAGGTCAAGGCGGGCTTTGATTACGCGCCTGATGGAAGCGTCACGTCGTACGCCGAGATTAAAAATTACAAAAATAAGCCCGTGCGCTGCTCGCTTGTGAGCGCGGTTTACGATAAGAACGGCCGTCTTGCTTCGGTAAAAACGACGAACAGCGTCACGCTCGCGCCCGGTGAAACGGCTGACGGTATGGCTAACACGATTGAGATAAACGATGACGCGCACACGGTCTCCGCGTACCTGTACACCGATGCAAGCGGTATTGAGCGCGCCGCGTCGGAGGTAATTATGAAAGGCAGATACAGCATTGAGCCGCTCCCCGCTGACACGCTTGACAACACCGTCGGCGTGCATGACCCGAGTATTTTCAAAGATCCGAAAAGCGGCACATATTACGTCTATTCCACGGGTATGATCGACATTTTCAAATCCGACGACCTCATAACGTGGACTAAAACAGTGAACACGCTCCCCGAGGTGCCGCAGTGCGTATACGACGCGTACAAGCACGACGACAAATCGCAGTATTCCAACATCTGGGCGCCCGATATGTACTATGACGAGAGCGACACGGCGACTCCCTATCATCTAACCTGCTCGTACTCGGACGCGTTCGGGCAGAACAATTCGGCAATAATTCTGTTCAAGTCCGCGTCGCCGGAGGGCCCGTGGGAGAACGGACAGATAATATTCCAAAGTAAGAGTGACGATCCGGAGCTTGGCAGAGTAAACGCGATCGACTCAAATATCTGCGTTGACCACGAAACGGGACAAAAGTACATGGTTTACGGCTCGTTTTGGGAGGGCATACATATTAAAGAGCTAAACGACGACGGCACGGTTAAAGATCCCAATACCGTCGGCACGCGCATTATGAGCCGTTTCCGCGGCATAGGCGGGCCCGAAGGCGCGTACGTTGTCTACAACGAGGACACCGGCTACTATTACCTGTTCACGTCCTACGACAGCCTGTCCGACACATATCACATACGCGTGGCGCGCTCAAAGAGCATAACGGGCCCCTACGTTGACGAGAACGGCAACAGCGTTGACCGCTTTGACGATCCCGAAAGCGAGGCAAACAACACCTACGGCTACAAGCTTATCGGCTCGTATCAGTTCCCGATGGGCACGACGTACTACGGCCCCGGTCACAACAGCGTGCTGCACGACGGTAATAACTGGTACCTCGTTCACCACGTCCGCACGGTAAAGGGCGGCTACGCGACGCTCAACGTACGCCCGATGTACTGGAACGCGGACGGCTGGCCCGTTGTAACGCCCGAGCGGTATCAGGACGGCGAGAGCGGTGACGGCGAAAAGTTAAGCGCCGACAACATCGCCGGACAGTGGGACTACATTTCGATAGGCGACAACACAAACGCCATGCTCACATCGAAAAACCTCGTACTGAACAACGATAAAACGCTGACGCTCGGCGACACGGCGGGAACGTGGAGCTATACCGAGGGCGACACGGACGTTATAACGCTTAATATGGGCGGCGAGGTCGTGACGGCGTTCGTAAGCCTCGCCTGCGACAGCGACACCGGCGCGCAGACGGTACAGTTCACCGGCACAAACCAAAACAACGTAACAAAATGGGGCAAAAAAGCGATAAGCTCCGTTGTATATAAGTAAATTTCAAATAAAGGAGAGAGTGAAATGAATAAACTGACAAAAAAGCTCCTGAGCGGCTTAATTTCGGTTTCGATGCTTCTTGCGGCTGTTCCGGCTGCGGTATCTGCCGATGAGCCGGCTGCGGGCGATTTGCTCTTTAACGCGACGTTCGACGAGACCGGCACGGGCACAGGCTCGTTTACGGCGACAGTGGGCGGAACGGTAAAGGAAAACGGCGCTGTTTCGTATGTTGACAGTTGGGACGGCAAAAGCAAGGCGCTCAATATTGCGTCCAAGGCTGCCGGAAACTATCTGGAGCTTGCGGACGGACTTTTACAGGGCAAGCAGGCGGCAACCTTTGCGTTCTGGCTCAAAGCCGACTCGCCGAGCGCGCCAAACTGGCCGTTTATGAACACATGCGAAACGTCGCATGACTTAAATACCGAAAAATATATCGGTATGCTCGCGACCACGGAAAGCTTTACCGTTGAGCGTTACAACAACACGGATAGACGTTTAAGCTCCGTAACCGCGCCGTCGACCGCCGACTGGCAGTATGTAGTCGCGGTGTATGAGTCAAGCGGCACAAAACTGTACTCAAACGGCAATCTTATTGCCTCCGACAGCGTGGTTGTCGATGTTCCGGCGCTGTTTACCGCAGCCTCAAAAACGTGGATAGGTCACGCGAACTGGGGCAGCGGCGAAGGCTTCCAGGGCTCTATCGACGATTTCCGCATTTACGGAAAAGCTCTCACGGAAGACGAAATAGCCGCTCTTTCGGCTGACGGCGCAAAATACGCCGCGGCGCAGCTTATCGCGGACAACAACTGCTATATCGCCGACACGAAATTCTACAGCGGCGACACGGAAATATACGCGACAAGTGATTTGACGGGCGATTTGACGATAAAATCCACAATAAGCAACTACACCGCCGCTGACGGCGAAGCGACCGTTTCAGTATACGTAAACGGTTCCGATGAAGAAGTTGCTAAGGAGACGGCAGCGCTTATAATACCCGGCGGCACGGCTGAGCTTACGTTTACCGTTTCCGCAAGCGATGTCACGGCGGAGGATACGGTTACGGTAAAGCTTACCACTCCCACAAAAGGCGATCCCGTAACGGACACTGTCGCGACGCTCTACGGCGGCGTTAAAGCCCCCGTAAAAGCTCCGGCTGACAGCGGCACAACGACCGACGGAGCGCACGATCCGTCGATCGTGAAATTCCAGGGAGACGATACGTATTACGTATACTCGTCGCACCATCTTATTTTCACATCGAAGGATCTGATAAACTGGACAAAGTATGACTTCACAAATATAGACGCCTCGGCGATTTCACCGAAAACGGCTGCGTTTATAAGCAACAACTACTCAAATACAACAATGAACGGCACATACTGGGCGCCCGACGTAATCTACCGCGAAGGCGACGCAAAGCCTTATTGGATGTATATTTCGCTATCGTGCGGCTTGGGCGGAAGAAATTCGGCTATCGCGCTCATAAAGTCCCCTACTCCCCTGTTCTGGGCGGATCCCGACCAGTCAAAGGTCAGCGCTATCGAGGACGCGGGCGTTGTGTTCGCGACCAAAGAAAACAATAATTACAAGACAAACGCTATTGACGCGAACATTTACACCGATTCAAACACAGGTAAGCAGTATTTCGTATGGGGCTCGTTCTGGGGCGGCATACAGGCGGCGCCTCTGACGACTGACGGTCTTGTTGAAGGCATTGACTACACGAACGACGCGACCATTCTTTCAAGCTGTCAGAAATTCGGCACGTCGATATTAACGCAGAAAAACGGCGTTGCCGGTCCTGAGGGCGCGTGGATGATAGAGCACGGCGGAAACCGCTACGCATTCACGTCGTACGGCTGGCTCGGCTCAAATTACAACACGCGCGTTGCAAAGAGTGAACTTACAACGGAGTTTAATACAACAAACGGCTGGAATCTTACCGATGCTAACGGCGTTACAATGTACAATCAGCAGTCGGCAGGCAGCACGTCAAAAACGACCGGTTACAAGATGATAGGCTCATATCGTCTCGGCGAAGGTTCGAGAACGATTGCGCTTACAAGCAACAACTATGCCGTACAAAGCGGTGCGGGCGACGCTATTGTTTACTACGGACCCGGTCACAACAGCGCGATCACCGCTCCCGACGGCGAAACGTTCTACGTATCGCACACAAGAAAGAACGCGGTTGAGATCGCGGCGACGCTGCAAATAAGAAAAATGCTCTGGACGGCTGACGGCTGGCCCGTTGTCTCCCCCGTCACTTATGCCGGCGAGGTTGAGCAGGAGCTGCCTAAAGACATGATCGTAGGCACGTACGACCTCGCGTCCGTAGGTCAGACAAAGATGGTCGGAAGCTCAATAAATTCGTCCGGCAGCCTTGTAAACCGCAACTATGACCTGCCTGTGCTTTCGTCAAAGGTAACGCTTAACGCCGATGACACTATGACAAACGCGGACGGTTCTCAAATAGGCACATGGGCGTTTGACGACAACCATACCGTAACGCTTACATTTACCGCGGACGGCGACACGGCGAACAATAAGGACGAATTTTACAAGTCTGGCGACACAATGACGCTTTACGCTCTGTTCGGCTACGACAAGGACGAGGCGGAATTTGTGGTAGGACTTACCGGTACGGACCAAAATCACATTACGCAGCTCGCGAAGAAGAGCCTGTCAAACGTGTACCACACAAAGCCCGTTGTATACGCTTCGCCGATAACTATAGAAAAGAGCGCGGGCGGCAACCCGATTTTACGCAAGGACGGCGAGGGCAACATGGTCTATACCGGCGATCCGGCGGCTATGGTCGACGGCGATACGGTTTACCTGTATGTCGGACACGATGCCGGCAACGCCACAAGCGGCTATCAAATGCCGGATTACCTCTGCTATTCGTCAACGGATATGGTCAACTGGAAATACGAGAGCAAGCCGTTCTCTATGTCCGAAACGTCATGGTCGAGCAATCACAATTCTTCATGGGCGGGACAGGTAATTAAGCACGGTGATAAATATTACTATTACTTCTGTACTCCGGACAGCACTTCGAGCAGCAAATTCTCAATAGGCGTAGCCGTCTCCGATACAAACAGTCCGACGAGTCACTTTACCCCGACAAGCGAACCGCTTATAAAGGGTACATTAACAGAGCCGCAAGCGGCTAACCACGACGATATAGATCCGACTATATTAATAGATACCGTAAACGGAGAAGAGCATATTTATCTTTGTTGGGGCAACACAAAGCTCTATATGTGTGAGCTTAACAGCGATATGGTTTCCGTTAAAGATATTGACGGTGCAGACGGCATATCAATGGGCGGCGACATTAAGGAAATGACGTTTAACGCAGGTGATGGCGGCACAGGCTTCGTTATGAATAATTTTGGAACAAACCGTTACACAGAAGCTCCGTATCTGTACAAGCACGGCGAATTATATTATCTGTTCTTTGCGGCTAATTACTGGGGTGCTGTGGGCGAGGAAATGGCGTATGCCACAGCCTCAGATCCGTGGGGACCGTGGGAGTTCGGCGGCGTAATAATGAAACAGACGGCAACGTCAAATACTAACCACCCGTCAGTTATAGACTTTGGAGGAAAGACGTATTTCATTTATCATAACGGTTCGCTTCCGGGCGGTACGGCTAACAGCAGAAGCGTATGCGTGACGGATATGGAATTTAACGAGGACGGAAGCATTGATATGCTTGACGAGCTTTCGACCGGTCTTGCCGGAACAGCGTCATATATAACACAAAATAACAATTACGTAATGCATGACGCGTTTACAAATACTCTTGACGATTCAAACTTTCCCGTTAACGTGGGAGTCGGCGTGGGAATACCGCAAGATGAAAAGGATATTTCATGGGAAATCACCCCCGGACTGTCCGACGAATCAGACCAATATCTTGTATCGCTTCAATCTGTCAATAAACCCGGCTGCTATATTACGGCAACGGACTCCGATGTGAGATTAAAACACGATCAGGACGGCACTCTTAAGACGCAAATGACGTTCAGAACCATGTCGGCTCTTAACGAATCCGAAAACGGCGTAAGCTTTGAAAGCGTCGCACAGCCCGGATATTATCTCACAAACTCCGACGGCACGCTGACGCTCACACTCGGGGCTGACGAGGACGCGTCCACGTTTGAAGTATACAAGGCGGAGGACAAACCGATAACGGGTATGCTCGCGGCGATAACCGACGCGTGGGCGAACGCGGATAACGGCGTAAACTTCTATCTCAACAACGCCATGCTTTACGGCAGGGTATCGGTATACGCCGCAGAATATAAGGACAACACGCTTATCGGCGCGGGCTTACTGAATAACGTACCCGTCACCTCAATGAGACAGTCGATGAAGATCGATTACGCGCGCAAGGATGCAAATTCGACGCTTAAGATATACGCGTGGAAGGATATGGAGCCTGTCGCGGAACCCGTAACGGTTACGGCAAACGAAAACCCGTATCAGGTTCCGACCGGCTTCACCTCGCACTATGATTTTGAGGATAACCTGACCGACAGCGTTACAAGTACCAACGCGGTAACGGCAGGCTGGAGCGATACGCTTGCAGCGGGTTCGAGAATTACAACCGCAAAATCGCAGACGGCTTCATACGCCGACGGTTATAATAAAGGAAAGGCGCTTTCGATGACCGGCAATGGCAGCGACGGCGTAAACCTCGGCAAGGTTATAACAAACGGCAAATACACCGTTGCGTTCCGCATGAAGGCAAACGCGTTCACATTCGCAACCTCCGGCATATTCATTAACAGCGGAACAGGCTCTTCCGAAAACTGGGTAAGCGCGCCGTTCGGCTCACAGACCGACGGAAACGCGGCATTCTGGAGCAACATTGCCGCGGCTTCCCCCGATCATGTGCAGTCCACCGGCGGCAAATTCCTTGCCGGAACATGGCACCACGTCGCGCTTGCGGCTGACG
Organism: uncultured Clostridia bacterium; assembly: GCA_947591315.1. Taxonomy (GTDB): domain Bacteria; phylum Bacillota; class Clostridia; order UBA1381; family UBA1381; genus Hominilimicola. Next base: position 45,410 of record CANQDD010000002.1, read on the forward strand.
GCGGCACGGCTTCGATGTACATAGACGGCGTTAAGGTCGTAGACAAGGGCGCGGTTATAAACACAGTAAACGAAAACACCGAAACATATCTCGGCATAAACTACTGGGACACTCCGTTTAACGGTCTTATCGACGACTTGTACATTTACAACGGAACGACGCTCACAGACGAGCAGGTAACAAATCTTTTTGAAGCCACAAAATAAAAAACAACGCAAAAAAAGTCCGATGTTAACATCGGACTTTTTTTCATACTCACTAATCAACGTCTATACTGTCCACGAGGAACTCGCGCCCGTGTACGAGCTTCAAATCATTTCCGCCGCAGTGCGCGCATACGAAGCGGTAATCGGTAAGCGGTGTTTCCTTGCCGCACGAACGGCACAGCGCTGACGCGGTTACTTTCTTAAACTCAAGCTCCGCGCCCTCGGCAATCGTGCCGCGGCTAACGATATTAAAATACTCCTGCACGTACCGCGGAACGTAGCCGGTCATCTCCCCCGCCGCTATCGTTATTTTATTTATCTTCCCCGCGCCCGCCTTTTCCGCGCTTTCGAGCGCGATATTAAGTATACTCTGCGTTACGGACAGCTCATGCACTTATTTTATCCTCGATTCTTTTACCGAGCCAGTCAAGAAATTCGTCAAGACCGTCTCCCGTTTTATTTGACACCTTAAATATTTTCACATTTGAATTTCGGTCGGCCGCGTCCTTTACAACGCGGTCGGTGTCGAAATCGAAATATTCGACCATATCGTACTTGTTTATAACGAGCGCGTCGGTGGTGCTGAACATTAGCGGATACTTCGCCGCCTTGTCGTCACCCTCGGGCACGGACAGCAGCGCGACACGGAAGTCCTCTCCGATATTAAACTCGGCCGGACACACGAGGTTGCCGATATTCTCCACAAAAATAACGTCGAGCGCGTCAAGGTCAAAATCGGGCAGCATGTTATCTATCGCCATAGCCTCTATGTGGCACGCGCCGTCTGTGTTAAGTTGCACTACGGGTATACCGAGCGACTGTATCTTTTCCGCGTCGATCTTGCCCGCGATGTCGCCCTCGATAACGCCTATCCTGAACCTGTCCGACAATTTTTCTATAATCGAGGTTATCACCGACGTTTTACCCGCGCCGGGGCTGCCCATAACATTTACAAGGCACACCTTTTTTTCCTGCAAATTCTTCTTTATTTTATCCGAGCAGTCCTCGTTCCATTCCATTATCTGATGAACGACCTTTATTTCCATATCCTTACCCCTTCCGTTGTTTGCTTAACCTATTCTACCACAAAACCAATATAAAATCAAGTCAAATAATTATAACAAAAAGTCTGCATTTCGATTGTCTTATACGCGGATTTTATGGTAAAATTATATTGTAGATAAGTATGTTTTACTGTTAGAGAAAGCGAGGAACGATATGAAGAAATTTATCAGCGCGGCGCTGGCTGCGGCAATAACTGCGGCATTCGCATTTATGCCTGTAAACGTCGGTGCGGCGGGTACTGCGGTTACATATAACTATAACCTCGAAGGCGGACTTTATGACGCTCAAAGCGACCACACGCGCCAAATGGAAAGTCTTAACCGCGGAATTGCTGCTGTAAAGACAAATGACGGCGTGCATCTTTCATGGAGGCTTTATGACAGCGAGGACACTGTTTACGGAAGCGCCGATGAAAATGTGACGTTTGACATTTACCGCGACGGCGTGAAGATAAACACCGAGCCTGTAGACGCGGCCTCATACACGGATACGGACGCGGCAGCATCGGCAACCGCGAAATATGCCGTTGTGCCGACAGGGACAGTGCCGCAAAACAGCATTTCGATGAGCGGCGACACCGTAACGGTTAACGCGTTTGAAAACGGGTTTACGGCGTACGCTGCGGAATATAACGGAAACAAGCTTGAAAAGCTATGGGCAAAGCCCGCAGGCATCGGCACTACAACCGAAACGCTTGATTTTACGCCGGACAAGGTGTTCCTCTGGGACGGTATGAAGGACGTAAACGGCACGGACTTTGACGGTGAAACGCCGATTGCGCTTACTTCGGGAACGGGCGCGGGGTATTTCGACATACCTCTTACAAAACCGGCAAGCGAAACGATATATGATCCTGACGGAAACAAGTTATATGACGCTAATTTCTTCCCCGCCGACTGTTCGACGGGAGACCTTGACGGCGACGGCGAGTATGAAATTATCGTTAAATGGACTTCAAGCGAAAAAGATGTCGGTTCACCGGGAACTCCCGAATATTCGGGTACGGTGCGTTTCGCGGCATATAAGCTCGACGGCACAAAAATGTGGCAGAACGACATAAACCTCGGCAAAAACGTATATTCGAGCGCGCATACGGTTCAGTTCCTCGTATACGACTTTAACGGCGACGGCAAAGCCGAAATGATGTGCCAGACCTCACGCGGTTCAAAGGACGCTTCGGGCGCGTACGTATCTCACAGCGCAAAGGATGACACGTCAATATCGTCATTAACAGATGAGGATAATGAAAAGGCTGACTATAGAGGAAGCGGAAGAATTATAACCGGTGACGAATATCTGACAGTATTTAACGGCGAGACAGGCGCGGCAATAGACACAATCGCTCTGCCTACCGCGCGCGGAAGCGCAAAGGGTGTGGATTTCGGCGACGATTTCGGTAACCGTTCAAACAGATTTGTTGCGTCTGTTGCCTACCTTGACGGTGTGAAACCGTACGCGGTATATCTGCGCGGCTACTATTTTGGCAGAAACGGCAGACAGCGCACAAGTATCGCGGGTGTAAGTTTTGACGGCAAAAGGCTTTCAGCCGACTATAGGTTTGACACACAGAGGGGACAGCCGGGATATTACGAGGGCGCGTATCAGTACGTCGGCAACGGCAACCACAACTGCACAGTCGCGGACGTAGACAACGACGGCAAGGACGAGTTTATCACCGGCGCGCTCTGTATGGAGGTCAAGGACGACAACACGTTCAAGCCGCGCTGGTGCACATTTATGGAGCACGGCGACGCGCTTCATATAGGCGATTATGACCCGACCGTAAACGGTCTTGAATTTTTCACTATCCACGAGGACAGCGGTCCGAATACCATGAGCGGTAAAGAGGTTCCCATTAGTTTTGGTATGACCGTTATAAACTCTGACACAGGTGAAATCATAAAGCACTGGACGAGCGGCGATGATAACGGACGCGGAATTATGGCGAACATCGGCGCGGGCGGATATTATCAGATTACAAGCGCGAACGCGGGAACATACCGCTCAAACGGCGGCAGCAATTTTACAGCCGGCAATTTCGGTATGAGCCAGAACTTCCGCGTATTCTGGGACGGCGATTTGTATGACGAGCTTTTGGACGGAACAGGCGTGACAAGCTGGAACGGAAGAAATATGTCAAGCATATTTGATGCAAGCGCTTACGGCTGTACGAAGATAAACGGCACAAAGGCTAATCCCGCTTTGCAGGCTGACTTATTCGGCGACTGGCGCGAGGAACTTGTTTATCCGACGACCGATGGAAACAGACTCCGCGTATTTATGACAACAACGCCGACAACCTACAAAATAAAAACGCTCATGCACGACCCCGTATACCGCTCGGGTGTAGCCGCGGAACAGACGGCATACAATCAGCCTCCGCACGTCGGCTTCTATATGGCTGATGAAATGTTTGACCCGCCCGTATCGAGCATAAGTATCACAAGCGAGCCGTCAAAAAAGACCTATGTGATTGGTGAAACGCTCGACCTTACCGGTCTTAAGGTTACAGCCACGCTTGAAAACGGAGTGACGAAGGAGGTCAGCGCGTATTCGGTGTCGGGCTTTGACAGCTCAACCCCCGGAGAGCAACCGATTACGGTTTCATACAGAGGAAAAACCGCTTCGTTTACCGTCAATGTTAAGTCCGTTACTAAAATAGAAATCAAATCAGAGCCAACTAACACCGAGGTATATCAGGGTGGACGCCTTGACACAAAAGGACTTGTGGTAACGGCAACGTATGACGATAACACGACCGCCGATGTGACGGGTTACACGCTCGAATACAGCACAAATACCGTAGGTTCCGCAACCGTTACGGTCAAGTATTTCGACTGTGAGGCGACGTTTAACATAACTGTACTGGAGGCTAAAGTAGGAGCGATCAACAAAGATTATGTGACAGACTCCACAACTCCAACATCAGAGGATATTCCCATAGGAGAATACAGAGGAAACTTCACTCTTGAACACAAGGTGACCGTCAATTCCCTGCCCGCAAACGGAAACGATGACAGAACCAAAACAAACGGCTTCTTCCTCAGATTTATGGGCACTGCCTCCGGAAGCACCAAGGCAGGTACCGGCGGCGGCTGGCAGATAGTTACAAACAGGAACAGGACGTATATACAGTGGAAGTCCACAGATGTTCAAGATATAGCTGAAATTCAGGTCGGACAAACGTACACGTTCAAATATGAATTTGTCCACGTGGGCGACGGCACAGGCGCAAGCGTGACGCTGACGATTACCGATTCCGACGGAAATCCGGTAGGCTCCGCAAGTAATCTTAATCTGAGGAATTTCTCAAATGACGATCAAAAATCGTCTCCTATTACGACAATACAAGTAAACAATCAGGCGAACGCAAACTCAACCGCAAACGTCACAATATCCGACGCGGCAATCACATCAAACGACTGATAAAAACCCCCTATTCATACGAATAGGGGGTTATTTTTATTATTTCCTCTTTTCAATAACAACGTCCGACATTATCCCGACGGGACGGAGCATATAGCCGTCCGTCCACTTGTCACCGGTCGTGCGGAACGAGGTGTTGCCGTACCACGTGTAATTCTCGTCCGCGTTGTGCAGCGCGCCGAACGAATTAAAGCGGCTGCCGTACATGACGATTTTAATTTCGTGCCGACCGGCGCTTAAATTCCCGAGGCTCGCTCTGTGCGGCGAGTACGCGATAAGTCCACGCTTTTCGCCGTCCGCGTAAACAGCCATGACGGGCGCGGTAAACTTCGGCACGCGTATGTAATACTCGTCCCCGCGGTCAACATCAACGTCAAAAACATACTCGACGTTGCCCGTGTAAAACGTCATGCCCTGCGCGCATATATCGCCGAACGTCAATTCGGTTTTCGGCGCGGTAACGGTCGTTCCCCGTACTCCGAAGCCGCCGAGCAGATACATATTTTCCAGATACGACTTCGCGTCATACTCCATATCCACTCTGAGCTCATTCGCGCCTTTTTTCAGCTTCGGCAGCTCAATAACGCTTATCGCCTTATCGACGTACCAGCCGGTTATATCACCGTCCGCCCTTTCGCCGTTCAGGTACACCGTGCATCTGTCCGCGTCCTCAAGCGCAAGGCGGCAGTCCGTCTCGATCTCCGACTGTATATCGAAGTACATCGTCACCGAGTGCGTCTCCCCCGCCTTCACTGCGTAGGGCTGGCGGTCAAGACCGGTGCGCAAAACAAGTCCGAGCGTTTCACGCACGATATTGTCCGCCTTTATGAGAGCCGTTTTCTCGTGCATTTCGCCGCCGTCAACCGCGAACCGCGCGTAATCGAGCAGCAGCACATTCGGCTCGGCAAGATTAAATCGGTCGATTTTGTCTACCGTCTTAACGATTTCAAATGCATCTGCCGCGTAATCTTCAAGCCCGTTTTCCGACTTGCCGAGCCGCAGCAAAATACTGTCCTCGCCGTAACAGTCCCACTCAAACACAGTCACTCCGTCTTTGACTTTCGCCGGCATGTTGAACCGCCCGCCGCTCATCGTGTCGTACACCGTAAGCGAATACTCGCCGCGTAATTTTATCGTGTTCCTCTCACGCCTGCCGTCCGACGGGTACGCGTGGCACAAAAACAGCCATTTGCAGCCGTTATCGGTACGCAGTTGGTATAACAAATTATTATTTTCATATTCAATATCGCGGAAATCATTAAGCGCGTCAAGCAGTGCGCCGCGCTCTGTTTTTGTGCGAACGCATTTTTCCGCAAGCTCCGCCGCCTCGCCCGACGGCTTTGCGTCGACCATCGTCGGCGGATTGCCGGCGAATATGACCGTTCCGCCGTTTGCGGCGAATTTTTTGAGAATGTCGAACGTTGAGCGGCGCAGAGTGTCGCACTCCGGCACAATTACCGCCCCGTATTCGCACTTTCCGACCGTGAGCGTTTTACCGTCCGTTTTTATGTCCTGCTCCGGCAAAAGCGACTCCGACAGATAATCGAAATCCACGCCGCCCGTCAGAAGCCAATCGGCGAATTTTTCAAACTGCCTGTCCATTTCATCGCGCTTTTTGCGCGTCAAATCGTCCGCGCCGTAGCTTATCCACAGACTTTCCACGGGGTTCACTACCGCGACGCGCGTCACACGTTTGCCGCGCGTCAGGACGGTGTTGAGCCGCGCGAAGTGATCTTCAATACACGCAAATTCACCGTGCCACGGCGCGTGGTAAAATATTGAACCGGGCCAGTCGCGCTTCGCCTCGCCTTTAATCGACATGTGCGACAGGTGCGGCACTCGTATCGTCACTCCCAGCGCCGCCTGCCAGTCGCCCTGAAGCTTGTACGTCTTAAATGTGCAGTCCCAGTTCGTTACGCCGTATTCCTCGCTCATCACCGCCTCGCGCCCGTACTGTACTGCGACGCTTGCCGCCTGCTTTACGCTCGTGAACTCGCGACCGTCGATGAGCATATCGACGCCCGGCACGTCCATTTTGCGGTAGCAGCGCATAGCCTCGCCGACGGTCGTTGTCTGCGCGCCGAGCGGCGATTCAGCCAAAATGTGACCTGTCATTAAAATGCCGTTTCGCTTGCACCACTCACAAATCCTGTCCATGAACACGCGCGCGAAGCACTCCGCCGCCGCGTCGTGGTACGCGTGCCGTCCGCTCATATCGCCGTCAGCCCTGTCCCACACGTATTCGGGCGCGATATCGAGCGGATCAAAGCCGCGCTCCTCTTTGCAAAAAGCCGCGAAATACTCCGTATACGGCACAAACACGTCCTCGTCCGACTCCGCCGCGCGTATCGGCTGCTGTTTGCCTATGCGCGGCTCATCGGTAAAAATCGCGGCCGCAGTCGTGCCGAAATCAGCGCCGAGCCACGACTTGTACCGCTCGTGCGTGACCTCGATAAATTTATCCACCGCGTCAGGGTTCATCGTGTCGGAGTAGGTGCAGCCGTTAAAAAATTCTTCACCCTCAGCCAATTCGAGGTACGCGTACCTGACATTTTCGCCGTTTTCAACAGCCGCGTCAATCTCGTCCTGTGTGTTCAAACGGCGGTAATCGGTCATATATTTATTTTCTATCTTGACCGCGTACGCCGTGAGATAATATCCGCGCGGAACTTTTCCGTTCTCAACCGCCGCGTCAAACTCCGACTGCGACGCAAGATATCCTTCAAGCGGCTTTGATGCAAGGCGCATTTCACGCGCGCGCAGTCGCGGATTTTTCGTCACAAGTCCGTCAGCCGCGCCCGACGGGAAACGGTCGTCGTCGTAGAGCCAGCATATAAGCCCCTTTTCACGGCATTTCTCTGCGGTATACCGCGCCATTTCCATAAATTCGTCGCCGAGGTACTCCGTGTCCAGACCGTCGCGCGGATGTATCACCACGCCGCCGAAACCCATTTTTTTGAATATAGAAAGCTGCTCGTCAATCGTCTTTTTTTCTATTTTGCAGTTCCACGACCAGAACGGCAGTCCGCGGTACTGCGCCGTCGGATTTTTGAAAAGCTCACCGTCAAGCTCGTGTGAATTATTTTCCGGAAAAATCATGGCAAATCCCTCGCCTTTCAGCATATTCTCGGCAAACCCTCGCCGTAAAGCTCCGTCACCCTGCGTCTGCCGCCGAGCGGCGTTATAAGCGTCACGTCGCCGCCCTTTACGGCGCGTCCGACTATCGCTGCGTTCTCACCGTAACGGCTTTTTCGTATAACTTCGAGCGCCTTTTGCGCGTCGCTTTCCGCCACGACTGCAAGCAGTTTACCCTCGTTGCCCATGTGCATGACGTTAAGTCCGAGTATTTTGCAAAAGCCCCTGACCTCCGGCGTTATCGGGATTTTATCCTCGTCTATTTCAAAGCCGCAGTCCGCGTTTTTCGCAAACTCGCAAAGCACCGTGCCGAGACCGCCGCGAGTTATATCGCGCATGGCGTGAATATGAACACCCTCGCTCATCATATTTTGTACCATCTCGCAAAGCGGCGCGCAATCGCTTTTTATGTTGTTTTCTATATTCATTCGCCCGCTTAAAATCGCCGCGTGGTGGTCGCCGAGCGTGCCGGACACTATCAGCGCGTCACCCTCGCGGCAGTTCGCGCTTTTTATGTCCACTCCGTCCTTTACAAAGCCGACGCCGGTCGTATTTATATACACGCCTCCGCTGCCCTCGATAACTTTAGTGTCCCCCGCGATTACCGTCACGCCGGCTTCCTTTGCCGTTTTCGCGAGCGACTGAGCGATAAACTTTAGTGTCCCCGTATCCGCGCCCTCCTCGATTATATAGGCGGTCGTGATGTACTTCGGCACAGCGCCGCGCATGAGCAGGTCGTTCACCGTGCCGCACACCGCGAGCCTTCCGATGTCGCCGCCCTTGAACGTGAGCGGCGTTACTACAAAGTTGTCGGTCGTGACGGCAATTTTAGTGTCCCCGTCCACGACCGCGCTGTCCTCCATCATGTCAAGCACGGGATTGGAGCTTGACGCCCTGAAAATCTCGTCTATAAGCTGCGAGGTCGAGCGACCCCCGCTGCCGTGAGCCATTGTAATTTTCATATTTACCTCACCTGTTATTCGTGTAATAGTGGAAGCACGCGCCCTCCATTGACACCATGCACGCGCCCTGCGGCGTGTCGGGCGTGCAGACCGTGCCGAAAAGCGGACAATCGTGCGGCGGTTTCCTGCCCGATATTACGTCGCCGCACGCGCACGCGCCGTTGTACATTTTATCTTCGCACAATTCCGCGCTGCCCGCGTCAAACCGCGCGTACTCCTTTTTGAGTACAAGCCCCGAATTTTTTATAACGCCCATGCCGCGCCACGCAGCGTTGCACGGCTCAAAATATTTGCTTACCTTTTCCTGCGCCTCGGTGTTGCCGTCATACGTAACGACCGACGGGTACATATTCAGCGCTTTGCCGCCCTTTAATTTCGTGAGCGCGTATATCGCAGCCAACAGTTCCGCGCCGCCGAACCCCGCCGTCACGAACGGAAGGTTAAGCTCCTTCGCCATATCCTCAAACAGCCTGTGACCTGTTATAACGCTCACATGTCCGGGCGCGAGGAAACCGGTAATTTTAGTGTCCCCGCTTGCGACCGCGCGTATCGCCTGCGGCATTGTTTTGAGCGCGGTCAGAAGCTTTACATTTTTAGTGTCCCCGTTTATTTTAGTGTCCCCATTGAGCAAACGCTCTACGATCAGCGCGTACACCGGCGTTGTCGTTTCAAAGCCGACCGCCGCGAAAACGAATTGTCTGTCGGGATTTTCGCGCGCCATGTCGAGTATTTCAAACGGTGAGTACACCATTTTCACGCTTCCGCCCTCCGCAGCCGCGTCACGCAGCGACTTTTCCGAGCCCTTGACACGCATCATGTCGCCGAACGTCACGACCGTCGTGTTCGGCGTAAGCGCAAGCTCTACGAGGCGGTCGATGTACGACGCGACCGTTACGCACACGGGGCAGCCGGGCCCCGATATGAGCTTTATTTTCGGCGACAGCATAGCCGGTATGCCGTTTTCGGAGATCGACGCGGTATGCGTGCCGCAGACCTCCATGATAACCTTTTCCTCGCCGTTGTAATTTTTGAGGTACTCCTTAATTTCGTTTAAGTCAGGCATTACCCATTTCCTCCAGCATGGAGAAAAGCTCCTCCATTTCCTTCGCCTCGCTCTGCGAGATTTTTTGAATTATAAGTCCGGCGTGTACGAGAACGTAGTCGCCTACAGCCACGTTTACCACGCCCGCGTTCGCCTTTGTGAGATTACCGCTGTAATCCACCGTCGCGATCTTGTCATTTATCTCAACAACCCTTCCGGGTGCTGCCACACACATATTTACCTCTCCTTATTCAGCACGTACCAGGCCTGTCCGAGGGCGATTCCCCCGTCGTTGGTCGGCACCTGCTCGTTTATATACACATTAAATCCCCTCTCGGCAAGACCGTTCACACAAAGCTCGGTGAATATTCCGTTTGCGAAAACGCCGCCCGAAAGAATTATATTTTTCTCGTTTTGATTTGCCGCGAAATCCATAACCGCGTTCGCAACGGCATGATGAAATCCGAGCGCGAGCGAACCAATGTCCGCGCCGCTTTTTACCGCGCCGTGTATCCCGCATATAAGGCTTGACGTCTGCCACCTGCCGTCAACCATCGGCAGCGTCAGCGGATACGGCTCGATCGCTTTTCGCGCCGCGCTTTCAAGCATTATCGCGCATTCGCCCTCGTAGCTGTTGTATGCGCGTATGCCGAGCATAGCCGACACCGCGTCGAAAAGTCTGCCCATACTCGACGATTTCACGGTGTTAATATTGTTTTCAACCGCGGCTTTTATAACCGCGCCGTTTTCCGACACGGGGTCAAGCCCCGCCGATATAAGATAACAGTCGAGCGTTGTCCGCGCGTCGCGCGCGCTTTCGTCGCCGCCTGTAAGAGCGGTGTATTCGAGCGACGCAATCCGCGTAAAACCGCCGTCATAGCGTATGACCTCGCCGCCCCAAACGTTGCCGTCGCCGCCGTAGCCCGTGCCGTCAAACACAAACCCCACAGCCGTGCCGTTTAGCCTGTGTTCCGCCATTACGGACGCCATGTGCGCGAAGTGGTGCAAAAGCGTCTCGCCCTCCGCTTCGCCCGCGCTCAGATACATCGGGTGCGCGTCCTTTACCGTAACGTCAGGCGTAAAGTTCAGCAGCCGCGACAGGCGCGGTATATTGCTTTTCCACGCGCGGTACGCGTCGTCGTTTTCGAGGTCGCCGAAATACTGGCTCATATACGCCGCGCCGCCCTTCGCGCAGCAAAACGTGGCTTTTAGGTCGCCGCCCAGCGCGAGCACCGACTTGTCCGACCCCGCGTCAATCGTAATCGGCAGCGGCACATATCCGCGCGCGCGGCGTATCATCTGCACGCGTCCGCATATCACGCGGCACACCGAGTCGTCGAGCGGTGTCAGTATGCGGCGGTTGTGACTAAGCACCTCAAAACCACCCACATTTTCACGCAGTCTTATAATATCCCCGTTCTCCGTTATTATCGGCTCACCCGACACGTTTGCGCTCGTCATAACAAGCGCGCCGCACATTTTTGTGAGATAGTCCTGCACGGGGTTGCACGGCAGAAACGCGCCGATATAATCGCTCCCGCCGCACACCGACAGCGCGAGATCCTTTTTCTTCCTTAAAAGCACGATCGGTCTCGCGGCAGACAAAAGCGTCCTCTTTTCAATTTCGTTCACCTCGGCGTACTCCGATATTTCGTCCAAAGAGTGAAACATCACTGCGAACGGCTTAGCCGTGCGCTGCTTTATTTCACGAAGTCTTTTCGCCGCGTTTTCGTTGTCGGCGCGGCACGCGAAATGGTAGCCGCCGATGTCCTTTACCGCCACTATTCCGCCGCTTCGGAGCGTATTAACAGCCCCGTCCAATGGGTCACCGCCGACAGTATATGAAAGGACAGGACCGCACGAGTTACACGCTATCGTCTGCGCGTGGCAGCGAATGTCGTTTATGTCGCGGTACTCCTTTTCGCACTCGCCGCACATTTCAAAATCGGTCATCGTGATGCTTTCGCGGTCATAAGGGAGCGACTGTTGTATGCTGTAGCGCGGCCCGCACCGCACGCAGCTTATAAACGGGTGCTTAAAGCGTCTGTTACGCGAGTCGTAAAACTCGTCGATGCAGCCTTGACACGTTGCAATGTCGGGCGTGAGCAGCGGTAGCGTTTTGTTTTCCTCGCCGCTCGGCGCGATTGTAAATTCCGTAAAATCCGCGCGCGGTATATCCTCCTCCGCGCACGACGTTATAACCGCCTGCGGGAGCGACTTTACCTCGCTTATAAACTCGCTTACCCTATCCCCCTCCGCCGCGATTTCAACAACGCCGCCGAGGTTTTTCACGTAACCGCGCACGCCGTGTTTTTCCGCCGCGCGCTTTACGTCGGGTCTGAAGCCGATACCCTGAGCCAGACCCGTTATAATATATTTCTTCGTCATTATTCCGATATAAAGTCAAGGGGCTGTATCGCTACAACCCCTATGTTTGCATTATTCTTCCGCTTTTGCCGCAGCCGCAGCCTTTTTCGCCGCAGCCGCCTTCTTCATTGCCTCGATCTGTTCGGGTGTGAATTTAGGCTTTTCGGGCGCGGCGGGAGGCTCGCTGTGCAGCGTTACGACCGTCTTTGTTGCCGACGGCTCGCTGTAGTGAGTGTCCATTTTAAGACAGTTTTTCGGGCAGTTGTTCACGCAGTTTTCGCACTGCACGCAGCCCATTCTGTCTATCGTCCACGTCCGTGCCGCGCGGTCAACCGTTATCGCGCCCGACGGGCACTTTCTCTGACACGAGCCGCAGAAAATACATTGGTCAATATCGTTCTGCACGCTGCCCCTCGAACGTTCGGGGTACTCGCGCGGAACGACCGGATAATTCTGTGTTGCCGGCTTGGAAAAGAGGTTCCTCAAAGCCAAGCCCGTAAATTTCATTAAACCTGCCATATCCGTTACCTCCTTACCTTTCCGTGCAACTTATACACGGGTCTATCGTGAGTATCAGGAGCGGCACGTCCGCCAACTCGCAGCCCTTAAGCGTGTGCAGGAGCGGCGTGAGGTTCGTGAAGGTTGGCGTTCTTACTCTCACGCGGTCGAGGAACTTCGTTCCGTTCGCGCGGCAGTAATATATAGCCTCGCCTCTCGGCTGCTCAACGCGCATGAACGCCTCACCGTTCGGGTTGCCCTTTACGGCAACCGATATTTCGCCGTCGGGTATCTTGTTTACCGCCTGACGAATAATGTGGAATGACTGGAAAATCTCCTGTATTCTCACGTCGCAGCGCGCGTAGCAGTCGCACTCCTTGCTCGTTATAATGTCGAAGTCAATGTCGCTGTAAGCGGCGTAGCCGAGAGTGCGCGTGTCTATCTTTATGCCGCTCGCTCTCATCATCGGTCCTGCCGCGCCGAGATATACCGCGTCCTGCGGCGACAGCATACCGACGCCCTTAAGTCTTGACTGAACCGTATAATCGTTCAAAAATACGTTTGTGAGCTTTTTAAGCTCCTTTTCCATGCCGTCAAAATTCTTCACAAATTTTTGCAGCATTTCCTTCGGCATATCCTTTAACACGCCGCCAATCTTGTTTACCGAGAATATTACGCGTCCGCCCGTGCTTTCCTCGAACATATCGAGTATCTGCTCGCGCAGTCTCCACGTCTGATAAAACAGCGCCTCAAAGCCGAAAGCGTCCGCCAGAAGTCCGAGCCAGAGAAGGTGCGAATGAACGCGCGACATCTCCGCCCAGATAGTGCGGAGGTATTTCGCTCTGTCGGGGATCTCCGTGTCGAATATGCGCTCCATAGCCTCAACGTAACCCATGCCGTGCATGAACGAGCATATACCGCACGTTCTCTCTATCACGTAAAGGTAATCGTTGAAGTCGCGCTTTTCGGCAAGCTGCTCAAGTCCGCGGTGAACGTAGCCTATCTTGGGGATAGCGTCAACGACCTTTTCGTCCTCAAGCACAAGGTCAAGGTGTATCGGTTCGGGCAGTACGGGGTGCTGCGGGCCGAACGGTATGATTGTTCTGTTAGCCATTGTCCTTGTCCTCCTTTGCTTGTTCCTCCGCCGCCTTTGCAGCGGCGGCTTTCTTCGCGGCTGCCGCCTTCTTCATTTCCTCGATTTGTTCGGGAGTGAATTTCGGCGTGGCTTTCTTCTCCTCCGCCTTCTTCTTGAACGGCGTTACCTCGTCTATCGTGTACAGCTTATCCTTATAGTTGAGCTTCATATGTCTTATCTGCACGCCGAAAAGCTCGCGCATCTCGTTCTCGTACAGCGACGCGGACTGGTATATGTCCGATATGCTCACTATTTCCTCGTCCGGCTTCAGCGGCACCTTGTACGTCAGGAAATGGTACATCTGCGCGAAGGAGTAGAGAAGGTCGTAGCCGTAATCGGTGTTTACGGCGCATATCTGCACAAGTCTCGCGCCCTCGCTCTTTGCCTTAACCGCTTTGAGCGGGAGAAGGTCGGGGCTGAGGTCGATCAGTTCGTAATTCTCTCTCATGCTTTCTCTCCCCTCTCTTTTTTATACTTCTTTCTCTTTTCTTCAAGCACCGCGACAGCCTTCACAACGCCGTCTATTATCGCGTTCGGTCTCGCGGCGCAGCCCGGAACGTACACGTCAACGGGAAGCACCTTGTCCACTCCGCCGATAATGTTGTAGCAGTCCTTGAACACGCCGCCGTTGCAGGCGCATATTCCGACAGCGCACACAACCTTCGGTTCGGGCATCTGCGAGTAAAGCTGCTCGACAACGGGCTTGTTCTGCGTGTTTATGCCGCCGGTTATGAGAAGTATGTCGGCGTGCTTCGGGTTACCGGTGTTCAGTACCCCAAACCGCTCCACATCGTAAACCGGCGTCAGGCAGGCGAGAACCTCTATATCGCAGCCGTTGCAGCTTGAACCGTCGTAATGCAGCATCCACGGTGATTTTGAAACCTTTGCCATATATAAGTCCTCCCTTCTTAACCGAACATCTGTAAGATGAATATGTTTATCGCGCCGAATATCAGCGTTACGACCCATGTCGTCTTAAACATCGTGTCCCACTTCACTCTCGCGCTCGTGTTGTCTATAAGCACTTCGAGGAAGAATGTGAGCGCTATCACACCGACCGTGAGCGGTATGCTCCACCACTCGGCGCAGAGCGTGAACATCGCCACAATGCCGTAAAGGAACACGTTCTCGTACCAGTGCGATATTTCGATTATCGCCATCATTCCGCCCGACAGCTCCGTCGTCACGCCCTTGACCATTTCCTGGTGCGCGTGATGCGACATCGAAATGTCGAACGGCGACTTTCTGAATTTAATCGTGAGTATGAACAGGAAGCCGATAAATATGCCCGGAATATATACCACATTCGGTACAGGCATTGAGATGATCTCGCGTATCGTGAACGTTCCCTGTCCGAGAGCTGCCTCGGTCGCCGTGTAGAAGCCGACAGCCGTCAGAAGTATCATCGGCTCGTAGGAGAGCATTTGTATCATTTCACGGTTCGCGCCCATTACGGAGTACGGCGAATTCGTTGTCGTTGCTTCAAGCACAAGGAACATCGCAGCCGTCGTAAACACGAAGAATACGAGGAGTATGTTGCCTCCGGCGAAGAACATTCCGCCCGTGAACACGATGAAGATTATGAAGCACCACGCGAACAGGTACTGCATGTTATTTATGAGAAGTATCTCCTTATTCAGGAGCTTTTTTACGTCATAGAACGGCTGCAACAGCGGCGGCCCTATTCTGCCCTGCATACGGGCTGTAAGCTTTCTGTCAAGTCCTGCGAGCAGTCCGCCTACGAGCGGCGCAAGCAGCACATAACCCAAAACAAGTAAAAGTCTCATCACAGCAAACCACCTCCGCTCACAGCGCTTATGACAAGTCCGGCGCATACTACCATTATGCCGACCGCGACAGCCACAACCGGTTTCCATATTTTATCCTCGCCAAAGTAGTCCGTTAAGTACCAGTTGGAGAGGAAGTTATACTTTATATGACCGAACGAGTCCTCAAATGTTCTGTTGTCGCCCTGGTTGATACCCGCCATATATTCGAGGTTCGGTGTTGACTTCGTGTGCTTTACGATTACTCTCGACAGGAACGGTATCACAAATATCATAACGAGCATTACGACTACTATGATAAGATCCTCGGGCGTAAGCACCGAAACGTGCGCCACGCGGTAAACCTGCGCAATAACGGGCTCTACCACTATCCTTGACAGGTACGGCAGCGACAGGCACAGCGCTATCATCATGAGCGCGTGTCCGATAAGCGAGAACCACTGCCCGGGCGAGGTCTTGTAATCGACCTTTGTCGAGTGCGCCTTGCAGGCGAGTATTTTCGCGAGCCACTTCGTCCAGTAGAGCATCGTCGTCGCGCTGCCGAAGGCTATGGACAGGATAAGTATTATGTTGTGCGCGTCCACGAACGCCTTAAGCGCAGCCCATTTCGATATGAGCATACCGAACGGCGCAAGGAACATTCCCGCTATGCCTATCACCATGATAAACGCCAACAGCGGCAGCGACATTATAAGTCCGTGCATATCCTCTATATCTCGGCTGCCGGTCGCGTTCTCTATCGCTCCGACCGCCTGGAACATCATTGATTTCGATACCGCGTGGAATATGAGAAGCAATATCGCCGCCCATACGGTCTCCTCGGTCGCCACGCCCGTGCAGGCTACGATTAGTCCGAGGTTTGAAATCGTCGAGTACGCGAGTACCTTTTTGCCGTCGCTGACCGTTATCGCGAGCATACTCGCTATCAGGAACGTAAATCCGCCGATAAGCGCGACCATCATTCCGGGCGTCGTGTTATACAGCGCGGGCGACAGTCTTATAAGCAGGTAAACGCCCGCCTTTACCATTGTCGCGCTGTGCAATAGAGCCGACGTGGGCGTGGGCGCGACCATTGCTCCCAACAGCCATTTTGAGAACGGAAGCTGCGCCGTTTTCGTGAGCGCCGCGAACGACAGAAGCAGTATCGGTATCACTATCGCGCTCTGATCGACGTAATCAACGAGGTTCTGTATCGTTATAACGTTGAGCTTCGATATCGAGTACATTACGGCTATGCCGAACGCAAGTCCACCCAGAAGGTTCATCCACAAGGCTCTGAAGGCGTTGTTCATAGCCTCCTTCGTGCGCGTGTAACCTATGAGCAGGAACGAGGCGACGCTCGTTACCTCCCAGAAGAAGTATATCCACATCAGGTTCGACGACGCGACAAGTCCGAACATCGCGCCGAGGAACACAAACAGCATCGGGAAAAAGAACGTGCGTCTGTCCTTAAATTCCGTGTGGTGGTTGTGGTAATCCTTCATGTAACCCACCGCGTATATACATATCAGCGAGCCGACAAGTCCTATAAGCAGGAACATTATAACGGTGAGCTGATCGCTGTAGAGGTTGTTCGTCTCTATATTTACTCTGCCCGACAGCTCGAACCACGCCATAAGTCCCGTTCCGACTACCGACAAAAACGGCGCGAAGAATTTTTTGTTTTTGATTCCGAGAATGATTATCATAATCATCATCAGAACCTCCGCGCCGAGCATTATGCGGTCGATTATGTGAGTTTCCTCACCCGTCCACAGGTACAAAATATGCTCGTAGCCTTCCATTTCGGTGAAGTGCCAGAAGGCAAACGCGACCGCAGCAGCCATGATAAGACCGCAGCTTGTGTAAACCACTACTTTTCTTACCGTATTGTTTTTGACGCACGCTAAAATCGCGGCTGCCAGAAACGGAAACAGTATCAGAAAAACTATGTAATCCACATTCTCATCTCCTGTTCATTGTATTTCTGCATATCATATATAATTATACCACAAAAGTCATAATTTTTCAAGTTGTATACGCAATAAATCCACCGTTTTTTTGTGAGAAATTTAACGCAAAAAACGGCGTATGCTTTGTGACATACGCCGTTTTTAATTTCTTACGGTAAATCTATTTCTTCAAGGTGCTTCGCGGGGAGCTTTGTGGTCGAGTCTCTCACAAACTTTTTAACCGCCGCCGTACCCTTCGCAATCGGTATATTCGTACCCGCGCCGGCAACGCAGCCGCCCGGACAGCCCATTCCCTCGATGAGGCAGCCGTCCTTTTTGCCCGCCTTCGCGAGCATGAGCATCTTCTGACATTCGGACAGTCCCTCGACGTGCTCGATGTATACCTCCTCGTTGGGGTAATACTCGTTTATGCACTGCTCTATCGCGCCCGCGACACCGCCGGCTATGCCGTAGCCTCTGCCCGCGCCCGTCGCGTCGTGAACGGGTTCCTCCTTGTCGTAGGTGGCAAAGTCAATGCCCTTCGCGTCGAACATGGCGCTAAGCTCCTCGAACGTGATTACAAAGTCAACGTCGCTGCGCACCGTTCTGCGCGACGCTTCAAGCTTCTTTGCGGCGCACGGTCCTATGAACACGACGCGCGCGTTCGGTCTGCGCTGCTTTATCGTTCTCGCCGTCGCTACCATAGGCGTAAGCGAGTTTGAAACGGTGTCGGCGAGGTCGTTTAAGGTGCGCTTCGCTATCATCGCCCACGCGGGACAGCAGGACGTTAAAAGGAACGGCAGTTCGCCCGTCTTTACCTTTTCGACGTAGTGGTGCGCCTCGGTTATCGCGCCTATGTCCGCGCCGAGCGCTACCTCGTAGACCTCCTTAAAGCCGAGGTCGAGAAGAGCGGCTTTTAATTTCCAAAGCCTTACGTCGTCGCCGAACTGTCCGACGATAGCCGGCGCGACCTCCGCGACAACCTCGTCGCCCTTTTTTATCGCGCGTATAAGCTGATATATCTGCGACTTGTCGGCAATCGCGCCGAACGGACAGCTTACCATGCACTGACCGCACGAAACGCACTTTTCGGAGTCTATCATCGCTCTGCCGCTCGCGTCCGTTCCTATGGCGTTTATGCCGCACGCCGACGCGCACGGCCGCATTTTGCGCGCGATCGCGTCGTAGGGGCAGATAGCCTTGCACTTGCCGCACTTTATACATTTTTCCTTGTCTATGTACGAGCGTCCGTCAACCATTGAGATAGCTCCCTTCGGACACACCTCCATGCACGGGTGCGCGACGCAGCCGCGGCAGTTGTCCGTCACCTCGTACACGTTATGCTCGCACATGTCGCACGCGGACGGTATTACCTGCATGAGCGGCGGCTCGTAGTATTTGTCGGAAATGTTACTGGCGCTGAGCCCGCTCGTAACGTGAACGGGCGCGTTTTCGGGGCGCAGCGAAAGTCCCATCGCAAGCCTTACGCGCTCGGACGCTATCGCCCTTTCACGGTAAATGCTCTCGCGGTACTTCGGCACCTCCGTCGGTGTTATCGTATACGGTATCGCCTCGATTTTGTCGTTGATGTTGTCGATGTCGTCCGCTTCAAACGCGACCTTCGCAACCTCCTTTAAGACGTTGTGGCGTATTTGTGTAATCGGTGTTTCTATTCCTCTCATGCGCGCCTCCTTTTTTGCAATTCAAACAAATCTTATAACTGTATTATTTTAATCGTGCAGCTTTCTGTTGTCTATTACTCTCTTAGCCTTGCCTTCGCTTCTCTCTATCGACTTCGGTCTTAACAGATGAACCTTCGCTTTAATGCCGAGCATTGACTGGAGCTGTGTTTCGAGCTTGCGCTTTTCCGCGTCAACGTCGCCCGTGAATTTCGGACTGAGTTCTACGTTGATATCGAACGTATCCGTGTTGTTAACTCTGTCAACAACGATCTGATAATTCGGCGAAACCTCGATACTGTTACGGAGAAGCACTTCCTCGATCTGCGACGGGAATACGTTTACGCCGCGTATGATAAGCATATCGTCCGTTCTGCCCGCCGGCTTTCTCATGCGCACGTGCGTTCTTCCGCACTCGCACGGAGAATAGTCAAGCGTACACAAATCGCGCGTTCTGTAGCGAAGAAGCGGCTGTCCTTCCTTTGTGATTGTACTCAGGACAAGCTCTCCGAACGAGCCCTTCGGCAGTACCTCGCCCGTGTCGGGGTCGATTATTTCGGGGATTATCATGTCCTCGCAGATGTGCATACCCTGCTGCATCGAACACTCGTACGAAACGCCGGGACCCATTATCTCGGTCAGTCCGTACACGTCGTGCGCCTTTATGCCGAGCGCCTCCTCTATCTGGTGACGCATTTCCTCCGTCCACGGCTCGGCGCCGAATATACCCGCCTTTAATTTAAGCTGATTTTTTACGCCCATCTCCTTGACAGTTTCGCCTATGTACATCGCGTACGACGGTGTGCAGCAAAGGTGCGTGCTGCCGAGGTCGCAAAGGAAACGTATCTGTCTTTCCGTGTTGCCGGACGAGGTCGGGATAACCATAGCTCCGACCTTTTCCGCGCCCTGATGCGCGCCCAAACCGCCTGTGAAAAGTCCGTAGCCGTACGATACCTGTACGATTGAATGTTCGTCGCCGCCCGCCGCGACAAGCTGACGCGCGAAGCCGTTTGCCCAGTCGTCAAGGTCGTGGCGCGTATAGCCCGACACTATCTGCTTACCCGTTGTGCCGGACGAGGCTTGTATTCTTACTATCTGCTTCTTCGGCACAGCCAGAAGCTGGAACGGGTAATAGTCGCGCAGATCCTGTTTTGTCGTGAACGGCAGCTTTGATAAGTCGTCGAGCGATTTAATGTCCTCCGGCTTTACGCCAGCGTCGTCCATGCGCTCGCGGTACATCGCGACGTTTTCATAAACGCGCTTTACCTGCCACTGCAGCTGCTTTAGCTGATGTTCCTCGATCGCCGAGCGTTCCATACACTCGATTTCGGGTTGGAAATATCTTTCCATGGTTTTTCCTCCTTGTATTATAAATTTTTATAAATTATATCCCAGTTCAAACGCCTTCAGGTTAAGATCAATGAATTTTTCGGGTACTGTTTCCTTTATCGTTTCGAGCCATACTGATTTATCTATGTCGGTGCTTTTCGCCAGAAGTCCGATAAGCACTACGTTAACAGCCTTTATGCTTCCCGCTTCCTCGGCGGCGGAAAGCGCGTCAACGGCTTGCAGGTTTGCCTTTTCCGCTATATTTTTTTCTATGTCGGCGGGGTACTCCATCGCGCCTGTTATCACGGGCATGGGGTTCATCTTCTGCGTGTTCGCAATCATTTTGCCGCCCTTTTTGAGATACGGCAGCGCACGCATAGCCTCAAGCATTTCAAACGCGAGAACAATGTCCGCCTCGCCCTTGCCGATTATCGGCGAGTACACCTTGTCGCCGTATTTTACATATGTGACGACGCTGCCGCCGCGCTGGCTCATGCCGTGTACCTCGCTGACCTTTACGTCGTAGCCTTCCTTTATCGCGACGCCGCCGAGTATACGGCTCGCCAAAAGCGTGCCTTGTCCTCCGACGCCTACTATCATTATGTTCATGTTTGTATTTCCTTTCTTTGTATATTAGACGATAAATTGTGATTTGGGGGTGTAAGCCTCCCTTGTTAAAGGGAGGGGGACCGCCGAAGGCGGTGGAGGAATTCATTGTAAAAATCGAAAAGGAATCCCCCAGTCACGCTCCGCGTGACAGCCCCCTTTGACAAGGGGGCCTCACGTAGGGGCGAACCGTGTTCGCCCGCATAAACCCCTCAGTCACACTACGTGTGACAGCTCCCCTAATAGGGGAGCCACACGCTTGCGTGTGGTAGGCGTGTTCGCTTGCGAACAAACGCCGTAGTAAGGGGAGCCTTACGTAGGGGACGGCGCCCCCGACGTCCCACATTGCGTCCTCAAATCACAATCATCATTTCTCCTCTATCGCCCCGAACGGGCAAACATTCGTGCACAGCCCGCAGCCGTTACACTGTGTTGTATCTATCTTCACGGTATCGCCCTCAACAGAGATCGCGGGGCAGCCGAGCTTCATGCACATTTTACACTTCCTGCACTTATCGGTTATCTCGCAGTGTCCCGAATACTTCTTCCGCATCGGCGGCAGCAGCGCGCACGGTCTCTGCGCTATTATCACGGACGGCGCTTCGCGCTCCGTTTCCTCTTTCACGACCTTCTCGAAATTCTTCACGTCAAACGGATCCGCGACAACAACATGCTCCACGCCGATTGACTTACAAAGCGTTATAAGATTTACCTGCGTCGTCGGCTCTTTGCGTATCGTGTAGCCGGTGGTCGGGTTGTCCTGATGTCCCGTCATGCCGGTTATCGAGTTGTCGAGGATAATCACGGTGTTGTTGCCCTTGTTGTAGACTATATCGACAAGCCCCGTGATACCCGAATGCATGAACGTCGAATCGCCTATAACCGACACGAGCTTTTTATTAAACTCCGCGCCTCTCGCCTTCGCCATGCCGTGAGCCGCGCTTACCGACGCGCCCATACATATCGTTGTATCGACGCTCTGCAGCGGCGGAGCGGCTCCGAGAGTGTAGCAGCCTATGTCGCCCGAAACGACAAGTCCGAGCTTTTTCAAAACGTAGAACGTGCCTCTGTGCGGGCAGCCGGCGCACATTACAGGCGGACGCACGGGCGTAGGTTCGTCTATCGCGTCAAATTCGGGTGGGTCGATACCGAGCACCGCCTTTTTTATCATCGCGGGCGTATACTCGCCCTGAAGCGTGAACGCGTCCTTGCCTATTACGTCAACGCCGAGCATTTTGCAGTGTTCCTCAATAATCGGGTCAAGCTCTTCTATGACGTAAACCCTGTCGTATTTTTCCGCGAACTCCTTTATTTTCTTTTCCGGCAGCGGATATATCACGCCGAGCTTCAAATAATCGACTTTATCCCCGAGCGCCTCCTTCGCGTACATATACGCTATACCCGCGCTTATTACGCCTATCTTCGAGCCGTTTTCCTCGACGCTGTTAAGCTCCGTCGTTTCGGACATTTCCTTTAAGGCTTTTATTCTGTCCTCGACAACGACGTGCCGCTTTATCGCGTTTCCGGGCATCATTACGTACTTTGCCGGATCTTTTATGTAATCTTTGAGCGGTTTTTCGGCGCGTTCCTCCTCCTCGACAAGGCTCTGCGAATGGCTCACGCGCGTTGACAGCCGTAAAAATACGGGCGTGTCATACTTTTCGGAAAGCTCGTACGCCGTTTTTGTGAACGATTTACACTCTCCGCTGTCGGACGGTTCGAGCATGAGTATCTTCGCCGCCTTCGCGTAGTGGCGCGAATCCTGCTCGTTCTGCGACGAGTGCATACCCTGGTCGTCCGCGACGCACAGCACAAGACCGCCGTTTACGCCGGTGTAGCTCGCCGTGAACACGGGGTCAGCCATTACGTTAAGTCCGACGTGTTTCATGCACGACATACTTCTCGCGCCCGCGATAGACGCGCCGAGCGCGACCTCGCAGCCGACCTTTTCGTTCGGCGCCCACTCGACGTAAATATCGTCGTATTTTACTATGTTTTCGGTTATCTCGGTACTCGGCGTACCGGGATATGAGGAAACAACGCTCACGCCCGCTTCATACGCTCCGCGCGCGACAGCCTCATTTCCGAGCATCAGTTTTTTCATGTTTGTTCCTCCGGTTAATTGTAATATACTTTAAATTATATTTTATCAAAGATCGCATTTTTCGTCAAGCATTATTAACAAAAAAATGGGGTAAATGTTTTACCCCATTTGGTTTTAATATACAAAATCAAATTCGAGATCCCCAATTCTCACAGTGTCACCCTCGCGAATGCCCATGTTTATGAGATCCTCTATCACGCCGCGGTTAAGAAGCGCACGCTGGAAGTACTGGAGCGACTCGCTGTCGGAGAAATTCACGCTGCCGCCGACGGCTTCTATCCACGAGCCGCTTATAACGTAAACCTCGTTGTCGCGCGTTATCTCGTAGCCCTTGCCATCGTCAGTAAACTCGTCCTCGTAAATGTCCATTTCGGGCTCAAACACCGTCACGGGCGGAAGCTTTGTAAGTTCCTCGTACGTTTTTTGCATAAGCTCCTTAACGCCCTTGTTCGTGGCGGCAGAAATTTCGTACACCGTCACGCCGCGCTTTTCCATTTCAGCGAGAAATTCATTGTACGCGTCCGCGTCCTGTATTATGTCGGTCTTGTTCGCCGCGACGATCTGCGGACGTTCCTCAAGAGCCATGTCGTACGCCGCAAGCTCCGCGTTTATAATGTCGAAATCCTCGATAGGATTTCTGCCCTCAACACCCGAAATATCCACAACGTGAATGAGTATCCGCGTGCGCTCTATGTGGCGCAGAAACTCGTGTCCCAAACCCACGCCCTCACTCGCGCCCTCTATAATTCCGGGAATGTCGGCAAGCACAAAGCTGCGTCCCTCGCCCAGATCCACAACGCCGAGGTTCGGTTCGAGCGTGGTGAAGTGGTAGTCGGCGATTTTCGGATCGGCTTTCGTCGTCATGGACAGCAGCGTCGATTTTCCGACGTTCGGGAAGCCGACAAGTCCAACGTCGGCGAGTAATTTCAGTTCAAGTATTATTTCGCGCTCGTCGCCGGGCTGACCGTTTTTCGCGAAGTTCGGCGTCTGGCGCACAGCCGTAGCGAAATGCGCGTTGCCCCAGCCGCCGTTGCCGCCGCGCGCGAGTACAAAGTCTCTGTCCGTATAGGACAGGTCGGCGATTATGCGATTACTCTGCGCGTCACGCACGATCGTACCCTGCGGCACTTTAATGATTATATCGTCGCCCTTTTTACCCTTGCGGCGCTTACCCGCGCCGTCCGCGCCCGACTGCGCGGCGTATTTTCTCTTATAGCGGAAGTCCATTAGCGTTGTCATGCCCGTTTCGACGCGGAAAATAACGTCGCCGCCCTTACCGCCGTCGCCGCCGTCAGGTCCGCCCGCCGCGACGTATTTTTCACGGCGGAAGGAGATCGCGCCGTTACCGCCCTTACCCGCCTGTATGAATATTTTAGCCTTATCCGTAAACATATCCTTAACCTTTCCTGTCGTTTTCCCTGCACCCGTCGCAGCCCTCGCAGCCGCACGAGCAGCCTTTACCGCTGCGCTTACGTTTTACCGTAACCGTCGCCGCGATTACAACGGCGAGCAAAATCACGCCGATAATTATAAAATCCATTGTATTCACATTATCACCTCATAACCCGACAGCCATACATATAAGCCGCACAACGAGCGCCGCCGCCCACGCTATGACGCACTGCCACACCGCGACGCCCGCCGCCCATCTGCCGCCGAGCTCTCTCTTAATCGAG
The DNA here is from genome assembly GCA_947591315.1 of uncultured Clostridia bacterium. Lineage (GTDB taxonomy): Bacteria > Bacillota > Clostridia > UBA1381 > UBA1381 > Hominilimicola. Next base: position 70,358 of record CANQDD010000002.1, read on the forward strand.
GCTACCGCCGCAACACACGGCGAATAAAGCAGGCTGAACACGAGAAGCGACGCGGCTCCGGCTGTGCTTAAAGCTGTGGTAACGCCGCCCGCGAACAGCACCTCAAGTACCGACACGACGCTCTCCTTCGCCATAAATCCGCTGATGAGAGCCGTTACGATTCTCCAGTCGCCCAGTCCTATCGGCTTGAAAAGCGGCGCGATAAGTCCCGAAACCGACGCGAGTATGCTGCCGTCCGAGTCCGGCACGTACTGCAAATGCCAGTTAAAGCTCTGCATGAACCATATTATAACCGTCGCGATGAATATTACCGTAAAGGCGCGCGTCAAAAAGTCCTTCGCCTTTTCCCACAAAAGCTGCGCGACGTTTTTCGCCGTCGGCATACGGTAGTTCGGCAGCTCCATTACGAACGGCACCGGTTCGCCCTTGAATATCGTCTTTTTGTAAAAGAACGCCGCGAGTATGCCTATCACGATGCCCAGAAGGTAAATGCCCGTCATTATCGGCGCGGCGTATTGGGGGAAAAACGCGTTGACGAAAAACGCGTAAATCGGCAGCTTCGCGGTACAGCTCATAAACGGCGTTAATATAATCGTCATTTTACGGTCGCGCTCACTCGGAAGCGTGCGCGTCGCCATTACCGCCGGTACGGAACAGCCGAAGCCTATCAGCATCGGTACAATGCTTCTTCCCGACAATCCTATTTTACGCAATAGCTTATCCATAAAAAACGCCACGCGAGCTATGTACCCGCTGTCCTCCAAAAGCGAGAGGAAGAAGAACAGCGTCACTATTATCGGCAGAAACGACAGCACGCTGCCCACTCCCGCGAAAATTCCGTCCGTTATCAGTCCGCGTATAACGCCGCTGACGTTTGCACTTTCGAGCGCGTTTTCGGTAATCGCGGCGAGCGCGTCAATGCCCGATTCCATCAGCGACTGCAGCCACGCGCCTATCACGCCGAACGTCAGATAAAACACGAGCGCCATTATTATCACAAACATCGGTATCGCGGTGTATTTGCCCGTCAGTATGCGGTCTATTACCTCGCTTCTTTTGTGTTCCTTGCTCTCCCTCGGCTTTATCACGCACGCGGCGCACAGATTTTTAATGAACGAGAAACGCATATCGGCTATCGCGGCGCTGCGGTCAAGCCCCCTCTCCTTCTCCATTTGAAGGATTATGTCCTCAATTATCGCCTTTTCGCGGTCGTCGAGTTTAAGCTGCTCCATTATAAGGCTGTCGCCCTCGACGAGCTTGCTCGCCGCGAAGCGAACGGGTATGCCCGCGTTTTCGGCGTGGTCGTCTATGAGGTGCATTATCGCGTGAAGGCAGCGGTGTAGCGCGCCGCTGTGATCGGCAGCGTCGCAGAAGTCCTGCCTGCCCGGTTTCGCGTTGTGCTTCGCGACGTATACCGCATGGTCGATAAGCTCGCCCACGCCCTGATTTTTGGCTGCCGAAATCGGCACGACCGGCACGCCGAGAATGTCCTCCATTGTGTTTATGTCCACGCTGCCGCCGTTGCCGACGACCTCGTCCATCATGTTGAGCGCGACTACCATAGGCACGTCCATTTCGAGAAGCTGCATCGTGAGGTACATGTTGCGCTCGATATTCGTCGCGTCAACGATATTTATAATAGCCGTGGGCTTATCCTGCATCACGAAATTGCGCGACACTATTTCCTCGCTCGTGTACGGCGACATCGAGTATATGCCCGGAAGGTCGGTCACGAGCGTGTTCGGGTGTCCCTTTATCACACCGTCGCGTCGGTCTACCGTTACGCCGGGGAAGTTTCCGACGTGGCGGTTCGAGCCTGTAAGCTGGTTGAAAAGCGTTGTTTTGCCGCTGTTCTGGTTGCCGACGAGGGCGTATGTAAGGGTTGCGCTGTCGGAGAGCGGCTTGCCGTTTCTCGCGCGGTAGGACGCTTTTTCACCGAGCTTCGGGTGGTACTTTACGCGTCTGTCCCTGCCGTCCTTCCTGCCGGTGCGTTCCTCAATGGGTGTCACGTCAATCTGCTGCGCGTCGGCAAGACGCAGCGTAAGCTCGTAGCCGTGAATGCTGAGCTGTATCGGGTCGCCCATCGGCGCGAGCTTTACAAGCGTCACCTGTGCGCCGGGTATCACGCCCATGTCGAGGAAGTGCTGCCTTAATGCCCCTTCCCCGCCTACTCTCTCTATTACGGCGCTTTCGCCTTTTTTTAATTCCTTTAGCGTCATATGCTGCTCCTTGTGGTTGGGGGGTTGCGGGCGGATAATATCCGCCCCTACTATATCCCTCTTACTAATATTATCTTACTATATTTCTATCTTACTATCCTTGTAAATCTGTGGGATACCCTATTGTAAAACCGCGGGATACCCCTCCTGCGAGCGTGACCACCTATGTGGGCGGGCGGCCGATGACCGCCCCTACGGAAGCGGGACGTCGGGGCGCCGTCCCCTACACCCATATTTTATAAATTCGTGAGCCGTAGGGGCTGGCGCCCTCGACAGCCCATTAGCCTCCCTTGTTAAAGGGAGGGGGACCGCCGAAGGCGGTGGAGGGATTCATTGTAAAAATTGAAAAGGAATCCCCCAGTCACACTACGTGTGACAGCCCCCTTTAACAAGTGAACAACACGCTTGCGTGTTGTAGGCGTGTTCGCTTGCGAACAAACGCCGTAGCAAGGGAGCCTCACAAAGAGGTCACCCCTACTCTAATTAGTTTACCATTTTTTCCGCTCGGTATCAAGTCCCAAATTGTGCGCAGGCAAAAAAATACCGCTCCGGAATGACCGAAGCGGCGATAAATTCAAAATCAATCGGCATAAACGCTGCACTGCGTCTTATCTCTGCCCTTTCTTTCAAACTTAACCTTACCGTCAATAAGAGCGAAAAGCGTGTCGTCGCTGCCCTTTCCGACGTTGTTGCCGGGATGGATTTTCGTTCCTCTCTGCCTTACAAGAATGTTGCCGGCAAGTACGAACTGACCGTCCGCTCTCTTAGCACCGAGTCTCTTGGACTCACTGTCACGGCCGTTCTTCGTGCTGCCCATACCTTTTTTATGAGCCATTTAAAACACCTCGTTTCCCAAGTAAATAATCGTGTCTGAACTTACGCGTTGATCTTTGTTATTTCAACCTTTGTGAAGGGCTGTCTGTGACCCTTCTTTGTACGCTCGTTCTTCTTTCTCTTCATTTTGAAAACGTAAATTTTCTTAGCCTTACCGTTCTTTATTACCTTCGCCTCAACGGTAGCGCCTTCAACTGTCGGAGCGCCTACCTTTACATCGTCGCCTTCGCCCGCCATGAGCACCGTGTCGAATGTAACGGTATCGTTTTCCTCGGCGTTAAGCTTCTCGACAAAGAGCGTGTCGCCCTCCGATACCTTGTACTGCTTTCCGCCCGTTACGATAATTGCGTACATTGCTGCACCTCCTTATTTTATAATGGAGACTCGCTATTAAGGTATTGCATGGCAATTTAAGACCTTTTCTATGCGGTCACTCGGATATTTTAACACATGAAAGCTGTGTTGTCAAGTGTTTTTTTACTCGTCCTTTACATTTATGAGAACGCCCACGGACGGCTTGGGGTAAACGCTCACCGTAAGCTCCGGAAGCCACTCGCCGACAGCCGTTATGTTGCGTATCTGGTCTACCTTTACGGGGTTTAAGATGAACATAATGTCGCTCTCGCCGTCCTTTACGCGGTTAAAGCAGGAGTTGTAGCTGCGGTTTTTGTACACGTGCTCGTCGTACTCCTCCTCGTCAACGTGCAGAACCTCGTCGATTATGAGCTTGTTGAGCGCAACGATGTCGAGGTGGCAGTATTCCTTCGACATTTCGGGGTATACCTCTTTTTTTATGTAGTCGTCGTCGGTCAGAATCATGCGGTAGAAGTAGTTGCCGCCGCAGTACGCCGAAATTCTCGTTTCGTTCTTTACCGTCACTATCTGCTTTATCATCGTCTGCAGAAGCTCCTTTTCGGTGCTGTCAACGATTATTTTCTCGACCTTAAAATGATCCTGCGAGTTCGCTATAAACATTGCCTCGCTGAATTTTCTCGGCGTTTTTACCGCTCTGTGCACGGGCAGCATTACAAGTCCGTCGGACTTGGAGTTTGACAGCGATACCATCGCGTAGTTGTACGCCTCCTCACCGGTGTGGTTCGGATTGTTCGCCTTCATGTAGTTTCTATACTGCAGACACGTCTCGTAGCGCGTCTGACCGTCCGTTATGTAAAGCGGCATATCCTTAAACTGATCGACGATAAATTCTATCGTCTGCTTATCGGAAATTATCCAAAGTCTCTGGTGAATGTTCTCGCCCGACTTCTCGACCGATGAAAATTCAACGTCCGGCTTTTCCTCATGTATTTTCGTCATGAGGTTGTAAAGCTCCTTTTCCTTTTCGACGTACAGGCAGTTTATGAGGCTCAAATCCGCGTTTGTCGCCGCGAGCAGCTCGTAACGGTCGCCCATAGATACCTCGTGCGGCTTTTCGCAGGGCATAATTACGCCGCTGCCGTAGTCCTTAAGCTCCGCAAGCGCGACAAAGCTTGAGTTCGAGTACTGCGTGCCGCCCACGTCAATGGTCTGCTCGTACATATATATTACGGGCTCCTTGTCGCGCACAAGTATATCGTTCTCTATCCATGTGTTGAGATAGTTTTTCGCTCTTGTGAATATATTATCCTCGTGAGTGTCCTCGGCTGTCTTTCTGCCGGTGAACAGTCTTACCGAATTGTACGGGCTCTTTTCGTAGAAGGCGTCCTTGTCCTCCTTCATCATGTTGTAGTACGGCGGCGATACGATCGACGAGAGCGAGCCGACTTTTTCCTCGTTATATCTGTAGCCGCGGAACGGTTTTATTTTTGCCATTTTTTACCTAACCTTTCTGTCCCGAAAACCGTGTTCTATCTAAATTTATGCGCATTTACACTAATTATCATAATATATCTTATAATACAATCGCCTTTTCGTCAACAATTTTTTATGTTACTTTTTCATTACAGGCGATTTTTCTCTATTTTGCTTATAATTAAGCGGTTTTTCGGTGTTTTTTCGGTCAATAATAAACATGTAATCAGGAAAAACGGAGGTAGAAAAATGAGTAACACATCGGGATTTTTCAAGGGCATGGCGACGGGCCTTATCGTGGGCGCGACGACGGCTATTATACTTGATCCGCTTAACGAGCGCGAAAGGAAAAAGCTCGCGAAGAAAACGGAGGGTGTTTTCAAAAACATCGGCTCCGTTATCGACACTGCGGTCGGAATGATGCGCAGTTAAACAGAAACGGGGCTGCAACCGCAGTCCCGTTTTTCTTTCGTATATTATCCCTCGCTTACGTCCTTGCCGAGGTATTTCGCGACGGAGTAAACGTCCTTGTCGCCGCGTCCCGACAGACAGATAACGAGTATCTCGTCATTTTTCATTTCGGGCGCGATTTTTCTCGCGAGCGCGACCGCGTGAGCCGATTCTATCGCGGGTATTATGCCCTCCGTTTTGGAGAGGTACACAAACGCGTCAACAGCCTCCGCGTCGGTTATCGGGTAATATTTCGCCCTGCCCGTTTTCGCGAGGTTCGCGTGCTCCGGCCCTATACCCGGATAGTCAAGTCCGGCGGATATGGAGTATACCGGCATTATGTTGCCGCCCTTGTCCTGCAGAAACAGCGATTTCATACCGTGCAGCACGCCGAGACTTCCGCCGGCTATCGAAGCGGCGTGTCTGCCCGTTTCAACGCCCTCGCCCGCGGCTTCCGCTCCGTAAAGCTTTACTGACGGCTCGTCTATAAAGTCGGCGAACATTCCTATCGCGTTCGAGCCGCCGCCCACGCACGCCATTACCGCGTCGGGGAGCTTACCCTCCATTTCCATAAGCTGCGCGCGCGTTTCCTTGCTTATAACGCTCTGGAAATGCTTTACAATCGCGGGGTACGGATGCGGCCCCACAGCCGAGCCGAGCACGTAAAACGTGTCGTCCGCGTGAGCCGTCCACGCGCGCATCGCCTCGTTTGTCGCGTCCTTTAGCGTGCCCGTTCCAGCCGTTATCGGGTGCACCTGCGCGCCCAGAAGGTTCATGCGGAACACGTTGAGCGACTGTCTTTTTGTGTCCTCTATACCCATGTAAACGTCACATTCAAGCCCCAGAACAGCCGCGAACGTCGCCGTCGCAACGCCGTGCTGACCCGCGCCCGTTTCGGCTATCACCTTTTTCTTGCCCATACGCTTTGCCAAAAGGCACTGACCTATCACGTTGTTTATCTTGTGCGCGCCGGTGTGGTTCAAGTCCTCGCGCTTCAAATATATCTTCGCGCCGCCGAGATCCTCCGTCATTTTCTCGGCGTAATACAAAACGGACGGTCTGCCCGTGTACTGCTTATGATAATAATTAAGCTCCCTTAAAAATTCCTCGTCGTCCTTGTACTTGTTGAACGCCTCCTCAAGATGTATAAGCGCGTTCATGAGAGTTTCGGACGCGTACTGTCCGCCGTACTCTCCGTACCTTCCCTTTTTGCCCACTATTCTCTTCTCCTCTCAAATTACATGTTCCCGTCTATTTTATCAGATTTCGGCGCGTATTACAAGTATTTTTTTATTTATTTCTTGACGTTTTGCCCGACGCGGATTATAATATAGGTATAAATATAGTCAGGGGGGATATTTATGCCGTCGCGCAGGAAGCTTGAGGATCTTGAATATAATGTTTTCCGCAAACACACGGAAAGCGGCAGCGCCGGAAACGACGGTGAATTTCACGACGCGGGCTGTCTTACGATACTCGCCGGCATTATTGTAACGGTTATCGTGCTTGTCGCGATCGTCGGCTTTATGCAGATAGGCAGAAACGGCCCCTCGGCGCATTGTGCCGCGCCCGGATGCTCGAACAGACCGAAGCCCGGCGGAAACTACTGCTGGCTGCACAGCTCGTCGTACAGCAGCCGCGGAGGAGGTAAGGATATAGAGCCTGCCGCGCCGTCCACAGACAGCTCGAAGTCGGACGATACAAAATCCAACAAGAAAATATGGGAGGGCAGCACCGGCAGAAAAGAGGCTCCCCAGTCCGGCAGCATGATAAATTAAGGCATACAAAAACAGAGCGGTAAGCCGCTCTGTTTTTTGATTTACTTTATTACTCTTACCTTCATAACGTCATCGATGGCGTTGAGCTTGTCTACGATATCCTGAGTAACCTCGTGGTCGGTGTTGATGATCGTGTACGCGATCTCGCCGCGCGAGCCGTTAATCATGTCGGAAATATTCACGCCCGAAAGCACCTCGGTAAAGCGCGCGATAACCGTCGGAAGGTTCTTGTGCTTTATCGTTATTCTGCCGACCTTGTCGTTCGGAAGCGTTACGTTCGGGAAGTTTACGCTGTTTGTGATGTTGCCGTTTTCGAGGTAGTCCTTTATCTCGTCGGCAGCCATTACCGCGCAGTTGTCCTCGGACTCGGCTGTTGACGCGCCGAGGTGAGGAATGTTTATGATACCCTCGTGGTTCACCGTTTCGCTGTCGGCGAAGTCAACGACGTACTTTCTTACCTTGCCGTCTGTGAGCGCCTTAACGATGTCGGCGTTATTTACCAGTCCGCCGCGCGCGAAGTTGAGTATTACCACGCCGTCCTTCATCTGCGAAATAGCCTCGGCGTTGATTGTGTTCTTCGTGGAGTCGAGCAGCGGAAGGTGCAGCGTTATAAAGTCAGCCGCAGCGTATACCTCGGTGGGTGACGACGCGGTCTTTACGTGTCTCGAAAGCTGAAGCGCCGCGCTTACCGAAAGGTACGGATCGTAACCTATTACGTCCATGCCGAGCGATATCGCCGCGTTCGCGACAAGCACGCCTATCGCGCCCAGGCCGATAATACCGAGCGTTTTACCCTTTATTTCCGTTCCGGCAAAGTTTGACTTGCCCTTTTCAACCTGCTTGTCAACATCGTCTCCTTCAAGCGTGTTAGCCCATTCGATACCGCCTATAATGTCGCGCGACGCGAGAAGCATACCTGCGATAACGAGCTCTTTAACGGCGTTTGCGTTAGCGCCGGGTGTGTTGAACACGACAATGCCCTTTTCGGTGCATTTGTCGATAGGAATGTTGTTAACGCCTGCGCCCGCTCTCGCGACAGCTTTAAGGCCCTTCGGCAGCTCCATATAGTGCATTTTGTAGCTGCGCAGAATTATGCCGTCGACCTTCTCCGCGTTAACGTCGTCGGTTATCATGTATCCTTCGCCGAGGCGGTTAAGTCCGCACTCCGCGATTTTGTTTAACGTAAGTATATTAAACATTGTATTTCTCTCCTATTATTTATTTTAAGCCTTCCCCTTGAGGGGAAGGTGGACCGCGAAGCGGTGGATGAGGTGTACCACACGAAGTTTATGCGGGCGGCCGATGACCGCCCCTACGGTGTGGACGGGCGAACACGGTTCGCCCCTACGTTCATTATTTATTTTCCTTTTCAAATTTCTTCATAAATTCAACAAGCGCCTCTACGCCCTCTATCGGCATAGCGTTATAGATGCTCGCTCTCATGCCGCCGACGGTTCTGTGACCCTTGATGTTGATAAATCCGGCAGCCTTCGCTTCCGCGACAAATTTCGCGTCAAGCTCCTCGTCGCCCGTTACGAACGGTATGTTCATAAGCGATCTGTCCTCGGGAACAACCGTGCCCTTGAACATTTCCGAGCTGTCAAGGAAATCGTAAAGGATCTTAGCCTTCTTCTCGTTTATCTTCTGAAGCTCCTTAACGCCGCCCTTGTCCTTTATCCACTGGAGAACGAGACCGAGCATATATATGCCGTATGTAGGCGGTGTGTTGTACATCGAGCCGTTGTCGCGGTGGATAGAATACTTGAACATTGTCGGCGTGCCTTCGAGCGTGTCGCCGATAAGGTCGTTTCTTACGATTACGAGCGTTACGCCCGCCGGACCTAAGTTCTTCTGCGCGCCCGCGTAGAGGATACCGAACTTGTTAATATCTATCTCCTCAGCCATTACGCACGACGAAATATCTGCAACGAGTACCGCGTCGGTGTCGGGTATCTTCTTTTCGGTGTAGTGCGTGCCGTATATCGTGTTGTTATAGCAAATGTAGCAGTAGTCGGCTTCGGGGTCGAACATGCTCTTGTTTGTCTCGGGAATATACGAGAACGTCTTATCCGCCGACGACGCGACCTTGTTGACCTTGATGTATCTCTCGGCCTCCTGTGCCGCCTTCTTCGCCCACTGACCTGTTATGATATAGTCAGCCTTGCCCGACTTCGTGCCGAGGTTCATAGGAATTGCCGCGAACTGTGACGACGCGCCGCCCTGCAAAAACAGTACCGTGTAGTTGTCGGGTACGTGCATAAGCTCTCTAACGAGCGCCTCCGCGTTATCTATGATCGCCTGATACTCCTTCGAGCGGTGGCTCATCTCCATAACCGACTGACCTGTCGAGCCGTACTCCGTCATTTCGGCTGCCGCCTTCTCCAGTACCTCAAGCGGGAGCATCGAGGGGCCCGCTGAAAAATTATAAACTCTGCTCATTTTTATAGCCTCCGTTTGTTTTAATTTTTTCAAATCGTTTACAATTATATCTCAAATCATCGCAATAGTCAACAATTTTTGGATAAAGAGTGTTAGAAATTTGACAAGATTAGTGTGATTTTTTTCATCATTTTGTATAGTTTTCGACCGCTTCGGCTATCGCCCACGCGATTTTTGACCTGTATTGCTCGTCGTTGAGCTTCGCTTCCTCGTCCGGGTTCGACAAAAAGCCGCACTCCGCAAGTATCGCGGGAACAGGCGGATTTTTCATCAAAAACAGGCTCGCGTCAGCCGTTTTGACCGCGTGCGTTTCCGCGCCCGTCACCTCCCCTATTTTCTTTTGTATCGCGTCGGCAAGCTCCTCCGCGTCGGGGTGGCTTTTGTCGTAAAATATGTGCAGACCGCTCACCTTCGGGTCGCCGAAGGAGTTCATGTGTATGCTCAAAAACAAGTCGGCGTCGCTTTTTTCAATTATTTCGCGACGCTTTTTCATGTCGGAGATTTTCATTTTGCGTATTGTGTCCGCGCTCTCGTCCTGTAAGCCGCTGTCGCCCTCGCGCGTCATTATGACCTTGAAGCCTTTATTTTCAAGCACCTCGCGCAGCTTTTCCGTTATCGCGAGGTTCACGTCCTTTTCCTCCGTTCCGCTCACGCCCACCGCTCCCCCGTCGGGTGATCCGTGTCCGGCGTCGAGTATTACTGTAAACGGCTCCGCGGAAAATGTCTGTTTTATATGCGCGCTGTCGCGTATGCAGCACACAACGGCAAACGCGAACACAAGCGCTATCGCCGCAATCGTTACTCTTTTTCTCTTAAACATAGCTGTCCCCTCCCGTATATTTCTATGCGGAAGGGGTTGGGATAATGCGCTTTATAAGCCGTAAAATATAATAATATACATTAAATTTTAGGTTGACTTTATCCTAAAATCGTATTATAATAAATATATCAAACATGATTGGAGTGCGTATTTATGAATATCAACACAAATACAATGGTTTCCATTTCCGAGGCAAATCAGAATTTTTCTAAGGTCGCCCGTCTCGTTGACCAGTACGGCAGCGCCGTTATTCTCAAAAACAATACGCCGCGCTATCTGATTCTGGAGTTTAATCAGGCTGACGAACAACTGTCGGCTCCCACTGACGATGTGCTTGCGGCTTCGGAAAAGCTTATAGCGCGTAATAAAGCCGTATACGAGGAGCTTGCAAAATGAAAGTCCTGACAAAATTGTCCGCCGCATCGAGCGAGAGTGACGATAAAAATATACTCCGATGGCTTCAGAAGCATATTATTTAAGAGCATCCGCAGGGATGCTCTTTTCGTATTTCAGATAAAACAGCGGCATTACCAATCCTCGCCGTATTCCTCGTATTCCTCCATAGCGTCGTCAGCGCCGTTCGCGTAATCGTCGTCCGAGTAGTATCTGTCCCATTCCGGCTCGCCGTCGCTGTAAACATCATCGTAACCGTCGTTGTAGCCGTCGCCGTAGCTACCCGAGCTGTAACTCTTTTTCGCGGACGAACCGCCGTATGTCTTGGGGGACGGGCTGCTTTTCGGCTTTGGAGACGGACTGCTGTAAGGCTTTACGGTCGCGCTGCTTTTCGCGTTGCCCGCGCCCGAGCCGGAGGAATATGTTGAATTCTTCTCAGTGCTTGTTTTCGATTTCTCTTTGTTTTTTCTGTACACGTAATTATAGTCGGGCGTGCCGTAATAGCGGTTGCTCATCTCGTGCAGCAGACAATATCTGCTTCCGTCCGTTGGCTCGTTATCACATCCGCTCACGGCGCACCGCGGCTGAAACAAGCTGATAATCCAGCCAATCAGCAGCGCTGCCAGTATCATCAAAACAACCGCCGCGCCCGTGCTCATACCGTTTGAATTGCCGTTCATAAAAATCCCTCCTTATAATATAATTCTATTATAAGCGGTGTCCGTTATTCAGTACAGTAATTCCGTCGGAACGATTATTCGCAGTCAACATCTTTAATTTTTATATCCGACACGGAGATATTATTTTTCCGCGCAATATTTGCCATATCCTCGTATTCGGGTTTTGTGCGGGTTACGCCGTAGCCGGTGGATTTTTTCGCGCGGACAGAGCCGTGGGACGTGTTCACGGTCACGGCTTCGCGTTCCAGCGTGTGGCGCTTAACGGCGTACTCCCTCATTCCTATCGTGGACGTGTGCCTGAATATAAGCTCCACCATTTTATCCCTGTCCTCCGCTTTGCAAAGGCACGTGAGCAGTATGCCCGGGCGGTTTTTCTTCATATACACCGGCACGGTGAACACGTCGAGCGCGCCGTTTTCCGCGAGCGTCTCGACCGCGAAACCTATCTGCTCGCCGGTCATGTCGTCTATGTTGCAGCGCAGCTCGCGCACTTCGCCGTCGTCGCCGCTCTCGCCCAGAAACGCTCGTACACAGTTCGCCGTTTCAAAATCCTTGTTTCCCATTCCGTAACCCACGCTCTTTATCTTCATAGCCGGCATCGGCGCAAATTCCGTTACAAAATGCCTCAAAAGAGCCGCGCCGGTGGGCGTGCAAAGCTCGGTGTTTCCGCTGCCGTATATCGGAATATCACGTAAAATCCTCGCCGTTGCGGGCGCGGGTACGGGCAATACGCCGTGGGCGCACTTTACCGTACCGCCGCCGACGTTCACCGGTGAGCATACGACCTTTTCGGGCGACAGCTCCTCCATAAGCATACACACTCCGACAACATCGGCTATCGCGTCCATCGTGCCGACCTCGTGGAAATGTATATGCTCCATGTCCGTGTTATGTACATAGCTTTCCGCCTCGGCGATAATGTTATATACGGCTGTGGCGTTATCCTTTACCGTCTCGGACACGTTTAATGAGCGTATTATGCCCTCAACGTCGGCAATACCCGAATGGTGATGGTGGTGATGCTCGTGCATACTCTCGTTTTCTTCGGTTCCGTGTACCGTGACGCGTATATGCGTGCCCGTTACGCCGCACTTCTGCGTTTTTTCGGCAGTGACGGTTACGTCGGGTATACCGGCAGCGTTCACGCGCTTTATAAATTTGTCCGTATCGGTAAGTTCCACGAGCGCGGCGGTAAGCATATCGCCCGCAGCGCCCATATTACATTCAAGATAAAGTGTCCTCATATTTTTTCTCCCTTCGTCCGCGCCTGCAATTATTATATATATTATAATATACCTGCGGCGTTTTGTCAAAATTTACGCGCAAAAAAGCGCGCCCTGATTTTTGGCGCGCCTTTTTGTATCGTTTGTTTATCTGTTGTTGTTCTCGTAGCTTTCTATCATCTTTTTAACCATCTGTCCGCCGATAGAACCCGCCTGCTTTGAGGTAAGGTCGCCGTTGTAACCGCTTTCGAGGTTTACTCCGACCTCTCTCGCCGCTTCCATTTTAAAGTTCTCAAGACCGGCTGTTCTCGAATTCTTTGACTTTGCCATTGTTTTGTTCTCCTTCTGCAAAAAATTTAATGAGTTTCTTTACTCGTTTATAATTTGCGCGTATTCGGAGAATTTAAACATGCAATATTTGTATTTGTCAGTTCATAACAATGCCGCCCGCGATTATTTTTTCGGCGCGTCTGCGAAGTCCCTTGTATTTTTCGCTCACAAGAAGCGGATCCTCTTCAAGTATGCTTTTCGCCGCCTGCTGCGATATCGCGAGAATATCCCTGTCCTCAAACAGGTTGGCGATTTTCATTTCCGGCAAGCCGTGCTGACGCGTGCCGAAAAAGTCGCCCGGTCCGCGCAGCTTCAAATCCTGTTCGCTTATATAAAAGCCGTCGTTCGAGATTGTCATTGTTTCCATGCGCTTTTTTGTGACCTCGTTGTTACCGTGCGCGATAAGTATACAGAACGCCTGTTCGCCGCCGCGCCCGACGCGTCCGCGCAGCTGATGAAGCTGCGACAGACCGAAGCGCTCGGCGTTTTCTATTATCATCATGTTCGCGTTCGGCACGTTCACGCCGACCTCTATCACCGTTGTGGAAACGAGTATCTTTATTTCGCCCGACACAAACTCGTTCATTATTTCTTCCTTCATTTTCGGCTTCATTCTGCCGTGCATAAGCCCGACCTTGAAGCCCGGGAATGCGTTCTGCAGCTTTTTGCACAATTCCTCCGCGTTCTGCAAATCGCTCTTTTCCGTTTCCTCGATAAGCGGACACACGACGTACGCCTGCATACCGGCGTTTACGTTTTTTCCGAGGAACGCGAACACGCGCTTTCTCATACTCTCGCCCACCGCGTACGTTTTGACGGGTTTTCTTCCGGGCGGAAGCTCGTCGATAACGGAAATGTCGAGGTCGCCGTACAGTATGAGCGCAAGCGTGCGCGGTATCGGAGTTGCCGACATAATGAGCATGTGGGGGTTGCTGCCCTTCGCGGCAAGCTTCGCCCTCTGCTCCACGCCGAAACGGTGCTGCTCGTCCGCGACGACAAGCGCGAGGTCGTTAAATTCAGCCTTGTCCTGAATTATGGCGTGCGTGCCGACCACAACGTCCGCCTCACCCGTCAGCATCATATCGTACACGAGTTTTTTATCCTTCGCCTTCATGCTGCCGTTTAAGAGCGCGACCTTTATACCCGTGTCCTTAAAAAATCCGGCGAGCGTTTCCGCGTGCTGCGCGGCTAATATCTCTGTAGGCGCCATCATTGCCGCCTGGTGACCGTTCTTTACCGCCGCGTAAATCGCCGCCGCCGCGACTGCCGTTTTACCGCTGCCCACGTCGCCCTGAACGAGGCGGTTCATCACGCCGCCGCTCTTGCAGTCCCTCATTATCTCGTTAAGCACGCGTTTCTGCGCGTTCGTGAGCGGGAACGGAAGCGTGTCGGTAAACGTCCTCACGCACTTTACGTCGCTGAACACAATTCCGCTCTGGTTCATGTTTTCGTCTTTGTGCTGCGACAGCGCGAGCTGTAAAATGAGCAGCTCCTCAAACACAAACCTCTCGCGCGCTATGTTGTAGCTCTCGAAGTCCTCGGGAAAATGTATGTTTTTCATCGCGTAGTTAAGCTCCGCGATTTTGTACCTGTCGCGTATTTCGGCGGGAATGTACTCTTCGAGCCTGCCCGCCTCCTTTAACGCCAGTTCCATTGCCGACTGGAGGATCTTCTGCGTAAGTCCCTCCGTTAATGGGTAGAGCGGCACTATTTTACCCGTGAACCGCTCGCTGCCCTTTTTCTCGAACACGGGGTTTACCATTTCCTTTTTGCCGCGGTTACGCGTTATTCTGCCGTAAAGGATATACTCGTCGCCGGTGAAAAACTGCCCCTTGACGTACTTGTTGTTGTACCATACGACGTTCAGCGCGCCCGTTTGGTCGCTCACTATCATCGTTGACACGAGCAGATTGCGCCTTACTCTCACGTCGCTGACAGGCGAAAAAACGGTGACGCTGACGCACACCGTTTCCCCTTCGGCACAGTCGGCGATTTCCTTCATTTCCGACCTGTCTTCATGCGAGCGCGGAAAGTAGTATAGTAAATCCTCAACCGTCCGTATTCCTTTTTTTTCAAACAATTCGGCGCGTTTTTCGCCCACGCCCTTAATGTAGCGTATATCCTTTGACATCAGCCGCTCCCGTGTTATTCAGCCGACACTATGTAGTAGTATATCGGCTGTCCGCCTCGTTTGAAGGAGACCTCTATTTCGTCGCTCTCGTACTTCGCTTCGAGAGCCTTCTGCATTCTGTCCGCCTGCTGCTTTTTGACGTCCTTGCCGCAGTAAACGGTTATAATTTCCGTATCCCCGTCCGTTATCTCGGCTACAACTCCGGCAAGCACCTCGTCAAGATCAGTGCCCGTGCGCGTTATTTTGCCCTCAACCATGCCGAGTATATCGTTTTTCTTTATTTTTTTACCGTCGATTTCCGTATCGCGGACAGCGTACGTAAGCTGCGCCGTCGCGACCTTTCCTATCGCCCTGCGCATGGCGCCGGCGTTAGCCTCCGCGTCCTTCTGGCCGTTAAACGCGATCATCGCGCTCACGCACTGCGGATAGCTTGTGCTTTCGATAACGACTATATCCCTGTCCTCAAGAATTTGAGCCGCCTGCTGCGCCGCCATGATTATATTTTTGTTGTTCGGGAACACGAACACCGTCTGCGCCTTGACCTTCTTTACCGCCTTTACTATGTCGTCGGTCGAGGGGTTCATCGTCTGACCGCCCTCGATTATTCTGTCAACGCCCATGTCGGTGAGGATTTCCGCAAGTCCCTTGCCCGCGCATACCGCGGCAAAGCCATATGTCTTTGGCGGTTCCTGCTTTGCTTCCTTTTTGGGCTTGGGTTCCTTTTCCTTCTTCGGCTTCGGCTCTTTTTCCTTTTTCGGCTTGGACTTTTTGCCGTCCGTCACCGTCGAGGGCGTTTTACCGTCCGACAAATCGAGCGTACCCTTTATGATCTCGCGGTGCTGGTGCTTCATGTTGTCGATTTTAAGGTTTATCATCTCGCCTATTTTTACGGCTTCCTCCAGCACAAAACCGGGGTGGTTCGTGTGAATATGAACCTTGCACACCTCATCGTCGTCGATCACAAGCTGACAGTCGCCCTTGTCGGCAATCGCCGCGCGGAAGTCGTCAACCGACGCGCCCGATTCGTACTTTTCTATTATAAATTCGGTGCAGTACCTGAACTTTATCTCCTCGCCGCTTACGGCAGCCTGCGCCGTTTTCTTTGTTTCCGCCGCTTCCTCGCCGCCGATTTTTGCGGTTATTTCACCGCTTTGCAGGTAAGACAGCATACCCTCGAGCACATACATCCAGCCCTGACCGCCCGCGTCAACGACGTTCGCCTGTTTAAGCACGGGGAGCATTTCAGTCGTGCGCGCAAGCGCCTTGTTGCCGCGCTCCACGGCTGTCTCTACAACGCTTACCACGTCGCCGCCGCCCGAAGCCTCCTTCGCGCCCGCCGCCGCCTCGCGCGCGACCGTGAGAATTGTACCCTCGGTCGGGTTCATGACCGCCTTGTACGCAGCGTCCGAGCCGTCCTTTAACGCCGACGCAAGCTCCGATGCGCCGCACTCCGTCTTGCCCTTAAAGCTTCTCGAAATACCTCTGAAAAACTGCGACATTATAACGCCGCTGTTGCCGCGCGCGCCTCGAAGCGTCGCGAACGACATTTTATCCGCCGCCTTCGTGAGCGTCAAACCGTCCGTGTCCGCAAGCTCCTGCGCCATAGACTGCGCCGTCAGCGACATGTTCGTGCCCGTATCGCCGTCCGGCACGGGGAACACGTTAAGCTCGTCTACGGCGTTTTTGTTGTTGTAAAGGTTATTCGCGCCGCTAATGACCATTTCGGCGAATACTTTTCCGTTTACAGTATTTATTTTAATCACCCCTTAAATTGCCGCCGCCTTGTGCGGCGCGCGTCAGTCCACTCTTACGCCTTCCACTCTTACGTTTACGCGCTTCACCTTTATGCCCGCCGTGTTTTCGACGTTGTAGCGCACGCGGTTTACGATGCTTTTGCATATAGTGTTGATGTTCACGCCGTATTCCACGATGATGTGTACCTCGATTACAACTCCGTTATCCTCTATGTTTATGTTGATTCCTTTAGTGATTGAGTCAGGCCTCAAAAGGCTTACAATGCCGTCCTTCTTATTCCTCGACGCCATTCCGACAACTCCGTAGCACCTCGACGCGACCGCGCCGGCTATTTCGGATATTACGCTGTTGGATATGGAAACCTCTCCAAGCTCGCTTCCTGTCCTTAATACCATGTCACTCTCCTCCTTGTATTTACACTTGTATATATTGTACTATAAATTTTGGAATTAGTCCATAGCTTTTTTAATTTTTCCCAAAAAAAACAACGGAACGCGTATCGCGTTCCGCAGTTTTTGCTTTTTGTTTATCTCTGTACGCGTCCCGAGCCGTCGCCGCCCGCGAGCGTCTCAACCTCTTCTCTCGTAACGAGGTTGAAGTCGCCGGGTATCGTGTGCTTCAGTGCCGAAGCCGCAACGCCGAATTCAAGAGCGTCCTTGAAGTTTTTGCCGTCAACGAAGCCGCATATCGTGCCGCCCGCGAAGCTGTCGCCGCCGCCTACGCGGTCAACGATCGGGTGAACTCTGTACTCCTTCGAGTGATAGAACTCATCGTCCGCGCTCGAATAAATGCAAGCCGACCAGCCGTTGTCCGAAGCCGACTTCGATACGCGGAGCGAGGAAATAACGTACTTAAATCCGAACTTCGCAACCATCTGCTTGAATATGCTCTCGTAGCCCGCGAGATTCAATTCGCCGCTCGTTACGTCGGTGTTTTCGGGCTTGAAGCCGAGAACCTTGTCGGCGTCCTCCTCGTTGCCTATGCAAACGTCAACGTACTGCATGAGGTTTGACATAACTCTCTGCGCCTTTTCGCTCGACCAGAGCTTTTTGCGGAAGTTGAGGTCGCACGAAACGGTTACGCCGTGAGCCTTCGCCGCCTTACATGCAAGCTCGGTTATCTCAGCCGCAGCGTCCGATACAGCCGGTGTGATACCGGTGAAGTGGAACCAGTCCGCGCCGTCAAAAATCTCGTCAAAGTCAAAGTCGGCAGCCGTCGCCGTAGCGATAGACGAGTTCGCTCTGTCGTATGTAACGTTCGACGGACGCATCGAAGCGCCTGTTTCGAGGAAGTAAATACCGAGTCTGTCGCCGCCCTTCGCGATGTGCTTTGTCTCAACGCCGTACTTACGGAGAGCCGCAATCGCGCACTCGCCTATCGGGTTCTTCGGAACCTTTGTGACAAATTCCGCGTCGTGACCGTAATTCGCGAGCGATACCGCAACGTTAGCCTCGCCGCCGCCGTAGTTTATGTCAAACTGGGTAGCCTGAATATACTTCTGATTGCCGGGGGTGGAAAGTCTGAGCATTATCTCACCCATTGTAACAACTTTTGCCATTATATTTTTCTCCTTTTCATTAAATTACTTCTTAAGCTCCGCTCTCGCAGCCTTGATGTTCGCGATGAATTCCTTAGCCGTCTCGGTGATAGCCGCATAGTCGCCTGTCTTAGCGCCCTTCGTGAGCGACGAGCCCGCGCCTACCGCTACAACGCCCGCCTTGATCCAGTCGGCAACGTTATCCTTGTCAACGCCGCCGGTCGGCATCATCTGAGCCTGCGGAAGGGGTCCCTTGATGTCCTTTATAATCTTCGGACCGTACAGGTCAGCCGGGAATATCTTAACTATGTCAGCGCCCGCCTCCATAGCCGTGATAACCTCGGTGATCGTCGCGCAGCCGGGCATATAAGGCACTCTGTAACGGTTACAGAGCTTCGCCGTTTCGGGGTTGAACGCCGGACTTACAACGAAGTTAGCGCCCGCCATAATAGCCATTCTCGCCGTTTCGGGGTCGAGAACGGTACCCGCGCCGAGCATCATCTCGCCGTTTGAATACTTCTCCGCGAGAGCCGCGATAACCTTGTCCGCGCCGGGAACGGTGAACGTAAGCTCGATACCCGTGCAGCCGCCCGCGAGACACGCGTCCGAAATCTTTATCGCTTCTTCCGCGCTGTTAGCTCTTACAACGGCAACAAGACCGCAGTCCGTAAGCTGCTTTAAAACATCTTCCTTTAACATTTGTAATTTTCCTCCTTATTATTAAATATTATACAATAATTGTAACACAGGTTTTATATTTTTGCAATATCTTTAACAAAAAAAAGAACAAAATCCCACGACTTTGTTCTTTTTATTTATTCGTTTCGTTACGACAGCATGAGCAGTATTTCAAGCGCGATTATGATTGCGCTCAAAATGCTCACCACGGTTATGCCGAGCACGCACTTCTTTTTTAGGCGTATAAACGCCGTTTCGAGGTTTGCTACGGCATTTTTCGTGTTAAGCTGCGTGTTTTTAAGGTCAAACACGCTGTCGTTGAGCCTCGACACCGAGCCTACCGACTGTCTCACGTCGGCTATGCCCGTTTCGATTGACTTTATATCCTCCGCCATATCCATCACCGACGCGTCGTTTTCGGTCTTTGTGTCGGATATTTTCTCCGAAAGAGCTTCGAGCTGTTTTGTAATGCCGTCAAGCTTTGCGGAAATCGAGGTTATGGCTTCACCCGCGCTGTCAATCTTCGCCGCCACGCCGCCTACCTGTTCGGGCATGTCCGCCATAGCCTGCATTTCGCCCTTTATCTCGTCAAGCTTCTTAAACGAGCTTGTCATGGAGTCGGCTATTTTCTCGGTGATGCCGATGTTTTCCGCCGCGCCGGCGCTTTCCGCCGTATCGGTTTCGACGCCTTCGGCTTCCGTCTCCGGCTCAGCCTCGGTATCTTCCGAAAGCTCCTCCTCAGCTTCGGGCTTCTTCTCCATTAGCTTGTCGATCTTGGCAGCCACGGTGTCCTTTATCGCCTTCGCTCCCTGACCGATTTCTCCCGCCGTCTTTTTGAATTTGTCTATCACGTTCTGGAGATTTATCGTCTCATTGAGATTGATTTTCTGAGTGTTTTCCACCGGCTCGGGATTTACGTTCTCTTCGTCAAAATTCATATTTTCGCTCGCCCTTCTGAGAAACTCCTCATACTCCTCGTCCGTTCCGCTGTAGAAAGCGTCCTGTCCGTCATACGACTGTATGTTCATACCCTTGTTACTCATATGTTCACCCTTCTCCCGCAAAATTTTCGGGGCAAAATTACTGCACTTCCTCCGCCGGAGCCGCCTCCGTTTCGGGATTTACTTCTTCAGCGGGTTCTTCAGCCGCGCTCTCCTCCGCCGCGTCCTCCTCGGCAGCTGCGTTTAACGGCGCGCCGCACTTTGAGCAGTATTCGTTATCCTTATCGTTGTACGTGCCGCAGCTTGCGCACAACTTCGTCTCCTTAAGCTCGTTGAGCTGCTCGTTCAAATCCGCAATCTCGCCGTGCATACCGTCAAGCGACGCGAACTCCTCCGAAAAATCGGGAGCGGCAGTACCGTCAACGCGGCTCTTGTAAAGCGCTTCGCCTATTTTCGCATACTCGTCTTTTATCTTGCCGTTTATATCGCTTATCGCAAACTTCACCTTTGTCTGGTCAACCACGTTGTTTGTCTTACCTATCACCTTATGTGTGAGCTTTACCGCGCCTTCCTTTAATTTAGCGGCTTCTTCCTTTATCCTATCCATTACGTCATTCATTATAATCGCTCCTTCCGTTTCCTAAAAAATATTGGGGATTTACCCATAATATGTCTAATATTTTACCATAACTTTTGTTATTTGTATATAACATTTTCATTATTTTTTTGTTTCATTACGATTTTTTTATTTTACTGCCGCCTTTTACAGCTTCAAAACGCCTATCGCCTGTATGAAAAGCACTATGAGCAGCACCGGCGCAGCGTATTTTACCATTATGGTGTAAAGCGTCTTTCTGCCGAAGTGCTCGCCGTTTTTCGTCATCTCATCAATTACGTATTTCGGCTTTGCGAACCAGCCTATGAGTATGCATGTTCCGATTGCGAGTATCGGCATCAGTATCTGATTGGACGCATAGTCCATCACGTCGAGTATCTGTCCCGTAGTACCGTTCGGCAGAGTAACCTCGAAGTACAGCTTGTTGTAGCCGAGGCACACTATAATGCCGAGTATAAGAGCTATGACGCTTTCGGTAAGCGCGGCGCTCTTTCGCGTCAGCTTGAACCCGTCCATGAAGCTCGATGTTACAGCTTCAAGAATCGATACGGAGCTTGTTACGGCGGCGAACAGTACCATTATAAAGAACAGCGCGCCTATTATATTGCCGGCAAAACCCATTTTCAAAAACACGCTCGGCAGCGACACGAACATCAGGCTCGGTCCCGCGGCACGCATACCCTCCGCGCCCTGGAACACGTACACGGCGGGGATAATCATCGCGCCCGCCAGTATCGCCACGGCAGTGTCAAAAATTTCTATCCGGTTCACGGATTTGACAAGGTTCGCGCCGTCACGCACGTACGAGCCGTACGCAACCATAATGCCCATCGCGACGCTTATGCTGTAAAAGAGCTGTCCCATAGCGTCAAGTATTGTTATAACGAGAGAGCTGAGCGTCACATTCTTAAAGTCGGGTATCAAATATACGAGAAGTCCGTCCACGCCCGTCCGCGTAACCGTCTCACCCGCCTCGTTCACGCTGTCGTGGCTTATTGTGAGCGAGAACACGACTATGCCTATCACAATCACAATCAGTATCGGCATGATTATCTTCGACATCGCTTCTATTCCTTTGTTGACGCCGCGCGTTACGATGAACGAGGTTATGACGAGGAATATTACAAGATATATAAGCGGTTCCCACTGACCTGTGATAAAGTTCGTAAAATACGATTTGTCCGCCATTGCCGCGCCCGCGCCCGTTATAAATCCCACGGCGTATTTGAGCACCCAGCCGCCTATCACGCAGTAGTACGGCAGTATGAGAAACGGCACGAGACACGCGATAGGTCCCAAAAAGCCGAAGCCCTTATGAACGCTGCGGTACGCCGTGAGCGGGGCTTGCCTCGTTTTTCTGCCTATCGCCACCTCGCTCGCGAGCAGCGCAAAGCCGAACGTCAGCGTGAGTATGAGGTAGACGAGAAGGAACAGTCCTCCGCCGTCCTTCGCGGCAAGCGACGGAAATCTCCAGATATTTCCCAGTCCCACCGCGCTGCCCGCGGCGGCAAGCACAAAACCCAAAGTTCCTCCGAATGAGGTTCTTCTGTTTTCTGTCATGTTTTTCCCTTCCTTTTTGCTGTTTTACATTGTTAGTTATACATGTGGCTCGGAAGACCGCCCACCATGATGGGTGAAAGCTCCGCCTGAATGAGCGGGTTTGCGTACGAGATAAACTCCGGCGACACGTATGTACCGTCGTTTATAATCCACTCAAGCGGGACTTTTTTCTCTATGTTCGCAATCTTGTTTATGTCGTAGGGCTCAGTCGTGCACTGGTAGGGGTTGTTCGTGACGCGGTTGAATATAATCATCTTCGCCGTTTCGCCTCTGAACGCCGCCTCGACCGCGTGACCGCCCGCGACGAACGCCTCTGTTATATCAACTCTCGAAACGATGTGCGACGAGCATCTCTGCAGTATGCTTAAATCTATCGCTCTCGACTTGCAGCCGTACTCGGACGTTATGAGGTTCGCGAGGTACTGCGCCGTTCCGCCGAGCGTCATGTGACCGAACGAGTCGGTAAACTTCGCCTGACTTGAAATCTGCTCGCAGACGTATGTGCCGTCGGCAAGCTTCAAGCCCTCGCTGACCGCCACGACGATCGACTTCTTTTCCTTTCTTAAATCGCCGACCTTCTGTAAGAATTTATCGGTGTCGAACGGAAGCTCGGGGAGGTAGATAAGGTCGGGGCCTATGCAGTCCTCACGCTTCGCGAGAGCAGCCGAGGCGGTGAGCCAGCCCGCGTTTCTTCCCATTATCTCAACAACGTGTATGTTCTGGTTGCCGTACACATTCGCGTCCTTTATGATTTCCTTCATCGACGTCGCGATAAACTTCGCCGCGCTGCCGTAGCCCGGAGTGTGGTCGGTTTCGGCAAGGTCGTTGTCGATAGTTTTCGGCACGCCCATAAAGCGTATATCGCTGCCCTCGCGCGCGCCGTAGTCCGACAGCTTCTTTATCGTGTCCATCGAGTCGTTGCCGCCTATGTAGAAGAAGTATTTTATCTCGAGGTTGTTCAGCTTTTGAAAAATCTTCGAGTAAATCGCCTCGTTGTCGTCAATGTCCGGCAGCTTGAAACGGCACGAGCCGAGGTACGCCGACGGCGTGCGCTTCAAAAGCTCGATGTGCAGATCCGTCTTGATATGATCCGCCATGTTTATGTAGCGATCCTCCAGAAAACCGGCAATACCGTTTTTCATACCGTAAATTATTCCCGCTCCCCGGTCGCGCGCCGTCTGGAAAACACCCGCGAGACTTGAATTGATGACCGACGTCGGACCTCCTGACTGACCGACAATTACATTTCCGATACTCATATTGAACCTTCCCTTCAAATTTTATTATAATATATCTATTATACACCAATAAAACCAAAAAGTCCATAGTTTTATTAGTATTTTTTCACAAAATTTTACCTGCGCAACGCGGCTTTCATTAAAAAAGGACGCCGCCGCGTCCTTTTTACTCTTACGCTTTACGTTTTTTTATTTTCACCACTGCCGTCACAGCCAAACATGCCGCCGCAGCGATACACATCATGGGCAAAGTACCGAGGCTCCGGCTTTTAACCGCATCGGCGGGCAGCGAGGACGAGTTAAACACAAGCGTCCTGTCGTACCACTGTTCCTTGCGAGTGCTCCACGCGGCGCAGCTTATGTCCGCGTCGAGCGCTTCAACGGGGATTGTGTACGTGTATTCGCCGTTGGCGTTTTCCTCAAAATATATATAGTCACTGTCGGGAGCGGCGGACGCTTCCTCGCCCGTACCCATGAACAGCTTCCCATACCCCTTTCCGCTCAGCGTTATAACGGCGTTCATTTTGCCGTCCGACACGGTCAGCGTGCAGTCGGTTACGCGGAACATCGACGAGCTTGACGTTACCTCGACGTTGCTGTAAACTCCGTCGCTTAATCTGTCCGCACCGATAGGCGCTCCGTACGCGAAGCAGACGAGCTGCGGCAAAAGCGCGAGCAGCATACATAAGTAAAATACAACTTTCTTCACAATTTATTCTCCCGTCTTATCCATAGCGTCCTTCACGTGCCTTACATATATCTGCTGGATTGCGGGTATTTCGCCCATGCCCTTGAGAACGCACTCGACCTCAAAGCCCTCTTTCTCAAAAACGCTCTTCCACGAATCCTCCTCGTCGCCCGCCATATCGTTGTTGGCGTGGTCGCCCGCGACAACCATAAGCGGTCTTAAAACGACCTTCGTGTATCCGTTGTCTTTGACGGTCTGCATTACCTCATCGAGCGTCGGCGTTGCTTCAACCGTGCCGATAAAGTAATTCTTCGGGCCGTTCGACGTGTACACGTCCTGGAGCTTCGCGTAAGACGAATTGGAGTCGTGTTCCGTGCCGTGTCCCATAAGCACAACAGCCGTATTCCCGTCCGTGACGTACTCCGCCGTATCATCGGCGACAGCAGCCGCGACGTCGGCGTAGTCCTCGTTCGTGTCGAGCAGCGGCTCGGCTACCGTAACATTGTCAAACTTGTCCCTGTACTTCTCAATTTCCTCAACGGTGTCGTCGTACTCGTAGCCGTGCATAACGTGCGTCGGCTGAACGATAAGCTCCTTAACCCCGTCCGCGACGAGCCTGTCAAGAGCCTCCGTCACATTGTCGATTTCCAGACCGTCGCGCTCCTTCAGCTTGTCGATGATGATCTGGCTCGTGAACGCGCGTCTCACCTCGTAATCGGGGTACGCGTCCGCAAGCGCGTTTTCAATCGCGCCGATAGTCTTGTCGCGGCTGTCGTTGTAGCTTGTGCCGAAGCTGACGGCGAGTATAACGCCCTTCGCACCGTCACTTTGTTGCGCCGTTTCGTTTGACGGCGCGCCGCCGCAGCCCGCGAGCGTCAGCGCGGCTGCCGCAAGCAGCGCGATAAATCCTCTTTTTCTGATTTTCATAAGTATTACATCCTTTCTTTATTGTATGTGTTAATGTATCTTTCAAACATTTCCTCCGAAACGTCAAAAAGCTTCGTCATATTTGCGGCGGTAAACACACCGTCCGCGCCGCCCATGCAAAACACGCGCCCGTCCTTAAGGCACAGCGCGCTGTCGGAAATCTCGCGCGCCATGTCGAGCTCGTGCATCGACATTATCACAGCCGTATTTTTCTCCGCAGCAAGACGGCGCACCGTCTCCATAAACGCTATTTTGTGGCGCAGGTCGAGGTAGGACGACGGCTCGTCGAGTATAAGCACCTCCGGTTGCTGGCATATCGCACGCGCGAGCAGTATACGCTGACGCTGACCGTCGCTCACTGCGTTAAAATCACGCTCCGCAAATTCCTCCGATGCTGTAAGCCGTATCGCCTCGCTTGCCGCCTCTCTGTCATTATCGGTAAGCGCGCCGAAAAATCCCGTGTACGGGTACCGTCCCGCTTCAACCACCTCGCGGCACGTCATAAGGCTTGCGTTAACGCGCTCCGTGAGCAGCACCGATATTTTTTTCGCGCGTTCGCGCGGCTGTAGCTTATCCGCGTCCGTACCGCTTATGTAAACGTGTCCGCCGCGGCGCGGAAGCTGCATCGCGAGCGTTTTGAGCAGCGTTGACTTTCCGGATCCGTTTGGACCTATCACGGTCATGATCTCACCGCCGCGCACCGAAAAGCTAACGTCCGTTAAAATATCGCTCGTATATCCCGCGCAAAGCGACCTCGCCTCGATTTTAACATTATCCATTCATACCGCCCCGCTTTCCGCGTATCATCATCAGTATAACGACGGGCGCGCCGAATATCGCCGTAACGGTGCTTATGCCGAGCTCCGTCGGCGCGAACACGGTACGCGCGAGCATGTCGCACAGCATACAGAATATGCCGCCGCCGAGGAAGCACGCCGGTATAAGTATGATAGGCTTCGACGTTCTGAAAACGCGCCGTATAATATGCGGCACGGCTATCCCCACGAACGACACGGGCCCCGCGAACGCCGTCACACATGCCGCAAGCAGTCCCGAAAGAAATATGAGCGCGGTGCGCAGAAGTCTTACGTTCACGCCCATGCTGACCGCGTATTCCTCGCCGAGACCGTACGCGCCGAGCGGCTTTGACAGCAGGAACGAGCCGACGAGCGCCGGGACGGTCACAGCCAGTATTACGATTACATTTTCCGTCGTCATGCCCGAAAAGCTGCCGACCGACCAGCTATGCAGGTTCGCTATATCGCTGTCCTGCGCGAATGTTATCACAAAATCGGTGACCGCCGTACATATATACCCTATCATAACGCCGCACACGACGAGCATCGACATACCCCTTACGCGCCGCGAAATCAAAAGCACAAACGCGAGCGACGCCATAGAGCCGATAAACGCCGCGCCTACCATAGCCGCCGACGAAAGCGGCACGCGTGACGCGGCAGCGCCTATCATAACGAGCGCGGCTGTCAGCTTCGCGCCCGACGATACGCCGAGCACAAACGGGCCCGCTATCGGATTGCGGAAAAACATCTGCAGCAAATATCCCGCAAGCGCGAGCGCGCCGCCCAGTATCAGAGCCGAAAGCGCGCGCGGCACGCGTATTTTTGTTATAATATCGTAAGCCGTACCGCTGCCGCCGCGCAGCAGTATCCCGACCGTCTCCGAAACGGAAATGTCCGCGCTGCCGAACCCGAGGTTAAGGCAGAGCGCGAGAACGGTCAGCACAGCGAGCGCGATAAACGCAAACACGTGTCCCCTTTTCATTCGACGCCTCCTTCGAGCCTGTACAGGTACACGGGCGGATTACTCTCCGTGTCGCCCGTAAATATCGAATGGAAGTCGGTTATGATCGCGCCGAGCTTCATCGTCTCCTGGTACATGCTGTCGCGCGTGCACCACGCATCGCCGCTCTTTACCGCCTTAAAATCCGCGAGCATGGCGTTTTTCGCGATAAGCTCGTCGATCGTGTGTATCTCTCCGCCTATCGTGCTGTTGTAAATAAGCACGTCCGCGTCCTTCGCCGTCTCATAAAACCTTTCCGGCTCAAGCTTGACAGTCGAGAGACGCGTGTCGTCCTCAAGGTCGGTAAAAACGTTTCTGCCTCCGGCGAGACTTATCATTTTTGAAACGTAATCTCCCGACTTCCTTGTTACAGCCTGACCGCCCGCGTTTATATAGAAGAACACGACCGTCTTGCCCGTGTCCGCGTCCGCCGTCACCGCGTCAAGCTGCGCCGCCTGCTCCTTCATCAGCGCGTCGGCTTCATCGCCCTTGCCGAGAAGCTCCGCGTACACCCTTATCCATTCGCTCCGACCGAGCGGATGCGTCTCGTAGCTCGACAGGTCTGTAAGGACTGTAATGCCGAGTTCCTCGAGCTTTTCCTTCACCTCCGGCGCGTACTCTATCATCGTTGACTGCACGGACAGCTTACAGCCGTTCGTCAGAAGCATTTCGTAATCGGGTTCATTGTAGTCGCCGGCGTAAAGCATATCGCCCTTTTCCATCGCCTCGCGCGCGTAGTCAATGTACCACTCGTCCGCCTCCGAGCCCGAAAATTTAATCGCGTCACCGCCGTCTATGGCGTCGAAAAGTCCCATCGCCGCGGTCGCGGCAAGGTATATGTTATTTACTGGGCGGTTTATGATTTTCACGCCGCCGTCAAGACTGTCGGGCGCGTCCATGCCCTCCGGCACGATAAGATAATCGTCGCCCTCGGTGTAAATCATCGAGTAACCGCCCTCATAGCGGTCAATTGTGAATTGGTCGGCGTACAGATTTTCCACGCGCTCCTTAAATTTAAGCCCCGCCAAATCATGACCGCTTTCCGGTACGGCTTCCTTCGCGCCGCAGCCCGACAACAGAGCGGCGCAGACAAACGCGGCGAATATCGGTAAAAGCTTTTTCATTTACGTTTTCTCCTTACTGCAAAAATCACGCATAGCGCGGCAAGCACCGCCGCACCCGTCACATAAACGCCCCACACCGGCGCGGCCGAAGAGTTATCAGCCGGAACGGGAGAGGTAAAGCGCAGCGTGTAGTCAATCATGTGCGGCTCACTCATCGCGACAGTCTCCGCGCGCACGGGAATATCCGCGTCAAGCGCCGCAACATCTATCACAAACCGCGAGTTGCCGCCGTCGTTTACGGGGTAATACTCTCTGCCGCCCGTCTCCATATAATCGTAATTCGGACTGTTCCATTCTATCACAGCCGTCATGCCGCCGTCCGTCACTGTGAGCTCCGTCGGGGATTTTACAGCCGCCCTGCCGCTGCCGCCCGTAAGCGACACGTCTACAATATAATTTCCGTTTTCCATATCACACCGCCTCAAAAAAATAACGCCTCGGTTCAAAAGTCCGAGCGCGCAAACATACCGCGGCGGCAAAGCTTCCGCGAAACGTACGGTCAATTTTACTCGTGACCTTATCGTACCGCCGCACGGCAGGTCTCCCGACTTGCGCATCATCGCCTGCGGAACGCCTTCCCGACATACGTCAGTGGCATATTGTCCCGAAGCTCCGCGGTTACGGTGACGAGTTCGCGCGGGATTTTCACCCGACTTCCCTTTTCACCGTGACAACGGCATTAACCGTCTCACGACACCCTGCGGCACAGTATTGAGTTTATACCAGTATATCATATATACGCGGCAGTGTCAATATTTGCCGCGCAAAACGAAAAGCTCCCGAAGGACTGCCCTTCGGGAACGCGTTATTCTTCCTCTTCCTTGCTTATGTACATCTCCTCGACCTGCTGCTGAACCTTTTTGAGTTCCTCTATCACTTCAGTGATTTTGTTGAACAGCGTCTTGTACATTTCCTCGTATTTGTCCATGTCCTACACCTCCCTCGATTCGCGCAATCAAAAAATGCGCAGCCTGTATTCCAAGCCACGCAATAAAAAACGCAGCCTGTAATGTTGCTACACATTTCAAATCTTAAAGCTCTATTCAATATAATAAACAGTGTTCATTTTACAATAACAGCCGTAAGTTAAGCCTGCGCTTTTTTCATTAACACAAGCTGTTATTAAAAAATAAAACAATATTTATTTGTTGAATAGAAATATATTAAAATTGAAATATGTAGCGTATATAATATACCATTCTTTTTCCAGTTTGTCAACAGATTTTCCAGAAAATGTAAATTTTCCTCCCTCTGACCCCCTCTATGAGGGGGTCATACGACGTGCGCCGCACATCGCGGTCGTAGGGGCGGTCATTGGCCGCCCGTTTCGGAAATAAATTTTCATAAAACTATTGAATTCCGTAATAAAATATGCTATAATAAAAGTGTGGAAACCAGACGGTTGCCACACACAAATGAGTCAATCTATTGAGGACTATGCCTCAAAAGTGAGCCTATTCTGTTAGCGGCAGACGGCTCACTTTTTCTTTCTGTCATAAAGATACAATATCAGCGATACTATACCTATTGCCACACCGATAACGGTGCAGACATCAATAATAACAGACAAAGTATGTATCCCTCCCTTCGGGATATTTCCCGTCCGGAGCTGTATACACGCCTCCATTCCGCTCCTGCGGGATGACAGGCAACCGTCCTTTTTAACCATCTCTGTCTATGAAGATATAAGGTCGACATTGACAGTAAAGATTTCCACATGTTTATTATAACCGTTTTGTATAATTGTGTCAAGTAGGGGCGAACCGTGTTCGCCCGCCGTGAGTTCTATCAACAACTATTCAACAAAAATCCGTTCTATAAAGTGAAAAAAACTGCGTATACTCCGTATATTCTTGACATTGGTGGGGTTTGTGTGATACACTGTATGTATATGTAAATATTTAGAAACAAACAGTCAATTAAGGGAACGGAGGGATTTACAGATGGAGAAAATTATAGGCGGTATAAAACGCGACTGCTACCCCATTACCGAGGCGGAGCTTCTGCATTTATACACGATGTCGTTCAGTCCGACGCAGGAAATTGTCAACCTCGGCACAGGGCGTTACCTGCAGATGGATATAAATATGTCGCTGCTGCGCGAGGCGCTGAACCGCGCGGTATCGCGATGCGAAACGATGCGTCTCAGGTTCTGGAAGGAGCCTGAAACGGGACAGATATGGCAATACGTCATGCCGTACGAACATCAGCACTTCGAG
Source organism: uncultured Clostridia bacterium (assembly GCA_947591315.1). Taxonomy (GTDB): domain Bacteria; phylum Bacillota; class Clostridia; order UBA1381; family UBA1381; genus Hominilimicola. The sequence continues at coordinate 100,526 of CANQDD010000002.1, forward strand.
TATTACGATTTCTCGGATTTGAGCGAGGAAAAGGCGCACGCCATTCTCGACGGGTGGACAAGTCAGCCGTTCGACACGTTCAGCGGTCCGCTCTCGCGTATAGTGCTCGTGTCGATGCCCGACGGCTACAACGGCTATTACATGAATGTGCATCACGCGACAATGGACGCCGCGTCGATAATTACGTTTAACCGCGACGTTATGGATATATACTGCAGCCTGATGTACGATCTCCCCTATCCCAAGCCGATGACGTCATATATAGAATCGGTAAAGAAGGACATGGAATATCTTGCCGGCTGCAAGAAAAAGGAAGCCGACGATAAGTACTGGGCGGAGCAGCTTGCCCGTCCCGAACCTATATACACCGATTTCACAGGTCCGGGACGTTTGCAGACGCAGCGCAGGGAAAACAACAACCCCAACCAGCGCGCCGGACTTCTGCTCTCGCGCGACGCGGCGGGCAGCACCGTTACGTACGCTTTAGAGGTCGATTCGACGAAAAAGCTCGTTGACTTCTGCGAGGAACACGGCTACCCCGTAAGCGTTCTGCTGCTGCACGGTCTGCGTACCGTTTTATCGAAGTTCAACAACAACGAAAAGGATATATGTATCAAGGACTTCGTCGCGAGACGTTCGACCGTTCTCGCCAAAAAGTGCGGCGGCGTGAGAATGCACTGCATGACGCTGCGCACGATTGTCGAGCCGGACAACACCGTTCTCGAATCGCTCGACATTATAGACAAGGCGCAGAACGATTTGTTCAAGCACTCCGAGTACGGACCGATGACGTTCTACAAAAATCAGCGTGAAATATACGGCTACGCGCCGCGCGGCGGCTATGAGAGCGTCGGCTTTACGTATCAGCCCGCGACGCTCAAAAGCATAGCGCCGTACCTTAAGGGCATACCGTACAAGAATTTCTGGTACTCGAGCGGCAAGCAGCCGCAGGCGTTCTACCTCACGGCTATGCACCGCCCCAACGACGGCGGTCTCAATTTCCACTTCGGTTACCAGAGCGACGTCGCATCGCCGCAGGAGATTGAGTTCCTGTACTACTACCTCGGACGCGTGCTGTTTAGGAGCATCGAAAACCCGAACGCGACGGTTCAGGAAATTATGGACATGGTATAATTATGCAAGGAGGATATAAAAATGCTGGAACAGTTAAAAGAGCTTATAATGAATTACGTCGAGGTTGACGAGAGCGAGATCGTGCCGGAGGCGCGTTTTTCGGAGGATTTGGGATTTAACTCGTATGATTTTATGTGTATGCTCGGCGACGCAGAGGACGAGTTCGACGTGGAAATTGACGAGTCCGAGGCGGGTAAATGCAAAACCGTCGAGGAATTGGTGGATTATCTGGAGGGGCAAGAGTAATTTTTGTTGAGAGACTAAGTTGAGATATTAAATTGTGATTTACGTGCGTGTTTACGGCGAGCGGCGCATATCGTGAGCCTCTCCTTGAGGAGAGGTGGCATCGCGAAGCGATGACGGAGAGGTGGCAGTGAAATTTTAAAACCACCTCTCAGTCGCCTTCGGCGACAGCTCCCCTCAAGGGGAGCCTTACAGTGATAGCCGCATATCGCAAGCCTCCCTTGTCAAAGGGAGGGGGACCGCCGAAGGCGGTGGAGGGATTCATTGTAAAATCAAAAAGGAATCCCCCAGTCGCGCTCCGCGCGCCAGCCCCCTTTGACAAGGGGGCCTCACTGCGCTAAATCATAATTTACAAGAAAAGAGAGGTATACCATGTTTTCACGCGACAACATAAAAACCCTGCGCGACCTTGTTTACACCGCCGCCGACCGTTTCGGCGACGAGCCGTTTTTCAGGACGCGCGTTAAAAAAGACTTTACCGACAAAACCTTTAACGAATTTAAGCATGACGTGAACGCCGTTGCCGCATGGTTCGAGGACGAGTTCGGGCGCGAGGTTCACTCCGCGATTTTCGGTGCGACGAGCTACGAGTTCCTGCTCGGCTGGTTCGGCGCGGTGCTTTCGGGCAGCGTGTCAGTTCCGCTTGCGGTCGGCAACAGCGTTGAGGCGCTTGCCGACGAGATAAACCGCTCGGATTCGGAGGTAATATTCATCGACGAAAAGCGCGAGGACTGCGCCGAGGAATTAAAAAAGCTCTGTCCGCAGGTCAAAACGATCGTGCACATTCACTCGGACTACCCCGGTACGACCGCGCTTTCGGATATACTCGAAAAATACGCCGGACGCGAGCCGAAAACGGAGATCACTCCCGACATGCTCGCGGCAATCATATTCACGTCCGGCACGACCGGTCAGAGCAAGGGCGTAATGCTCACCCACTCGAATTTCGCGGACAACGCGACGTGCGAGCCTGACAGGGGCTACCACGGTCACAGAAGGCTTTCGATACTGCCCATTCACCACATATTCTGCTTCACGTGCGACATTCTCGCCGCGCTCTGGTACGGCAGAACGGTGTGCGTGAACGATTCGCTCATGCGCATACCGAAGAATCTTCAGGCGTACAAGCCGCACGAGACGACATTCGTGCCGATGATCGCCGCGTCGATACTCAACAAAATGCGTCAGGAAGCGAAGAAAAATCCCGACAAGAAAGCAGTCGGCAGAGAAATGTTCGGCGAGGATTTTGATGTTCTGTTCGCGGGCGGCGCGTACTTAAGCCCCGAAATCATAAAGGGCTACGCGGAGTTCGGTATCGAGCTTGCGCAGGGCTACGGCATGACCGAGACGACCTCGCGTATCAGCACGGGCGTTAAAAACTGCCCGTACCCCGAATCGGTCGGACGTATCGTCGCGGGCTGCGAGGTCAAAATCGTGGACGGCGAAATCTGGGCGAGAAGCCCGTCGATAATGAAGGGCTACTACAAAAACCCCGAGGAAACGGCGAAGGCCCTCACCGAGGACGGCTGGCTCATGACGGGCGATTTGGGCTACGTCCATGACGGCTACGTGTTTATATCGGGACGTAAAAAGAACCTTATAATCCTCGACAACGGCGAGAACGTGTCGCCGGAGGAGCTTGAAAATATGTTTGCGACGTTCGAGCCTATCAAGGAAATGGTCGTATACGACAAGGACGGCGTGATCACGGCGCAGATTTACGCGAATCCCGATTATGAGTCGGACGACATACAATCGGAGATACAATCGGAGGTCGACCGCGTAAATGACACCCTCCCCGCCGCGAAGCAGATACACCGCGTTGTGTATCGCGACAGCGAGTTTGAGAAAACGTCGTCGAAGAAGATAAAGCGCGGCTTGGTCGAAAAGCTGTAACGCGGGGACACTAAAGTTTGGGGACACTAAAACGGGGACACTAAAATTTTAGTGTCCCCAATTTGATACCCGAATGTATACAAAATCGGTGAATTATATGTTGACAAATGCGCATAATAACTGTATAATAATTCATATTCAATGTGTAGGAATTAAGGGAGGCTGCCGAAATTGGACTTGAATAACAAATATATATTTGACGGACATTTCGGTCTGGAGCGTGAAACGCTGCGCGTGACCGCCGACGGTTCTCTCTCGCAAGCTCCGCACCCCTTCATAGGCGACGAGCGGCTTGACCGCGATTTCTGCGAAAATCAGCTTGAGCTTATAACTCCCGCCTGCGGCAGCGTGGAAAAGCTTATGAGCGAGCTTGCCGCGCTCGACAAATACGTTAAGGAAACACTCAAAAAGTCCGGCGAGTACCTCTGGCTCTGCTCGAACCCGCCGCATATAAATTCGGACGGCGACATTCCTATCGCCGACTTCCGCGGCGAGCAGGAGTTTAAGCACGCGTACCGCGTAAAGCTCGAAAAGCGCTACGGCAAGCGGCTCATGCTTTACTCGGGCATACATTTTAATTTTTCGTTTTCGGACGGGCTGCTGAGGTCGCTCTGCGGCGCGGCTGATTTTAAGGAGTTCAAGAACGCGCTCTACTTCAGGCTGCTGAAACAGACGTTCCGCTACAGCTGGCTCTTGGTGCTGCTCACCGCCGCAAGCCCCGTGTACGACCTGTCGCTTGACGGCGACGGACTTTCGGGCAGCGGCTTTGACGGCTACGCCTCTATGCGCGGCGGCGACAGGGGTTACTGGAATAAATTCGTGCCCGTCCTCGACTACACCGACCTTAACTCGTATATCAAATCGGTAAACGGCTGCGTGGACAGGGGGCTTTTGTTTTCGGCGGGAGAATTGTACCTGCCCGTGCGCTTAAAGCCTCACAACGGCAGCGACACGGACGCGCTCGTCAAAAACGGCGTTGACCACATCGAGCTTCGCATGTTCGACCTGAACCCTCTCTCACCCGTCGGAATATTCTGCGAGGATTTGGAGTTCGCGCATTATTTTTTGATTTACCTCTCACTTCTGCCCGATTTCGACTTTACGCCCGAATTGCAGGAAACGGCTGTAAAAAATCACAAAGCCGCTTCACGCTTCGACTTGTCCGATATAACGATAAACGGCTGCGCCGCTAAAGACGCGGCGCTCGGACTGCTCGACGATATGCGCGCGTATTTTAAGGAGCATAGGCGCGCGATAAACATAATAGACATGCAGCGCGATAAAATCATAAACAATGAGCGCTGCTGCGTTAAGGTGTATGACATGCTTTCGCGTGATTTTCAGGGCGAAATGCTTAAAATCACAAAAAACGCGTCCGCTCAATAACGTTTACGGCGTGATTGCATATGTTTTTCGGCGTAAATCGCACGCTTCACCGACTTGACATTTACTCCCGAAAGGAATATAATTTCTATATACTTGTTAAATTGGGAGTTGATTTGTATGGTTACTTTTATTATCGGACTTGCCGTTCTCGTTATCGGCGGCGCGCTGTACGGAAAGGTGTGCGAAAAGGTCTTTAAGCCCGACGACCGCGAAACACCCGCGGTACGCTTAAACGACGGTATGGATTACGTACCGATGAAGAAGTGGAAAAATTCGCTTATTCAGCTTTTGAACATAGCCGGAACGGGTCCTATTTTTGGACCGATACAGGGTATTTTGTTCGGACCTATCGCGTTTTTGACGATTCCGATAGGCTGCATAATAGGCGGCGCGGTTCACGATTACATGAGCGGTATGATTTCCGTCCGCAACGACGGCGTACAGATGCCGCTGCTTGTGAAAAAATATCTCGGCAAATACGCGTACCCTCTGTATAACGTGTTCGTATGTCTCACGATGCTGCTTGTCGGCACGGTGTTCATCTACACGCCCGGCGACCTGTTCATAACGCAGATTCTGGGCTCGGACAGCGGCGCGGGCAATCCGCTCGTATGGATCGTGTACGGCGCTATCTTTTTATATTACGTGATTGCCACGCTGTTCCCGATAGACAAGATAATCGGCAAGGTTTATCCGTTTTTCGGCGCGCTGCTTATCCTGTCGGCGATAGGCGTGTTTGTCGGTATTTTCGTAAAGGGCTATCCGCTCGACGAAATATGGAATGTCGGACTTGCGAATGTTCATCCGCAGGGACTTCACTTTATACCGATATTTTTCGTAACGGTAGCGTGCGGAATAGTCTCCGGCTTCCATTCCACGCAGGCGACGCTCGTGTCCCGCACGATCAGCCATGAAAAAGAAGGACGCATGACGTTCTACAACATGATGATCGCGGAGGGCTTTATCGCCATGATATGGGCTGCCGCTACAATGGGCATTATAAATCTCGGTCATATCGCCGCCATGTCGGTCGCGACAGACGGCTCGGCAACCACAAAGGTCGTAGGCATTGTCGCGAATGATTTGCTCGGCAGCGTCGGCGGGATCGTCGCCGTGATTGGCATTATCGTGCTTCCCATAACATCGGGCGATACGGCTCTGCGCTCGATGAGGCTTATAATCTCCGAAGCGATGAAGGTCGACCAGTCAAAGAAAAGGAACAGGCTCGCCGTTTCATGCGCGATATTTGCGGTCGTGGCGGGTATTCTGATATTCGCCAAGGTAAACACCGGCGGCTTTAACATACTCTGGCGTTACTTCGCGTGGGCGAACCAGACGATAGCCGTGTTCGCGTTCGCGATGATCACGGTGTATATGATACGGCACAGGCAGCAGTTTTTAATGGCGCTTATACCGGGCATGTTCTACATGTTCGTCATTTCAAGCTTTATATTAAACGCGCAGATAGGCTTTAACCTTTCATGGACGCTGAGCTATATAATCGCGGGAGTTTTGACCGCGGCTTACGCCGCCGTAGTTGTCCGCAGCGGCATGATCTCGCGCAAGCAAACGCAAATTCCGTGATGAGCGGGAACGATAAAAATACTTGCCATTTTCTGCGGAGCAGTGTATGTTCTACCGAAGCACAGGCGTTTCTCCTGAATGTAAGGAATGCAAAGCCGTTCCTAAAATCCTTATGAACAGAATCAGTCATGCGGACGCATTGTTTGCATATTATAGTAAATTCCGCGCCTGTCCATAAGCTCGGCGTGTGTGCCTGTTTCTTCAATTCCGTTGGGCGTAAGCACCATGATTTTATCCGCGTTCTGAATTGTTGTGAGCCTGTGCGCGATTGTTATGACCGTTCTGCCCTTTGAAAGCTGCTCGAGCGACTCCTGTATCAGCCGCTCGCTTTCGTTGTCGAGCGCGGAGGTCGCTTCGTCGAGTATCAGTATCGGCGGATTTTTCAGAAATACGCGCGCTATGCTTATACGCTGCTTCTGACCGCCCGACAGCTTAACGCCGTGCTCGCCGATGTAAGAATCGTAGCCGTTATCAAGCGCGGAAATAAACTCATGCGCGCCGGCTTTTTTCGCGGCTTCGATTACCTCCTCTCGCGTCGCGTCAAGCCTGCCGTAAATAATATTCTCGTAGACCGTTCCAGAAAACAGATACACGTCCTGCTGAACGATACCAATATTTTTCCGCACCGCGCTTATTTTCAGGTCGCGTATATCGCAGCCGTTAACCAGAACCGCGCCGCCCGTAACATCGTAAAAGCGCGGTATAAGGTTGATAAGCGTGGTTTTGCCGCCGCCCGACGGCCCGACAAACGCGACATTTTCGCCTTTGTTGATTTTGAAGCTGATATTTTTGAGAACATAATCGCCGGCGTCCTTGTACCTAAAGGAAACATTCTTAAACTCAATACTGCTCTCATCGCCCGTAAGCGTTTTGGGATCGGGTTTATCTGTGATTTCGGGTTCTATGTCCATAAGCTCCACAAAACGCTCTATTCCGGTCATGCCGCGCTGAAATTGCTCGGTAAAATTCACGAGAGTTCCCACGCACTGCCAAAGCGTAGTGATAGACAGCAGGTACGCGGCGTAATCTCCGGCGAGAATTTTCCCGTTCAACATGAATATCGCTCCGAGAACCACAACGGAAAGATACACAACTCCGCCGACAGTGCTTGTTGTTGTCCTAAACCCCGCAAGCTGCAAAAAGGTTTTTGATTTTATTTTAAGATATAAATTATTTCTTTCACCAAATTTGTCCGTTTCCGCCTGCTCGTTCGTAAATGATTTTACAACTCGTATTCCCGAAAGCGTGTCCTCCGCCTGTGAATTTATCTCGCCCACCTGAACGCGCTGCTCCCTCATTGTAGCTCTCATGCGGTGATTGAAGTATTTTGTAACGAAAAACACTATCGGAAGAAATCCGAATACCACCAGCGTCAGTGTAATGTTGATTTCAATCAGTATTATAAATGAAATTATAATTGTGCCGCACGCGACAAGAAGCTGCTCCGGCACAATATGAACGAATGAAGCGCTGTCGGTCAAATCGTTTGTAAGACGCGACATTATTTGTCCGATCGAGTTGTCGGAATAGAACGAATACGACAGCTTTTGTAAGTGCCGGAACAAATCGAACCTCATATCCGTTTCAACACGCGCGCCAAACACATTTCCCATGTGCGTCATATAGAATTTCGCAAGAGATGTTCCCGCTATGCCCGCGACATAAACCGCGGCGGAGGATATGATAAGCTCCATTGTAAGATTTTCCGCGTTGGTTATGTGTCTTACTATCAGCGGAGCAAACATATTCGATACCGCCATAAACAACGCGCAAAGAATATCGAGTATTATGATTTTTTTGTGCTTTGTAAGGTAGGGCAGCAGGCGCTTTATTATGTATGTCGTTTTCACCGGAAATCATCTCCCTAATAAAATATTTTTGATAAGCTCAAGACTTCGTCTATTATCACGCTCATTATTGAAACCGCTTATAACCTGCTCCATTGTATCGGCACTCCAAAAAATTTTTAATTTTTCTTTTGCTCTGGTTATCGCGGTATAAAATATACCATGAGATATCCTTTCCGAATTACTGTGAGGGATGACTACTTTAATCGAATTATATTCTAATCCCTGTGCCTTATGTATAGACACGGCATATGCTAATTGAAAAGGGACTATAGCTTTGATACGAGCAGTTTCATAATCCTTTTCTTTGCCGGCATTATGTGCGTATACGCTGAACCGTATACGGGTTGACTCCTCGCTGTTAGAAACTATTTCCAAATCAGAATTTCTAATATCGAGGGCCGTTAATACTATGGGAATATCTATCGTAAAGCTTATATATCCGTCCCCGCTTTGTATATCCGCAATAGTACCTTTTAAATTATTATACAGCATGGGAAATCTTGTGCTTTCATTAAACAGAACCGGATCCCCTGCTTTATATTTCCATTCAAGCCAACGAACCGCATTGGTTGAAGGATTGGCATCTTGAAAATAGCCGTTAATGTTATTTAATCCAAATTTACCATCATAGTTCAGGCAAAGAACCACCTCGTCATCATCGGTTTTTTCAAAAATATTTTTCCCTATATTTTCCGAAAAAGGCCCGTCAATAACTAATTTCTCCGTAATCAGCGGATTTATAAACCGAACTTCATCCCATAAGTCTTTAATAGCTTGTTTTTTTGTTCTCCATGTGCCATTCAACTCAATAATTGCTTTTTCGGGAAGGATTTCTTTGGCATGGAAAAACCAATTACCGAAGTCTATTGACTCAATCTGATATGTATCACCCGCTAAAACCAATAATGAATCTTTACTGATTTTACTTAAAAGCTGACACATTGTTCGGTTGTCAACGGTACTGCACTCATCGACAAAGATAATGTCAAAATCCGAATCTGCGGTGGAGTTAATAAATTGGTCAACAACTTGAAACTCACGCCTTGCTCCCTGTGACGTTATTATTCTTTGCAGGTTCTCCAATGCGGTATGGGTTTGGGTTAAAAACAGTTTGCTTCTGCCGTTCATAAGTTTTGATATATAATCCATTAAAGTAGTTTTACCGGTACCCGCCGCTCCATAAATCATTATAAGCCTTGATGATACAAAAGCATTTTTCAGCGCTGACCTTTTTATGTCATCTATTGTATCATTTTTGATGCTTGATATAAACTTTTGATTCAAATGCTGCTGCCCATCGTTGCCTGCCGACGAATAATCCAAAAGCTTACGCAAAATAAACACGGTGTTCTGAACATACTCGTCTAAATATACGTATTCATCTTCTTCTTTTAATCTTTGCCCGCATTGACCGTCCCATTCTGACAAAACAGAATTATATTCCTGTATGGTCTGTCCGCCTTCTTCATACTCTACCTCATCTTTATGATGATATATTTCTCCTGTTGAGTCAATTAAATGCTTTATCCGAATATACGGCAAATATTTTGCAGTATTTTTTGTCCCCATTGACCGAAGGACATCCTTGGAAATTGTTTTTCCGTTTGTTTTCTTTCTCGGTAAATTATACAGTATTGGATTTTTTTCAAAAGGATAACATTTTTTGGATAAATAAACTGATGAATATTCTAAGGCTTCATCGCAGTCCTCCGGCAATATATCCTCCAGCAAGTCCTCTCGCAGCTTTATAAGAGCATATCGCACTGTTCTTTTACCTAAAGTGTTTGAATTTTTCGCAAATTTATTGTGTAAAGTCATTAAAACATCTTTGAAATAGCATGTATTTGCTCCTTCATAAATTTCTGCAACAAGATTGTTAAAACTTTCATCCTGAAAATCTATAAAATCCAACAAGCTTATACCGCTTCTGGTTAAAAAATCCATCAGGGCGGCATATTCACTGTGGTTATATGATATTCTGGCGCCCTTCCTTATGATTTGAGAAAGTTTATTAAGCGAAGCCGGTTCGATTGATACTTTCCAGTTCGTAACAACCTTTATTTGTGAAGGAATATCCCAAAGAATTATTTCGGATTCTATATATCCTATCTGTATGGAATAGTTTGTGGATATATCTATTTTTGAGTATACGGTAATCCTATTGTATTTTGTAGCATATTTATCGGCTAATTGCAGCGTAATTTCAAAATATCTTTCTGTACCCACATAAAACGGAACCTTTTTTTGTATATAATACCTTGTGTAGTTTAACGGGTTGTCCGTATCGGCCGCACATTCGATTGAAGCTGCAAGAAGTTTATTGTACTCTTCATCCTCCGAATTCCTTAGACTTCGGAAATCTTCCAGGTTGCTCAGAACAAATAAACCGTAGTTTTCTTTGAGATATTTTCTGATTTTCCATAGAAATCCGTAGTATTTTAGCATCAGCCGCTCATATTGCCCTTCCTCCGGCACTCTGAGTCCGATATATTGTAAACCTTGTAAAAATGTAGATAGGAATTTTGTTTCAATATTTATTAAAGCCGTCTGATATGCAAGACGAAGATTTGTGCTGCTATAGTACAATAAACAGTTTAGCATCAATGTACCTTTACATAAATCTTCCAATTCGGTAAAAACGTGCCTCGAAATCCCATCTCGTGTATAATTGAGCCCTATACCGCTTTTTATTGACTCTGAAATGTTTTTACAGCGGGCAGTTACTAATTTCAAAATGTCTTCCTTTGTATATTCACGTGATTCAAGTTGTTTTATGTAGGAATGGGTATTGGCAATATATTCTAATTTCTTCACAAAATCATTTACTGATTCATTTGTATTCTTAATTTCATCTTCGGCGGTAAACTCAACTGTCGTAGACTCCTTACCAAAGTCAATAGAAGCAATAAACTTGGGAGATATGTATTTCCAGAAAACACGTTCCTGGTCTCGTGCGTTTGGATTTACTACCAAAAATAATATACCCGGGTCTAATGTAACCTCGGCTGCTATATATGCGGGAAAAGCAAGACTTTTTAATTGGTATTTAACAGTGCCCTCCGCTGTTACATGGGCAATAGCAGTTCCTTTAATTTGGACGACAAAATTTCGTTTTGGGGTTCTTGAGTCAGAGGTGTCGGGAACAAGTTCAAATGTTCCGTCTGTATTGGGCCATTTGTCTCCCTCGGAAAATTTACTGTTAATTCTTCCATTGGAGCGCAAAAATGATTTAAGCACAGTAACAGCACTTCTATCATCATTTTCTTGTTCTGTATGTGTCTTAATATGTGTCTCTAATTGTTCGATCGTAACTTTTGCCATCTTCGTCACCTCTGTACACTTATCGATTCAACCGATTTTTGTAATATTATAGCATATTATATCTAATTGTTCAATATATTTCAAAATAATGTAAACAGAAAACTCTCAACAGGCTAATAATCATATTAACGACTGCAAAAACATTATAAATCTGTAATAATTATCTATAATTTATTCTATCCCAAATTTTTATAGTTATATTTTTCCCAATATTCCTGCATAGTCATGCCCGTTTCACGTTTAAAAACCTTTTTCAAATATTCCACATTACAATTAAACATTTCGGGAACAGCCTTTACCGGCTTATCGGTGTTTTGCAGAATGTCCTTTATTTTGTTTACACGCAGAAAATTTATAAATTGTGACGTTGTAAGTCCGGTGTACTGCTTGAAACGACGGCATATAAATGATGGAGACAGGTGCATATGAGATGCGATACTATTCAGTGAAACTTTGGAGTACATATGATGATTTATATATCGTATCGTTTCGTCAACCGTTCTGTCTTTGCTGTAAATACGTTTGAAATCACGGCTTCTCGTGTTTCTTAAAATTTTTGTAATTACCGTGAGCAAATATCCCTTGAGTATTTCGTTGCTTCCGGGCAAAGCGGACATATACTCGTCGATCATTCTTATGTATATATCCCGTATTTCTTTGACATCGGTATCAACAGCGTGCAGATACGGTTTGTTATCGGCATCGCAAAAATCCGCAAATTCGCCGAACTGCCTGTTAAAATTTCTATACGCATCGGATATGATGTCAAAAGTAAAAAAGCAAAAATAAATGTCAATCCTACGCAGCCCGTCCTCCGGCATAAAGCGATATTCGGCATATGGGCGCACAAGAAAAACATCATTTTCCGATACGGAAATATTATCGTTTCCTATTTTTAACATTCCGCTGCCGTGAGCAATATACGCCGCCATATAGCAGTCATTGCTGACCGGCAAGTCGTTTTTCTGCTTACCGCCGTGGAAAACATATATTCCGCCGCCGCGGTTATAATTTGCAAGATTAATATATTCTGTTTTCATATTTCCACCGCCTTATGCCTTGTTTTATAATTATATTCTACCAAAAATAAAAACATTGTCAATATAATAATCGCTTTATTTTGAACTTTCATACATTTATTTTGAACAAGAAGTGATTTTTAACTTTTATATTATTGAATTTCATTTTTTATATGTATAAAATAAAAACAGAAAAAATTGCGGAAAGGACGTTGTATTATGAAACCTAAAAAAATAACAGTGTTTTTGACGGTTATCGCCATATTTTTAAGCGGTATAAACGGATTATGCGTGTTCGCCCGCGACGATGGCGGTACGGTTGAACTACCGCCAACCGGACTTTTAACAAACGAGCTTGAAAGCCCGCTGAACGTCGAAGAACCTACCTTCGGTTGGATTGTAAATTCAGAGGGTGAAAACGTGGTGCAAACCGCGTATGAGATTGTTGTGACCGACGATATAACCGGCGATACAGTATGGGACAGCGGAAAGGTAAAATCATCGCGGCAGTCGTATGTGCCCTACGGTACGGAAAGTGAGGCGGAGCCGTCAAATGATTGGGCGGTTTCATTGTCGGATGCGGTTATTGACAGAAATGTATTGACGCAGGTAACGGTGTCGGCGAATGAGGATATTGACGGCGCGGCGGTGTTTGCGGCAGCGTATAGTCAAAACAGCGCTCTTGCCGGTGTCGCTCTAAAGACCGTTGAAGAAAAGACCTCCGGAGCAAGCGAAACAATTACTTTCGACGATGGAATAACAATTCCGGAAAACGGAAGTGTTAAACTGTTCGTATGGGACAGCGCGGAGCATATAATGCCGCTTTCAGCGGTATACGAACCGCTTTCGGACAATACCGATGGAAATGACGTTATCAGCCGTCAGCTTGAAGCGGGACATCCGTATTCGTGGAAAGTTAAGACATGGACGAAGTCGGAAAACAGTGCGGAAACAGAATCCGATTTCAGTGATACGGCTCACTTCGCGACAGGTCTCAGATCGGCGGACGAGTGGAACGCAAAATGGATAAGCGATGGCAGCGGCGGCGCGGAAGCTAACGTCGGAACATATGACCATTATTGGTACGTGGGAACATCCACGCGGCTTAACGGAAATGTCAAGGCGGCATACGCGTACATATCGGGCTTGCAGGATTACGACCTCTATGTAAACGATACAGAAATAGGCAGAGGGCAGTCGTTTGATTATGCGTCCGAATCGCGCTATCAGGGCTGGGATATTACGGACGCGGTAAAGAAGGATGAAAATCAAATCAACGTCGGAGCGCTCATACGCACATACGGCGGCGGTCAGGGCAGAGCGGCTGTTGACGCTGGATTTCTGGCGCATATAAATATATTCTATACGGACGGCACAGTTCAGACCGTCGTTACAGACAACACATGGAAGGTGTCCGGAAATACCCCGTTCGCGGCGGGCAGAACAAAGCGCAACGGCGAGGGCGATTTTGTTGAAAAATACGACGCTCAAAAGGCGATTAACTTTACCGGCAATAATTTTGATGACAGCTCATGGACTGCGGCGACGGAAATTACGGCGGATAAAATCCCGACGGATACACCCATTGCGGAGCTTTCAAAACCGACAGCAGAGATTGTTAACCCCGTCTCGGTAACACGTCTTTCCGACGGAACGACAATAGCGGATTTCGGAAAGGTTATTCCTGCGCGTCCTCATATAGAATTTGCAAACGGAACTGCGGGAACGCAAATTGCAATATACGGCGGATACGTACTCACTGCGGACGGTAAGGTCGACACGAGTAAATACGCGTCGCAAAGCACGGATATGCGTTGGGTATATACGCAGACAACCGGTGCGCAGACATATGACGCTTGGGATCATCTGGCGTTTAGATATTTGCAGATACCCAACTGCGGCGAGAATCTTACGACTGAAACAATTGCCGCTAAAATAGTGCATACAAACGTCCCTGAAGAGCGTGACAGCACGTTTGTAACGTCAAACGATACGCTCAATAAAGTGTATGAGATGATGAAGCGCTCATCGTTATACGGTATACAGAACGAGTTTGTAGACACGCCGACACGCGAAAAAGGACAATTTACCGACGATGCTCGGAACATAAGCGAGGCGGCTATGGCGACGCAGTTTGAACGCGAGGCTACAAGAAAGGCTCTTAATCAGTTTATGGCGTCGGCTGACCGATACTGGACAAACGAGGACGGAACGCCAATGGGACGTTACAACAGCGTATATCCCAATGTTGACGGTAAGCGCGATATACCCGAATATTCGGTCAACTTCCCGCAGTTTGTGTGGAATTACTATATAAACACCGGAGATAAAGCGATGCTTGAAAAGGCGTATCCGTACATAAAGGCTACGGCGAATTACATATCGGAAAATATAGGAAGCTCCGGTCTTGTCGAACAGCTCGCCGGCGGCGACAGTAATCCAAATCAATATCAGTACGGCATAGTAGACTGGCCCGCTGCGGGACGATTCGGATATGACTGGTCGAACTGCAAAAACGGCGCGTTTACGACGGTCAATATGCTTTCAAAGCACGCGTTTGACGTTGTCGCTCTCGCGGCGGAGGAGCTTGGGAAAACCGCCGATGCTTCCGATATGGAAGGACGAAGCAAGAATTTAAAATCGGCGATAAATGAACAACTAATAAACTCCGACGGACTTTACTGCGACGGACTCACATCGTCGGGAACACAGTCAGCGCACGTTTCACAGCATGCCAATTCCTATGCGCTCGCGTTTGACATAGCCGACGGCGAAACAAAGAAAGCGGCGGCGGACTATGCCGCGTCACTCGGAATGAAACAGGGACCGATGACGGCGGATTTGCTTGTGAAGGGGCTTTTTAACGGCAGAAAGGATACGGCGGCTTTGAAGCTTCTGACGGAGCCCAACGATTACGGCTGGGCGAAGGAAATCTCAAACGGCTACACGTTCACGTTTGAATCATGGGAGGCGGACAGCCTTGCAAACGAGGATTCGCAGTCGCATTCGTGGGGCGCGACAGCCGCGTCTGACATTCTTAAAAATCTCGCGGGCGTGACAGTTACAAAAGCGGGCGCGGAGGAAGTGAAAATCGCTCCGGCATACGTTGATTTAACCAATCTCGACGCGCAGGTTTCTACGGAGCGCGGAAAGGTCGGCGTAAATTATGAGCGCAATGATACAAGCTATACAATAACTGTAACCGTGCCGGCGAATGTTACGGCGCGCATAGAGCTTCCCAACATTGGTGAGGGAACGTATAAGAGGAACGGCGAGGAAGTCGAGCGCGTTATGACGGTCGGCAGCGGTACATACGAATTTGTTTTCGACGGAACGATAACACCGCCGGAAAAGATAGAATACAGAACTCCCGCGCCGAACGGAATATTCGGTTCGGACGATCCAGACACAAGCACATATACATGGACAATAGGAAATTCCACCGATAATCTCCCGACATACAGTGACACAAACAACTATGCCGACCTTACGATAGGTCTCGGTACGGGTGACTCGCTGTCGGAATATGAGGGCATTAAATTCGGCGGCACGGCAGTTCCGGATAGCGGCCCGGTTACAAACAGATATTTGCTTGTCGAGCCGAAGCGTGACGGTACGTTCACAATAAATGTGACAGGCGGTGGCACAAGTAATAACAGAGTGTATTATTATGACTTTAATAATTCAAATGTTGACCTGACACAATGCACAAAGACAAACGGTACGATTGCAAAGAACATTGATCCAAACGTGCCGACCGATGTTACAATAGACATGAAAGCGGGACACAAATATGTTGTCTACCCATATACAAATAAAGGTGGCGGTACAATATCGGCTATTTCATATAAATATACCGATACCGGTTCGGAGGACAACATCTCAAATACGGAAATAAAGGTAAAGGACAGCGCGCAATATGTATTATCGGCAGATAATAACAGCCATACAATAACGGCTGTACTCGGAGCGTCAGGCAATGATATAATGAACGACATAGAGCCGCTTATATCCGGTTCAAGTCTGGCATTCGAGGTGAGCGCGGACGGTAAAATACTTACGGTAACAGCGCTGGACGGCAGAACCGCGGTGGAATACACAATATTATATGCCAAGACATGGGATTTCTCAACATTTACCGATGAGGTTAAAATGACGATGGACGGCATAGCAGTGCCCGATTACGATGGACTTAAAATTTCGTTGGCAGGAAACGGAAATGACACTGACCATGACAAGATAACCACTGACGGAGTATATTGGCGTGGCGGCGCGTCAGATGGCAACAGCGTAAGATACATAGCTTATACTCCCGACAAGGACGGAACGCTTATGGCGACGGGTAAATTAAATTCAAGCGGCGGGCGCTGGGGAATATCCAACTCGCTCGATGTAAGCTCGTTTAAAGCCGACAGCAGTAGCTCGACGAGTACGTCCGAAACAACAGTTTCACTCCACTGCAATGCGGGAACGACTTACTATATCATGCCAAAAGCAAAATCGGCATCGGTTTATTCAATCTCATATATTTCTGATTGATTAAAATATAAAAACACGGTACACGTTTTCTATTTCCTCTCTTCTCTTGTGTACCGTGTTTTTGTTTTTAATTTTACCGTCCTGTTCATCACGCTGCTTACGTTGACCATGCTGTTCGTCGGCTTGTCGGCGTTTCTGATCCAAATCCTTGCGGATGGATTTCCGTGTATGCGGCGTATATTTGCCGAGTTCCATATCAATTTCATCTTTAGCGGCTTTCAGTAAATCATAGTTACTGCGATAGCCGTACTGTTGTTGGATTTTCGTCCATAGCGATTTCATCGTATCGCGGGAATTGCTCCGTTCTTCTTGAACGGCAGGCATATCTTCGGGCGAAATGTCGGCAATGGTCGCTTTGAAATCAGATATATCCGATTTAATCTGCTCGGCAAGCTGCAAATTGCGCGCTGATATAATTTTAAGAGATGGGATGATGAGAGAGGATTATCTGAAACAGCACAATCCGGGGCTTTGGAACAGACTCATGCTCTGTGGGGAACTGACAGAACATCTGAACGAGATCGACAAGACGGCGCGGGAACGGATAGAACGGATGATGCCGGAACTGATGAAGTCAGCAGGAGTGACAGAAGAACCAAAACGAATGAACCCTCTCAAATGGGTGGGCTTAGTCAATGCTTGTAAATCGCAGGCGGAGGAGATTGTATTCGCGGAATTAGTGTACTGTTGAACTAAATAACAAATTTATTCATATCGCATAAAAAAGAGCGTAATATTATGTGTTATAAATTCACATAATATTACGCTTTTTCTGTTATTTACTCTGATTATATATATCAAATATCAATCGCGATTATCTTTAAATGCGTCAAGCCTTGTCCGCACGTTCTTCTCAAGATTGCGATAGAAGAATTGATAGTCGTAAAGGTGGTACACTCCGCTGCCGAACACATCGAGTCCCGGAGGATATTCCTCGGGCGTGACGTCGGTGACCTTCAGCGCGCCGCGCACATCGTCGATATATGCTCCGGTCAGGGCGGGTTCTTCGTTTTTGATGTTTCCGCCGTAATCGGTGAAGCACGAGCCAAGATCAAGGCTCTTATCAGCGGGAGTGCCATCGGTTTTCCAGTTAAGCGGATTTATCGAGAGGGACTTTGTGCCCTTCGGTATTATTATAGAATCGTCAACATCGGGAGCCTCGCATGTGAACGCGATTATAACTCCGGTGTCGTTTTCGTCCTCAGCGGGTTTAAGCTGCGGGTATTTTTTTGTCTCGTCCTCGGTGAGCCTCCAGCCTATGGCGTAGCACGCCACAAGTTGATCCCGGGCAGATTTGTCCGCGAAATAATCTCTCACAAGTCTTATGCACATATCTCCGCCCTGCGAGAATCCCGCAAGTATTATCGGACGACCGCCGTTCACGTTTTCGTAATAATATTCAAACGCGTCTTTTATATCTTCGTAAGCGGACGCGAGATATTTTTCTCTTTCGCTCTCATCCATGGTGTAGACTTCAAGGCCGACCTGCCGATAATACGGAGCAAAAAATCGGCTGTCGTCGTCATATATTCCCTTTTCCATATTGATCGCGCCCAGGAAGTTCGATTTGGTTTTCTCGTCCGAAAGGCTCATGTTGCCGCCGTCCATGTAAACCGTCGGGCAAACAAAGAACACATCGGCGGTCTTGTCGGTATCACCGCTTTCAAAATACGCCCAGTTTGCAGCGTCGGAGTAGTCGACCGCGGTGCTTTGCGGCTCGAGCCGAGCGAGTATCGCCGCAAACTCGGCGCGGGTTATGCTCGCCGCGGGAGCAAGACTGCCGTCGGGATAGCCGTTTATCACTCCCGCTCCGAATGCCCACTGTATCGCGGACACGGCATATTCGCTGATCTCAGCTACATCGGTGAAGCCCGATATGTCCGTGCTCTCGCCCTGCGAAACATCCGCGCCATTATATCGCGCATATCTGTAGAGTATCGCCGCGGTCTGCTCGCGCGTCACGTTTTCTTCCGGTCTGAACGTGCCATCCTCAAAGCCTGTCACTATGCCGTTTTCGGCCGCCCATGCGACATGCGGAGCGTAGTAAGCGTCCGCGTCAACGTCCGTAAACGGTGACGCAGCGCCGGAAACAGCTCCCGACATATGTCCTATAATTGTTGCCAGCATTCCGCGCGTAAGCGTCATATTCGGACCAAATTCCGTATCGCCCACGCCTTTTACAATACCTTTGTTATACGCTTCGCAAACCGCGTTATAGTACCAGTCCGAGGGGCTGACGTCGGCAAACGGCAGTCCGCTTCCCGACGGTTGGTTTATGTCGGGTGTTTGAGGCTCGCTTGTCTGCGTCGCGGCTATGGCGGTGATTTTTGTTCCATCCTCCGAAGCGGCAAAAGCTCCCACGGGAACAAGCGATACCGCCATGACCGCCGAGATAACACATGATAAAATTTTCTTAAAGCGCCTCATAATTTTGACCCCCGTTGTATTATAGATTTATATTAACTGCTTAAAAACATAATACCGTAACAATTATATCACAACTCTCGGAAAATTTCAAATTTGTTTGCGCTCGCAAACATGAGTTATTTCGCAAAAGCGGAATAGACAGCAGCAAAGTTTTGTGTTATAATATACACGATAAATTCTGAAGGGACGGATATTATGCATAAAAAAATAACTTCGGCAATTTTGTCGGCGCTGCTGCTTTTCGGAGCGGTAAATATGCCCATGTTGGCAGAGGACGAAAAAGTTACGCTTATAGTCGAGACCGAGGGCGCTCCGCTTCTCGGAACCAAAGACGCCGCTTTGATGGGCGCGTCAAAGTTTTTAAAAACCGACGAAGCAAAGGATACCGAGGCGCGGCTTTTGAGCGCGCAGGACAAGGTCAAGTCGGCGGTCAAAAGACGCTCGGGTGCGGACGCGGACAAAGGCTTTACCTACACAAGCGTTTTTAACGGATTTTCAATGGAGGCACGCGAGAGCGACATTGAAACAATAAAGTCAATCGACGGCGTCAAAAACGTGTATATATCCGAAGCGGTCGAATTTCCCGTTCAGCCCGCCTCGGACGGAGAAAGCGCGCCCGGCTTCGGCGCGCAGATGATGAACGCGCAGGCGATGTATGACAACGGCTATAACGGCAGCGGGCAAGCCGTGGCGATCATAGACGCGGGATTTGATGTCGTTCACGAATTTTTCTCATCGACCGCGGAAGACCCGAGATTGTCTAAAAGCTATGTAAAAGATCTTATCGAAAATAACGAGCTTAATGCGAAGGCTGAGGCAAATCAGGTTTATAAAAACGCGAAGATTCCGTTCGCCTATGATTACGGCGACAATGACGCGGATGTGTATTACCCTCAGCTGTCGCACGGCACTCATGTAGCGGGCATCGCGGCGGGCAAGAACGGTGTGTTTGAGGGAACGACATTCTCCGGCGTCGCGCCCGAGGCTCAGCTCGTCTTGATGAAAATTGCCGACTCGGAAGGCAGCACATATAACTCCATTATCCTCGCCGCGATGGACGACGCGGCTAAAATGGATGTGTGCGCGGTCAATATAAGCTTGGGCACATCGCTGGCGGATTCCCCGATGTACACGACCGCCTGCGATAACCTGAAAAACGCGGGAATTGCGGTCATCAGCGCCGCCGGAAATGATGACAGATACGACGAGACCGCCGAAAACCCCGATTACAGCTATAGTGAATATCCGGCAATCTGCTCAGCATCGACCACGGTCGCGTCGTGCGACACGGACAAGAGATGGCTCATAGGCGGCGGAATAACACTCGCCGACGGAGAGAAGATCGTCGTTGACCAGTCTGTATACAGCGAGCTGTTTTTCAAAAAATTCTCGGATAAATTTTATGACTATGTGTATGTGGGCAGCGAGATAACTCCGCCCGAGGATGTTGTGAAAGGAAAAATCGTTATCTCTGTTTTGAACAGCGGAATAACAAGCAGGTATCTTTTAGATTGCGGAGCCGTGGGAATGATGTTTGTGGAAAACGACGAGGTCGACGGCAGACTGCATACCGTGAGCGATGAAATACCGGGGCTGGTGGTGCGCAGATCGTATGGCGAGAAGCTTATAAACGCTGAGGACAAGCGGCTTAAGACCGACGCGGAAATATGCACTCTCTACGGGGAATTCCCCGACGCGGGAATATCCGATTACAGCAACTGGGCGACCGGTTCAAGTCTTGAGCTAAAGCCCGAGATCGCCGCGCCCGGCGGCAATATTCTGTCGTCGGTCAACGGTGACGAATACGAAAACAACAGCGGCACGTCTATGGCGGCTCCGCATATAACCGGCGCTATGGCGCTGATGAGCGGATTTGTCGAGGCTGAATACCCCGAGGTTGCGGGCGCGGATAAGGTCGCGCTTATGGAAAATATTTTGATGAGCTCGGCGAGCATTATGTTCTCCGACAACGAAAAGACCCTTCCCATATCGCCGCGCAAGCAGGGCGCGGGACTTGCGAATTTAGACGATGCGCTGACAATTCCCGTAATCTTAAAGGGCGACAGCGGCAAGTCAAAGCTCAGCCTCGGCGATATGCTCGGCGATGAGATAACGCTTAACTTCACAGCCGAGAACCTGACCGACAGCGACGTAACCTACGACGATATATCGATTTGCGCGCTTACCGACGGATATGAAAGCAAAAACGGCGAAAATATGATCTCTGACTCGGTTCCGCTTGAGATCACCGATGCAGAAGCTCCCGGAAGCGTGACCGTTCCCGCAAACGGCAAAACAGAGGTAAGCATAAAAATCACTCTAAACGGCGAGCAGACCGCGGCAAATAAGGAAATATTCACAAACGGCTTTTGGGTGGACGGTTATATAACCTTAAGCGCGAAGGACGGTTCGGTGACAAAATCGAGCATGCCCTACACGGGATTTTACGGCGACTGGATATCGTTTGACGCGTTTTCTCCCTCGTATTTTGAGGAGGGCGGCAGCGCCGCAAACGGTTATATCGGATTTAATTCCAATGTACTCGGCACAAACTTGTTTGTGAGCGGCGACGAGGATAAAAATGAGTATGAAAGTGAAAGCTATGTTGGCATATCGAGCCTGACCGACACGGGCTATCAGGTAAGAGTGCGCATGCTGCGCGCCCTCGTTGACACGGCCTTGACCGTCAAAGACTCGGGCGGCAATGTCGTGTATGAGAAAAAGCGTAACGACGGTCTGTGCCGCAAGATCGAAAGCAATGATTACTTTGAGAATATTTCATTGGATGGGCTCGGCCTTCCCGAAGGCGACTATACCGCGGTCCTTTCAGGAAAATTCGTGTACGGAGGCAAAAGCAGAACCGAGGAAAAGACGTATAAGTTTTATATCGACTCCGAGCTGCCTGAGATAAGAGATCCGAGAATTTACGAAGAAAACGGCAAAAAATACGCGTCGTTTAAGGCTAGCGATAACCGCTATCTGATGGGCGCCATGGCAAATGACGGAAGCAACATGGTGAACTCGGCGGTCAAGGCTCAAAAAGAGGCGGAAATAACGCTTGATATAACAAATCTGAATGAGGAGACACTTGAATTTTCGGTTTCCGATTATGCCTATAACACGTATGATTTCAAGATTGGCGGGATAGATGCCGAGATAACCGACAGCATTACGGGCGGAGGCAGCGCCGCGTTTATAGCGAGCATCGCCAACAACGCCGCCGACGCTGACGCGGATATTATAATGGCGCTATATGACAGCAACGGAGTTATGATTGACGTAGATGTGCAAAACGCGTTCATAAACAGCGGCGAGAAGCTCTCGCTCGCATTCAGCTTTGAAAGCGCGCCGACCGCAGCCGAGGCCAAGCTGTTCGTCTGGGAGCACGACAAACTGACCCCTCTGTGCGCCCCCGTGATATTCACTGAATTTTAAAACCATTTAAGCCGGACGGCACATCGCCGTCCGGCTGCGTTTGCAGGGGCGGATATTATCCGCCCGTCTGCCTCGCCCACCTGTGGTTTATTCCGCGCGTTCCGCGTCGGAGCAAAGAGGATATATATTTTTCATGCTGCCCCAGAGCATTACCTTTACCGCTTTACCGTCCGCATTAAAGCCTTCCGGCATCGGTACCGACGCTGCTTTCTCCGCGCCGACGTTTACTTCTTTGATCTTAACGTCCGCAAGCGCGCCGTTGTCATACGCGGCGAAGATAACAGTGTAATTTCCCTCCGGAGCGGTTACGGCTGCCGCGTTGTTTTCATATGTAATATTAAACGCGCTGTTGGGATAGAAGGACAACTTCTTTGCGGCGTGTCCGTCCGCGTCGAGGTAACATCCCCACTTGTCGCCGTCAAATGTCACAACCTCGCCTTCGGATATTGCCGTTACTCCTGTAAGGCAGGCGAAGCCTCCCGCATCTCCGTCTGAGGTGAAGGTGCAGCTGTCGTCCATTTCTGTTTTTATAGCGCCTTCAAACGGTCCGTCTAACAGATAAATAGCGTAATCATTTGTGGAGTTATCTGCCCTTACTGTGAGAGAGCTGTTGTTTTCGAGCTTGATCCTGCCCTTGTATATTGTGCCGTCATCATCGGTAAAATCACCGTTAAGGCGAAGTCCTACGTGAATCACGCCCTTATCTCTGACTGACAAGGCGGTCAGGCTTGAATTGTCCTTTATGACGAGCTCTCCGACATCACAGCCGATACCCGCACTCTTAAATGTTGTATCGGTGCTTGAGCCGCCTTCCGCCTTAACTTGCGCGCCGCCGCTTATTGTCAGGGAACCATTCTCCCATGTCTCTATTCCCTTGCTGTCTTCATATGCGTCTCCGCCGTAGGCGTTGACCTCCGCGTTTGATATGTCGATATTTTTATAGGCGAGTATGCCGTCTGAGCCTGTTTGCCCGTCCTGTACCGATTCGTCATACGAGGCATTTCCTCCGAAGGCGTTGAGAGTGCCTTTTCCCGTTATTTTCAAGTTGCCTTCGCAGGCAACGCCAAAGCTGTCGGCGTTTACTGCGTCGCCCGCGATTACCGTAAGAGCGCCATCTATGTCAAGCGTTAAGTCACCTGCCACGCTTATTCCCGACGCGCAAATGCTGGCATCGGTTCGCGTAAATCCGGCGGCGGCGCTTTGAATATACGGATATTCGCCCTCGGGAACGTGAAGCGTTGAGCCTGCGCTCAAATACAGTCCGTCCTCGTGCGAGGTGACAAAACGGAACTTCGAGGTGAGCGTCAGCTTATTTTGCTCGCATGACGCGCCTGATACTGTGACAGGCTCGGACTTTTCACCGGTGTGAAAGTCGTATTTTGAATACAGTGTGCCCGTTTCGCCGTCGAAATAGAGTATCTTGTCACCCTCGGAGACGTCCGCCGTGTTTTTAAATTCGATGTGCTTCGCGATATTGCCGTCCGTGTCAACGTAGCTGTTCGTCAATCCGTCCTTTCCGCTTATATACGCAAGTATCTCGCCCTCCTGCGACATTGCCGTAACACCGACAAGGTCTGCGCCTGACGCTTTCGTTGTTCCCTCGGCAGTAAATTTGCAGGTGCTGTCCATTTCTACAGGAAGAAACGCGTTTGGATAATATGACATACCGACGCTGCGTTCGGAGCCGTCGGCGTTCACTGTGATTGAACTGTTGTTTTCAAGCGTAATGCCGCCGTTATAAATTTTGCCGTCGCCGCGAGCATCGCCGCAAATCATGATCAAACCGCAGCTGTAGTTTTCCTTTCCTCCCGTCGCTGAAGCGGTAAAATGCGAATTGTTCTTGACTGTAAGATAGCTCGTTGCGCACGCGTAGCTGTAAAATTGATCGTAAAACTCTCCTTCTCCCCGATTTTCACTGCTTTGAGCCGTGACCGAAGCTCCTTTATCTATTGTCACGGAATGCTCCTCGTCGGTCACTATACCATAACTTGCTCCGTGTGCGCTGCCGCCGCTGAAACGCGCTTTGGCAACGGATATGTCCAAATCCCCGTATACATATATTCCGATAGAGTCCGCTCTCACGGGTTCCGCCGTCTCGTCGTGCTCCGTGTTTCCGCTCACTGCGATAAGGCTGCCGTCTCCCGTTATTTTGAGATTGCCGTCCGAAAGAATGGCGCGGCTCGATGCATCCGTTCCCGTTCCCGATCTCACGGTTAACTCTCCGTCTATATCTATCGTGCTGCCGTCTGCGGCGAAGATGCCGGTGTACTCATTCAGCGTATCGTCACCCTTAAATCCGTCGGCGGCGCTCACTATCGACGGGTATTCGCCCTCGGGAACATAGAGCGTTGTGTTACCGTCTATGAACAGTCCGTCCTTAGCCGTCGTCGCAAACTGGAAGTCCGAGGTGAGCGTCAGCGTGTTTCCCTCGCATATCGCCCCGGGGAATTTTACCGGCTCGGAAAACTCTTTGGTGTCATAGTCCATCTTCGAGTAAAGCTGACTTGTCGCGCTGTCATAGTAAAGGATATGATCTCTTTCTGCGGCGTCCGCGATAACGGTTATCGGAAAGTTATCCGTCGCCCACAAAGCCGCGTCGCTGAAGCTTTCCGCATCTTCAATACCCAAATCTTTTGTATTACCGTCCATGATCGCCGTCAGTATCGCGTCCAGTTCCGAGCTTTTTTGCTGCCATTGACTTTTATGGTCTTCATCATCGACAGTTTTATACGCTTCAAGAGCGGCTTCGGTTTCCTCGAGCTTATCCATAAACCCTATGTCTTTAAGACACGTCTCGCTTGTTTCATCATTCAACGCGATTGTATCACTCCAATCAGCCCACTCGGTTTCATTGTTTTCACCCGTAGTTTTTATAAAGCTTTCGCCCTTGTTCACAACCCCCTTCGCGTATTGACTTGTGGAATTGCATATAGCCGCATCCGCTCTCGCGTAAAGCTCGGATTTGTACTCCTGGTCTGTAATCTCATATTTGCCTTCAGCGGTCTTGTTGGTCACGACAACGGAAAATTTTGCGTTGGCGGGTATGTAAACGGGCTCCTCCAAATCAAAGCGGTGATAGCCGCCGTACTCATACGTCTTTTTACCGCTTGCCAAAGGCTTTCCGTCGGTCGGGGATGTGCTTTCGTCGCTGAGCAGATACATCTCGAAGGTTGTTTCCGTCCCCGGAAGCTCCGTGTAAAACGTCAATGTTTTCGCAATCATATCAACGTCTTCGTTTTGAAATGTATTCGCCATGGATGCCGGTTTGTCAAAGACAATGCGCGAATAGTGCTCGCTGACAACAGGCATATAATCATACTTAAAGCCGAAGTACCCGCTTGCGTCCTCGTCGGGGGTGACGTCAAAATCAAGCGCCTCTACGCATTGTATGGTATGGTCGTAATACGAGATATAGAAATATCCGTGGTCACCCCAATCCTCTTTATTCGGAAATTCACTCTCATCACTGCCCCAGCTGTTCTTTACTATCCACGCTCCGTCTCCCGGAGGCGTCTCAAAGAATTTTTCCTTCGGGAAACTGTCGTCCCAGCCGACTATCGTGACGGCGTGGTTTGTCCCTTCGCCGTTTTTACTGTCCTCGATATGACTCAGCGGCACATAATGCGCCCATGCAGCGGGATTGATATAGTGGTGTTCGCCTTTCTCATCCGCTGTTGATGCGTCAGCCGCAAAGCCGATACTTACAGGACGTCCCTTCATAAGCTGCTCTTTTATCGCGTCCGTTCCGGCTTGATTGTATTCATATTTATATTTTCCTTCAGTCTCGTCGTATACGAATTGAGCCGGAGACGGGAGCAGAAAGCTTTCCTCGAGCGGATATACCTCTCCGAAACGATCTTCCTCATCGAGACTCCAGTCGTCCTCGTGGCTGTAGATATATGGCTCATATCCTTCTCCTTGCTCCCATGACGTTATGCCTTTTTCGGGATTTAAGTATATTATATTGCCTTCCTTGCCGCGGTAAGGAAACAGGTACTCCGGCGCGGGACCTATTCCCGCCGAGTATGCGGACGTAGCGGTTGTGATACCGTGTCCGAAATTAAATCTGTCGCCGCTTTTTATATCGGGATCGGTAAAGTATATTCCCTCACCGCCTTGATCGCCGTCGTCCTCGGGGAGAGCCACATCCGCGAACCACGCGAGATGATGCTCGGATAAATCCATCTCCCATGACTTTGTGTTATTCCATTCATCATACGACATTCCGAGATCCGTCAAAATACTTGTCTCAGCCGCAGCCGTTGCCGCAAATCCCCAGCATGCGCCGAAGTAGCCCTGATCTTTTACGGGTGTGACATAATTCTTTGCCCCGTTTCCGTCAAGATCCGCGCTGCGCAAATCGAACTTTTCGGGATATTCGGAATTTTCGTTATTTGACGCGAGACTGATGTCCTGCGGCGGGTTGTAGAAATATTTTTGGCTCGCAATAAGTCTTTTCGCCGCTCTCTCCGCCGCGCTGTCAGACAAAGGCTCGGCAAACGCCGGTATTGACGCCGTAAGCATGGCTGCCGAGAGCGCCGCTGACAGAATTTTTTTCAAAAGCTTCATAAATTATCACATTCCTTTCCGAAACGGTATTTTATAGAGTTATATATTTTCGCTTATCCTTTAAGACATTTTTATCCGCCGTTCAGCGGCACGGGGTTGACGCCCATCATGACTGCGATGCCGAATACCATCACCACAACGAGACAGTATATCGCGCAGGGGATGATGTTGCTGCGTATAAGTTTGCCCTCGCTTCCCACGGTGCCGGTGGTAGCGCACGCGGAGACCACGTTGTTTACGCAAATCATATTTCCAATAGCGCCGCCGTTATTCTGCAAAGCCACGATAAAGACCTGCGGCAGAGCCACCAAAGTGGCGGTCTCAAATTGCAGAGATGTGAACAGTGTGTTGGACACAGTGTTGGAGCCTGACATAAAAGCGCCCAGCACGCCGATAAGAGGAGCCACGGCAAGGTAAACCCGACCGGCAACGTCAGCCATTCCGCGCGCCATGACGTACAACATGGAGCCGTCCATGGCGTCGGGCACTGAAACGTTTGTGTAGCGGAATATATTGACCGTGGCAATGCCGAACAGCAGAGCAACGGCAGCCCCGGATACCTGCTTGCCTGTGTCAGCCCACGCGCCCTTGACGACTTCGCCGCTCATGCGGTGAATTGCAACTGTAATCAGAGCCACGATAATAAACACAATGCCCGGGCTCCACAGAATAGCATAGTTCCAGTTCTGACCCAGGATGATACCGCTTGTACCGCTGCCGACGGTAAAGTTCTTCATGGCGTTCGCCCAGTCCATGCCCACGTTCTGGCACACACGGGTGATAACCAGAACAGCTACGATGATAATGTATGGAATCCACGCCTTTACCAGAGACATATCGCTTATCTTGGGATCGGGTACTTCGGTAGTGGACAGCCAGCTCGCGTTCCACTCGGACTTGTCGGCAAATGTCCATACTTCCTTTGGCTGAAGGAATCCCACCTTGGCGGTGAACAGAGAAACGAACAACGTCACGATTGCCGCCACCAGCGATACCAGCTCGGGGCCGATAAAGCGCGCGATGAGCACGTACAGAATGTCGAACACGGACACGATGAAGATAATATAGGGAATGACGGGCAGAGCGTCTTTAAAGGACTTGTTCTTGCCGAACAGCTTTACAAGCACGCATACACCCACAAATACGATTATAAACGCACCGATTGCCATAGAAACGGCAGACCAGAAGGTCAGGGACATCTTCCATGCCTCGGGATCCGCTCCGCCCGCAATCACCGCGTCGCGCACGGTGGTAAAAGCGGTGTTGGTGGGGGTACCCACAGCGCCGAAGCACACGGGTACGGAGTTGTATATAAGCGCCACCGCGGCGGCAGCCAACGGTGGAAAGCCCACGCTGATAAGCAGCGGAGCCGCCAGTGCGGCGGGAGTGCCGAATCCGGCGGCACCCTCGATGAACGCGCCGAACACGAAGCCGATTATGATGGCTTTGATACGCGCGTCGGGAGTGATGCCGTTGAACATTCGATTGATTGCCGACATTGCGCCGGAGCGCTTTAAGGTGTTCATAATAAGGATAGCGCCGAATATGATGCAAAGCGTTTCGACAGCGCTCAGAAAGCCGGTGATTGTGTAGGCTGCCATATCCATGAAATTCATTTTCCAAATGACAAACGCGATAACGCAGGACAAAAGCCACGTCAGCGGCAGAGTGAGCTTAGCGGGACGGTTGAAGACCACCATCAGCACAACGGTAAATATCAGCGGTATAAATGCGAACAGTGCGTACATATTTTATCCTCCTTGTCAAATTTACCGAAAATCATATCAATTTATTTTACCATACATTGAACGATAAAACAATCTGCGTTTACGCTGCAAATAAAGCATTTTACGCTGTTTTATTGCATTTTCTTACGGGATAATTGACAATAAAAAAGCAGCCGCATACGAGCACTATGCCGATACGGCTTTCAGTCCATTGGCGGCAGTCAGCAAAAGCGATCCCATTCCTCATGCCGCTTGCGGCGGTTCTGCTGCTCAATAGCTTACCGGCGCTTCTGCTCCAAATCCTTGCGGATAGATTTTCGGATATGCGGCGTATGTATTCGCGCAAATTTCAATAGTGTCCGTCCTATATTAAGAGCGCCGCGTCCGCTTGCCCGACGTCGATAAAATGCACTTCCAAATCAGATGAGGTATATGCTTTCGGCTCAATGGTCGGCGCTTCGGTTTCTTCTGTTTCTGCGGTAGCTTCTCGGGGTGGGCTGACGGTGAAACAGCAGCTTCATCAGAGGGATAGGGAATTTCATTTTGCAGTTTGTCGGTATTTAACGAACAACCGCATAATTCTAATATTATCAAAAGTCCTAAAAGCAATAGTACACTTAGTTTTCTTTTCAACGATTATTCCCACCTTTTAGTCTGTAACTTTGCAAAAGATATAGCATAAAGATATATGATTTAAGGTTTCACATTCTGGGGCAAGCAGTGCGTTCGTACACACAAACACTAAAAAACGAGAATTTGCAATATTTGTCAAATTCTCGTTTTTGCTTGTTGGGGGTAATTCCCCAATCTCCAAGAACAAAGGCTTTCACCTTTGAGCCACGCCCCGAAATAATGGGGCTTTTTTATTTTCAGCCCAAGTCGGCAGAAATATTTTTTAACTTTTTTCATCAAATACCCGTTCAAAACCCCGATTTCATTCCATATAAGTGAAGGGATATTCCTCTCAAAATACAAATACAGAAGGACGGGACTATGCAGATGAACGAGCAGCAAGACGAACAAAACATCAAGGTAACAATCCATATCCCCAAAAACGTGTCTGATGTCATCAGACAAACGAAGATCAATCAAATATATGATATTCTAAATTCAAAAATCAAAAAAGACACGATGTTACCCTTGAAACGGAAAGTCGAGTATGGTATAATTTACTTGAGTGAAAAATCGGCTTTCCAATACATAGTTGAATTATGGGAGGCTGATAAAATGAACAAAATAACTGCAATATATGTGCGCCGTTCGGTGAGCGACAAAGATAAGGGTAACAACTCGCTTTCGATTGACGCGCAAAATGTATTACGGTTATACTTCGGAGCGGCGAACAGTGAACGGAAAAACAGGCTCGGTGCTTGTTCCGTCCGACAATGCTTTGGCAATTCGGCAGGCTTCAGTACATAAAAGTCGGCTATCACGAAGGGCTGATAGACTCCGAAACATGGCTTGTGGTGCAGGATAAAAAATCTCGCAACGCAAAATTTCCGAGCAACAAAACACATATCAATTCGTGGCTCACGGGTCTTGTAAAATGCGCACACTGCGGCAAAAGTCTTGCAATCAGTTACAGTTGGAACACTTCGCATACAAAGCAGTGGCGGTATTACATAGACAGAGGCGCGTACTACTACAACGGTTGTGTGAAGAAATGGTTAAAGATAAGACCTGATGAAGTTGAAACGGTAGTCTATGAAGCGATGAAAAATCGTCTCGCGAATTTGGTTATAGCAAAACATGAAGCAAACAAACCCGATGTGGCTGAAACTTCCGTAAAAACGGATATTCTGCGGCTCGATGATGAAATCCGAAAGCTTCTCGACAAACTTGCCGACGCGGATACAATCCTGTTCGATTATATCCAAAAGCGAGTATCAGATCTGCACAAAAAGAAGTCGGAACTGGAAGAAAAGCTGCGCTCTCACAGTCGGAAGCATAAAGAGATCGACACCAAACCGCTTGAAAATCCGTTGAAGGTATGGAACAGCTTATCAAACGAGGAAAAGCATTCGCTCGCCGTCGCAATGATTGATGTTATCTATATATCCGATGAAAACAGGATAGATATACGATTTGGAATTTAAGAACACAGGTATAGTTACGGTGTGTATTCGGGCGTTCCTCCGTGAAATTCCGTGGTGTTCAAACTATTTCTTTATCTATTGCCCTTGCAGGCAATGGAATTGTCAAAAAAATAGTTGACGAATCAAACAAACAGCAGTATAATATGTGTAAAGGAAAAGGCAAAACCTCAAACGGTTATGCCAAGAATAGATTATATTTTCAAGATAGCCCGAACTTGGTAGGTGGGGGCTATCTTACTTTTTGCGTAAGTGTCAGCAAAAATACAATCGTTAAAATTAAAATTCTAATTATGTACTTTCGCATAACAACCACCTCCTTCCTCGACTTAACGTGTTGGAAGTTTTGGTGGCATAACCGCTCGGCGTTCCTCGGTGTAGGGAGTCGTCAGACGGAAAGAGAAACGTCCCTTTGCAATCACAAATTCCATAAAGCCTGTGTCCTCGTCCTCGGCGATCCGCTGCGGCAACGATACCTCCGCTTCGGTTTATGACAGCCGGGGCATTTTGTTTATCTAAACCGAGAGAATATTTTCCCTTAAATACGGAATAATATTAAGGGTATTTTCTCGTAAGGGATTGACTTTTCCCTTAATATATGATATGATTTAAGGGAAATATGCGGAGGTGAAACAAATGCGAGAGTTTAACTACTCGGCAATCAAAAGCCAAAAGTGGGATTCGGAAATCCTCAGCTTGATTGCTGCGATTTATAAAGAAGCCGGAAAGCAAGAACTGTATCTGAAGCAGCGTCCAGAAGAACTGGAAAAGCTGGTCGAGATTGCAAAGGTACAAAGTACGGAAGCCTCAAACGCCATTGAAGGTATTGTTACGACTAATACGCGCATACGACAGCTGGTCGAAGAAAAAACGACGCCAAAAAATCGTGACGAACAGGAAATCGCCGGATACCGCGATGTGCTGGGGCTGATCCATGAAAGTTTTGATGTAATTCCAATCACGCAGAATTACATTCTTCAACTTCATAAAATCCTGTACAGCCACATGAATAACCCAATGGCAGGCAGAACGAAAAACGTGCAAAATTATATTAGCGCAACTCATCCAGACGGTCATGTGGAAATTCTGTTTACGCCACTGCCGCCATATGAGACGCCGGAGGCACTGGATAGAATCTGCACGGAATACAACCGGGTTACCGGAAATATGGAAATAGAACCGCTTATTGCGATTCCTGTTTTTATTCACGACTTTCTTTGCATCCACCCATTCAACGACGGGAACGGCAGAATGAGCCGGCTGCTGACAACTCTACTTCTATACAGAAGCGGCTTCTATGTCGGAAAATATATTTCACTCGAAGCAAAGATCGCAAAGAATAAAGACTTATATTATGACGCGCTCGCTCAAGCACAAATTGGCTGGCACGAGGGCAAGGAGGATGCGGTTCCATTCATCAAATATCTACTTGGAACGATCCTTGCTGCTTATAAGGATTTTGAGGATCGATTTGCCTTAGTAGAGACAAAACTTTCCGCGCTCGAAACGGTAAGACGTGCCGCGGCGAACAAGGTTGGTCGTTTTACAAAACAAGACATTCGGGAGCTGTGCCCCTCTCTCAGCGTCAGTTCCATAGAGGGCGCGCTGCGCAAACTTGTGGCTTCCGGCGAGCTGAAACGAGAAGGTTCCGGGAAGAATACTTGCTATTATAGAGTAAACTAATTCCCACAGCCATTCCGGTATTCCCTTAAAATGTAGTTAGAATTAAGGAAATGAATATATTGATAAGGTTAAGCATCTGTCAGAAATGATAGGTGCTTTTCTTTTACCATTTTCTGAAGGATGGTGATTCGGTAGTACGATTTCTTGTCGGAGCGGTAACGCTTGTGGTCTTGGAAGCTGACGACGTTAAATATGATGTGATTGTGATAGTGGCCTTTGTCTGTATGAGTACAAAGTACATATTCATATTTATGATGACGCGGAATTGGTAGAGTGTGCAACTATTCGGAAATTCCGAATAGTTCAAAACAAGGGTTCCCGTCAAGTCAGCCGTGAAGTCAATCATTATAATTTGCAGGCTATTATTGCCGTTTGTTCCAAAGTGAACAATGAACGCGCCGTGCAGTTCAGAAAATGGGCGGGGCAGATAGTTCAGACAGGCTGTTTGTATCAGACTTTGACAAGTATTTGTCGGAGCTTAAAGAACGCACAAAGGTTCTTTCCGAAAACAAATAATAAAAAAATAAAGGCATTATCACGCAAAACGGAGATAACGCCTTTAATATACAAAGCACTGCCGCGGAGCAAAACTCCGCGGCAGCTATCTTTATCTCAAATCATTCCAAAATACTTAAGCGCGTACTCTATTCCGTCCTCGAGCAGCGGTTTTGTCACAAACGATGCGGTTTTCTTCAGTTCTTCGGACGCGTCTCCCATAACGATACTGTTCGGCACCGCCATGAGCATCGGCAAATCATTCATACTGTCCCCTATCGCATAAGCCTCGCTTATCGGGATATTATGGTACTCGCACACCCGCGCTATGCCTGTGCCCTTTGAATACCCCTTGACCGTCAGCTCACAAAACCCGTCGCCTCGGATTATAAAATCAAAATCCGCTTCTGTTCCCTCTTTAAACCGTTTCAAGTCGCTTTTATCGTCATACCACGCGAGCAGTTTGTCGAATACAAAAGCCTCATCGCTCACATCGGGCGACAAATCCTTGCCTTGATTTTCAAAGCGCCGTTTAAGCTTTGTAAACCCGTCAAACGGACGGCATCTTTTATCGGTAAAGAAGGATTTTGAATGCTCGTACATCGGCGTCATGTCACATTCATGCACAAGCTCCGCGATTTCCATGCAGCGTCTTTTGTCGGGTTCGCGGTTAAAGATTACCTTACCGCCGCTTTCTATATAGATGCCGCAGCCGCAGATATAGCCGTCAAAACCGATATTACGGAGTTTGTCCTCCACATTCATAACCGTTCTTCCCGTATCTATATACATAAAATGTCCGTTTTTCCGCGCCGCCCTTATCGCATTTACCGCGCTTTCGGGTATTGTGTACGCCTCATCGTCCGATACAAGTGTTCCGTCAATGTCAAAAAATACTATCATATCATTCTCCCGTGAAATTTATTGTACCGTTATTATTATAATAATGAAAGAAGGTATTTTCAAGTACCTTCTTTCAAAATCATCATTTATTTATTTTTACCGTGTTACTGTCTCCGTCCCAGCTCACGTTCCAGCCGAGATTTTCCGAGACAAATCTTATCGGGACGAAGGTTCTGCTGCCGTGTATTACCGCCGGAGAATCGAGCTTTTCCTCCCTGCCGTTTACTGTGGCAGTGTCGGAATCAATTTTCAGAACCAAGCTCGTGCCGTCCTTTGTGACGGTCGCCTCCTCAGCGGACGGATCCCACTCGACGTCCGCTCCGAGCGACTCCGATATTACGCGTATCGGTACCATTGTTCTGTCGTTTTCGATATACGGCGATACGTCGGATTTTATATATGTTCCGTCGAGCGTCAGGCTTATTACCGGCGCGACATTTACCTTGATAGTCTTTGTGACCGGCGTTTCGTGGTACATATCCTTTACCGACGCGGTGAATACGTACTCGCCTTCGCGCTCGGGAGTGAATATAACCTTCTGTCCGTCAAGCTTCGCGCCCGAGGGCAGGTCTGTAAGCATTGAAAACTCCGTATCGTCGTTTTCCTTATCGACGGTCGAGAAATCAAGCTCTACCGTTTCTCCCTTGTTTATCGGCTTTCCGACCATCTCGCCCGTTATCTCAACGTCCCCTTCGATATGGGCGGTGTTCTTTATCGCCTTCTGCGCCGTCATGCAGAAACCGACATACATAACGTCGTCCGCGCCCAGCGGCACGATAGGCTTTGAGGTCTGCTCGTAATTTGTTCCGTCGAGGCTGTACCAATACTCTATCTGATTGCCCGTGCGCTTTATCTTGAAGTCTATCGGCACGCTCTTGTTGTTCATATCGCCTGCCCAGAAGCTTGTCGTGCTCTTTTCGTCGCCCTGCTTATGCGTTACCATCAGTATATTGTTGTTATTTGAGAAGTGGCGCTCCTCGAAGAAATTCGCGTTATACAAATCGAGATTGTCCGTTGCCAGCACGCCGAAATAGTCCGCGTCATACGAGGTGGCGTCGAAGCCGAGAAGTCTCGCGTGTATCTCAAAATCGCCCGCAACCTCCTTATACGCGAAGGTTTTCATCAGATTTCCCTCGCCCTCGGGACACACTGAGCTTATAGCCATTCCGCCGTCCTCCATAGTCAGCTCGCCCTGCGCGTCGCCGTAGTTCATCACCTTCCAACCCGCGTCCTCGACTGTTCTGTACGGCGCGGTGAATGTCGGAGCGGAGTTTGTTTCGTAGCTGAAAATCACGTTTTCATCGCCGTTTGCGGTAATTGTGCGCGTTTCGGTCTGTCCGTCCTTTAACGAGTAGCCGTCAAGCACGGGAGCCTTTACCGTAACCGATTCGCCGACAGGAACGGTCTGCACCTCGGAACCCAATACTCTGCCGTTATACTCGTATACCGCGCCGATTTCCGCAGTGTCGCGTGTTTCGAGCACCTCAAGGAGCACTCCGCCCTGCGGCGCGACGTCGACTTTGATTCCGTTCGGATCCGAATACGTCTTGCCCGAAATCAAATCCTTAGCCTTTGTTACGCCCGTTGTCTTCGACATTGTATACGTCTTACCGGTCTGTCCCGATACGCTGTTCTGCTTTGACTGATTTATCGCGCCGATGTATTTTCCGTATTGAACTTCGATCAATCCGTCATAATTATAATGCGTATACGGATTTCCCGCGTCGGTAGTGTGCGTCGGATCCTGCCATGTGTATACGTCGCCCTGATGCGAGCTTCTTACATTCGCCGTCCACTCCGCGTCGTCCGTCATGAGATGTATGCGGGTATTGTCGTTATACGTCCAGTCGTCGCGGCGGAAATTAAAGGTTATGTATCCCTTCTCGCCGTTGTTCTTGAACACTATTTCCTGTCCGTCAGGATCGTACCACGCGAAATCGGGCGCGCCGTCCTCCATCGGGAGCGGCTCAATTTTATTATCCTTTATAAGCTTCTCAACGTCCTCGTAATATTTGAGTATCTCCTGCGAGTCTACTATTCTCGTGTATACGTGCGGAGTCTTGTCGACCTCTATCTCCGTGCGCAGCGTATCGCTGTACGCTCTGTTTTCCTTTATGTAATGAGCGAGAAATCCGAGCGCGCCCTGCGAGCCCAAATTCGTCGCCGTGTATCCCGCGACGGGATATGACAGGTGTATTCCGTAGCCGTCCTTACGTGACGACGCGAACGTTTCGGCGCTAAGTATCGTTTCGCCGTTCTCGTTTACCGCGGGATAGAAGAAATACTTTGCCGCCTCGTACGCTTTATACGCGGTGTCGTCGAATATTTTCTTTGTCGCCGCGTCAAAATATTTCGCGCTTTCTGCGTACTTGTTCGTAATTTCAATAAGCAGCGTGCCGTAGTCGCCTGCCCAGCCGCCGTGTGACGCGCCGCCCTCAAGTCCGAGAGCGTTAAGGTCGGAGAACCACTTTTGACCGTCAGCCATTTCGCCGTACTTGTACTCTATCATATCGGTGTACTGCTTCTCGTCGTTCACGCTGTATTCCGTTCCCTCGGCTGTTCCCAAGAGTTCAATCGCCTTATTCGCCGAATACGCGAAGCCGAAATCCTGATTAGCCGTACCCGCGCGGTTCGTCGGCGCGTAGAAGTCGCCCACTCCCCTTTCGGGATTCGCGAGCCTGTCGCGGAGCCTGCCGAACATATCAATGTAATACGCGCGGCGCGTTTTGTCCGCCGTACCTGTCATAAGTCCGTCGATTTTTTCATCGAGATAATTGTTCCATATCGTTTTAAATTCCTCATTATCGCCGTTTACGATATAGTTGTTAAGCTGAATAAACGACTGCATCATCGCGTCAACGCCGAGCGACAGCAGCGGCCACCACTCGCCCGTGAGCCTTTCGCCCGTGCCGTCAAACGATACGCCGAGCCATTTGCCCTTGTCCTCGCCGGAGGTGAAATAGCACCAGCCGCCTTTTTTATCCTGCGCCCTCTGGTAGAAGTCGAGCAGATGAATGTAACGGTCAAGTATCTCGGGATTGTTGTAGTAATCCTTTGAAAAATCGAACATAAAGGCGTTCGCGAGAATCATAAGATTTGACATTGTAGACCAGTTCTGATGATTTATCGTCTCCTGCGTATAGCGCCTTGCTATCTCGTCGCTCGTGCCGGAGAAATCCGCGTCCGTTACGGGCGTGTTCCTGATAACCGCGCCGTCCATAAACTCAGCCGCGTCGGTCTTTTTCTTATCCCAGTCGTCGCCGTAGCACTGCCATGACATGATTTCCGTCATCATATCGTAAACCTCGCCCTGCAGCGACTCGTAAGCCGTTTTATCCTTATGCTCCTTTGCCGGAGTACCGGTTATATCATAGCCTGTTTTGTCGTCCTGCGGGGTGTAATACGGCTCGGTGTGCGACGCTACGGAATAAATATACTTGCTGTCCTGCGTAACATCGGCGTACACGCTCGCGCCGTAGGACTGCATACGTCCCGTCGGAACAAGCTTCAAATCGACCGTTCCGTCCGCGTTTATGATCTCCTGCGGGATTTTAGTCGTCGCGTAGTAATAATTTCCCTTTGAGGTGTAGCCCTCGACATACGTTCCGCAGTCAAGCTCGCTGTATTCGCGTCCCGAGAACGGGTCGAAATACGTCGTGTCGCCGTCGCCCGTATAGAGCATAATATTGCCTCGGTCATACTGGCTGCCGGACAATCTTATCGTTATGTAATTCGTGCGCGCGGGATCCGCCTTTAATGTAAAGCGCAGATAACCCGTGTCCTTCGGAGCGTCCGCCGTCGGCTTTAAGATCTGCCTGTAAGTAAGACCTTCACCCAATCCGCCGCCCGCGTGTGTGCCGTCGTCGTTTGTGTACTGCTTTTCAGCCTTATCGTCCACACCCGCAACGGTAAGCTTTTCCGTCAGATCATGCGCCTTTTCCGACTCACTGTCGCCGAATATCAGCATATCCATAGCGCCTGTATCGTAAACCTCATTCGCGGCGGACACGGGAGCCGCCGTAAACATAGACGCGCCGACTGCCGCCGCAGCAATAAACGAAACAATCCTTTTCATAATCATATCTCCTTACAATACTATTTGTTATTATTGTATAAAACACCGCTGTTACTTTCAAGTTATAAATGCACCGATTTTATTTGATTTCTGCATAAACCGCGCTGCGCGGCATAAGCGTGCTGCCGTCAATGTTATATTGAAAATCCTTTTCGCCTTCGATATTCAATTCTATCGGCTGCGAATTATGGTTTATAATGATTACACAGCCGTCAAAGACAGCCGTTTCCACATTTCGCTCCGCGTACGGACATTTATCTATTCCATGATTTTGGAAAATATCGTCCACGATATTTTTCTTCATCATCTGCACCGGATAAAGCTCGTTATTCTTCTGCGTAAGCGGCACGTGCGGCGCGATTTTTGCGCAGTAGGAATAGCCGTACGCAAAGCCGAGCGAATACACCGTGCCTTTGCCGAATTTATGCGATACCGCCGCAGTCTTGTCAGCATCGGCAGGTCCCGTATGAGCGTCCGCGCAGTATTTTACGACCGGCTCACCGTCCGTGAAGCACTCGAAACGGTCGCTTTTCACAATGCCGCCCTCACCGTAATAAATTTCGCTCTTTTCACATTCCTCGCCCCTTATGCCGAACACTCTCTCGCAAACGCGGTCAAACGGCGAGGAAATAACAACTCCCCCGTTTTTGACCCATTCGCGCAGCTTATTCTCCGCCGCCTCGTTTACGTCAATATCATAGCAATCGTTTTCGGGTATAATAAGCGCCCGATAATCATCAAGCCTTCCGTCCGCAATCATATCAATATCAATCACGTCAACGGAATAGCCGAAATCACAGCACATTCTGTAATATCCGAGCAGATCCATTCTTCGTTCCTTGTTGCCGTCAACGCCCATAGGCTCCGCAAGTGCCATCGCGGACGGGAACAGAATTGCAACCTGCTTTTTACGCTTGCCCTTGATTTTGGGAATAACTCTTTTCGCCCACTCGTTTCCTATCCTCAGCGAGCTGTTGAAATGAGAGTTCATGCGGTTCAGCACGCCGCCGTCGTCAAGTCCGCACATTCCGTACGAGGTATACCCGTCAATACCCGCGCCGACCATTGAGCCGATCATCTCGGCAGGTGTAAGAAATTCGTAAATATCACTGTACAGGAACCGT
This sequence comes from uncultured Clostridia bacterium, assembly GCA_947591315.1. Classification (GTDB taxonomy): domain Bacteria; phylum Bacillota; class Clostridia; order UBA1381; family UBA1381; genus Hominilimicola. Next base: position 140,029 of record CANQDD010000002.1, read on the forward strand.
CCCCAGTACACGCCGCCGATGAACTCACGTCCCTCGTTCATAACGCGCATCATGCTGTGCTGGCACGATAAAATATACGCGTCGGGATCGCCGTAGGGCGTAATCGGCACGGCGATAAAGTGCGCCGTGTCAACATACGGCGCGGTCTTATAAACATCAATACCCCTGTTTGCCGTATCCCACAAATCACTCAGTCCCACGTCCGAAAGCGCGGACGCGTCGATATTGAGAAAATAGCTCCACTGCGCAATACACGGACATGTAAACATATCCGAACTTACAGTTTTAAGCCGACGCTGCATATCCTCAAAAAACAGGCAAAGCTCGTCGCGCTTCCAGAGCATATTGTCCGCCTTCATTCTCACCGCCGGATTATCCGTGCGGAAATCCTTGTATACCTCGTCGGGGTTATACACGCACTCGAACCACACGTCATGCAGATCTATCCCTTCAAAATCCGCAAAATCCGTTCCGTACGCGCCGTTAAGCGAGGAAATGTCACCGTATTTGTTTTTGAGCCAATTCACATACCGTTTCGTTCCGTCCTCGTCAAAGCTCGGCGCGACGATAGGATCCCACATCGTACACATCGGCTCGGCATTTTTACCGTCCTTTGTGACGCACCGCGCGAACCCGCCGCTGTAGAGCTTATACAGTCCGCGCATATGCGTGATCATCGACTCCTTCGCCTCGTCCGACCAATACCTGTACCACTTTCCGTCGCTGCCGTCCGCGTCCGTGATCGACTTGCCGTAGATTGGCGGACTGAAACGGATATTCGGATAGAGATTGTCGGCGTTAAGGTACAGAGCCATGTGGTTATGGCTTAAACCCTCCTCCGCTATACGCTTCATCATATATTCCTGCGTTTCAACGTACACGCTCGCCTCACCGCCGTTATAGCGGTCGTTAAAATCCTCCCACGCCTTTGAATCGAGCAGTATGCTGTTAAAGCCCAAATCCTTCAAAAACCGTACTCCCTCGTCAATAAACTCCCTGCCGTCATATGCGGGGCGGTAAAAGTTGCCGAACCACACGTTTATATACGGCTCGCCTGTTTTTTTATCGATCATGGTCATATCCTCCTTACAAAACGGGGGACACCGAGATTGGTGTCCCCGTTTTTGATGCTGTTATTTGTTTATTCTATGGTTTCTTGTGCCGGTGTCGCAAGCGGTTTCATTGTTTCCACGCTTTCCCAGAGGAACGCTTTTATCACGTCTCCGCTCTGCGCGTTCTCAAATGTAACATCGTCGCCCGATACAAACTTGACCTGCATACACGCGCCGCCTCTGTAAACCGCCGCTATAACCGCCGCGCCGTCAGCCGCCGTCGCTGTTATTGACGCTTTATAGCCGCCGTCTTGAGCCTCTGTTACGGAATTGATCGCGATTGACGTGGACATAAGCTCCGCGCTGAAATTGTCGATCGTATCGGTCGCACCCGCCGCCGGTCTGAATACGACAGCATTTGTGCCGTCCGGCAGATCCGTAGGCTCAAGTACGCTCATAAGCGAAATTCCGACGCCGTTCTTCGGTATTACCGTAAATTGACCTGTATGCGTCGAGTTGTCAATATCAAGCGTTATGTCGTATGTCTTGCCCGGTGTCATGCCAAGTCCGTTTGCGCCGCCTGCCGTACGGTAAATGCCTTCCGTACTGCCGTCAACGCCGTTGCTTATCTCGTCACTGTCCGCGCTGACAAAGTATATACGGCTGTCCGTACTGCCCGGCGTATATTCAAAGGTGATTGTAATTCTGTCCGCCGCTGCCGCATCTTCAACCTCCGCGTACTGAGTTCCCACCCAGAGGCTCGGAACTGCTTCGTCCTCCTTGTTGTTTTCCATTACGAGCTTGCCGCCCTTTGTTTCAACAACATGCTCGGTCACTTCCGTATCGGTATTGTTGCTGAACCAGCCTTCAAGCGCCGTACCTTCGTCATACACTGTCGGACCGCTCGGCGCTTCCTCCGGCGTATAGTCCTCGTCAAAGCCGTAATCGGGTTCGGGCGTCGGCTCGGTCACTTCGTTAAGCGTTACCGTCGCCGTCAATTCAAGGTCGTTGTAATTATCCCTTGAAATTTTAACCGTTACCGTATACACTCCCGCCTCCTTAAATGTGGGAGCAGTTTCCGAATACTCGCCGTCACCTGTCTTATACTGAACGGTATAGCCTGTCGTGTCGCCTTCTATCGTTACGCCGTGCGCTTCGCCGTCAACGTTGCCCGTGTAACCCGTAACCGTGATGTCGGTAATATCCGCCTTCGCTATTGTAACGGTTTTCTCCAATGTAATCGTACTGTATCCGTCGCGCTCAACCGTTACCTTAACCTTGTACTCACCCGCGTTCGTGCCGGTCGGAACACCGTCCTGCTGTACGTCGTCAAGGTAATAGGTAATCGTGTACTCGCCGAGATTTTCGCCCGTAACACTCACAAGCTCCTGCGCCGCGCCGGTATATACCAAATCCTCCGCCGCCGTTACAGTAACCTCCGTTATAGGCTCCTTATCGGTAATCGTTATCGTCCTAACGACCTTCAAATCATTGTAGTTTTTATTTGAAAGCTTAACCGTTATCTTATGCTCGCCCAAATCATCGTCGCCGTATGACGGACACGTTTCAAGCCATTCTTCCGGCTCGGCAGCCGAATAATCACCCTCCGCATACTCCACGGTAAAGCCTGCCGCCGTAACCTCGAGCGTATGCGAACCGCTGCCTACCTTAAACGTTCCGTCGCCAGTAATTGTGTACGCTGTCGAAGGAATATCCGCTTTCGCGATTGTGACTTCTACCTGACCGACTGCGGACTCAATATACTTATCTGCCTGTGCACTATCCGCCGCGACCGCCTTATAATAAACGGTATATGTCTCCGCGTCCGTACCCGTCGGAACGGTATCCTGCCAATCACCGCTTCCCGTCAGGCTGTACACAATCTTACCGCCCGCTGACGCCGCGCCCTCGTTAACAAGCGCCTGCTCCGAGCCGTCGTAAACCAAATCGGTTATCGCCGTCGGCACGGTTTCAACCGTAAGCGGCTGCGCGGGAGCGGGAACGGCAAGGTTTCCGTTACCGTCAACCTCAAGCGTGCCGGACGTGTACTCCTCGGGTACGCCGTAGGTAAACGCTCCGGCAACCTCGATCGTAAGATTAGTGTCGCCTTCCTTATTCACAATAACCGTTCCGCCATCGGGAGCAGCCGCGTTATTATAATTCAAGCCGTTAATTGTCGTTGCCGAATCGGCATAAAGCGTTGTCTGCGTTGACATATTTAATCCGACTTTGCCGCTTGCCGGCGTTATCGTTACGCCTTGGAGATGAATTTCAGCCTTGTTTTTCGCGTTTATTGTGTACTTGTTACCGCCCTCGAGCGTCACATTCTTAAATGTCAGCGTCTTATTATCCGCCTCAAACAGCATATCTTTTGTGCCGTCCGATGTAATAGTGTGACTGTCTCCGTCTATCGTCACATTATCGATATTGCATTGGTCGGTATGACCAGACGAATACGCCGTGCCTCCGAATATCATTCTGTCGATTGTCACATCATCGAGCAGCTTAATCGTTTCACCCTCCTGAACAGCCGCAATCGCATCCTTAAACGTTTCGTATTTATTACCCACTCCGCCGTCCGCAGGAATTACCTCCGCAACATATTTGTCTTCCGACCCGGACGTGGTAAACTCAATCACAAGCTCCGCTTTTCTGCTGAGCTGACGGTTGTTGTCGGTCGCGTCGGCGTTATACAGCAGATACGAATTGCGCTCGCCCTCTGTGAAATAGTTGGTAACGTCAAGAGTCTCGGTTCGATACGTCTTATCATCAGGCTCATACATCGTCGTTGTGCCTATCTCCGCGCCGCTGTTTTTGGCGTTCGCCGCAGCATTAAATACATCCTCGATCTTGCTTATATCCGCGGGATTATCCGTCTTTTTTACAACAAACGGCTTGCCGCTGAATTTACTGTCGCCCTGATATACCGAAAGCGTCGCCTTTGTAACCGTCGCTCCCTCGGGCAATGAAACCGCGCCGAAGGAATAGAATGCTCCGAAATGATTTCGTGCCGTCGTTTCTATTTTATTCGCATCAGCGTCATCTTCCGTAATAAACTTGTTACTGCTGGTATGCTGTGAAGTCCACTCATCATCCATCGCTCTGAGCTGCGCAACCACATCGGCAGTCAATGTCGACGGACTTTCTTCAACGGGAGTCGGCGTTGGGGCAGTCTTTTTCACCGCGTTGACCGTAACCTCGCCCTCTGCCGTGTTGTAGTTGCTGCTGTCGGCCGGCGTAAACACCGCCTCATATTGTGCCGTGCCTTCCGTAACAGCTGTGGAAGTTTCTTTCCATGCAATCGTACCACCCGTGGTTGTCGGCGGCGTAACATCCTCAAGCGTCATACCGTCGGTCAACTCAACCTCTACTGTCGGCAAACCCGACGGGAATGTTGACGGCGCCTTCGCGATTGTAACCGTTTGAGGTGTGCTTTCATAATCAGCATAACCGGTCTTTGTAATTTTAACGGTAACCTTATATGTACCGGCATCCGTCGCGGTTGCAGTATCTTTAAACTCCGCGGCTGTGCCGTCCTCGCCGTCCTTAACGACCTTATACGTCACGTTATATTCACTAAGATCACTTACGCTGACACTCGTTATAAGCTCCTGTGCCACATCTTTTTGATATGTCAAATCGCTCGCCGGTGTAATCGTCACTTTTGAGGGGTCGATTACCTTGTCCTCGCTTATGGTTATGGTAACCGTCTTATAATAAACCTCATAGTTTTCATTTCTTGTTACCTTAACCGTAACCTGATGAACACCTACATTGGAATATGTCGGGCATGAATCAAGCCAGCTTACCGATCCGGTATCCGATTCCGCCGTAACACTGCCATCGGCGTATTTAATCTGGTCGCCTTCCTTCGTTGTCGTTGCCGTTATACTATGTTCGCTGCTGTCATGCTCGAACGTACCCGCGCCTTCTATTTGAACCTCACTATCGGTAATCGTCGCCTTTTTAACATTTACCGTCACCGTGCCCTCGGCTGTACCTTCGTAATTTGTCATATCATCTGACGTAAATTCCGCCTGCACCTCATTATCGCCCGCATGAAGGGTAGTTGCGCCGTCTTTCCACGTAATCTTTCCGCCCTCTACATTCGGCGCGGTCACGTCGCTGAGCTTCATATCATCATGATACACACCGCCCTCAACGGTTTCGATATCCGACGGAAATTCCGGCGTCGCCTTCTTGATTGTAACGTCAACACTGCCTACATCGGAATCGGTATGCGTCGCCGCGCCCTCTTCAGTCGGCACAGCTTTATAATAAACTGTATAAGTTTTCGCGTCCCTGCCCTTCGGAGGCGTATCGCTCCATGTGCCCTGCGCTTCCGGCGACTGATAGTCCGTGCTGTACTGCATCTTACCGCCCGTTGACGCTTCGCCGCCATCTTCAAGCAAATCCTGATCCTCGCCGTTATACGTCAAATCCGCCTTTCCCGTCGGCAAGGTTTGCACCGTCAGCGGTGTCTTTGCCACAGTTTTCTTTTGAATAACAATATTGCCGTCCACTACCGCAAGCTCATTAGTGCCGTCTGCTAACATATCTTTATTGTCACTGCCAACAACACTTTCTATCTGGCTCGTCTGTAACACTGCTTCGGAAAGCGGCTTTGCTAAAATTACAGCTTCCGTGAAATCGTCCGTACTGCTATAACCATTTAGCATAATTTTAGGAATCACCGTCTCGGAATCAATGGCAAGAGAGCCTAAAGGCTTACTTCCTAATCTTACGGAATATTCTTTACCCTCCGGCGCCGTAACCTTTGTCATATTCAACGTTGACGTTTGCTGCTGCATATTTATTGTATAATTGCTGCCGCCGCTGATTTTTATGTTATTCAAATTCAAGGTTTTATCTGTTCCCACCTCAAACAAAAGAGTTTTGCTGGCTGCTACGGAGCTTAAATATGCCTCATAACCGCCTCCGTCTATTGTTATATTATTAGCTGTTATATCACCGTTTGTCAGTCTGTTGCTTACCTCGCTGTTTTTCTTTATCGTAATCGTATCGTTTGCCGCTGCATTTGTAACCGCTGTATATAAATCATCATAATAAGCCTTTGGCGCTTCTCCATTTTGCGCGGTTACGGTTATCCGCGTGTCCTCTGTTGAATATACCTCCAATTCGTAACAGTTATCCGTGCCGCCCATGCCGTCAACAACAACATAACGATAGTCTTGAGGTGTTCCGGTTTCCGTCGTTTTAAATGTTATGTCATAGTATGTGTCCGGCGTTCCGTCACCGTTTGTTATAGTCTGAGTTACGGGCTTATCGTAATTTGTATCTATCAACATCTGGGTATTTGCATTATTAGCTCTGAACCAGTTACTGCTTTCAAGGCTCGATTCTGTAAGTCCGTTTTCCTTTAACAGCGCATAAAGCATTGTCCCGCCTGTACCGGATTTTATTTTTAACGCCGTAACCGGAAGTTCCTTACCTAAATCAATTATAACAAGATGCCCATTTCCCGGTACAACACCATCGGCTACAGAATCATTATGTAGATTTGATACATTTACATCCGATGCGGAGTTCTTTTTCTCAACTGTATACTTCTCATTATTTTTATTATTCGTGGTTCCTCGTTCCCACTTTACCGCTCCATTCGGCAGTGCGGTCTTATATCCATACGTTATAGTAAGCGTCGCAGCCGGCGACAGATTATAAGATTTATTTTGTGCTACCCAAACAAAAAATGCATTGTTAGAATTAGCATCAAATATACTCGTAACATCAGCAACTACCGGATCTGCATCTGTTCCTGCATCATTCGCACTGACAGGTGTTTTGGTAATTGCAGGCGCTATTTTTTCAAAGACTGTCTGTGATTGGTAATCTGTCTCTGCAACATAATCGGCAGGGTAAACATCAAATGCTGCGCTATGAAAATTAACATCATTTTTCTTCTTTATCGTAAGTGTTGCGGAAATAAGGCTGGCACCTTCAGGGATTTCTTGCTTTTCAAATGCATAGTATCCACCTATATAATTAGTGCCATGCACTATTTCAACCTTAGTCGTATTCTCCCTAGTGTCAACTTTTGCATTGGTACTACCATGTATATTAGTCCAGCTCTCATCTTGAGCTCTTACTGTAGCCACCAAAGACGCGCTAACAGTTATTGTATTTCCACTGCCCTCCGGTTCCGCCCCAACAGGAACGGCAAAAGCCGCGAAGCAGCTCGCGGTCATTGCAATCGCCGACAGCATCGCGGTAAATTTCTTAAATCCATGCGTTTTCATTTCCCGAAGCATCTCCTTTTTAATAAATTCCCTGATTTTATTCTACCTTAATTATACCATACCGCCGACCGTATTTACACTGTAAAAAAAGTGAAAACTGTTTGTTTTTTACCTGTCCTCCGATTTATACAGCGGTTTCATGTTGTCGTCCCACACATAAATTCTCACCTTGTCCGCGCCGCTCGGTTTTTCGTATTTGAAATTTAACTGTTCTTCTCCGTTAATCGTCCCCGAATACTTCCTGACGTCGGCGAGCACGGAGCCTTTGTAAGCTGCCGCGTACACCGTTACGGGAGCAGCCGTTCCCTCGTCGGTCGTCGCCGTCACCGTTATAACGCCGTTCTCGAACGCCACGTCCGTTACCGTCGCCTCACCCCTCGGCGCGGTGCGGTACAGTACCATGGTCGAGGCGGGCGCGACCTGCGCGGCTGTGCCGTCCTCCGCGCCGTCCGCGGCTTCGCCGAAGTAATAGCTCTTTCCGCTTATCAGATCCTTATACACGCCGTTAAGCCCCAGCTCCTCATACGGAACGGGATATGACACGTTGTTTTCCCGTCCCATGAGGTTATTGCTGTTCATTATCACCGCGTAGCCGCCGTAATTCATATACATAAACGCCTCGGCATAGTGATTGACGAATTTTTGATAATTTGCTCCGGCAGCCGTTTTGACGTTCCAGCCGACCGTCGTCAGCTCGGCGTAGCCGTAGCTGTCGTATTTATCCGTCTTGTGGTGGACGCGCGCGAGATTGTTCATAAGTCCCTGCTGATTGTCCTTAACTCTTTCGGTATTGTAGTAATCGACGCTTCTTAAAGGATTTCGCCAGTTCAGCGCGAGATAGATTTTATCATCGCCGTTTTTTATAACGACATTCCTGCCCATTTCGTCCGCCCACGCGTATTCGTCAACCGCGTCGTCCTCCATAATATAATCGTAATCGGCTATGCTCCTTCCCTCAAACGCGTCGGTTATATCGTCAAAGCCGAGGTAAAGCCTGATAAGCGACAGCGCGTTATCCTCATAATGGGCGTTTGAAGGCTCGTAGCTTGTATGCTCCGCCGTCATTTTGTCGTGCGCGAGAAAATTGTAAAACGCTTTGAGCGCGGTGTCGTCGCCGAGCGTAAGCGCCGCGTAGCCGTCGAGCACGTACCGCTCCGTTCCGGGGTAATACGCGTTTCTGTTGCTTGTGATGCCCTCGCTGTAAAGCGTCGGATTGCCGCCTATGCTCGCGTTGGCGGTAAACATGAAATTGTCCGAAGCCTCGTAGGCTTTTTTCACAATATCCGCATACTTCGCCGCCTTGTCCGCCGTGAGGTACTGCCCTGCAAGCTCCGCAAGCTGTGACATTTCCTCAAGCGCCATTATGCCGTAATCGCCGCTGTAACCGCCCTGTATCGAGCCGAAGTTTTCAAGTATAAGACCTTTCGGCGATACCCAGTAGCTTGAACAGCATATATTCGGTTCAAGCCCGAACGCCATATCGAGCTCGTGCGTTATTTCCGTTTCGTCCCACGCTTTGGAGCTGCCCATTCGTTTAAGCACATTATTGAAACGCAGCGCGGCAATTATGTCAGCCATATCCTGGTTGGGCGCGTGTCCCGCGCCGTCGAGCGAGGTGAGATAGTCGCGCGCGGCGGCAGCCATCGTTTCCCACGCGCCTTTGCGGCGCACGGATGTATCAATATAACCGTCGGCGTCCATGTCTATATATTTATCGAGATCATCGCCGCCGGCTTTAACGTCGTCGTACACCGCGTCGAGCGCGTATGCCGCGCTGCGTAGTCCGAAGCCGGTGAGGTTACTGCCCGACGCGTTTTTCCTGTCGGGTCCGCCTATCCAGCCGTCACTGCTGAAAAAGCCTCCGTTCTCGCCCTGCGCCCTGCAAAGGAAATCCATACCCTTTACAATTCTGTCGAGCAATTCCTCCTTTTCCTCCGCGCCGTAACCGAGCGTGTCCGCGTTTTTGTACGCGAGCGCGAATACTTCATAGCCGTTAAGCGGCGTCATGTTCTGTTTCAGCATACCGTTTGAATTATAGTACGCGCTTTTCCAATTCTCGTCGGTTTTGTCCTTATTTTTCCAACCCGTTGTGCGCGTTATCATGCCCTCCATGTACGAGGGGTAATTGTCCGCGCCGTATATCTGCCATGATTTAAAGGTGTCCACTGCATCTTTCGCGTATTGCAAAAGCTGCGCTTTGTATTCGTCGTATGATTTCATCTCCGACTGTGCGGCAGGTGCAAGCTGCCCCGAAACTGCGCCGTACTCCGACGGCTCAAAATACGGATCCTGCGTCATATACAGCGCGTATATTCCCCTGCTCGGTTCGGTCTGCTCCTTCACCTTGTCCTCGGCATAGTCCGCGCTGCCGCCCGTTGAGTATATTTTAAGCGTAACCTCCGTTTTACCTTCGGTATAGACCTTTGGAATTATATATGTCGAATATATAAAACCGCCCTCGTACTGCGGAGAACTCCCTGAAAAATTCAGTTCAACCCAGTCGCGCCTGTCCACAACGCCGCTGTTACGCTCCGGCGGCTTGTCACCGCCGACGTTCATGTTGCCGTCGGTGTCTGTCAGCCAAAGCATACCGTCGCCCGTGTCGCTTCCCCATAATTTTACCGTGAGATAATTTGTTTTATCGGGGGCGCATTCCATTGTAAACGTCATCGAGCCGTTCGGGTTCAGGGTACGGAACGTATGCTCCGCGCCGTCAACCGTATTTGTCTGCGGCTCGCTTGCCGCGGTGTACTCGATACAGTCCTGCTCGCTTTCCGTATTGCCTATATCTATGTATTGCGGCGCGTCGTTTTGCGCATAAACAAAAATAATGTTTGACACGGTAACAGCCAAACATACGATTAAACAGCATATCCTTTTCATAACATATCCGCTCCTTTTGAAGTAGGGGGGTAGATAGGCGGATTGACTTTCGCGCCTCCGCCTATCCGTTGCATAAGTTAAAACTTAAATATTATCTTCAATAATATTTTACATGCCTATATATAAAAAATCAACTTTGAAATATTACTTTTATGTTCCAAATTATCGAAAACGTCACACACTCCCGTTATCTTTCTTGTTGTGTTTATATTCAAACCATTCAAATTCCGCGCATTTTTCCTTGCGGTACAAGTCCTGACAGCATATTCCGCACATCGCTCCGGTAAATCCGAGATGAATATGACGGTCGCTCAAAATATTTATATCCAGTTCAAACCCGACGCTCTTAAAGCCTTCACCGTCGTTGTACGCAAACAGCAGCCTGCCGCCGTCGATTGTTCCGCGAAGCTCGACGGGCGTATTTTCTTTTATCGCGATCGGCTCCTTCATCGGGTAGTACATTTTACCGTTGTCGCAGGTCAAGACATAAATTTCCTTCGCCTTTGTCAGATTGTTCCGCGATACGTACAGATAGTGCCAGTGGCACGTATCGTATATGAATACAAGTCCCGCGAGGTGCTTTTCCCATTCCGGCTCAAATGTGAGTTTTGTCGTCACCGTGACGTGCGCGCTGTCAATGCGCCGCGCGATGAGCGACTGGTCGAAACGGCTGTTCAAGCCGTCCGCGCCGCGCAGCACGAGTCCTTTTTCGTTAAATGATACAAATGCTTCCGCAGGTCGGCGCAGCGAGTGAAAGTCGCCCGACAGCTTGCCCTCGGTGAAATCGTAGAAACGGTCGTCCGTTTTTTCTTCTCCTTCGGTCACGCCCTTCGGCAGCGGCACGCTCATGTACGGATTTTCGCCGCCCTGCGACAATCTGAGCCAGCCGTCATCCGTCCATTCAACCTTTTGTATCGAGGTCTCGCGTCCGAAAATGCTGCAATCGCCGCTTGAATAGCGCGTCGCGAGATGTACCATATACAATTCGCCCTCGGGAGTATCGACAATATCCGCGTGTCCCGCGGTTTGCAGCGGCAGCGACGGATTATCGCGCGAATGGAGCAGTATATGAGGATCGTCCTCCCACGGCCCGAAAAGGCTTTTGCTTCTCGAAAGCTGCGCGCTGTGACGTTCACCCGTGCCGCCCTGCGCCTTTAACAGGTAATACGTTCCGTTTATGTTGTATATGTGCGAGCCCTCCACAAGCTCTCCGTGCGGCTCGGTATAGATTTTATAAATATCCCCGACAAGCCGCTTTGAGATTGGGTCGTATTCCTGGAGCCGCAGACCGTTGAACCGCTGATTTTCGCGGTAGTGGTTGTCAAGGCTTAAGAGCCATTTCCTGCCGTCCGCGTCGTGGAACATTGACGGGTCGAAGCCGAGCGAATTGAGATAAACCGGCTCAGACCATTCGCCGTTTATATCGTCTGTCGTTATGAGATAATTCTCGTTCTGCATCATAGGTCCGCGCTCGCGCACGTTCGTGTAAACAAGATAAACCGTTTTCCCATCATACGACAGATCCGGCGCCCATATTCCTCCGCCGTCGGGAACGCCGGTCAAATCGAGCAGCGATTTTTGATTGAGAGGACGCGAATGGAGCGTCCAGTCCTTCAAATTTTTTGACGTGTATATGCACACGCCGGGCCACCACTCGAACGTGGACGTCGCTATATAGTAATCCTCCCCTATCCTTATGATTGTAGGGTCGGGGTTAAAGCCTTTTAAGATTGGATTTTCAATCATTTTATTTTCCTCGATTCATCACCAGAACAGCATTGTGTTTCCTCTTAATTTGTAGATTGCTTCGATAAAGAAGTAATCGCCGTAAATGATCGGCGCGTGCCGTCCCATTTCGCGGCACACATACGCCTCCGTACCCATTTGGAGAATTGAGTCCTCGCCGTCCGACCAGTCGCAGTATTTTTCCTCGAGAGCCTTTAAAATCTTAAGCGCCGCGTTCAGATACGTTTTTTTCTCGAATTCGCCGACGCAGTTCGCTATCTCTATAAGACCGCACGCGGCGCACGCCGCCGCTGTTGTGTCTATAAGCACAGGTTCCTCCGGCGCACGGAAATCAACAAGCGGAATATAATCAGTGTCCGCGATACACGCGATAAAGTAGTGCGCCACGCGCTTCGCCGCGTCGAGATACTCCTGCTTGCCCGTGTGGATATAGCTTAAAACAAAGCCGTAAATCGCCCAGCTCTGACCTCTCGACCACGACGAGCCGACCTCATATCCCTGTCCGCCGAAGCTCTCTATTACCTCGCCGTTCGTCGGATCGAGGCTCACGATATGATTTACCGAGCCGTCCGGACGAATATGCGTCCTCAGCACCGTATCGGCGTGATTTTCGGCGATATAGCGGTAGCGGTCGTCGTTATGCTCCTTCGCCGCCCAGTAGAGTAGCGGAATATTCATCATGCTGTCGATTATTACCCAGCCGTTGTGGTCGTCGTTCCACGAGCGGATAAACTTACCCGCCGCGTTGTAGCGCGACGCGAGCATATTCGCAGCGTAGATAGTGCGCAGGCGCGATTTTTTATTGCCCGTCAGCCGATAGTCAACGCCGCTCGAAATGTGCCACATAAATCCCACGTCGTGATGAAGCAAATCGTAAATTTCAAACGCTCCGTCAAGCAGCTTTTCCGCGTTTTCGGCTGTGATTTTGTACTCCTCGTTTTTTGTATCCTCGTACATCAGCCACATCATGCCGGACCAAAAACCGTTTGTCCACCACGTTATGTCCTTTTCGACCATATTGTCGTGAACGCCGTTTTCGGTTGTGTACGGGATTTTGTTACGTGATTTGACGCATACCTTTCGGAGCTTCTTATCGAGCTTCTCCCACACGCCGTCAACCCATTTTCTGTTTTCCTCGGTTATATTCATTTCAAATCCTCCCCTGTCCGTTCCGCGTAGACCTGTTTACCGTTTACATATTCGCGCAGCACCGCGCTTACGTTTTCGCCGATTTCAAGGTTTGATACCTCTATCTCCCGCGCCGTGCCGTCCTTCATTTCAACTCTTACGCAGCAATCCGAAACGGCTGTTACGCCGCTGATTTTATTTTCCGTTTCGTATAATTCCATAACACTTATAAACGACGCGGTTTTCGCCGATTTCCTGTGAGAAATGAGCTTACGCCTGTCAGCGCCGTCGCCGAGCGGGTAGTCGCCGCCTATGCTGCCGATAAATTCAGCCGCGTCAACGTTTGAAATGTCGACCGTTATAACCGCCTCGTTTTCAATATTTTCAGGCTCCGCCGGAACAGCCTTGTCAAATTTCTTCGCCTGTATCGTCACATCGCCGCCGAAATAATCAACGCCTATGCCGTTGCCGTTATCGACATTCTCCGTCGTATACGGCAAATCGCATAGATAAATTTTTTCGCCAGACTTTGTGATTATACACGGATCGCCCCAGAATATCGTTTTTTCAAAATCCACCTCGGTGTCCACCTCGCGGTAGGCGCGTTCCGTTTTAATGTACAGCTTTAATTCATTTCTGCCTTCTATGTTCACTTTTATATCGTCACGTCCCAGTATCCACGCGCCGAAACGTCCGCTGTGAATGATCTCGCCGTCCGC
>CANQDD010000003.1 GCA_947591315.1 uncultured Clostridia bacterium
CCTCTATAGCTCAGTTGGCAGAGCGCATGACTGTTAATCATGATGTCGCTGGTTCGAGCCCAGCTGGAGGAGCCACGCGGACACCGCTTAAACACTATGTTTGAGCGGTGTTTTTGTAGCTCTTTGTCAAATATTATCATAAGAAAAAAAGCATTTGTTTTACTGCCTCAGTAAAACAAATGCCGGTCTGTTTTATCGAAATGATTTACTATTCTTCTCCGCTATAAGTTCCGTTACACAGTTTTTTAATATTATCCGGAGACCACATTGCATTGGGTTTGAATTTGATTTCTCCATATTGCAGGCTAAGAATCATTTCCGGTTCACCGACGTCTCTTTCGTATGAATTATCATATACATATAATTCATCACAAAGATCAAGCAGTCTTGGGAACAGCTTCATTGCGCGATAATATCTCTCACGGATTTTTTCCGGTTTAACGCTGTGCCCGCCTTTTTTCACGCGAGCTGCAACACGTTTTACGTTTATTTCCGGATTAGTTGTTAACACATATATACAAATTATCTTGTAGTTGTTTTTCTTGGCTCTCTCCATAAGCTCATAATTACGCGTAGTAGACAGCACGGATTCAAATGTGAAATCCAAGCCGTTATCCACCATGTATTCGCGCGTAGCGGCTGCCAGCTGTGCAGCTTCCAAATCACTACAGACTTTTTCTTTTTTTATATCATCTGCATTGATATAATATCCTATTACCGGTATCTCTGAGGTAATTGTACTCTTTCCGGAACCGTTTGGACCTGCCATAACCATAAGTTTTGAGGTTGTCATCTATCATTATTCCTCTCTTGTAACGATAATTGGTTTGCCCGTATTTTGATCTAAATAGGTGAATTGATGTGATAAACCTATATTATTTGGATCGGCAATTGCATGTTTTACCGACGCATCTAACATATTAACATCTATTATTGGTACTTGTTCTGTATTGTTGGTTGAAACAACACTAAATGGGAATCCGCGGTTTGCTATGAAACGTTTTAAAAATACATTGATTGCAGTGCTGATTGGTATCCCGATTTCATCAGCGATTTTTTCGGCATCTGATTTCATTTGATCGTCTACTCGTGTCGATATGGTTGCCATAATTACCTCCATTTCTATCAACTTCACCTAATTAGCCATTATACAGACACAACCTCCTTTCTTATAGCACAATGGCAGTTATATTATATGTCATCTCTGACAATCTTAATATACTATAATTTTTTAATTTTGTCAACAAAAAAATGCAAATATAATACAATTTTATATTGTTGTAATACACAATCATAATTTTGTAACACATTTGCATTTTTTGCTATCGTCCGATTGACATTATATATCGTTTGTGATACAATAAGACCAATCACGAAGAAAGGAACTGAGGGAAATGAACATTACAAACGACATTAAATATATAGGAGTAAACGACCGCGGGGTTGACCTGTTCGAGGGGCAGTATGACGTTCCGAACGGCATGGCGTACAACTCGTACGTGATTATCGACGAGAAAATCGCGGTAATGGACAGCGTTGACAAAAATTTCGGCGACGAGTGGCTTGGCAATCTGAAGAACGCGCTCGGCGGCGCGAAGCCCGACTACCTGATCGTGCAGCACATGGAACCCGACCACAGCGCGAACATCACCGCATTCGCCGACGCGTACCCCGACGCGGTAATCGTTTCGTCGGCTAAGTCGTTCGACATGATGAAAAACTTTTTCGGCACGGATTTTGCCGACAGGAGAATGATCGTCAAGGAGGGTGACACGCTCAGTCTCGGCAAGCACAGTCTCTCATTTGTCGCCGCGCCGATGGTTCACTGGCCGGAGGTAATTTTCACATACGACAGCACCGATAAGGTACTGTTCAGCGCGGACGCGTTCGGTAAATTCGGAGCGCTCGACGCTGACGAGGAATGGGCGTGCGAGGCGAGACGGTACTATATCGGCATCGTCGGCAAGTACGGCGCGCAGGTTCAGTCCGTGCTTAAAAAGGCGGCGAACCTTGATATCGAGACTATCTGCCCGCTCCACGGCCCTGTTCTTACGGAAAATCTCGGTTATTATATTGACCTGTACAACACATGGTCGTCGTACGGCGTTGAGAGCGAGGGCGTGAATATCGCGTACACGTCGGTGTACGGTCACACAAAGGAAGCTGTCGAAGCGCTTGCCGCGAAGCTCACCGAGAAGGGCTGCGTGAAGGTCGCGGTGAACGACCTCGCGCGCGAGGATATGGCGGAGTGCGTTGAGGACGCGTTCCGTTACGGTAAAATCGTGCTCGCGACGACGACATATAATAATGATGTTTTCCCGTTTATGAAGGAGTTTATAAACCATCTCACCGAGCGCAATTTCCAGAATAAGACGGTGGGTATAATCGAGAACGGCTCGTGGGCGCCGACGGCGGCAAAAACGATCAAGTCGATGCTCGAGGGCTGCAAGAACCTCACCTTCACCGACACAACCGTAAGCATAAAATCGGCGTTAAACGACACGAACATGGCGCAGATCGACGCGCTCGCAGATGAAATACTGAAGTAAAACGTATTAAAAACGGCTTCCGAGGGGAAGCCGTTTTAACCCTCTAAATTTTTTGGATTTTGCCGTATTATCACATAATCTCTCACTTGACAACACGGTTAAACTGTGGTATAGTTTAGATAACAAAGGAGCGGTTTTTAGCCGTTCCGCCAAGTGCGATTTGTTAGGTTATTAACCTAACTGCCGCCCTTTAGTGGAATGAGGGGCGGCTAATTTTTTATGTTTCTTATAATCTCAAGAATTATAATCAATTCGACTATCCTTATCAGAATATCCAAATCCATAAGTATAACCCCCTTATCTGTTTAGTACCGAGGTTCACCTCCCTAAATCAGTATAAGGGCGGAACAGCCGCCGCCGCTCCTATTATCAAGGTCACACGGATTTCTCCGTCACCTAAAGCTATTATACCACAAAAGTATCAATATGTATATATAAAATTTCATCGTTTCCCGCAAGAAAAAAGCACTTCGGCAAGGGTGGTTTCCCAAGTCGGAGTGCAATTTGCAGCAAGCGTTGGTGGACGCTTAATGGAGCTAACGAGCGGAGTCGAACCGCCGACCTCTTCATTACCAAAGGCTAGATATACTCTCAAAAATCCCCATTTTATGCGATTTTTGAGAGGTTTATTTGCTGATAAGAATTATGGTTTCTCAGCAAGTACGTTTCTCAGCCAGTGATATGCATGAATGATGAAAAAGTATCCAAAACCACTCATTATACCCTAATTTAAGAATATCACAGAGATGTCATAATGTCTATGGGCAAATTTACCAATTTTACCCATTATCTGACGCTTCTGCTTTATGCTTACTATTCAGAGAATCGTAAAATATCCTTGCCATATCAGCAGCATTCTTATCAGTTATATGAGTATAGTATTTTTGAATGACAGAGGCATTATTGTCACCCATGAGCCGCTGAATAGAGTCTCTGGGAACACCCGACAGTACCAAATTGGTGCAGAATGTATGTCTGAATTTGTATAAATTAAACTCCATGTCACTAAACTGCGGATATGCCTTCTTAAACCTAACTATAAACCGTCTCATTAAACTGTTGATAGATGATTTTGACTTGAATGACCCATAGGAATCAGGGAACACAAACTGACTTTTTTTCATTTTAGAAGGGCAAGTTTTTAAGTATTTTTGCCATTCTTTAAGAGATTCTATTGCCCTATCTGTTAAAGGTATATCTCTCACGCTGTAATCGCTTTTAGTCTTACCCACACGCTCTCTGCTCTGAGGGGCAATATTTAAGTCCTCAATAGTATCAAACTCTTTCACGATTGCTTGAGAAATATGTACCGTTTTATTCGCAAAATCAACATTATCCCATCTTAAACCTCTGAGTTCCCCAGGTCTCATACCAGTTGACTCTAATACCGCAAACATGGGATATATTATAGGTAATTCGCCAAGCATATCCTCTTTATCAGAAAACCGCAAAAGTGCTGCCATCTCTTCGTCTGAAAAGATAGATAACTTTTCAGATGGTAGTTTTTTGCTTTTGGGACATTTTACAAACTTAAAAGGATTCGAGTTTATGTCACCTTTTGCCTCAGCCTCTGAAAATACCTTTTTTGCTACAAAAAACGTCTTATTAAGAGAACTCTGAGCCTGATGCTCAGTTAGCTTTCTGAGCGCAAACATAATATCGTCATCTGTAACACTTTTTATCTTAAAATCACCAAAAGTACCCTTATTTGAACCCATTTGAACCTTTAAGAGTGGGTTGATTGAATTTCTGTACCCCTCCAAAGACCCGTCAACAGCACTACCAGTGCCCTTGTGCAGGACATAAAGAGCATACTCACTAACCGTCTTTTTTGTTCTTTTTGCCTTTATTTCAGGCAAAACCTCAATATTGTCAGTTTTTGTAATACGTGAAAAATTAAGTACTGCAACACGCGCAGCCTCTTCCTCCGTAGGACAGTTGTGAGAATAAAGGCACTTCTGTTTCCACTTCCCATCCTCATTTTTATATACCTCAAAAACCTGACCCAAAAAAGGATTAGTCTTCAAACTAGATTTTCTCGACACATGCCATCTAATGATATGACCATTAGGCAGAACAAAACTATTATTTTTCATAGCAACCCCAGCACCCTCAGCAACGCTATTTTTAGTAGCACTATTTTTAATAACACTATCCTTGTTATAGTTTAGCGCATTGTAAGGGTTTTGTCCGCAGGGCAAATTCACCAAATTATTCTGTTTTGAGGAATTTTTAAGTAAATCCTTTATTTCATCTAGTGACACGTAAGGCGCATTTAACATAACCTTGATTGAAACTTTGCCTGACAGATTCAGCGAATCAAGGTCTTCTTTGACCAACTCTAAGGACAGCCACATTCCCTCAGAGTTTTCTTTTAACTTTTCTTTTAAAAAATTTTTCATGGTTTGTGTCCCATGAAGAAAGTTGATATGGTATTATAAATTATAGGCCAATCTACCCAAACTGTCAAATAGGCCGCAAAAACTTAACATTTAAAAATCACCAAACTTTACCCATTCTTTACTCGTTCTTTTTGTGCATATTGTCAAAATAGGGCATACCCGTAATTTACGCCTGAATTTGGGCGCTTTGATGTAAAAATAATGTTGAAATCTGGAAAAATTGACAAAATGTAAACCATCTCTTGAGTTTTTATTGACGATTAACAAATAAGGAGTTATCATGACTCTACCAACTCAAGAAAGGTAGTGTTTAATTATGAAGATTGGGTATGTGAGAGTATCAACAGTAGAGCAGAATGAGGCGCGACAACTCGAAACAATGGATAAGTTTAATGTGGAAAAGATATTTTCTGAAAAAATTAGCGCAAAGGATGTCAACAGACCAAAACTCGCCGAAATGATTGAGTTTGCAAGAGAGGGGGACATTATTTACATTCATGATTTTTCACGCCTTGCAAGAAGTACAAAAGACCTTTTAAATATCATTGAGACACTTAATAATAAACATGTAAATCTTGTATCTTACAAGGAAGATATAGACACACAAACCCCAACTGGACGACTACTGCTCACAGTTATCGCCGCCATTAACACCTTTGAACGCGAGAACCTTTTGGAGCGACAGCGTGAGGGCATCGAACTTGCAAAAAAGAGAGGTGTCTACAAAGGCAGGCAACCCGTAAAGATTGATGACTTTGCTCAATACTATGCCCTTTATATGAAACGACAGCTAAACAAGACACAATTAGCGCATAAACTGAATATATCCCGCCCCACACTCAACAAACTTATCAAAAATTACGAAAATTCCTTAAACACCGCTATTACAGCATAATCACGCATTTGTAGGATTTGTTGTTATTTCAGCACAAAATGAGATTATCTGAAAATTTTTGCGTATTATTTGAGTTTTAATGGGTTGTTACAATAGGTTTTATGGTTTATATTTATCAAAACGTCAATAAAACGAAAATTTTATTCCCCAATATGCAAAAAATACAGGGGTTTTAAAAAATTCATCAGTTTTCCGCAACTTATAAAAATGAGGGGCAAGGTGAACCTTGCCCCATATTATGTAAATTTTATGTGGTTTTATTTTTGAAAAACACAATAAACCTCACAACAGCGCAAAATCAAACTGATTCATATATCTGCATGAATCCTTTTGGTTCTATTCTATCAGTGAAAATTCCTCTGCGTGTTCGATAATTGACTGCATAAAGTCAGACCATACAAACACCTTTGCCGTTACGCCGTTTTCCTGCTTATCCACAGAAACACTTGTGCTGCCCGTCATTTCAAGTGGTACGCGGTCAAACGCGATTAGTGTGCCGTTCGCGTCATAAACCGCTGCATAGACAAAGCAATTTTCATACGCTGTTTCTGGCGTGACAGTGAACGTATACGCGGTGTCAGTTTCTTCCTTTGTGATTTCCGCTGTTGTTACAGGCAGTGGAATAAGCACTTTACTATTATAATGGATTGTGGCATTTCTCAATTCATCATTGGATCCTCCTATAACAATTTGTTTCCATTCAACCTCGCTGCCGCTGTAATATACATCGGTTAAGCTTCCGCAACCTTCAAACGCCCAATCGCCAATATTTGTTACACTGTCGGGGATTGTAATGCTCGTTAAGCTTCCGCAGCCGTAAAATGCATGATTGCCGCCAATGTCTGTCACACCGTCGGAGATTGTTATATCTGTTAAAGAGTTGCACATGAAAAACGCTTGTTTGGCAATCATTCGCGTACCGCTTTTTACCTTATAAGCTCCGCTTATGTCCTTTCTGGCATCAATAAGATAATTGCCTATATATAAAACATCGTCCTTCCAGTTGGCTTCATCGCAATAATATCCTGTGTTAAAAAATGCTTCACTGCCTATACTTGTTACACTGTCAGGGATTGTTATATCTGTTAATGATGAACAGGACTTAAACGCATAGCTTCCTATGCTCGTTACATTGTCAGGGATTGTTACTTTCGTTAAGGATGTGCAGTCCCAAAACGCGCTGTCATCTATACATGTTACATTGTCGGGAATTGTTATTTTCGTTAAGGATGTGCAGCCGTCAAACGCATGGCTACTTATATGCGTTACACTTTGAGGGATAGAATAACTTGATTGTAGTCTATCTTTGGCGTAAGCTATAATTTCCGTCTTGTTCTTATTGAACAAAACTCCATCTATGTCACTGTAATTCGGATTATTTTCCACTACGCTTATATTCAAATCGCCGCATGTTCTAAATGCACTCCTGTCTATGTCTGTTACGCTGTAGGGTATTTTTATATATTTTAAGGATGAACAGTTACCAAACGCACAAGCTCCTATGCTCGTTACACTATTGGGTATTTTTATATTCATTAACGATTTACAGGAGGCAAACGCATTGGCTCCTATGCTCGTTACGCCATTGGGGATTGTCATATCTGTTAAAGATGAACAACCATAAAATGCACAATAGCCGATACTCATTAAACTGGTTGGGATTGTTATATCCGTTAAGGATTTACAGCCCCAAAATGTACTATCGTCAATACTTATTATGCCGTTGCCTATTGTAACGCTTGTTAAACCACTGCAGCCATAAAACGCAGATTCGCCAATGCTTGCTACACTGTCGGGTATATCAACGCTTGTCAAGCTACCACAGCTGTGAAACGCACGTTTACCAATGCTTATTATGCTGTTTGGTATGGTAACACTTGTCAAATCACTGCAGCCGGAAAATGCATAATCGCCAATACTTATTACGCTGTTCGGTATGTCAATGCTTGTCAAGCAGCTACAGCCATCAAACGTATAATCGCCAATATTTATTACACCAGTAGGTATTACCAAATCCGTTATCAGCACGTCATTCACATACAGGTTGTCGGCATAGTATAGTGGATTACACATACCACCACCGAAATCTATTTTACACCATTTTGCTATATCCGTTATATAGACATCTTGCAAATTATTGCAGTTTACAAACGCATGTACGTCAATATTTGTTACGCTATCGGGGATGATAATGCTTGTTAAGCTACTACAGTCGCCAAACGCTGAACTCCCAATTTTCGTTATACTATTGGGTATGGTAACACTTGTTAATGCACTGCAACCTCGAAGTGCATCTTCGCCAATGCTTGTTACGCCTTGTTCTATTACCGCTTTCGTTATGCTTGAACGGCTGTTGTACCAAGGAGCAGCAGAAGAATAAGAATAAGAGGAATAATCCTGCATATCCCCCGTGCCGCTTATAGTGAGCGTACCTTCGTCGTCAAGCGTCCATGTTACATTTGCACCGTTCGCGCCACAGCTGCCGCTTTCCGCCGCACTTGCGATAACAGGCATAAACGTGCACAGCATTGAGAATACGAGAACAATACTTGAAAATTTCTTTTTCATTTGGTTTTACTCTCCTTTTATTTTGTTAATTTTATTATGGAATATATCTTTGTGTTAATGGATAATATATTTTCCCACAATCATTGACTTTATCAAATTCGCAATCCCAACAATTTCCATCAATGTCTTCACATAGTATCTGTATGTATTTTGGATAACCGTCGTCTTCCAAAATACCATCATCGCTGATATTAACATCTGCTTTTTTATTCGAGGTTTGACCATATGTCACATTAAGTTCCTCTTTCAATTCCGCACTTATATATTCATCATATAAATACATATGACAGAGGGGCTTGTCCGACATTTTATTTATTTTGATGTTAAATAAACCATCTTTTTTATCCACTTTCAAAGAAAGTTTAGGAGCTAAGTCTTTTTGTTTTTCAATTCTTTCCTTTCTTCTTTCCTGCGTATATATACCAAAAGAAGTAAACACTCCCAAAGCAGTACCATAGAATTTTAATACATCTACAGAAGGTATACAAATTAAATTCCTTAATGCTGGAACTGCAAAAATAAGACCAACAACAAATGGGATTAGCAAAATAAGCGATAACAATACTATAAATAAGTGTTTTCCAATAAAATTTTTTATTTTTGACCTAGTTCTCCTATTCTTCATAATAACACCTTGTCCTTTCCACCAAAGTTTACACGTAATACTGCATAAATATATTCTACAAAAAAGTGCGCCGCCTAAATCTTCAGCGGCGCACCCAAAAACGCCACCTTGATTAAATGCTGCGACACACTTTCATACAATTACTTGTTCAGGTATGAAAAACCAAAGCGTGCGCTTTCAGCGAAGCGCAAGCCTGAACAAGTATAGTATGTCGCAAGTATAATTGTATCATACTTAACGAAGGTTGTAAATATTTTTGTAGGAAATTTATTAAAATGCCACCATTCCAGCAAATTCCACATACAGATAAAATTCTGTAGAAGGTAAAATAATACGGAATTTTATCTGTAACAAGTTAAAAGTACGGGTATGTTAGAATCTAAACATACCCGTATTATGTAAAAAAACTTGACTTTTGACATGTTAAAATATGGAATCTACTGTGAGCGTAACGAATTTTTTGAACTCTACGAACTCAGGCAACTCATCAAACAAATAATCCATTTCCCCTTCATTGGCAGAAAAATGTTGCATCCATTCATTAAATTTGTCAGAATCAGCTGTAATATCAATCAAAAACCGCCCGTCATCAATTTGCACTTTATTGCTGTGACCAAAATAAAGCTCGAATATAGCGTATTTTATAGCATACTCTAAATCTGGTGCATATACAACCTCTGTAAAAGTCTTTTTCTCACTGAAACCGTCTGCAAGGTTTTGGTAGTCAAATAATGTGAATGTATAATAATTTGGAATGACAACCATTCCGCTATTTTCAATCAAACTGCGACAAATCTCTTGGTTGCTCGCGCCCTTAAAAATTTCGTGTTTAATTTCTAATCCCTCACATAAGTCAAAAGGCACATCAGAGCCTTTTAATTCCCTGTGCGGCTCAAAAAGATTTTCACAAGCATAGCGATAAACATCAATCATATAATCTATTCTCTCAAAGGCGTCATTTTTGGGATTATATATAAAAAGATATGGCATAATAGGCTCGCTGCACGCCGGATATGCGCACTCCAAAGCAATCTTGATTGCCGCCGATGCACCTGAGACCGTTTCATAGAAATCAACTTTGGTTATACGAAATTCGCGCTTTGCATTTTTTGAAAGAATGGGGGATTCTGCATAACTGCCCAAAACTACCATAAACGCACCGCATACAATCTTATCAGATTCAACAGTTTTTAGTATGTTTCCAGTCCGATTGGTTATATATGGAGGCATTATTTTGGGGTTGTTTACTTTGTTTTTTACAACCCACTCCAACCTGTCCGCTAAACTCGAACCACTTAAAACGCTCACATTTTCTAAAATACTATTCACCGAAGTTAAAACTTTTGAAAACATTTTATTTCCCCCTTTCAATTAAGGCGAATTGCGCCTAAAATCCAACTCTTCCTGACGAGCACGCGCACGAGGCACGCGCACAAGCCATAAGTCAGAAAAGTCATAGCAATAAGGCGCTTTGCCTCTTTCTTTATCATAGTTAGCTTTTCGTGTCAGAATCTGTAAATTGTCAATTTTGTTATCGTAATGCACACCATTCCAATGGTCGATTGTCAAAATTGAGTTGCCCTCCATTAAAGTGTACTTCACACACTCTAACCCGTATACCATAAGTGCTTTAGCTCAACAATCTTGCGCTTCATTGGTTCCTGTTTTGCTGAATAAAAGAATACCTCGTCACTACCATGAAACTTTAACTGATAAAGTTCTGCAAAGACTTCTGGCAACTCTTGATTATTGAAGTCATTATATTTACCCAATATGGCAACAGTAGAATCCTCATTTTCTAACCAAATCTTCACTTCATCAGCATCAAGGAATAGGCGCAAATCCTTTATACCCTCATAATAATCTTGATAGGACTCCTTACGCCAAACTCTACCGCAAGCAGTATATCTTGATAGTAGCTGTCGTCCTCAGAAATATCACTGAAATAGTTGTCAGGCATATTGTCATCGCTCTCCACCGTCATTGAGAACGCTTCAACAAGCCGAGAAATCCACTCGCTTCGAGTAACTGTACCCGCCGCGAACGCCGTACTGCTGAATGTTGGCAGTATTGCCGTAACCATACATACTGACAATAGTACGCTGAGTAGCCTTTTTTTCATGATTTTAACCTCCGTATGTGATTTTAATAAAAAAGTGCGCCGTGCATAAATCTACAGCGGCGCACTCCAAAAACGCCACCTTGATTAAATGCTGCGACACACTTTCATACAATTACTTGTTCAGGTATGAAAAACCAAAGCGTGCGCTTTCAGCGAAGCGCAAGCCTGAACAAGTATAGTATGTCGCAAGTATAATTGCACTATTTAACACAGAATCCACCCACTTTTCCACATTCCTTTTATGCTTTGAAATACCCACTACTCGTAGTATTTGCCTCAAATTACGCTGCATTACCCACACATCCTTTCTTCTTCTATATTAACGCAAGAATGATTGGGTGCCAAGGCCTTTTTGTTAAAAGGGAATGTTACAAAATCTTTACGCTCTATAATTCTCTAAATCTTCTATTTACACTGTTCCTTCTTCATAACAAGAGAGTATATTTCTTACTGCGGTTGATGTTCTTTGTTTCTTTGCCAACGTCCTGGAAAAGTCAATGTTACTTGATGTATTTTTCTGATTTAGAGAATTTTGAAAGTCCCTCATATTAATACCTCACAACTGTAGTAATTTATGTCCACTCACGAAAATTTATCTTCAAAAGTTCTCCTCCACTGTAGTGAATTATTGAAATGGCGGGGCAAAAAATTTTTAGAAGTGAGCAGTATGATTTAGTACAGCCGTTCTATATTGAGCAGACCTTTTATATTTTAGTATCAATAAGACTGCTCCAAACAGCACATAAGGCATTGTATGTCTGGCAGAAGGTAAAATTTTCCTGTATTTCTGAAATCCTAACGAACGCATTAAAAACTACGTCCCGCACTTCATTATACGCCTTTTTCTTTATCTTGCCATCCTCTGCCAGCTTTTTTAATTCTACCTCTGTTTCTTCTAGCAACTCTTGATAAACCCCCAATGCCGCAATATCTGTCGCCGTAGCCATAGAGTGGCATAGATTTCTTATATCCATTATTAACCCTCACTTTCTTTTTAATATCTTCTTAATATATATTACCGCACACGTTGACTATAGTCAACTATTGTTCGTGATGCACAAAAAGAAGGGGTTATTTTTGATAGGTTGAGAGTTTGTCCTTTTGTTGAAATTTCAACAAAAGCACGAAATTATACCATAAATAAAACAAACTTTTTCCAATCTGAGAAGGGCGCTGATGCAAAAAGTTTGCATCAGTGCTGAATAAGGACAAAAAAGAAAAGTCGCATAAACGTAGTGTTTATGCGACTTTTTGTGGAGCTAACGAGCGGAGTCGAACCGCCGACCTCTTCATTACCAATGAAGTGCTCTGCCTACTGAGCTACGTCAGCGTCTTAAATTTTGACTATGATAGTATACTACATCGGTCTTTATTTGTCAAGACCAAAAATCAAGTATTTATGCTGAATTTTATAAGAAAACTCTTGACAAAGCTGTATTTTTACTATATAATCTGATAGACTGACGATTTATGCGGTAAAATACGTCGGACAAGGATTTTTTTGATATACGGAGTGTGAAAAAACAATGATTTCCGAAGTCGAAAAGTCAAGACTTCATACGGGTTTTAAGCAGGCTGTAAGAGCTTTGAGCGATAAAAACGCCGAAAAATTGATTATCGCCGAGGACTGTGAGGACAGAATAAAGGACGAACTGTCATCGCTTGCGCAAAACGGCGGCGCTTCCGTTACATACGTTCCCACGATGAAGGAGCTGGGCGCTATGTGCGGTATAGAGGTCGGCGCAAGCTGCGCGGTAGTCCTCAAATAAATTCGTTTATTCCGCGTCACACGCGAAATAATATATACAAATTATAAAAGAAAGGAAGTGTAACACGATATGCCTACATTCAACCAGTTGGTAAGAACGGGCAGAAAGACGTCTGTAAAGAAGTCGACCGCCCCCGCTCTCCAGAAGAGCCTGAACTCTTTGAAGAAAAAGACGACCGATAAGAGCTCGCCCCAGAAGAGAGGTGTCTGCACCGCTGTAAGAACCGCTACGCCGAAGAAGCCTAACTCGGCTCTCCGTAAGATTGCCAGAGTACGTCTCACAAACGGCTACGAGGTTACGGCTTATATCCCCGGTATAGGTCACAACCTTCAGGAACACAGCGTTGTGCTGATAAGAGGCGGAAGAGTCCGTGACCTGCCCGGTACGAGATACCACATTATCCGCGGTACGCTCGACGCGCAGGGCGTTAACGGCCGTCTCCAGGCGAGAAGCAAATACGGCGCCAAGAGACCGAAGGAAAAGAAGTAATTTATAAGTAAGTAAATTATTTCAGACAAGTGCATATCGGGTTATATTTTAGACATATATTCGGATAGCGCTTGACGTGATTTATCGGCAATGCTGCCGATAATCAAGAGTACCTATGATACTCACGGAAAAAATTTTTTCTTAATGCTGAGCCGAGGATTAAAGACGGGCATAGCAAGTATTGTGCTTGGATTTAACCGCAGGATCAGCAAAATGTGAAGGAGGGAAGCAAAGTGCCAAGAAAAGGTTTTATAGCAAAAAGAGAAGTTTTGCCCGATCCTATTTACAAGGACGTTGTCGTAACGAAGCTGATAAACAACATCATGCTCGACGGTAAAAAGGGCGTGGCTCAGAAGATTGTATACGACGCTTTTGAGATAGTACACGACAAGACGGGCAAGGACGCACTGGACGCGTTCAAGGAAGCGATGGATAACATCATGCCGGTTCTCGAGGTTAAGGCGAGACGTGTCGGCGGCGCTACCTATCAGGTTCCTATGGAGGTTCGTCCCGAAAGACGTCAGACTCTCGGACTTCGCTGGCTTACGCTTTATTCGAGAAGCAGAAGCGAAAAGACAATGAAGGAAAGACTTGCCAACGAAATTATGGACGCCATTAACGGTACCGGCGGCGCTGTTAAGAAGCGCGAGGATACGCACAAGATGGCGGAAGCCAATAAGGCGTTCGCTCATTACAGATGGTAGTTCTTGCGTTGGATTTTCAGCGTCTAAGCACCACGGGCTGCCGCTTGAAGTACCAACGTACGTCGGCGCGGCATCCGAGGCACTTATCCGCTAAAACTACAACGCAATAACAGAATTATCTGATTATTGTAGAGAAATCATTTCAAAATTTATACAGAAAGGAAAGGAGGACAATCCTTATTATGGGTAGACAATATTCGCTTGCAAACACAAGAAATATCGGTATCATGGCACACATTGACGCCGGTAAGACTACCACAACAGAGAGAATTTTGTATTACACGGGTATTAACCACAAGATAGGCGAAACCCATGACGGCGCCGCGACGATGGACTGGATGGCGCAGGAGCAGGAGCGCGGTATCACAATAACTTCCGCGGCTACGACATGCTTCTGGGCGCCGAAGGAAGGACCGTACGCGGGCGTAAAGAACAGAATAAATATTATAGATACCCCGGGACACGTTGACTTTACGGTTGAGGTTCAGAGATCTTTAAGAGTTCTCGACGGCTCCGTAACGGTTATGTGCGCTAAGGGCGGCGTTGAGCCACAGTCTGAAACAGTTTGGAGACAGGCTGACGACTACAGCGTACCGCGTATGATTTTCGTAAACAAGATGGACATTATGGGCGCTGACTTCTATAATGTTGTTGACATGGTTCACGAAAGACTTAACGCGAACGGCGTTCCCATTCAGCTTCCGATAGGTGCGGAGGATACTTTCACGGGTATCATCGACCTTATGAACATGGACGCCGAGATATATGATCCGAGCGATCCGACAGGTTCAAAGTACGAAAAGACGGACATTCCCGCCGATATGCTCGAAAAGGCGGAGGAGTACCGTCAGCAGATGGTTGAAGCTATATGCGAGACGGACGAGGATCTTCTCGAAAAGTTCCTCTCGGACGAGGAAATTTCCGTAAACGAGCTTAAGAAGGCTTTGAGAAAGGCTACAATCAACAATGAGATCGTTCCGATGCTTTGCGGAACGGCTTACAGAAACAAGGGTGTTCAGATGCTTCTGGACGCAATCATAGAGTACATGCCCTCACCGATAGACATTCCGCCTATCAAGGGCGTAAACCCCGACACGGACGAGGAGGACGAAAGACCTTCGTCAGACGACGCTCCGTTCGCGGCTCTCGCATTCAAGATTGCGACAGACCCGTTTGTAGGTAAGATATGCTTCTTCAGAGTTTACTCCGGTACGCTCGAAAAGGGTTCTTACGTACTGAACTCCGTAAAGGACAAGAAGGAAAGAATGGGCAGAATACTGCAGATGCACGCGAACCACAGAGAGGACCTCGACATCGTTTATTCCGGCGATATAGCTGCGGCTGTCGGACTTCAGAACACGACGACGGGCGAAACGCTCTGCGACGAAAAGCACCCGATTATCCTCGAGTCCATGAACTTCCCGGATCCGGTTATCCGTGTCGCGATAGAGCCTAAGACAAAGGCAGGTCAGGAAAAGATGAGCCTCGCTCTCGCGAAGCTTGCCGAGGAGGACCCGACATTCAAGACCTATACAGATGAGGAAACGGGACAGACGATTATCGCCGGCATGGGCGAGCTTCACCTTGAAATCATCGTTGACAGACTTCTGCGCGAGTTTAAGGTTGAAGCGAACGTCGGCGAGCCCCAGGTATCGTACAGAGAGGCTATCAGAAAAGAAGTCAACATCGAGCATAAATATGCCCGTCAGTCGGGCGGTAAGGGTCAGTACGGACACGTACTCCTTAAGCTCGAACCGCTGGAGGAAGGCGGCGGCTACGAATTCGTTAACGCGATCGTCGGCGGCGCTATTCCGAAGGAATATATACCGGCTGTTGACGCGGGTATCCAGGGCGCTATGCAGTCCGGCGTACTCGCGGGCTACAACGTTGTTGACGTAAAGGCTACGCTTTACGACGGTTCTTACCACGAGGTCGACTCATCGGAAATGGCGTTCAAGATCGCCGCTTCGATGGCGTTCAAGGAAGGTATGAAGAAGGCTGATCCTGTGATCAAGGAGCCTATCATGCTCGTAAATGTAATCGTTCCCGACGACTACCTCGGCTTCGTAATCGGCGACCTTTCGTCGAGAAGAGGCATGGTTAAGCAGCAGGAATCACGTTCGGGCGGCGTTACGCAGGTAACGGCTGACGTGCCGCTGGCTGAAATGTTCGGCTACGCGACGGTGCTCCGTTCCGGTACGCAGGGACGCGGTCAGTACACCATGGAACCCTCGCATTACAGCGAAGTTCCGAGAAATATCCAGGAAAAGATTATGAACGACCGGGCTAAGAACTAAATATTATCAAATATTTAAAAAAATAGCTTGATTTTTCAGGAAAAAAATTGTACAATGATATTACTATTGTAATAGATTAATTTAAAGGAGGAAATTTTACAATGGCAAAGGCTAAATACGATAACACAAAACCGCACGTAAACATTGGTACCATCGGTCACGTTGACCACGGTAAGACAACTCTTACGGCGGCTATCACAAAGGTACTCGCGTTAAAGGGTCAGGCGCAGTACGAAGCATACGACATGATCGATAAGGCTCCTGAAGAGAGAGAAAGAGGTATCACGATTTCAACGGCTCACGTTGAGTATGAGACAGACAACCGTCACTATGCTCACGTTGACTGCCCGGGACACGCTGACTACGTAAAGAACATGATCACCGGTGCTGCTCAGATGGACGGCGCTATCCTCGTTGTATCGGCTGCTGACGGTCCGATGCCCCAGACGAGAGAGCATATCCTTCTTTCGAGACAGGTTGGCGTTCCTTATATCGTAGTATTCCTTAACAAGAGCGACCAGGTAGACGATCCCGAGCTTCTCGAGCTCGTTGAAATGGAAGTAAGAGAGCTTCTTAACGAGTATGAGTTCCCCGGCGACGACACACCGATCATCACAGGTACGGCTCTCGGCGTACTCGAGTCATCTTCGACAGACCCGAACGCTCCGGAGTACAAGTGCATCATCGACCTTATGGACGCTGTTGACAGCTACATTCCGACACCGGAAAGAGCTTCTGATCTTCCGTTCCTTATGCCTATCGAGGACATCTTCTCAATCTCCGGCCGTGGTACGGTTGCTACCGGTAGAGTTGAGAGAGGTCAGATCAAGGTTAACGAGGAAGTTGAAATCATCGGTCTTACCGAGGAGAGACGTAAGGTTGTTGTAACAGGTCTCGAAATGTTCAGAAAGAGCCTTGACGTTGCTGAAGCAGGCTTCAACGTAGGCGCGCTTCTCCGCGGCGTTGCGAGAGACGAGATCGAAAGAGGTCAGGTTCTTGCGAAGCCCGGCACGGTAAACCCGCACACAAAGTTCAGCGCTGAGGTTTACGTACTGACAAAGGAAGAAGGCGGCCGTCACACACCGTTCTTCAACAACTACAGACCGCAGTTCTATTTCAGAACAACAGACGTTACCGGCGTTATCACGCTTCCCGAGGGTACAGAGATGTGCATGCCCGGCGATAACGTAAAGATGAAGGTTGAGCTTATCACACCGATCGCTATCGAAAAGGGTCTCCGTTTCGCTATCCGTGAAGGCGGCAGAACGGTTGGTTCGGGCGTTGTTTCCGAAATCGAAGGCTAATTTGATTTGATTGAAAAAGAGAAGGCATCGCCTTCTCTTTTTTGTGTGTATGTAAGCCTCCCTTGTTAAAGGGAGGGGGACCGCCGAAGGCGGTGGAGGGATTCATTATAAAACAGAATCCCCCAGTCAGCTTTGCCAACTATTGCTTGCGCAATAGTAAGCGCTGACAGCCCCCTTTGACAAGGGGGCTTTTCCGCACGCCGTTCATATATTCTGCTGTAAATTTATCTGATATTCAATTCCTTAATCAGTGCGTTTTGCAGTACGTTTGAAAAATTTATGCCCGAAAGTTCCGCCTGTGTGTTAAGCCAGCTCGGAATTGAAAGCGTTTTTTTAACAGCTCTGCTGTCGGTCTGCCGTCTGTATTCTATGGTGTCAACGTCGATATAACTCACAAATCCGCCGTCAGCCTTGACATTCATTGAAACGGGCGGTATTTCTTCCTTTCTGTCCTCCGCCTCGCAAAGCCACATCGCCATAGCGTCACGCGCCATTTCAATAGCCTCGCTCAAGCTGTCCCCGAACGTGTGACAGCCCTTAAGGTCGGGTATTGACACAAGATACTGTCCGTTTTCTTCCGTAAATATTGCGGGGTATACATATTTCATAATAATCACTCCTTGTTCCCTCACCGCCTTTAATATATTATACCACGTAATATTACGTATGTCAATGGCGGGTTTGTGTATTTGTCGGGCGAACACGGTTCGCCCCTACGATATCGCGGGACGTCGAGGCGCCGTCCCCTACGGAAGGCTCCCCTTGAGGGGAGCTGTCGCCGTAGGCGACTGAGAGGTGGTTTCTTGAAATATGTATTGCCACCTCTCCGTCATCGCTTCGCGATGCCACCTCTCCTCAAGGAGAGGCTCACGATATTTGCCGCTTGCCGTAGCAAAGGAGAGGCATACGAGAAACGCCACAAAAACCCACACAAAAATTCCCGCAAAAAAAATATGGACAAAATGTGCGGCAAATGATATACTATACATATATGTGTTTTGGGGGCGATAAGGTGGAGGAAATGTACGTGACCGTCACGGGTTACGCGAATTACTACGGCAAAAAGCCGTTTTCCATAGGCAACGTACTGATATGCGAAAAAGATCCGTCGAACAAATTCGATTCCGAGGCGATCACGGTGCGGCTGCCGATTATCGGCACTGTCGGCTTTGTCGCGAACAGCACCCACAACACCGCCGGAGGCACGATGAGCGCGGGACGCATTTACGACAAGGTTGGCGACAAATTTTACATAAGAGTTCTTTTCACGACGCAGAGCAAGATAATATGCAGGGTCGAAAAGGGCGAGGACGAGGTTTTTGAAAAGGAAATACACGCGCAGATGACCGCCGGCGGCGACTGGGCGTAATTTTTGTGTGTACGGGAGGTAGAGCCGTTGAGCAAGGAACAACGCGCCGACAAAAAGGCGAAAAAAAACATATTCAAAACGGCAGCCGCCTGCATAAAGCGTAACCGCGCAAATGCCGCGGCAATCGCTCTCGTCGCGGTAACGGCGGGCATAATCATCGTGCCGCCGCTCATAAACTGCGCCGTAAACAACGGCGAAATGAACTGCCGCACACATATATACGAAATAAAAATCGCGCTCGCGGACGCGCTCAGGAACGAGGCGGCGACGGGCGGCGACTATCTTCAAAGAACGATTGAGGAGGGCGGCGGCGAGCTGTCGGAGCTGCTTAACGGCATGACGCCCGACAGCGACAAGTTTGACGCGTCGGACTACTACTTTATCCGCAGCGGCGACAAGCTGGAGATACGCTGCGAAAAGCACAGGCAGATAACGGGCATCGAGCTTATCCTGTCCTCTATCCCCAACCTTAAAACCGACTTCGCCGAGCCTGACACTTACGGCAAAATCGCGCTGCTCACGGTAAAGGGACCGAACAAATACAGAGTCGGCGACGTTCTGGACGCGTCCGACAGAACGAAAACGGTTTTTGAGGGCGACGAGATCAACAGCCTTATAAACAACCTCACCGTCACCGCGCACTGCGTCGGCGGCGGAGAGAAGAAGCTCGGACGCGGCGACTACACCGTCACGTGCGAAACGCTCGACATGAACAAAGCGGGCAAATACGTGCTGACCGTGCGGGCAAAGTCAAAATCCCTGTGGAACAGCGCCGCCTACTCACAGTTCGCGCTCGAGGTGCTCGGCGAAAACGACGCGCCGCCGCTGATAGTCGAGGAGCGGGGCGAAGGCAAATACGAGCTTGCGGCATGGGACTGGAAGGATTTTGTGGCGGAGGCGGAGGAAAGCGGCAGCAGTGAAACCTTCGGCGCGTCGATCGTGCGTGCCGACGGAAAATATTACTATTACCCCGACGGCTTCACCATAGACACGCAGAAGCCCAACACAGACATGTTCACGTACGCGCTCGACACCGACAACAAGAGCAAAACCGCGTACAGCATAGAATTTGACACAAGCTCGATAATCGAGGACGAGGACGACACTCCGCACAACGGAAGCGTGCGCGTAAGCAGCGATAAAATATATGTATGGCAGGAAAAACCGTCGAAGGAGCTTTCCGCGGGCTGGATAAGAGTTTATTGCGACGTGATGAAATATTAAACATACCCGAAAAACGCCGAAAAGCTTCGGCGTTTTTTCATATTAAAGAAAATAACGCGGCTCAAAAGCGAAAAAATTTCAAAAAAAACGGAACAATTTCAAATTGCGCGTCGTCTAATAAAATGTAAAACGTAACAGCTAAAAGTCGGCAATGGAAAAATTAACCAAAAATTAAGCTTAAATTTCATGTAAATTGACAATTTACATAAAATTTAAAATACGACTTTTCTGGCAAAAAAAAGTTGTTGACATAGCGGTTATGAAATAGTACAATATTCAGTGGCAGTTTTCGATAATTGGGTAGAAGCATTGATTGAAAATTGTTACAGCAATATTCGCTGCGGATTCGCGAAGCAGGTAATTTCGCGGATTTGTAACAGATTTACAGTTTTTTTACAACTGTGAAATAGCATTGACGAAAATGCGCGAAGCGTGTTATAATCAATGCGTAACCATGTTTGTCCGCCCATGAAGGGCGAGCGGGCAAATGAGAAAAACGGTCCCTTCAGGAAAAATAAAAGGGAGGATTTGAGAGTATGAATAAGAATCTCAAAAAGGTAATTTCAGCAGTAGCTGCTCTTGCTATGTCCGCATCGACCTTTACGGCTCTTGCTGCGACTTTCCCCGACGTGCCTGAGGATGCGTCTTACGCACAGGCTGTTCAGGAGCTTAGCGCACTTGACGTTATAAGCGGTTACGATGACGGCACATTCAAGCCGGACGAGCTTGTTACAAGAGCACAGATCACAAAGATGATCGTTGACGCGCTGGGTGAAAGAGAGCTTGCGGAGGCTTCAAAGGCTAACTCGCAGTTCGCTGATGTAAACAGCGCAGGTGAAAACGGTCACTGGGCAAAGGGCTACATCAATCAGGGTGTTACCGATAAGTTCATAGCTGGTTATGACAGCACGACATTCGGTCCCGATGATAACGTTACATACGTTCAGGCTCAGAAGATGCTCATTTCCGCTATAGGTTATGAGACATACGCTCAGGAATCAGGCGGCTGGCCCAACGGCTATAAGGTATGGGCTGCATCGCAGGGTATCACAAACGGTATCTCGGGTATCGCTGATGATACACAGCTTACAAGAGCGCAGGTTGCTCAGCTCGTTGACAACGCTATGGGCGCTCCGACATGTACTGTAACATGGGAGAGCACAATCCTCGGCAACACACCGAAGCTCACAGTTAACGACGGTCAAGGCAAGGATTACAAGACGCTCTTCACAATGAAGCACGACGCATACAAGGTATACGGCCGTGTAACAGAGACAAACAGAACAAACAGCAGCATCCCTGTTGACAAGGTTAACTTCAGAGTTGAGAAGGCTGACAACTTTAATGATCAGTGGATCGGCTCGGCAAGAAACGCTGACGAGACAGACATAACGGAAGAGATGTACTTCGGCGATACAAACGCTGTAGACACGCTTCTTACATATTCGGAAGCTCTTATCCAGATGGATGACGACGACGAGTATCACATCATTTCAATCGCACCGGCGGCTGCTTCAAAGTCGATAACACTCGCGGCTGAGGACTTCGACAGCGACAAGACTGCAAGCGAGAACAGCGGTAGCGACATCACAAAGCTGTACTTCTTCCCCGCAGGCTCGAACAGAAACTCGACAAAGTATACTATTGCCGATGATGTTCAGATTTATCTGAACGGTGTTCAGAGCGACTATGATATGGACGATCTTGTTGACTTCATCGAAAAGAATGAGACGGCTGCAGTAACTCTTGAGAAGCAGACAAATCAGGGTTCGACAAGCACAACAACAGACTATAACCTTATCCGTGTAACATCTTATGACACGGCGGTTGTTAAGTCGGTATCTGCGAGAAACGACCAGGTAACGGTTAACTTTGAGGATCAGTCGTTCACGAAGTCAAGAATAATATTCTATCTTGACGACGAGGATAAGTCATATAGCATTACGTATGACGGCGAGGAGATCGATCCCGCAGACCTCCAGGAGAACGATGTTCTTTCAATCGCTTGGGATAACAACGATGGCGGTAAGGGCGATCCTTCGGATTCAAGCTTCATTGATGTAATCGTATCGAGAGACGTTGTATCTGACGCAAGATGCTCAAGCATTAACGAGAGCGACAAAGAATACAGCTTCGGCAGCGATGTTTACAAGTTATCAAACGTACGCAAGGTAAGTCTTGAAATGTCGTCTACATACGTACTTTACCTCGACCACTTCGGCAGAATTGCCAAGGCTGACGAGGACAGCGTATCGAAGAAGTTAGGTATTCTTAAGAACGTATACAAGAAGGCAGGCGGAGACTACTACGCTCAGATCATCACCAAGGAAGGTACAGAGGAAGAATATAAGATAGACAATGATACAACTACTATAAAGCAGTATCAGGCTATTCTTAAGGCTTATGATTCTTCTCTTGACGAGGCAAAATATGATGATACCGTAGCGGGCAAGTCAAAGTTAGAGTGCTATCCGCAGCAGGTTGTTGAGTACAGCGTAAGCTCGTCTTCAAATAAGCTTACAATTAAGAGCACAAAGAAAGATGCAAGCGGCAAAGACATTCCCGCGGCACTGTCATACACAGGTACACCCGATTCAACTTACAGAGCTTCGAGCGAGAAGATCGGTACGGTTAAGCTTTCGGACGCTTCTGTAATCATGGACATCTCCGAAGTAAATACTAAGGATAATTACACTCTCGTTTCTCCGGACACTCTTTCGGACGGTACAGAGTACACGGCATACGGCTATGACGAGACCAAGTCGGGTTCGACATACCACAGATTTGTTCTTATCACAAACGGTACAACTTCATACAACTATGATACACAGATCGCTGTTATCAAGAAGGTAAATGAAGTATCCGATGATGATTCGACAAAGACAGGTTATGACCTCGTTGTAAACGGTGAAGATGCTTCCTATGTAGTTGACGAGGATCTTACCAATGCTGATGGCTTCGCAGCCGGTGACGTAATCCTCTTCACAACGAATGCGGCAGGCTATATCAACAAGGTTCAGCCCGTATTCACTGAGAATAACAGACTCGGTAAGTATAAGTATGATGACTTCAAAGCTGCGCTTCTTAAGAAAGATGCATCGCTTATCGCTAAAAATCCGAAGGATTCCACGAAGGATAGCTGGAAGGGATTCTTCAACGGTAAGGATTCAGACGATGTAGACATCATTTGGGGTGTTGTTGCAGGCTCAAAGGGTAACAATGTAGTCATTGGCCAGCCGGCACAAATCCCTGTTGATATAACGGACAGCGAGGGCACAGATCATAGCAAAAATACTCGTTGGGGTATCGACCTTGACGAGCCTGACGATGAGTTCAACTACGCTAACGCTATAATCTACACCTACAACTTCGGCGCAAGCACATCGAGAGGCAACTCAAGAGTATCTCTTGACGACGGCTTCATCGAGACAATGTCGAACTCGGCTGTAGAGCATGACGATACAGACGGTCATACATGGATGGATCTTGAGGACGAGCAGGTTACTGACGACATCGTATTCGCAGTAGCGAGAATCGACGGCAGTGACGTTCTTGAACTCTACCTCATCTACAATGATTGATTTTGAACCTCACGGTTTGATGTAATCATTTGAAATGAAATTAAAGAACCGACCTTCGGGTCGGTTCTTTTTTGCGTAGGGGAATGTTAACCTCCCTTTGACAAGGGAGGCAAACGTAGGGGCGAACCGTGTTCGCCCGTACGAAAACGGGACGTCGGGGCGCCGTCCCCTATGGCGTGCGTGAGCCTCTCCTTGAGGAGAGGTGGCATCGCGAAGCGATGACGGAGAGGTGGCAATGAAAAATTATAAAACCACCTCTCAGTCGCCTACGGCGACAGCTCCCCTCAAGGGGAGCCTCACGTAGGGGCGACCCTTTGCTACGGCGTTTGTTGCTTCGCAACACGCCTACAACACGCTATGCGTGTTGTTCACTCGAGGGGAAGCTGTCACACGAAGTGTGACTGATGAGGTTCAGACGCTTTAGCGTCGTAGGTATGTGTCACCTCATCCGACGCCTACGGCGCCACCTTCCCCTCAAGGGGAAGGCTTCTGTCACAACGAAATTTCAAAAATGTATTGCAATATTCCTTTATCCATGCTATACTTCTCTTAACAGGCAAGCGAAAATACTGAATATGCTCCGCAAAATTCGGTCGGGCAGGATTGCCGGCGAAGGAGCATAGACCTTTGGAGGTAGAAAGTTGAGCAAAAATATTATCAGTCTTGAAAATATTGCCGTGTCGTTTGACGGTGAGAAGGTTTTAAGCGACATCAGCCTTGACATAAAGGACAAGGAGTTTGTAACGTTCCTCGGTCCGTCGGGCTGCGGCAAAACGACGACGCTCCGCGTGATAGGCGGTTTTCTCACGCCCGACAGCGGCGTCGTGAAATTTGACGGAAAGGATATAACGACCCTTCCGCCGCACAAACGTAATGTCAATACGGTGTTTCAGCGTTACGCGCTTTTCCCGCATCTGAACGTGTATGAAAATATAGCGTTCGGATTAAAGGTGAAAAAGGTGCCGGATAACAAAATCCGCAGCCGCGTGCGTGAAATGCTTGAGCTTGTGAATTTGCAGGGCTTTGAAAAGCGTTCCGTAGACCGTTTATCGGGCGGTCAGCAGCAGCGTGTCGCCATTGCTCGCGCGCTTATAAATGAGCCGAAGGTGCTTTTGCTCGACGAGCCTTTGGGCGCGCTCGATTTGAAGCTGCGCAAGGAAATGCAGATAGAGCTTAAGCGTATGCAGCAGCGTCTTGAGATTACGTTTATTTATGTGACGCATGACCAGGAGGAGGCGCTTACAATGAGCGATACCGTTGTCGTTATGAAGGACGGCAATATATTGCAGGTAGGCTCTCCCGTTGATATATACAACGAACCGAAAAACGCGTTTGTCGCCGATTTTATAGGCGAGAGCAATATTCTGAACGGACGTATGGTGAAGGATCTGCTCGTCGAGATAAGCGGCGTTTGTTTTGAGTGCGTTGACACGGGCTTCGGCGAAAATACGCCGGTCGACGTTGTTATACGTCCCGAGGATATAAAGCTCGTCGAGCCGGACGATGCGCATATTACGGGTGTGGTGAAGTCAGTTACATTTAAGGGCGTGCATTATGAGATGCAGATCGAGTCGTACGACCATACGTGGCTTGTCCACTCCACAAAGGCTGCCGAACCGGACAGCACCGTCGGTTTGACGTTCGATCCTTACGATATACATATTATGAACAAGATGGAGGGCTGACTATGAAAAAGGTACTTGCAGCTCCTTATCTTGTGTGGATGGTGGTATTTATATTGGTGCCGCTTATCATGGTGGCGTACTTCGCCGTCACGACCGCGGACGGTGCGTTTACATTCGACAATCTTGCGGCTGTTTCGCAGTATGCGAATATCTTTATCCGCTCGATTTGGCTTGCGGCGATCTCGACCGTTATATGTCTTGTTATCGCGTACCCGCTCGTGGTTATCCTCGCGCGCATAAACGTCAGCTATCAGAGTACGGTGCTGATGATTGTGATGCTGCCGATGTGGATGAATTTTCTTTTGAGAACGTACGCGTGGATGACGCTGCTCGGCAATAACGGTCTTATAAATATGTTTTTGGGACTGTTCGGTCTCGGTCCGTTCAGGCTGCTGAACACGCAGGGCGCGGTCGTGCTCGGTATGGTGTATAACTATCTGCCGTTTATGATACTGCCGCTTTACAATGTTATCGTGAAGATCGATAAAAGCGTTATTGACGCGGCGCATGATTTGGGATGCAGCAATTTCCAGACGTTCGTCAAGGTGTTGCTCCCGCTAAGTATACCGGGCGTTATGTCGGGTATTACGATGGTGTTCGTGCCGGCGATAAGTACGTTTATAATTTCGCGTATGCTCGGCGGCGGCTCCAATCTGCTTATCGGCGACCTTATCGAAATGCAGTTTCTCGGCAATTCCTATAACCCCAACCTCGGCGCGGCAATTTCGCTTGTGCTGATGGTGATTATTCTGTTCATTATGGTCATTCTGAATCAGTTTGACGATGATGAGGACAGAGTTCTTATGTAGGAGGTGCGGTGATGAAAAAGAATTTGTCAAAATTGTACCTCGCGCTTGTGATGCTGTTTCTGTACGCGCCGATTTTCGTGCTTATCGTGTTTTCGTTCAACACGACAAAGAGCCGTTCGGTGCTGAGCGGCTTCACGTTTGACTGGTATATTAAGCTGTTCCATAACGAGCTTATATTAAGCTCGCTGTGGAATACGATAATCGTCGCAGTTATCGCGTCGATCGGCGCGACAATACTCGGCGCGGTCGCGGCTGTGGGTATAAACGGTATGAAACGGCTGCCCAAGACAATAGTTATGCAGGGTACGAATATCCCGATCATGAACCCCGAAATTGTGACGGGTGTGTCGCTGATGCTGCTGTTCGTGTTCTTTATGGTGCGTATGAACCTCGAAATGGGTTTTGTGACGCTTATTATAGCGCATATCACGTTTGATGTGCCGTACGTGATACTGAACGTCATGCCGCGTTTTAGGCAGATGGATCCGAATTTGTACGAGGCTGCGCAGGATCTGGGCTGTAACGGTGCGTCGGCGTTCTTTAAGGTCGTGCTGCCGGAGATTATGCCCGGTATTATATCGGGATTTTTGATGTCGTTCACGTTCTCGCTCGACGATTTTGTTGTCAGCTACTTCACGAGCGGTACGACGCAGACGCTCCCGATAACGATTTACTCCATGACGCGCCGAAAGGTAAGCCCCGAAATCAACGCGCTTTCGACTATTATTTTCCTTGTCGTGGTGGCGGTGCTTGTAATCAATAACGTAATCGAGCGCCGCAATTTGAGGAAGCGGGGTGTTATAAAGTGAAGAGGCTTTTAACGCTTATTGCCGCGCTTGCCGTTTTCTTTACGTGCGCTTGCTCGCATATAGAGGATGAAACGGATGAAGCCGCGGAGAATGAGGAGGTCGTTTTTGAAAAGGACGAGGAATATTATTCCGCTCTTAAGGACGATAATGTGACGATAAACGTCTACAACTGGGGCGAGTACATTCCCGACGGCAGCGACGGTGAAACAATCAACCTCAATGCCGAGTTTACGGAGCTTACGGGCATAAAGGTAAATTACACCACCTACGCGACGAACGAAGAACTGTACGCCAAGCTGAAAAGCGGCGGCGCGTCGTACGATATAATAATACCGTCCGACTACATGATTTCGCGCATGATCAAGGAGGATATGCTCGAGCCGCTCGATATGGACAATATCCCGAATTTTAAGAATATAATGGATAAATTCA
This sequence comes from uncultured Clostridia bacterium, assembly GCA_947591315.1. Lineage (GTDB taxonomy): Bacteria > Bacillota > Clostridia > UBA1381 > UBA1381 > Hominilimicola. The sequence continues at coordinate 27,634 of CANQDD010000003.1, forward strand.
CCGATCCCGAATACGATCCCGGCTCTGTTTACTCCGTGCCGTACACGTGGGGAACGGTCGGTATACTGTACGACAACACGGCATTTACCGAGGAGGAAGCGGAAAATATCGGCTGGGAAACGCTGTGGGACGAACGGTACGCGGGTAATATACTGATGTTCGACAATCCGCGCGACGCGTTCGCGATTGCGGAGGAAATGCTCGGTTATGACCTTAACACCGAGGACAGTGAAAAGCTGCACGACGCGGCGGAGCTTTTGACGGAGCAGAAAAAGCTTGTGCAGGCGTATGTCATGGACGAGATTTTTGATAAGATGGGCGCGGGTGAGGCGCTTTTGGCTCCGTATTACGCCGGTGACGCGGTGACGCTGATGGATGAGTACGACCACCTTAGCTTTGTTATACCCGAAAGCGGCACGAATTTGTTTGTGGACGCGGTGTGCATACCAAAGGGCAGCGTGAACAAGCGCGCGGCGGAGATGTATATAAATTTCCTGTGCGAGGCTGATATTGCGTACGCCGTGGCGGATTATATCGGTTATTCCTCGCCGAACGCGGCTGCGTTCGAGCTTTTGGACGACGAGGTTAAGGAGGATGGTATATCGTACCCGGACGATGAGTTTCTGGAAAACCACACGACCACGTTCCGCAACCTGTCCGACGAAGCCAACCTCGAAATGCAAACGCTTTGGACGGAAATGAAATCGTCCGAGGAGGAAACGCCGAACAGACTTATCGTGCCGGTATTCATGGCGCTGTGTGTTATAGCCTCGATTGTGATTTTGATAAGGCGGCATGTAAAAAAGAAGAAGGAGATTTTTTAATGATACTTGCAATAGACGTTGGAAATACAAATATTGTCGCGGGCTGCTGCGACGGCGACAGAATACTGCTCATGGAGCGATTCAACACCGACCATGACGCGACCTCGCTCGAATATGCCATATATATAAAAGCGGTGCTTGAGCTTTCAGATATTAAAAAGGAGAGCATTACCGGCGCTGTTATCTCGTCCGTCGTGCCGTCCGTGACCGATACGATCAAGGCGGCGGTAAAGAAGCTGACGGGCATTGACGCGCTTGTTGTCGGACCGGGAATAAAGACGGGACTTTCGATAAAGACCGACAACCCCGCACAGCTTGGCAGCGACCTTGTCGTCGGCGCTGTTGCGGGAATTGCAAAGTACGGCGCGCCGCTTGTGATATTCGACCTCGGCACGGCGACGACCGTTTCTGTGATTAACGGCAGGAAGGAATATCTGGGCGGTATGATTATGCCGGGCGTAATGATTTCGCTTAACGCCATGGTAAGCGGGGCGGCACAGCTTCCGAAAATCAGCCTCGATCCGCCGAAAAAGCTTATCGGCACAAACACGGTCGACTGTATGCAGAGCGGTATACTCTACGGTACGGCTGCGAGTATGGACGGTGTTATCGACCGTATACGCGATGAAATGGGCGATATGACCGTTGTCGCGACAGGCGGTCTTGCCGGCAGGATAGTGCCGCTGTGCCGGAACAAAATCATACTTGACGACGAGCTGCTCATAAAGGGACTTATACTGCTTTATGAAAGGAATATGTAAATAAAAAAGATAGGCTTTGCCTATCTTTTTTCTGTAATATACAGTTATTCGTTAATATATCCTACGATTGCTTTCGCGCAGCTCGGGCAGATGTTTTTGCCGCTGAACTGGAATACTTCTTTCGCGTCGCCGCAGAATATGCAGGCCGGCTCGTATTTGCGGAGTATAATGCTGTTTTCATCGGTATATATCTCCACCGCGTCGCGAATCTCGATTCCAAACTTCCGCCTAAGCTCTACGGGCAGCACGATCCTTCCCAGCTCGTCTACTTTTCGCACAATTCCTACCGATTTCATGACACTACCTCCCAACGCGGTATTGACATTATACCACCAAAAATGGAATTTGTCAACAAAAAAGGAAAAAAAAGTAAATTTTGGGGTTCGTGTCGAAATTTATAACGCGAGCCAATATGTGACCGCTTTCGGGCTGACGTAACGCGCGAACATCTTCTGCGCCGTCGCGAGCGCGTCGAGCATAGACACTGTTTTTTTCGGATCGTATGCGGCGCATATACGGCGCAGCGCGTCGCGTTTGTCGACGTTTATAATACCGCTTGCCGCGTCCGTCTGCAAAAGCAGCACGTCGCGCAGAAACGACATCCAGAAGCCTAAAATACGCGCGAAGTCGTCCTTGTTTTCCTCGACATAGCTTTGCAGCTCAAAAATATCGTCGCCGCGCCGCGTAAGCAGCATGGGGAGGCGGTCGAGCGCGCTTTTACGGAGCGTTTCAAAGCTCTCGTCCGAAATAATATCGTCGGCTCTTTTCGGTATTCCGGCGCAGTATTTGGCGAGAAAGTCAAGCCTGTCGCTTTCCTGCGGGTACTTTTCGCTGATGTATTTCCGCACCTCGTTTTCGCTTACGGCGGGAAAATGCACGATAACGCAGCGCGAACGTATTGTTTCGAGCAGCAAATCGGCGTTTTCGGTCACGATTATAAACGCGGCGTACTCCGGCGGCTCCTCGAGCGTTTTCAGAAATGCGTTCTGCGCTTCCTCCGTAATAATCGACGCGTCGGTGAAAACGTACACCTTCCGCCTTGCCGCGAACGGTTTGGTACTCACGTCGGCTTCGAGCGCGCGCATATTTTTTGCGCCGATAGTTTTTCGGTCGCGGTCGGGCTTCGAGAAAATTATATCGGGGTTTGTGTCCGCCTTAGCCTCAACGCACGACGGACACGAGCCGCATGGCGCTATTTCGGCATTAACGCACGTCAGCGCCGCGGCGAACAGACGCGCCGCGTTTTCCACGTTAAGTCCACTGTCGCCCTCGAAAATGTACGCGTGAGCGTTCACGCCGCCGCGGACGGCATTTATAAGACCGTTCATTAAATCCTCATGAAAAATATCGTATCCGTACATATCCTACTCCATCTTAAAACAGCGTTTCGCGTTTTCATATGTTATATTTTCTATTTCCTCCACGCTCATACCGCGTATTTCCGCGAGCTTTTCAGCTACGTAATGAATATAGAGCGACGAGTTGCGCCTGCCCCTGTGCGGTACGGGCGTGAGGTACGGGCTGTCGGTTTCTATGACTATCCTGTCGAGCGGCACATACCTTGCGACCTCGACCGGTCGCACCGAGTTTTTGAACGTCAGCGTGCCGCCGAACGCGATGTACATGCCCCAATCGAGTATTTCCCTCGCCATTTCGACGCTTCCGGCGTAGCAGTGGAACACGCCGCCCGTTTCGCTGACATTGCAATCGCGCAGAATATCCATACAGTCCTTGTGCGCGTCGCGGTCGTGGATAATGACGGGCATGCTGAGTTCTTTTGCAAGCTCGACCTGACGCGCGAACCATTTTTTCTGAACGTCGCGCGGCGAAAAATCGTAGTAGTAGTCGAGACCGATTTCGCCTATCGCCTTGACCTTCGGATTTTTCGAGTACTCTTTAAGCGTTGTTATATCTTCCTCGGTCATGTTTTCGACCTCGTGCGGGTGTACTCCGACCGACGCGTACACGAACGGGTACTTTTCGCATATGTCGAAAATCAGCGGCACCTCGTCAAGAGATGAGCACGAGTTCATTATAAGTCCGACGTTGTTTTCGGGCATTGACGCGAGAAGCGCGTCGCGGTCATCGTCAAATTTTTCGTCATTGTAGTGCGCGTGTGAATCAAACAGCATGATTATCTCCTTTTTTGCTTTCTCCCAGACATTTTTTTACAAAATCGACGTTCAGCTTCATGCGCTTTGCAATCTGCTCCGCGTTCATGCCCTTGTCCGCGAACCGGCGCATCACCGTTTCAATCGCCTCTCCGACCTCGATTATATGATGGTCGGGGTCGTAGAAGCGCACAATTCTCTGTCCCCATCCGCGCATGACGGGCTTGTGTACGTATTTTATGCCGAACGTGTCAAGCCGCAGTATTATATCGTCGAAATTTTCCGTTTCAAAATACATTTCGCTCGCGCGGTTGTCGAACATAACGTACTTGCTTTGTATACTGTCTATCCACGAGTCCATTTTCTGCAATACGATGCAGCCGTTAAACGTAACGGTCGGCTCGTGGTCGGTCGTTATCGTAAGACCGAGAATGTCGCGGTAGAATTTGCGGCTTTTGCCGAGGTCGGTCACCGCGATAAGCGTTCCCATAAATTTCATGATTCGTTCACCAGCTTGCCTGTTATATGTTCTATTTTGAGCTCCAGACACTGCACACGCGCGGAGTTTTTCCTAATTTCGTTTTCTATGTACTCCTCGTCGTCGGTGAATTTGTGACCGAGGCGGCGGCAAATGTCTATTGCGCGGTCGGTGTCGGTGACGAGCTTTATTCTGCCGAATATTATGACGCTTTTTATGTTGAGCGCCCACTCGCCATCGTTTCTGTATCCCTCGTCGTACACGCAGAACGACGCCTTGTCCGAGCGGCGTACCGCGTCGATTTTGTGTCCCTCTGCGGCGCTGTGGAAGCCGAGCGTGTTTGTGATTTCGTCGTATATGAAATCGATCGGCACAGCGTAGGGGTAGCCGTTGTCGCCCGCAAGCGCGAGCACACCCCTCGGCTGCGACCGCAGTATCTCCTTGCATTCCTCATCGGTAAGCTGCTGCTTGAACCGTCTCATTTTCCGAAACATTTAATTCTCTCCTTTGTGTATTATTGCGTGTCATCAATATCACAGTTTCAACATGGCTCGATTGCTTCATCTTGATGTCGAGTGTGTAGCCAAATTCGCGTTCGTTCGCGGGAATTTATCAAAGCGTGTTTTCCCCTTAAAACACACCGATTTTTACCCTTGTACGTTCTCGGAAACAGGTCAAAGACCTTGCTCCTACCTATAATATGCAAATCCACAGATTTGCCGACCGCTTCAAGACTTCGCTCTGAGGAAATAAGTCTGAAATCCCATCGCATCAACTCACTCAGGCTTTATTTCCTCCACCACCATGCTTTCCCTTGGTAACAATAAATAGCGCGATACTGCCAACCGTGCCCACTGCACCTAATACGCCATTTCTAATATTTGCATTCCTTTCGCGTCTGCAATTATCACATAACTTGTGCTTATTCGTGCTTACAAGTTCGCATCCGCACTTCTTGCAGTAACGAATTTCTGGGTCTTTATTATTGCTCATCAGAATCACCTCCGGTATGTTCTGTTTCTGCGGTCAACAGATTATGTACTGAATACTCAATTTGTGCCTTCGGATCAAAGGCTGTAATCCTCGCTGCAATATCGGTAAACTGATCAACTACTTCGATCCGCTTCTGAGAAGAATTCTCATTGAGCAACAATAATGTGTCTCGCTCATTAAGTTTATTTTCCACTATGAAGGATTTGAACTCCTCTAAGCATTCCTTGCACGGTTCATATTCTCCCAACATAGCGTATCCTTCACACTCGGTCTGCACAGAGTTGGTAATGTAAACAAGTGCCTGAAATGCGTCAATTGCCTTCCTGCTGACGTCTTTTTCTCCTTTGAAATCAAGCATCATTTGAAAATCAGACTTCTGGGAATGTTCGGTGATATGATACATATTCTGAGAAAAGTTCCGCATCAATACTCGCTTTGCATCTGTCGCACTATGTATAACATCCAGCATAGCCGATTCTCTCAGCTTTGCATCCTGAATCAGCCTTGCCTGCATTAATTTATCCCTTGCTCCTTCTGCCATAGCAAGACGATCATTCTGCAGCTCTACGTGGATTTCTCTTATTGCATCACCGACATATTCTATTTCATCAAGAATCTGAGCCATTACCGCGTGCGTCGATAAGTTGTTTAAGGACTGTGTGAGATTAGGTGTCAAAGCCATGTCCTCAAGTCTCACCTGTTTAACAAATCCATCTGCGTAACGAATCGTTGGTAGTATTTCTCCCTGCTTATCAATGGTGAATCGATAGATTCCCTTATCTATTAGATCCTTCACATAGGAATCCATCTTAGCAACCATGATGTGATCCTTGCCTGCCATAGCTCCTATCACTTCTGCTATTGCAGGGAGCTTTACCTTGATATTTTCCCACTTACCAAAATACTGAATAAGACTCCTATTATCTTCATATGAGATAATGCTTAGCTCTCCGCGATTCGGCTGCCACTCTTCAATATCATATTCGAAGATCGGAACCATCTCGTATTTGTCCTGCTCACTGATTGGCCTCTTTGGATCGGCACTTTGAAATCCACAATGCGGGCACTTCGTAGCTTTATCCGATATTTTTGTCCCGCATTCCGGGCATAGTATTCTACTCATTTATTCACGACCTTTCCTTTTTATTTGATGTTTCATAAGAGGCCTTGTAATTTTTGCGAATTAATCTTACTCGAAAAATTTTGCAAGGAAACCCTAATAGGTTTAGTCTGCACTCCAGCGGGATTCAAAATCATCATTTGACATTTTGAGACCCGTATTCAACTTGTCGAGTATATCCTTCCCACCGGGTGTCATTCTCACGGTCATCAGGTACTGCTTTACGGCAGTGCGGATATCACGCAAGGAGGCTTTTGCCTTAGTCCAGTTTGGAGGGCTAAACACCTTGTTGTTCTGACTTGCATCATCAAGTGCAATTTCAAAACCCATATTCAAACACTGACCGGCGAGTTCAATAACCGTATCAAGAAGGTCGTTGTCCTTGAGCTTTTGCATTGCAACTGCCGGATTCGGAACAAGATCCTGCATCTTATTGATTTCGCAGAATAGAACAGAAACAGCGAAAAGATGGTGATACGGAGCGTAAGCCTTAAGGGCTATCAAGACCTCGTTCAGTCCAAGCGGATTATCATTACCCCAGTTCTTATAAACCTCCTTGTAGAGATCAGAAAGCGCCTGAACCTTTTCTGGACTATACTCTCTATGGAACAGCTGCTCGAAATACTTGTCGAATATTCTGCTCTCACTGTAGGAGATGGTAGGCCTCTGAGAGTGCCACGCAATCAGCTGTTTGCCGAGTGATGTCAGATCCACAATATGTGCTGTGTTGTATTTAACCGGATCAGCATTCTCTCCGCGTTTTGTAATGAAGTATCCGTCAGTAAAATGCTGTTCGTATGCCTTCTTCATCGCCAGAACATATTTGTCATTGCTCCTCAAATCACGAGCTTTTACAGCACTCTGGGAGTTAGTGCATGTGCTGATTTCATCTGCACGCTCTGCATTACTAATCTCATAAAAGCGGAACATTATATAAGCATCGCTGACATTGCGGACGGATTCACTGCAATTAAAGATCGTACTCAGGGATTGGCAGCCATTAACCACGTTCAATTCCTTTACGCTCATGGTTCCATTGACAATTTTGATAGACGAGCAAATTGCCGTTATTCCATTGTGAAGGAAAAAGAACTCCTCCGGATTATTTCGTAGTGTACGAGCGATTCCCTTATTAACCTTATTCCCGGTACCAAGAGACTGGCGTACATTTTTCCAGAAAAGTGTCCCGTCCTTGATGCCGGGAATCTTTATACACTCTTTCAGCGGAATAGCTGCGATAACAGCTCTTGTCGCGCCAATCTGCATCTCCATATATTTCCCTTGTTCAATTGAAAATTCATAATTGATATAGGGACGATTTCGATTCAATGCCTCGTCATATCTAGCCTGAAGAGTTTCATTGTCAACAAGCACAAGATTCGCGCTCAGAGTTTCGCTCTCCGCAAGTTCAGCCTGAAAAGCAGCCAGATCAGACTTAGCAGAATCTGTCAAACCGGATGTGGTAATCAGTTCAAAACAAACCTCATAGTCGTCCTCTAAGGCTGTAGCAATCTCACTGATTTTTGCCTGCAGCTTTTCATTGGCCGCCTCCTGCAACTTTGCAAGATTCTTAATTTGAATCCACGACGATGTTACCTCACGAAGAGGTTCTGCATCCACAGTGTCGCCTTTGTAAAACTTTCCCTGAATAATGTATATTGTCGAAGACTGATCATCGATATAAACCGCATCAATCTGCTTGTCTCCGGCTCCATCGGTAATGCAGGCTTTAGCCTCAAAGGTATCAAGGTTATGGATATTACGAAGGTACCAAGCAACAAACCGCTGCCCATCGTTGGGATAGTTCTTCACATAATATTCTTGTGCTATGTCATTCTTTATTTTCTCGTACATAATATTCCTCCGATTTATTGTCTATGTGAGAACATCACTCATCCTGATATTCAGCCAAAGCATCCGTATCAATTGCCTTAATTTCAAACGTTTTCCGTGTTGACACACAGAAGTTATACTCAATCATCAGATTAGCAAGTCTCTCACCATCAATCAAAATAATGTGATGAGTATTTGCGTAATCCTTAGCCTTCTGTGAAAACTTAGCTGTCGTAACGAAAAGTCCATCGCCGTGCTTCCCGGCAATCGCACCTACAAAGCTCTGAATGTCCGGCTGGCCAACAACTCTATCTGGTGCCCATTCCTTAGCCTGCATATAAATCAAAGAGAATCCGAGCTTATCCTCCATGATGACTCCATCAATTCCATCATCACCGGAAGCGACTGTTGCATGACTTCCGTAAGCCACAGTTCCATAACCCATCTTTGAAAGAAGATCAACAACGAGCTTTTCAAAGGTGTATGGCGAGATTTTCAGAACCTCACTCAACAAATCAGATGCAAGGCTTGCATTGATCTGCTTATATGCGTCTTCAAGTTGGTCATCGGGTGTAAGATTCGTCGGCTTTGAAATCGTAGACACCGTATCATCTCCATTTACAGGATCAGAGGCGGATGCAAAATCTACAAACGAAGGAAACTGTTCCAGATATTTGGAGTCTATTTTCTCTGGATTTTCTGCAACTACTTTCTTTCCAGCTTCCGTAATGACAATAGTGGCGCGGGCAGGACTATCAAGTAGTCCAGCTTTTTTCAGATAAGTCTTCGCCCATCCGACCCTGTTTTTAAACACGGTTTGCCTACCGCTCGGAAGCATTTCTGCGAGGTCTTCTGCTGATAAATTTAGCTGTTGAGCTAACACGGCAGTAACGTCCTTAATTTTATAGACCTCACCGTCTTTTACTGCTACCAGTAAAGGCTTCATTAATTCATCGTATTTTGGCACTGCCATGGTTAGTCCTCCTCCTTGACTCACTGAAGATCGGGATCGCTCCCCAGAGGAGGAATTCCGTTTTCTTTGAGCATTTCATTTATTTCATAAATCGAATTCTCAGCACAGGCTCCTAATACGCATTGATAAACGTATCCCTCGCCCTTCATTGAATTTAATTTAAAGTCTGTTTTACCGAGAAACATCTCAGCCTCTGGCAAAGGCAGCTTCAGACCTACGCATAAGGCAAGAACTGTCTGAACTGAAGTCGGGTACTCTTCATCGTTTCTCAAACGCTGAATGGTTTTTTCTCCCACAAGAGAGCGGTCAGCCAGCTGCTTATTTGAGAGCTTCCTTTCCTTCTGCAGCGCTACCAGCGTCTCAGCAAAGGAACCGGGATATCTACGCATGGCCTCTGACCGGCGCTTTGCGTTCTTGATTTGCTCAAGAAGTGTCTTGTTGTGCGCATTAAGTTCAAAGGAATATTCAACCTGATTTTCAACCGGTGCGGCATTCCGCATAAACTGCGTGTAATACCTTGCCCCTTGATATTTCGATTGATAGCTATACCCCTTCGAGAAGACGACGCAGCACTCATCCATGTGCGAGAGAGCATATTCTGACAGCGTAGCATTCCCAGACTGATCTCTCGCTATGTATTTCTTGTTATTGAGAACGAGATGACGATCTGCAAAAATAAACTGTCCGCTGTCAATCAGCTTCTTAAACTCACGATCAAAGCAGTACGCCTTAAACAAATCGGCATAGGGAATAGTGAACGTCTGATTCTTATCCAAGGCACCTGCTTCAAATGAATATCCGCGAACATACTGACCATCCACAAATGGATATGCGCCCTCGGCTTTGGAATATCCCAGATCCATCAGGCGAACCTTGGCGGCCTGTCTCGACACATCGAACAGTTCCGCAAGTTCATCAATGACATTCTCGTAGGCTGCAATGCTCGCATCATCAGCCCCGCCATAAACTGCAAGGAGCTGATCTGCCTTCAAGCGTATCGGTTTCGCAGGCATCAAGATTCTCGGAGCGACGCCATTGGCTTGCCACTCCATCCAGTCTACAGCCTTCCATTTATCTGAATCCATGGAATTAGCGGCTATTTGACATTGAATTGCTTTTCCCAGATTATCATCGGCACCTATCATTTTCATCAGCACGTGGTATGGCTGATGACGATGCCAATGAAAACACTCATGTGCCAGTGTAGTGCGCTTTGTTCCTACAGATCTCTCATAGGAAACACGCGGATCAAAATATACAGTTCCTCGTTTGGCATTGCGAATTGTAATCTTCCGGTGCTTATCGAGAACATTCCCGTTATCAAATATGATAGTTCCAAAGTAAGTAAGATCATCTGACAAAGGGATATCTTCGATAACCTGTAGTTTCATATCGCTGGCTATTGTCTCGATTGGAACCCTCATAGGTTTTTCCAACGCTTCAGGACAATACCTTGTTAGAAACTTCTCCGCCTCGTCTTCAAACTGTTCGCGGGAAATAATAGGTACAAGCTCTCCGGACAGACGGTCATTATCAGATTCCTCTTGCGGCTCACAATTATCAACAGACATGATTCGGAACCCACTCATATCGATGCCAAGAGTAACCTGACAATGAATCTTCAGCCAGCGCTCATTAAAATATCCCTTGCGAGATGCGGACGGCATCTCGACATCGCATGATGCAATTACATCGAAAGCAATCACACCATCCTCAAGCTGCTCAATATGGATAACATTCTCGATTTCCATATCAATGACCGACAGTCTTTTCGCGTCACCAGAATGCTCCTCTTGAATATAAGCTATGGCTGCATCCCGGATGTCATCATAACGGGATTGGTCGATCAGTTTCTGCAGTGGGCTTTCATCCTGCGCCTCATAGTAGTCCAGTCTGCTGTCGTTGAGTTCTTTACGAACCTCCCGCCAGTTTGGCATATACCTGTCCATGTGCGCGATGAATGTGGCGTCATGTTTTCTTGTAAGCAAATGCGTCAGTTCATGCAAAATAATATAGTCGAGGCAAGCATATGGCTTCTGAGCGAGCTGCAGATTAAACCATAGTTTCTTTTTATCCGTGCTGCAGGCACCCCATTTTGTGACCATATATTTTGTTTGCCAAGAATCGCATTTAAGGCCTGTCTGTGCTTCCCACTTGGGCAGGCGCTTTTCTATTTCTTCTTTCAGAATCTTTCGATATTCCTCTTTGACATAGGCATCCCGCTGCTTTACCGTGCTTTTGGCACTCATGGAAAGGACAATATTCTGGTTCTGAATCTCGAAGCTGTTCTTCTGATTGTCCGGCTTAAAGACAAGGAAGTACTGCTTTCCCCAGATATACATCGTCTCACCGGAAACATACTGCCGCTTCGATGCCCTTGGCTGTTCCTGAAACTGCGCAATAGCCCTCTTGATAAAGCCCAGCTGAGTTCTGGCATAAGCCTCTATAGCTTTATCGTCCACGGATAAAGGCGCAGAAATTACCACATGTCCATCCGGCGGCTTCACCTGAAGGTGCATATTCTTTATATTCTTTTTTTGCACATCAATCGGAATCCCGGAAATGACAATGCGCATTAATACTCCTCCTGCTTCTCAATGATCTTATAGATGCGTTCCACCTCGGAGTCATCACCCAGAATCTCAAAGAGAGCCTTTTTTATTCTTCTGACAACCACCTGATTATCCCTGAAACCAGACAGTGCCTGCTTTTTCACGGCCTTGTGAATGCGAAGAGCAAGTTTCTCGTCCTCGCCGGTGTTGTCATAAATGGCCATGAGCGCTTTGCTCTTACGGATGCTTTCCGGATATTTATCGTTATCCTCCGGGCAATCAACATCCTTAGCCAGCTTTATATATTTCTCAAGCATCTCAGCGTAGTCAAGAACTCCCTGCTTACGCTCTTCGATGAGCTTATCAAGGATTTCTGACATCTTTGCGTAATAGCGTGGATTGACGGTAACCTTTTCGATAACCTTCTTACGGATGTTATTCTCGATGGCCTCTGCTGCACCTTCCTTGTGGCCGCTATCACCTTCACCGGTAAGCGTTTCACCCTGTTTTGCTACGAAATCCAATAGGGTAAGATCATCAAAATCGCCAATCTTCTCAGCATCCGCTGCCGTGATATAGTTATCGATCATCTTTCTCATATCAGGCTCATAGGCCTTCAAATCGAGGAAATCACCACTGGCCGTACCGATGGTTTTCTTCAACTCAATGTAGAAAGTGACCTTCTTGTCATATTCATTCAGTTTGCCAGATGAGATATCATCAACCAGATATGGCTTTGCTTCCGCGAAAGCTCTGACAAGACTGCTCACCAGACGATAGAGTTTTTCTCTCAGGCGTGCATAAATCTCGTCGCTCTCCTCCGACTGACCGGAAACACCACAGAAATAATGGATGTACTGGATCTCCCCACGAGGTTCCTCGACGCCTTCGCAGAGCTCTTCGACGGCATCATACACTTCCTCAAAATAGGATACCGTAGCATCATGGCGATCCTTAACAAGTCCTTTTACATCCTCCGGATCATATCCTTCAAAAGCGCCGGAAGTATAATCTTTCATTGCAGTCTGGAGCTGTCCAAACAGCTGCTTGTAATCCACGATATAGCCGAAGTCCTTACTATCATCATCGAGACGGTTGACGCGACAAATCGCCTGAAACAGGCCATGATCCTGCATCCTCTTGTCGATGTAAAGGTAGGTACAAGGAGGCGCATCAAATCCGGTGAGCAGCTTGTCCACGACAATAAGGAGCTTCATATTTGCAGGCTCCTCTACAAACTTCCGCTTTGCTTCTTTTTCAAATTCCTCCACCTTGGCCTGAACCGAGCCTGTATTCGGAAGGTCAGAAGGATCAAGCCCCAGCATCTTCAAATACGTCTCGTATTTGAGGAAGGTTTCAGTATCATCCTCATCGCTGACGGTATCAGTGCGCAGTTCGCCCTTGTTCGGTGTATAGGAAGATATGATGGCGCACTTTTTAAAGCCCATCTGTTGGAAGATTTCGTAATACTTACAAGCCGTAGGAATACCATCAGCTACAAGAATCGCATTACCGTTTCCATCCATCAGACGCGGCTTCATATTAAAGTCCTGAATGATGTCCCACGCCACCTTTTCAAGACGAGAGCGGGAGCTATATACCTTCTGCATCGTGCCCCACTTCTCTTTGAGCTTTGCCTTAGCGCGAGAAGAGAGGCCTCTGGTCTTTACATCAAACCACTGGTCAACTCGATCCTGTGACGACAAATCTTGTGGAACATCACGGTATTCATATCGCAAATCCAGCACGACGCCATCAGCAACGCCTTCGTTATATTTGTAAGCATGGATGTATGTACCGAAAACTTCAATACTAATTTTTTTATCCTTTTTCAGCAACGGAGTACCCGTAAAGCCAATAAATACAGCATTCGGCATGATAGTCTTCATCGCCGTATGGAGCTTACCGGACTGCGTTCTGTGGCATTCGTCAACAAATACTACAAGATTTCCCTTTGCCTTGAAATCGGTAGGGAGGGAGGCTTTCAGCTCTTCAATATACTTATCGTAGTCATTTTCTGTCGCTTCTCCGCCACGACGGCCAAACTTATGCACGAGGGAGCAGATCAGCGAATCATCATATACATTCAAACGATTCAGCAAATCCTTACCGCTCTTGGTACGAGCGATATTCTCATCCACGCCAGTGAATGTTTTTTCTATTTGCTCATCAAGCTCATCTCGGTCTGTTACGATAAGGACACGAGCATTAAGCTCCGCCCAATGTGTCAGAATCCACTTTGCAAGCCATACCATTGTCAGCGTTTTGCCGGAACCCTGCGTATGCCAAAGAATACCGCCCATCGGTTTATCCGGATCTCTGTTCGGATTGTGAAGCTCCGTCCTCAGATTATTAAGCCTCTGCTGAGTGCGCTTGATGCCAAAATACTGATTGTAGCGGCACACCTTTTTGATGCCTTTATCAAAAACAACGAAATTCATGATAAGGTCGATAAAACGTTCCTTATCGAACATGGCATATATCTGCTTCAGGAGTTTATTCTCGATGCCTTCGCAGGTTTCACTGATACGAATATCTACGGGATCACGCTCCTCCTCATGTTCTTTGAAGCCGTCATCCTTCCACTCCATATAGAACTTTTCTCCAGTCAGAAGCGTGCCGTAGCGCAGGCCTTCTGATTCGTTTCCCGCCATGCAAAATTGCATCGTGGAAAAGAAGCCCTGTATGAATGAATTTTTTTGATTCGTCAGATTCTGGCGGATACCCTCAGAGACTGAGATGCTACTTCGCTTCAACTCAATAACAGCAACAGCAATACCGTTCAGATAAACAACAAGATCCGGTCTCTTCTCGGACTGTTCAACGACCGTCACTTCCTCGGCGATAGCAAAGTCATTGTTCAACGGATTCTCTTCATCAATAAGCTGAACAGTCACCGGAGGCTTTTCAGGACTTTCGCTAACCGGAATACCGTACTTTAAGCGAGAGTATACGGTTTTATTTGCGTCATATAACCCGCGTGAAAGATTTCCCGCTTCCTGTTGAAGCTGCATAACAGCAGCATCAATCAGTTTGTCTGCATAGCCCTTCAGTCGAAGATACTGGCGCAGACGATCTTCCTTGATGTTCTTATTCTGATAATCCGACAGGTTACCGATATACTGATAGCCCAAGATCTCAGGATCTTTAAAGAAGCGGATCACTCTTTCCTGTGTTTTGATTTCGGCATCTCCAATACTCATCCGACAGGCACCTCCTTATATCAATCTGACCTTGCCGGTCAGCAATTCTTCCATCATACCTTGTTTCATAGCTTTATATTTCAAGCATTTCTTTTCTAAGGATAGTATGTCGCCTTCCATATCTGCCAATGTTTGAGCTATTTCAACCTGATCCTCATACGGAGGCAGCTCGATTTCTGTTTGGCTAAAATAATCCTTGGAAAGGTTAAATCTCGTAGCTCCTTGAGCCAATACCCGCATAATTTTTCTTCCTTCTTGACTGTTAAAATAGTAAGAGAAAAACAACGCATGTACTTTCTTCGTTTTTAATCGAAAACCGAAGCAGAAGCTGTTTAGATAAGTATTTCTTATAGAGTCCATCAATACGGCGCACATTCCAACTTCTTCCGGCGTTTCTGACGAGGTATTAAAAAACAAATCACCCTTTAACACCTCATTCTGATACTCATCCTCATTTACTTGCACAGATTCAAGTTTCGATATATCTATGACCGTATTGTCTAAGACGTTGAGAAATGTAATATATCTTGCATTCCCTTTGCCGAAATCATCTTTCGACTTTCTAGTTAGTCCACTATAGAAGTCTCCTATATCCCCAATCACATATTTCTCCCATAAGGAATCTGATATGCGTATTTTTTCAGAGAGCAAACTTTGCATTGCCCCAGTAAAAATGTTCCGTTTTTTCTTTATGAGTTTTTCAAGGTCATAAATGAGTGCCTCGATATCACTTATTGCTTCGACAATAAACTTCTGTTCTTCGATGGACGGTCTTGGAATACGGATTTCCAGCAAACGCTCCTTCGATATGTTTTTCATACTGTTACTTGTACCTGTAGCAACAGCATGTATAGCATTTTTATACCTATACTGATTCAATAAGTAATTTAGCCAGCGAAAGTCATACTTCTCCGGCTTGCTATTTACCACTTGCCATAACCTGTCTGGCAAAAAATAACCCTTGGCGTCTTCAGCTACATACCCGCACGCACCTACTAATTGTGGAGTGTTCATCCTGCTTATGATGATGCTTCCTCTTTTTACCGGACATTTAAGACGCGCATACTCCTTTTTGACTACAGGCTTAGCCTCATCTATGTTGATAAGACCATCAAAAATTGCAGATGTCTTCAAAACAAAGAAATCCGCATTTTGCCTTTCATCTGAATTTACACTTACTCCAGCTTCAAGGTTTTGAAAAGCGTCTGATAGTGAGGTCACATCCCATTCCTCTGGAATAGATCCTATTTCTGTTCCTTTATATTTGCTTACCATTTAAATCCCATCCTTTCCAGATGAGACTTCACCTTGGCCTCATACTCAGTTGTATCTTTATTAAGTTCCGGAAGCGTATTTTCATAACGCTCAGCAAGCTCGATAATCCTATTTGTCAAGCGATGGGATATCGCCGCGTATAGATCAGCTATGCCTGAGAAGATGCTGTCAAACCACTTCTTGTTCACCAGCAGATCCAGAATCTCTTCATCTGTCAGGCTGTCATACCTTGCCCTGCACTTCTCATCAAGCGCCTTGTTCAGATCCTTTACAACCTTGTTATAGTCGGACACTTTGCCACAAAGATCTAAAGCCTGTCTGAGTTGATTTACATCATCCTGCAAGCTTTCCGGCACGCTCTCTACTGTACGAATAATAAATAGGC
Source organism: uncultured Clostridia bacterium (assembly GCA_947591315.1). Lineage (GTDB taxonomy): Bacteria > Bacillota > Clostridia > UBA1381 > UBA1381 > Hominilimicola. The sequence goes on from CANQDD010000003.1 coordinate 44,142, forward strand.
GCAGCATGATAGAAGATTTTGTAACAGTTCCTTTTTCTGTTACAGCGCTTTCGCAAAGCGGGTGTCCCACCAGATATGCCTTAAGACGCTTTTTCTGCATAGGAAGTTGATCCATCAGGAGCTCCAGCTCTATGGTTTCCTCCGTCTCTACATGCTGAGTGAGTTCCTCAATCTTGGCTTCTAAGTCCTTAGCCTTGACTTTTCCGTTCTCAGCCACATCGGCAAGAGCAGATTCCTCATCGGCGCTCTCAATCAGATCAGAAAGCTGGGATTCCGTTTCTGCGACAACGTTCTCGGCTTCCTCTATGGCATTCTTCTCCTCGCGGAAGAAGGCATCTATCACGATGGCCTTTGGAATCAATCTTCCTTCCCAGCCAGCGATCTTCATTTCACCCTTGTTTTTACCCTGTGTGATTTCTTCTTCAATGTTGTCGGTCGCTCTAGCATTGGCGTAACCATCCGGTTCACTTATGATAAGCGACACGTCATCGTTCATGACCTCATTCCAATAAGCCAGCAGCACTTGATACACGTCGTATTTATCAATCAGCGTCAGGTGTTCAAATTCAGCAAGGATATCCTCCGCAAGGCTAACGATTAACTCTCTCGCGGATACATCTTCATCAAGGGAAGATAAAGTGGGATATTCCTTGGCCTTCCATGCTGCAAAAGCCTCATCGAGTTTCTCACCGTATTCTGAGAACTCGGCGTTTTTATATATCGTCTGACGGATATTTTCATGCTCCACATTCAAGCTGTAATACTTTTCGCTAATCGCCGTCAGCAACTCAGCCTTCAGCGAAGGGAACACATCCCAATACTTAGACAAACTGTCAATATCAAACGCCGGAATACCGCCATGAATATGCGCATAGATATCCTGAATATCCTCCGGATCTGTGGAGTCAATATAGCGAGTGATGTTCAGGTTATACCTGTTTTTCTTTTCAATTTCGTCGTTTGGTACGAAACGTGCAAACTTTGGATCTGTAGTTATCTGCTCATTAAATGTCGTAATGATTCTATAGATATCACGTTCACGCAAACGATTCTTGTTACCGTCCTTAACGTACCCACGGCTGGCATCAATCATAAAGATGCCCTGTCGGTTTGCAGCGCCTTCTTTATCAATCACGAGTACGCAGGCGGCTATGCCGGTGCCGTAAAACAAATTTGCCGGAAGGCTGATAATGCCCTTGATCCAGTGCTTCTTTATAATTGCTTCTCTAATAGTCGCTTCGGCATTTCCACGGAACAGAACGCCATGAGGGAGAATAACCGCAGCCTTGCCATTTGACTTCAATGCTTTAAGGATATGCATGAGCCAAGCATAGTCGCCGTTCTTTTCCGGTGGCGTGTCCCCATAGCCCTCGAAGCGACCATATTCTTTACCGGCAATACCATCGCGCCAATTCTTCATAGAGAAGGGCGGATTTGCCACTATGTAATCGAAACGTTCAAGTATGGAGGATTTATCAAGATACTGCGGATTTGAGAATGTGTTACCGCTCTTGATGGTAATCTCGGCCTTACGATGCAGGACGGCATTCATCTTCGCCAGACCAGCTGTCGTGCTTTCCTTTTCTTGACCATATCCCATGATCGGGATAGGAGCTGCATCAATGGCTCGAATTAATAGGCTGCCACTTCCACATGCCGGATCGCATACCGTGGCGCTGGTGTCCGTGCAACGGCTGATTCCCACTACATTGGCGAGGATTCTGGAAACCTCTGCAGGTGTATAGAATTGTCCCTTGCTCTTTCCACTTTCTGTAGCGAATTTGCGCATCAAATATTCGTAGGCGTCTCCGATGATGTCATCACCTTCAGCCTTATTCCGGGAGAAGTCGAGTTCCGGGCGCTGGAAGATGGATATGAGATCGGTCAATTTATCAACCATTTCCTTACCGCTCCCCAGCTTCTTCTCATCATTAAAATGAGCAATATCAATAACACCCTTCAGGTCAGTATTCTCGTCAGCAAGGCGTGCTATGATTTTATCCATACCTTCGCCGATGTTTTTCTTTCCCTTCAGAGCAATAAAGTCATCAAAGGAGCAGCCCGTCCGTTTCTCCGGATCGGGATCTTTATCATGTGCCTTATCAAAGACCTTAATGTCTTCATAGGCTCCTTTATTCTTAAATTTATCGGTGACATACTTCATGAACAAAAGTGTCAGGATATAGTCCTTATACTCTGAAGAATCCATGCCTCCGCGAAGTTTGTCACAGCTCGCCCACAGCGATGCATATAATTGCGTTTTCTTGACAGCCATCTTTGTCTGCTCCTTGTCTAATGATTTTCTTCGATTTTCCCCTCTGAATCAGTCAGCGCTTTTACCGTTCTTAACCCATTCATCGAGTTCGGAAATTTTAAACTTCCACTGTTTTCCGATTTTTTGAGCAGGCAAACCTTCTTTACCATTTCTGATCCAGCTGCGAAGAGTAACTGTTTTGATTCCTAAATATTCCGCAGCTTCATCTATGCTTATCCATTTGTCATTCATGATTTCTTCCATGCTCTCACCTCGTGATTTGAATCTGAATACAGCTCAATTATTTTAGTATACACCATAAATGTGATTTTTTCAATAGTTTTCTGTTATTTGTTGATATTATTTTTTATTTGTGCGTTCTCAAGATTCCCTGCCGGACACAACAATGTCCGGTCTTTTTTTGCCCATTTTTCAATATAAAGCTCATCTTGGCCTTCTTGTTTCTGCCTATCAGCACTGCAAAAACGGACATGCCTGTGTCTGAGGTTCCGATCCCTAAAAATGGCATACTTGCTTTAGCACGTGGGAGCCATCTGCGCAGGGTGTTTCCGGTTCCACGTGACTACCGATGACAATCAAATACTGTACCGATCACCGGAAGTGAGGTGCAGCCGAAATGGAGTAATCCTTCGGTATGCCCTCACACCTGTGGTCTGGTTTTGCATGTCTGGAGCTCTCCATTTCGGCAAAAGCCGAAGGAGGGCTTTCATTATGCAAAACAATGACAATCAGAAGACCTATTTTATCTACGTTCGAAGCACCAGCGAAAAGGTGCCGGTCACTAAGGAACAACACGACTCCTTCTATAAGGAAGCCGACCGTATTCGTCACAAGGAACAGGATCACGGCAGGTGCATGTGTCCTTACCGCTTCATCTGGAAATGTGACGGCGACTGCATCGGCTGCGAATACCATGCAGCAGGTGACATTACTTCTCTGGATCAGCCTCTCCCTGATGGCAACGGCACCCTCGGTGACTATATTCCCGACCGCAGCAAGCCGATGGAGGAAGTCGTCGCCGACCGCATGCTGCTGGAGCAGCTCTTTGCCAGACTGCGCGAGCTCGACCCAGAGGCTGATACCATCATTCAGCTTTGGAAGGATCACCCGGAGGGCATCTCCGACCGTGCTATTGCAAGAGAACTCGGTCGCCCGCAGAAGACCTTCGCGGATCAGATGAAGAAGTATCGCACCGACCTGCGCAGGATTACCGGCGATAAGTAATACCAAGACCACGAACCACACCCTTTCCGGCCACTGTCCCACTTTCGGATGGCGGTCGGAAATTTTTATAAAATCCTCCGCTCAAATCGGCAGTTCATCTCCAGTGGAAGGTGAAGGCAAGAGAACACAGCCTTCAGAAAGCGAGGTGAACAACAGATGATTCGCAGTTACGCAGACACCGGCGGCAACGTGAACGAGTAGATCAAGCTCCTGCATTCCATCAGTCACGTATCCGCCAGACTGACAAGGAACCTCTCACTCCTTGCCGCAAGCCAATCCGAGGAAGGAGGAAAAGAAAATGTCAAAGATGGCAGAAATGGCACAGACCATCGAAGAGCTCCGCACCGCTGCTGCTTCTATTAATGCCGCAGCCGACTGGCTCTACCAGCAGTTTTCCGGTGATGACAACAAAGCGCAGGTCACGGAGACTCCCACCAAGAAGGAAACGAAGCCTGAACTCAAGCTGGAGGACGTAAGAGCCGTCCTTGCTGAGAAGTCCCGCGCCGGTCATACCGCAGAAGTACGCTCCCTGCTCCAGAAGTACGGTGCTGCAAAGCTCTCGGAGATCGATCCGGCAAACTACGAAGCCCTGATGAAGGACGCGGAGGTGATCGGCAATGGCAGCTAAAACACATGCAATCCTGTCCGCATCCAGCTCCGACAGGTGGCTGCACTGCCCGCCGTCGGCGAGGCTCTGCGAAACCTATGAGGACAAAGGATCAGACTACGCTGCAGAAGGCACCGATGCACATGCGCTTGGCGAGTACAAACTCAAGACCGCACTCGGTATGCCTGCCGACGATCCGACCGACAGCCTCAAGCGGTATTCCGAGGAAATGGAGGACTGCACCAGTGGCTATGCCGAATACGTGCTGGAGCAGGTCGAAGCCACCAAGGAAACCTGTGCTGACCCGGTAGTCCTTATCGAGCAGCGTGTGGACTTCTCCCGCTGGGTAGAACAGGGCTTCGGAACCGCCGACTGCATCATCATTGCAGACGGTACACTCCGGGTGATCGACTACAAGCACGGCTTAGGCGTCTTAGTCTCCGCAGAGGAGAATCCGCAGATGCAGTGTTATGCCCTCGGCGCTTTGGAGCTTTTCGATGACATTTACGACATCGATCAGGTTTCCATGACCATTTACCAACCGAGACGCCAGAACGTCAGCACCTACAAAATCAGCAAGGACGACCTGTATCGCAGGGCGGATGAAGTCTTAAAGCCTACCGCAGATCTGGCTTTTGCCGGTGACGGGAACTTCCTGTGCGGTGAATGGTGCGGCTTCTGCAAGGCTAAGAACGAGTGCCGCGCCAGAGCCGAGGCAAATCTGAAGCTCGCGCAGCATGATTTCAAGCTCCCACCACTGCTTACGGATACCGAGATCGAGGTCATTCTCAGCAAGGTAGATGAACTGGTTAGCTGGGCTTCCGATATTAAGGAATACGCTCTGCAGCAGGCTCTCTCCGGTAAGGAATGGACAGGTTTCAAGATCGTCGAAGGACGCAGCAACCGCAGATACAGCAATGAGGCCGCCGTCATTGACGCGGTCGAGAAAGCAGGCTTTGACCCGTATGAGAAAAAGCTGCTCGGCATCACCGCAATGCAGAAGCTCCTCGGCAAATCCCGCTTTGATGAACTCCTGACGGCTTACATCGAAAAGCCGCAGGGCAAACCCACACTTGTGCCAGATAGCGACAAGCGCCCGGCCATGAATACAGCAAAAAATGATTTTATGGAGGAAAACGACAATGAGTAAAAATGTAAAAATCAGCAATCCCATGAAGGTTATCACCGGTGTTGACACTCGCTGGAGCTATGCGAACGTCTGGGAGCCAAAGTCTATCAACGGCGGCACTCCCAAATACAGCGTGAGCCTCATCATTCCAAAGTCCGACACCAAGACCATCGCCAAGATTCAGGCTGCTATCGAGGCTGCCTACAAGGAGGGCGAGGCCAAGCTCAAGGGCAACGGCAAGTCCGTTCCGGCGCTCTCTGTTTTGAAGACACCTCTGTGCGATGGCGATGCAGAACGTCCGGACGACGAGGCCTACAAGAATGCTTACTTCGTCAACGCCAATGCAACCTCTGCACCCGGCATTGTGGACGCAGACCTGAATCCGATTCTCACCCGCTCTGAAGTGTACAGCGGCGTGTACGGCAGAGCCAGCATTACGTTTTATGCTTTCAACTCTTCCGGCAATAAGGGAATCGCCTGCAGGCTCAACAACCTGCAGAAGATCCGCGACGGTGAGCCTCTCGGCGGCAAGGCAAGCGCTGAGTCTGACTTTGCTACTGACGACGATGAAGATTTTCTCAACTAAGGAAAGGAGCGCAAAACTATGGAAAGCACAGTTATGATTTCATCCCTTCTCTGCAACATCCTGATCGGATGCTTCTGCATCGTAGTGCTGTCTTGGGCAGTGGTCGCCATCCAGACGGTGATCAACGACTTCAAGCGTGAGAAACGTGAGGAGAAAAAGACCGCGCAGGACGACGAATACCATATCAAGCGTATGGAATCCCTGAAATAATCCAGTACCGGCAGGCGGCTTAGGAGTGATCTTAAGCCGCTTGTTTGAATTGAGGTGAAAATCTATGCAAACACTCAGTATTGATATCGAAACCTACAGCGACGTGAACCTATCCAAGTGCGGCGTATATAAATATGCCGAGTCACCGGATTTTGAGATACTACTGTTCGGCTACAGCGCCGACGGCTCCGAGGTGACGGTCATCGACCTTGCGCAGGGAGAACGTCTGCCGCAGGAAATTATAGATGCCCTTACCGATGATACTGTCATCAAATGGGCTTTCAACGCAAATTTTGAACGGGTGTGCTTATCCCGATATCTCCGTGATCTTGGAGTAAGCCTTGATCACCCGGCAGTAAAGGAGCGCAGCTCTGGCAGGATAATCTGGATCTAATTTTTCAGAAGGATCAGCAGCTTATCGACTATGTACAGATGATCTGCGGCCTTGCTGCTATCGGGAAAGTTTTTGTGGAGGCGCTCATCATCGCATACGGCGACGGACGCAACGGCAAATCCACCTTCTGGAATGCCATCTCCCGCGTGCTGGGACTCTACAGCGGAAATATATCCGCAGATACCCTGACCGTCGGCTGCCGCAGGAACATCAAGCCGGAAATGGCTGAGGTCAAAGGCAAACGCCTGCTGATTGCTGCGGAAATGCAGGAAGGCGCAAGGCTCAACGACTCCACCGTCAAGCAGCTCTGCTCTACGGATGATGTATTTGCGGAGAAAAAGTATAAAGACCCGTTTTCCTTCAAGCCCTGCCACACGCTGGTGCTGTATACGAACCACCTGCCTCGCGTCTCCGCCTCCGATGACGGTATCTGGCGCAGGCTTATCGTGATTCCGTTCAATGCCAAGATCGAAGGCAAGGCCGACATCAAAAATTACGGTGAGTACCTATATGAAAATGCCGGTGAAAGCATACTGGCATGGATCATCGAAGGAGCTAAAAAGGTCATCGCGCTGGACTACCAGATTCCGGTACCAGACTGCGTGACAAAGGCCATCGATGAATATCGCAGCCAGAACGACTGGTTCGGACATTTTCTGGACGAGAAGTGCGATGTGGATGAGTCCTTTAAGGAAAGCTCCTCGGCGCTCTATCAGGCATACCGCAACTACTCTCTGGACAGCAATGAGTATGTGCGCAGCACGGCAGATTTTTACTTTGCGCTGGAGAAAGCCGGATTCGAACGGCTGACACTGAATCGGAAGCGCTATTTCAAGGGCTTAAAGATTCATGAGGACAGCGGCGCAGAGGAAGATTTTCTGCAGTAATCCGGGCTTATGACAAGGTGTATCAAGGTCTTATATAAAAACTCTCTTAGGCCTAAAAAAATAGCTCTAAGAAAAAGTTTGGTAAATACCATTGATACACCTTGCACATCCCCTGAAATTAACGCCTGACGGAGGTTTGCAATGATAGAAAAACAGATAGAAAACAAGTTAACTATGGCGGTGAAAAAGAACGGCGGCATTGCACTTAAGCTGGTGTGTCCCTCTTTCGCAGGAATGCCCGACCGCCTGATCTTACTCCCTGACGGCCATATCGGTTTCGCGGAGCTGAAGGCACCCGGCAAAAAGCCACGCCCTCTCCAGCTCTCGCGCCACAGGCTGCTGCGGGAGCTTGGCTACCGAGTATATGTCATTGACGATCCGGAGCAGATTGGAGGGATGATCGATGAACTTCAATCCACATGATTATCAGGACTATGCCATCCGCTATATTGAAAAGCACCCTGTGGTCGCAGTCCTTTTAGATATGGGACTTGGCAAGACGATCATCAGTCTGACGGCAGTATATGACCTGTTGTTTGACAGCTTCGAAGTGCATCGCGTTTTAGTGGTAGCTCCCTTAAGAGTCGCCCGCGATACGTGGCCAGCGGAAATCCAGAAATGGGAGCACCTAATAGGTCTTACCTATGCGGTCGCAGTCGGGACACCGAAGGAGCGAAAAGCCGCCCTCATGCAGCAAGCGGATATCACGATCATCAACCGTGAGAACCTTCAGTGGCTCATTGACGAGTCCGGCTTTCCCTTTGACTTCGATATGGTGATTATCGACGAGCTGTCATCCTTCAAAAATCATAAATCCAAGCGCTTCAAGTCTCTGATGAAGGTTAGACCGAAGCTCCATCGCATTATCGGGCTCACAGGCACTCCTTCCTCCAACGGTCTCATGGATCTGTGGGCAGAGTTTAAAGTGCTGGATATGGGCGAGCGCCTCGGACGCTTTATCACGCAGTACCGGACAAATTACTTCATGCCGGACAAGAGAAATGGCGAGATCATCTACTCCTATAAGCCGCTGCCCTATGCGGAGGATGCCATCTATCGGAGGATCTCGGATATCACGATTTCCATGAAATCTACCGACCATCTGAAGATGCCGGAGCTGGTTTCAACGGAATACGAAGTGCAGCTTTCCGACACTGAGCGCAGCCGTTATGAAGATTTGAAACAGGAGCTCATATTGCAGCTCCCTGATGGTGAAGTGACTGCTGCCAATGCTGCATCGCTTACAGGCAAGCTCTCACAGCTCGCAAATGGTGCCATATATGCCGATACCGGTGAGGTCATCGAGTTTCACGATAGAAAGCTGGACGCTTTGGAGGATATTATCGAGGCCGCCAACGAAAAACCGCTTCTTGTGGCCTACTGGTTCCGGCACGATCTCTCCCGCATCAAGAACCGCTTCAATGTCCGGGAGATCAAGACCAGCCGCGATATTGCTGACTGGAATGCGGGAAAGATTCCTGTAGCAGTCATCCATCCTGCCTCTGCCGGTCACGGTTTGAACCTTCAGGCCGGAGGCTCCACCCTTGTGTGGTTCGGTCTCACATGGTCTCTGGAATTATATCAGCAGACAAACGCCCGTCTCTGGCGGCAAGGTCAAGAATCCGGCACTGTGGTGATTCAGCACATCATTACCAAGGGCACTATCGACGAAAGGATCGTAAAGGCGCTATCCAAGAAAGAAATGACGCAGACCGCACTGATTGACGCGGTCAAGGCTGACCTTGAGGTGGTGTGATGACCGATCCTTATGAAAATCTCGCCAATGCCATCGTGCTGCAGGCAGTGAAGGATTACCGGGACGCCCTGAAGCGACTGAAAAAGAAGCCCGGTAATCAAGCCGCCATGTCGGGTGCAATGGAGTGTGAACGCTTCTTCCGCTCCGGCTGGTACAAAGCACTGACGAGTGTGGATGGCGAGTATCTCATACAAAAACTACGAGAGGAGGCGAAGTCCTTATGACAGTAAAAGAATATCTCCATCAGGCCTACCGCCTTGATCAGAGAATCAAGTCCGACACGATGGAAGCGCAAAACCTGCGTGAGATGGCAGGCAGCGTGTCGGCTATCCAATATGATAAAGACCGCGTGCAGACTTCCCGAAATACGGAAGCACCCTTTGTCCGGACGCTTGAGAAGCTGTGGACACTGGAAAAGAAAATCGCCGGTGAGCTGGAAATGCTATTAGACCTTAAGAAACAAATACGGGAGGTCATTGAGGCAGTTCCTGATACCGACGAGCGGATGGTACTCAAGTACCGCTACATCCATAACTATACATGGGAGCAGATCGAGATGGAGCTCTGTGCAGATGCCCGCACCATTCGTCGCTGGCACGGCAAGGCACTCCTTCATGTAACACTTCCGGATGATCCGATTATCATTTGAAATGCGCCCGAAATGTCCTGCTTTGTCCTAAGATGTCCACCCTCACTTTATGATAGTATATAATCAGCGAAAAGAATAAAGAAACAGCTGCACGCGCAGCACACGAGCCTTGCGGGAACACCCTGCAGGGCTTTCTTTATGCCCTGAAAGGAGGCACGGCTTATGCCAAGAAAACCACAACGACCGTGCCGCTATCCCGGCTGCCCACACCTAACGGACAGTGTTTATTGTGATGAGCACGCCAAGGTCATGGAACAGCACTACGAGAAGTTCCAGCGCGGCTACTCTCCCGGCAAGCGCTACGGCAGAGCATGGAAACGAATCCGTGACCGCTACGTTCACAAGCATCCACTTTGTGAGCAGTGCTTAAAGGAAGGACGCTACGTCGCGGTCGAGGAAGTCCACCATATCGTGCCGCTTGCTGAGGGAGGATCGAATGACGAGTCCAACCTTATGAGTCTTTGTCGTTCGTGTCACGAGAAGATTCACCGCGAGCGCGGCAACCGGTAGGGCGGTCAAAATCTCTACGACCCTTTTCCCCGGAAAACGGCGCGGGGTCTTTTACGCAAAAATTGCAATTCAAACAGGGTATTAAACCCTGCACCACAGAAATGGAAGTGATCGACATGGCGAAAGACGGAACCTATCGTGGCGGGCGGCGTGTCAAAGCTGGCTCCAAGCCGGACGCTCTCGCCGACAAAATAATGAAAGGCGCACCTGCAAAGCGCATGGAGCTGCCAGACTTCACCGAAGACATGACCGACTTCGATGTTGACGACATCGGTGACGGCGTAGAGCTGGAATGCATGGATATGCCAAGTCCGGACGATTACCTCTCTTCTCTGCAGAAGGACGGCAAAGGAAATCTTCGCAGCGCTGCTCTCCGGCAAAGGTACCCATGCCATCGCAGACGACCTGAACCGGCGCGGCATTCCAACCAAGCGAAACGGACGCTGGACGGCCACAACCATTCGCGGGATGCTCTCCAATGAGAAGTACGTCGGCGACTGCCTTTTCCAGAAAACGTACTCGGATTCTCGCTTTGTCCGACACAACAATCACGGCGAGCAGACACAGTACATGGTCAAGGATCATCATGAGGCAATCATCAGCCGTGAGGACTTTGAAGCCGCTCATGTTTTTATTCACCAGCGGGCAACGGAAAAAGGTGTCGTCAAAGGGAGCGACAAATACCAGAATCGCTACACCTTCTCAGGAAAGATCATCTGCGGCGAGTGCGGCGATACCTTTAAGCGGCGGATACACAGCTGCACCGGATACAAATACACCGCATGGTGCTGCAGTACCCACATCAAGGATAAGGATAAATGCCACATGCTTTTTGTAAAAGACGATGATTTGAAGCATGCTTTCATCACCATGATGAACAAGCTGGTCTACGCGCACAGGATCATCTTGAAGCCATATGTGGACGCATTGAAAAACACATCGTCTGATGACTCGCTTCGGCGCATTCAGAAAATACAGACCTTATTGGCGCAGAACACAGAAAAGCGTGAGACACTGACAAAACTCATGACACAGGGCATCATCGACCCGATCCTTTTCAACAAAGAAACGAACGAGCTTCTTTCTCAGGCTGACAGTTTCCGAGATGAGATCAACGCCTTAAAAAACGCTGTTTCCGGAGATGTAACAAAAGTCACCGCAGCCACAGCGCTTCTGCACTTTACAGAAAAAGGTGGAATACTTCAGGAATTCGATGATGACCTGTTTAAAGAATATGTAAACCGCATCATTGTGCGCTCCAGAAATGAAGTGCGCTTTGAACTGAAATGCGGTCTTACGCTTCGGGAAAGGATGTGAAGACATGGGACATACACCCTACGGCTACAGCATTGAAAACGGCTGCGCCACGATTAAAGAGGATGAAGCCAATAAAATACGAAAGCTCTATGAGAATTACATCTCCGGGATGGCTCTGGCCAAGGCTGCTGCCGCTGCTGGCATTGAAACCTACCACGGCACGGCAAAGCGTCTGATGGAAAACAGGCACTACCTCGGAGACGATTTTTACCCGGCCATCATCGATCAGGAAACCTACGATAAAGCTGCCGCCATCCGTCTTGAACGCGTCGGGAAACTTGGCAGGCTGAACAGGAAAAAGAACGTGGAGCCTGCGGCTTCTCCTACCGGCTTTCGCATGGCAGCGGCAGAGCAACATTATGAAGATCCGAGGCTGCAGGCAGAATACCTCTACAGCCTCATTGAAAGCGAGGTAAACTAATGGGAAATGTTATGGTGATTCCGGCCAGACGGCAGGTAGGAAATACAGTAAAACAATCAGCGCAGAAAAAACTCCGTGTTGCAGCCTACTGCCGCGTCAGCACGGATTCCGAGGAACAGGAAACAAGCTACGAGGCTCAAGTCACGCACTACACCGAGTATATTCAAAAGAATCCGGAATGGGAGCTGGCGGGCATATTTGCAGACGACGGTATTTCCGGCACAAACACAAAAAAGCGTGACGAATTCAACCGAATGATCGACGAGTGCATGGTCGGTAACATCGACATGGTCATCACCAAGTCCATCAGCCGATTTGCTCGAAACACTCTCGACTGCCTCCAATACATCCGACAGCTGAAAGACAAGAACATACCTGTTTATTTTGAGAAGGAAGCCATCAACACGCTGGACGCTAAGGGCGAGGTGCTAATCACGATCATGGCGAGCCTTGCCCAGCAGGAAAGCCAGTCAATGAGCCAGAACATCAAACTGGGACTCCAGTACCGCTACCAGCAAGGTAAGGTGCAGGTCAATCACAATCGTTTCCTCGGATACACCAAGGATGACAACGGGCACCGTTCCTCAATACTACGTCGAGGGCGACCACGAGGCGATCATTCCGAAAGATCTCTTCATGCAGGTGCAGGCGGAGCTTGTCCGTCGCCGGGTAGTCCACGTCAGCCCGACAGGCAAGAAACGCAGCTTCTCCTGCAATCACTGTTTTGCGCAGATGGTGTTCTGCGGGGGCTGTGGCGAGCTTTACCGGCGCGTCCACTGGAACAACCACGGCTGCAAGTCCATCGTCTGGCGCTGCATCAGTCGCTTGGAGCCCACCTCCGCTGGAAAGAACTGTACCAACCGGACGGTAAACGAGCTCCTGCTGCAGGAGGTCACGGTCAAGGCCTTCCATCAGATTCTTACCGAGCGGGACTTTTTCCTTAAAACCTTACAGCAGAACATCGCCAAGGCCGTGGTCATCGCTGACACCCTCTCGCCGGACGGCATTCAGGCAAGGCTTGAGGAACTGCAAAAAGAGCTCATCAAGAAGGCAAATAACAAACAGGACTATGACGCCATTGCCGATGAGATTTTCCGGCTCCGCGACCAGAAGGAAAAGTCCGAGGTCGACAGCCATCACCGGGAAGAGACCATGAACCGGATCAAGGAGCTGCAGGACTTCATCGCCCAGCAGAAAACCGACATCACGGAATTCGATGAGGCTCTGGTCAAAAAGCTCATCGAGAGCATCACAGTCTATGCCGACCACTTCACCGTGGAATTCAAGTCCAGTCTCACCATCGACATCAAAGCATAAAAAGAGCAAGTCACCCTGATGGTTACTGACCATATAGGTGGCTTGCTTTCTTATAATTCTATTTTTTAATACTCTCAATGATAAGGGTTTGATAAAGGCTTTCGCATTCCTACATTTCGATTTTCTTCATCGATCAGAAAGCCTACTATATTATCAATGTCAGAAAAATCCATACCTTTTTTAAAGCCTTTATTCCCATCAAGCCAAATACAATTCATCAATCTGTCAAATGTGGCTTCGCAACTTCTTCTTGGGCATCTGGCTAATGTAGTATTGAAGAAGTCTGTATGATACGAATAATGGTGTGTATGAATAAACTGGTTCCAAGATTCAATTACCACTTCTTCATCTCTAATATCTATTAATTCAATTTCCTCTAATTTTCTTTCATCTACTGACCCCCATGCTTGCTTAAGCATTGCTACCGCCTCAGCATCACTTGTAGGAGCACTATATCCAAAGATTGTTACCATATATGCATTTTTCAATGCATTTTTTAATTGTTTCCATGACTTTGAAATTGCTATATCGGATGCATAGTCTTTATTTTTTATTGGGAAAAGTAAACTTGTTGGTTTTAATGTCTGACCGCATCTGCACGTCATTCCTACATTGCCCATGATATTATCTTTTGAACAATAGCCAACCGCGACATTACCATGCAAAAATGCAACCTGTGGTATGTTTTTCGTATATTTTTGTACTCTTCCTATCACCTGAACTAAAAAAGGATCCCAATTAAAGGTAGCAATTAAATCTTTGGATGTAAGACTCAATACCAAAAAATCATAAATCGTCGCTTTATCTGGTAATTCAAATCCATTCATATATTCACGAATAGCCACCTCTAATTCATTTTTTACCTCTTTACAAACAGGTTCCACTTTTCCTCTCTCATCAAGCTCCATGTAAATATCTTCAAGATTATTCGATTCTGTAATGAGTTCGACTTTTGAAAGAATATTCCCCAAGCCCAATTTTTCGATGAACCCAGACATAGCAGAAATCTTTCTACCATATTTATCGCCGTCAGGGATTGCGGCACAGCTTGCGCCTGCACCTAAAATAACTACATGTGGTCGATTTTTCATGTAATACTCATATTCTTCAAATGTTATATCTGACATACTACTCCTTCTTTATCTGCTTAATAAAATCAATTAGCTTCGACATCTATCTCGGACACACAACACCCCTGACATCTAACTCACTAACTCCACTTATTTACATCTATCTCGGCAACTCCACTCCCACACTTTTTCTCTGAGCCGCCGTGGATAAGTTACCGCAGAGCGATTACCTCTTCAATCTGTCGAGAACTGTTGGAACCCGAAAAGTGCCTTATTTCAATGGCTTTTGCGCCTCTTATGTGTCTTTCCTTGACATCAATACTACCGTCTCCACATGTTCCGTATGGGGGAACAAATCAACGGCGGAGGCGCGGGAGATGGTGTAGCCGTTAGCGGCGAGGAAGCGCGCGTCGCGGGCGAGTGTGGACGGGTTGCACGACACGTACACCACGCGTTCCGGCCTCGCCTTAACTATCGCGCCGAGCGTTTTTTCGTCGCTGCCCCTGCGCGGCGGATCGAGTATTACAACGTCGGGCTTTACGCCGTCGCGTATCAGCGCGGGAACGATTTTCTCCGCGCCGCCCGCGTAAAAATCCGCGTTCGCGATGTCATTAAGCCGCGCGTTTTCTTTCGCGTCCTCCACGGCTTTTTCGACTATCTCCACGCCTATTGCGCGTTTCGCCGTTTTCGCGGCGCACAGCGTTATTGAGCCTATGCCGCAGTAAATATCGAGCACCGTCTGCGTCTTGTCCGCGGCGGCGTACTCCAAAGCCTTCGCGTACAGCTTTTCCGTCTGCGGTGGGTTTACCTGAAAAAAGCTTTCGGGCGATATTTTGAATTTAATACCGCAGAGCGTTTCTGCAACCGTGTCTGAGCCGTACACCTTTTCACCGTTCAGGAATATTCCCGACACGCTCTTACACGCGGCGGCAAGCGATTTTACAAGCTCCGCCGCGTCCACGCTGTCAGCAGTTACCGACACGGCGATCTCACCTGTTGAGAACGATTTTCGCGTGAACACTGTTTTCGCGCCGCACCGCGCGGCTGCTTTTGTAATCGCCGCGTTTTCCGCAGCGCCAAGCGCACAGTCGCTGACGGGCGTGACGATGTCGCTGCCGCGCGAATAAAATCCCATACCGTTTTTGCCGGCGTGGAACACCGTTTTATTTCTGTACCGCGACGGGTTTTCCGCGCCGATAATTTCCTCAAGCTCGAAATCCTTAAAGCCGCCTATGCGGCGCATCGCGTTTTCAACGATTTCCTTTTTAATGTTCAGCTGTTTTTCGTATTTTATGTGCCGCAGCGCGCAGCCGCCGCACAGCCTGTAGTGCGGACAATCGGGCACGGCGCGGTCGGGTGAGGGCGACAGTATTTCAGTGACTTTGCCCTCCGCGTACCTGTTTTTTACGCGCGTTATCCTGATTTTAACCTCGTCATTCGGCGCGGTAAACGGCACGAAAACCGCCATGCCGTCCACTCTCGCGACGCCGTTTCCGTCGGACGACACCGACAGTATTTTCACGTCGTATTCATCATTTATGCTGACTGCCACTCTGTATCACCAAAACCCTTTTTTCGGTCACTATAATATCCATCGGCGCGTCGTGCGGCTCCGTCGGGATTTCATCGAGAAGCTGAAAATCGTAGCACAGCGCGATCCGAAGCGCGTCCGTTTTTTCAAAAAGTCTGTCGTAGTAACCCTTGCCGAAGCCCATTCTGCCGCCGCGCTTGTCAAACGCAAGTCCGGGCGTTATGATAACGTCCATGTCGTTTTCGTCCGCGCGTTTTATAACGGTCGGCTCGTAAATTCCGTACGCGCCGCGCGCAAGCTCCGACGCATTGTCGATGTACGACAGCGACAGCGTTACGTTTTTCTCGTCGGTGACGGGTACGGCAACGCGCTTGCCCGATGCAAGAAGCGCGCCGATTATGCCGCGCGTGTCCGGCTCTTTGAACGCGGAAATGTACATGCATACCGTCCGCGCGTCCTTTACCGCTGATATATTCAAAAGCGACTGCGCTATAGCCGCGCTTTTTTCCGTTACCTCATCAGCCGACAAATTGCGGCGCGTTTCGCGCATTTTCGCGCGCAGCTCGTCCTTAATCAATACTGCATTGTCTCCTTTATCTTGTCGGCTGTCGCCTTGGCTTTAAGCACCGACAGCATCAAGAAGCCGAAGTCGCCTGCCGCGCCTGCGCCCTTGCCGGTGATGAATTTACCGTCGATAACGGCTTTGTCGGGAACGACGTCCGCGCCGTAGAGATACTTTTCGTAACCGGGGAAGCACGTCGCCTTTTTACCCTCCAGCAGCATTTTTTTGCCGAGAATTGACGGCGCGGCGCATATCGCCGACACGTAAATGTTGTTCGCTACGGCGTAGCTTATGAGCGCGTGCACGGCGTTCGACGCGTCGAGCTTTTCGTGACCGGCTCCGCCCGGCAGCATAAGAAGCTCCATATCGTCGCAGTCAACCTCTCCGATTTCAATATCAGCCGTAACGGGTATGCCGTGCGCGCCCGTAACCATTTTGCCGGTCACGCCCACGGTTTTAACCTCCGCGCCGCCGCGTCTTAAAATATCTATAGGCTCAATCGCCTCGACTTCCTCGAAGCCGTCCGCCAAAAGAACGTATACCATAAAAATTACCTCCGTTGTGTTTTTTTCTATTTTACCACAAAAAAAAATAATTCACAATATATTCACACAATTTTAATTGCACCGTTATCTTTTTATGGTACAATAGATATAATTACTCGAAAAATAAATTCTGACGGGTTCGGAACGGAGGAAAGAAGATGAATAAGAAGATAGTGCCCGTGGAGGTCACTCCGGAAATGCTGCATATGCTCGACATATGCAAAAAGAACAAAAGAATAGATCCCGCGCTGTATGAGAAGTACGACGTTAAGCGCGGTTTAAGAGATATAAACGGTAAGGGTGTTTTGGCGGGACTTACCGAAATAAGCGAGATACACGCATACGACGTTCTGCCCGACGGCACGAACGCGCCGTGCGACGGTAAGCTGTATTACCACGGCTACGACGTAGAGGAGCTTTTGAAGGGTTTTATAGACGATGACCGTTACGGCTACGAGGAGGTCGTGTACCTGCTCATGTTCGGCGAGCTGCCGAATAAGGCGCAGCTTAAGGTTTTCAATACGACACTCGCGAAGCTGCGCACAATCCCGCCGTCGTTCGTGCGCGACATCATCATGCAGGCGCCGAGCCGCGACATGATGAACGCGCTGTCAAGGAGCGTTCTGACGCTGTACGCGTACGACGACAGAGCCGACGACATTTCACTGCCGAACGTTTTGAGACAGTGTCTGCAGCTTATCGCGCAGTTCCCGATGCTCGCGGTGTACGGCTATCAGGCGTTCAAGTATTATCACGCGAACGACAGCTTTATCGTACACGCGCCGCGTGAGGACTTGTCGGCGGCGGAAAACATACTGCATATGCTGAGAAGCGACAGCAAATACACGCCGCTTGAAGCGAAAATTCTCGATTTGTCGCTCATTCTCCACGCGGAACACGGCGGCGGCAACAATTCAACGTTCACAACGCATGTCGTCACCTCATCGGGAACGGATACATATTCGGCAGTTGCGGCATCGCTCGGCGCGCTCAAGGGTCCCAAGCACGGCGGCGCGAATATAAAGGTAACGCAGATGTTCGAGAACATGAAAAGCGTTATCAAAAACTGGCATGACGATAAGGAAATAGAGCAGTATCTGTCGGATATTCTGAATAAGAAGGCGTTCGACCGCAGCGGACTTATATACGGTATGGGACACGCTGTTTACTCGCTGTCCGACCCGCGCGCGAACGCGTTTAAGGTGTTTGTGGAGCGTCTGTCGAAGGAAAAGGGCAGGGAGGAGGAGTTTGACCTTTACTCGCGCGTGGAAAGGCTCGCGCCGCAGGTCATTGCGTCGGAGAGGAAGATTTACAAGGGCGTAAGCGCGAATGTTGACTTTTATTCGGGATTTGTGTACAGTATGCTCGGTATACCGATGGAGCTGTATACGCCGATGTTCGCGATAGCGCGTATCGCCGGCTGGAGCGCGCATAGGATAGAGGAGCTTGTGAACCCCGGTAAAATTATCCGTCCCGCGTATAAGGCTGTGGCGGAGCATAAGGAATATAAACCGATCGGGGAGAGATAGGAGATAAGAAAAACGGCTCTTATGAGCCGTTTTTTGTGGTAAATTATGATTTGGCGCAGTGAGGCCCCCTTGTCAAAGGGGGCTGTCGGCGGAGCCGACTGGGGGATTCCTTTTCAATTTTCACAATGAATCCCTCCACCGCCTTCGGCGGTCCCCCTCCCTTTGACAAGGGAGGCTAACGGGCGAACACGGTTCGCCCCTACGCCCACACCGCCGATACGCACATAAATCACAATTTACTCCACCAAATACACATCTCGATACACCGTGCCGAGGCGCATCACCGTTTCGTGATCCTCGACGGCGATGTCTATATGGTTCGTGCCGATACCGCCGCCGGTATCCTCGGCGCGGCGCAGACCGTAGCCTTCTATATACACCCATGACAGCGGCGCTATAACATTGGGGTTAACGCCTATGGTGCGTCCGGGTGTTATCTCGCCCGCCCACGCTGTGCCGCTGCCCCAGCTTCCGTTGCAGATTTCGCAGGGGCAGTAATGCGTTATACGAAAATTTCCGAGATATGTTCCCGTATTCTCATACGCGTACGCCAGTCCGTCGCCGCCGTTCATCAATTCCCGGTAATTATAGCTTGTGTACTCGCGTAAATTTTCTTCGGTGGGAGCAAACTCGCCCTCGCCGTTATTCGGTATAACTCTCAGATTATTCGGCACCGTTACCGTTTCCGGAACGGATACGTACGCGCACATCTCGTCCTGGTTCCAGCCTACGGTAAGACCGAATATTTCCATAGAATCCCTTAGCGGCAGCATAAGCGTGCCGTCGTCTATAAGTATTGTTTTGGATACCATTTCATATTCGCAGCCGACGGCTATATAATCGCCCTCGCTGTCACGGAAGTTGTAGCGTATTACAGCCGTGGAAGAGTCAAGCTTGATCGCCGCCGTAATATCCACCGGCACAAGTCCGGGAGTGGGCGGATCTACCATCGAGATTGCTTTTGCGGCGTACCGCTCTATCGGCTTTTCGGAGTACAGTCCTATTTTAAGGAGCAGTATCGCCGTCTGCGTGGGCTGATCCCACACGACCTCCATACCCGCCGCTTCAGCCATTGCCCTTGCCGGAACGAGCGTGCGGCTGTCAAGCTGCACCGGTTTAATGTCTCCGAACTGCACGTACCGTGAATCGTCCGCGGTGATGCCGTCCATTCTTACCGAAATGTCGTAATCCGCATAGACAGCGGCGGCTGTCATAATAAGGATAAGCGCAGTGCATACCGCCGTTATTATCTTTTTCATCGGATATTCGTCCTTTCTCTTTTGTATAACCGTTTTCCTCCATATCAGTAATTATAATTGTTAAACGTAACGATGTCCGTAGCCGTACCCTCGACCATTCTCACAAGCGCGTAGTTGTAGCTGTAGCTGTCGTCGAGAGTGATCCTGTCCCTCAAAAGCGACGAGGGGAGAGTCGTTTCTATGTCGTATATGCCGCCGAGGTAGAAATCGTAGTCCTTGCCGCTTGTGTCGCAGGAATAAACGTATGTGTTTTTGTCAAGGTCTATTTCCATGGCCCTGTAACGTCCGCCGCTGTTATTGAGAAGCGTCAGAACCCTGTCGTTTGCCGTGCCGACAATTCCGAACGCGTAGCTGTACTTCGCGTTTGACTGTTTCGCGCCGTATTTTTCATACTGCCATTTATTCGCCACAAGCGCGCCGGAGACGAACAAGTCCTCAAAGTTATCGCCGTAGTCGGAATTGCTTGTGACAATATCCTCCTTCGTCGGGCGCATGATGAGGTCGAGCGTTTTGATTCTCGTTCCCGCGATATTCGCCGAGGTGCAGATCACATCGCCTTTTTTGAGGCTTGCGGCGGTCTGTCCGGCTAAATCCGCGTGAGCCTTCGGCGCGGTGGAAATCTTAACGTCGTCCTCCACCGGCAGAACGACCTCGTTGCCCTGATAGTATACCGTAAGCGAGGTAATTTCCTCATCGTCGCTGTTTATGCTTCTTGCCACATTTGTAACGAGCGCGGACGCGAATACTCCGTCGGCAGCTTTTTCGTACGGCGTTTCATTCGTTTCGGGCGCAGCCGTAGGCTTTGCCGAAGCCGCGGGAGATGGCGAAGGTTCGGGACTTGCGGACGGCGTCGGTTCGGGTGACGGACTTGCCGAGGGCGCAGTCGTTTCTTCGGGCGTTACCTTTTCCGCGTCGTCAAAATCGCCGATTGTGTTCGAGCCGACATAATATACCTTTTTGTCCGTATCCTTGTACTCGTCGGGAATTTCAACGTCAAAAGCGCCGTTTTCCGATTTGAGCAGCGAGCTGTAAACGAGCTTGCCGCCGTCGTAGCAGATAAGCACCGCTCTTTCGTTACCCATATCCTTAATTGCCGTGTTTTCGGCAAAAACGGTTAAGGGCATCGCCATTACCGCCGCAAGTATAAGGGATAATAGCTTTTTCTTCATTTTAATCTTCTCCTTTTTCCTTATGACCGGCTATATAAGATGTTACAAACTGTTTCGCGCAGCGCGCGCTTCTTCCTCCGTAATTCATCGCCCACACGATAGCTTCCTTTTCCGTGTCGGCTGTCATCTTTTTTCCGCGCTTTTTGAGCATTTCGGAAACTATGTTGAGATATTCCTTCTGGCTCGGCAGCGAGAACACGAGGCTTATGCCGAAGCGCTCCGAAAGCGACAGCGTTTCCTGCATCTGGTCGTTTTTATGCACCTCGCCGCCCTCGCGGTCAGCCCACGTTTCGCGTATGAGGTGGCGGCGGTTCGACGTCGCGTATATCAGCACGTTCGACGGATTAGCCTGAAGCTGACCTTCCATCGCAATCTTAAGCGCGCGGTACTCCGTCTCGTGCGACTCGAACGTGAGGTCGTCAAGGAATATTATGTACTTGTTCGGACTTTGCGAAAGCAGCTTTGACAGCTTCGGAATATCGCTTATACGGTGCTTAGGCACCTCCACGACTCTAAGCCCTTTGTCCGCGAACATATTTAAAAGCGCCTTTACCGACGACGATTTACCGCTTCCCCTGTCGCCGAACAGCAGCACGTTGTTCGCGCTCTTGCCGTCGAGGAACGCGCGTGTGTTGTCTATGAGCGTCTTTTTCTGGTACTCGATGCCGATGAGGTCGTCAAACGTTATGCCGTCCGTTTCCGTTACACCCTCTAAAGAGCCGTCGTACTTAAATGCCGCGTACTTCGCGAGCGTGCCGCAGCCGAGCGTTCTGTAATGCGTGATAAGCGCGCCCAGAAGCTCCTTCGCGCTCTTTGACCCCGTTATCGCGCGCATGGACTGTATGTAACCCTCGTAAAAGCCGGTGTCGTTGTCCGACGGCGCGTACTTTATCTGTATCGAAAACAGCTTGTTGTATATATCCTGTATGTCAAGCAGTGCGAGCTTGTATAAATCCTCGCCTATCTTTTTGCCCGACTTCGCGAGGTCGGAAAGCACGTTGTCGTCGTTCGCCAGAAGCGACGCGACATACTCCTTTATCGCGTTCGACGTGACGCCCTCCGTTTCGCAGAATTTTACCGCTCCGCGCAGCACTCCCACGTTGTCCTTATTCAAAATCGCCTGTATGCAGCTATCGTTTTCTATCTTATCAAATATGAGCAGATCCACTATCTATCACTCTCCGTTTTTCTTGTTCATGTTATTTTACCACATATCAAGCAAAAAAGCAACTTTTTATTGATTTTTCCGCATAATAAAGCCATTTTTCGGTAAAAATGCCGCCGCTATAGGCAAAATCCACAAAAACGGAATTGAAATTTTGTGAAACATTACTTTCGTAAAAAATATACATTATTTTGTGCAAAATGTTTATAAAAACACTTGAAAAGACCAATATATTGTGGTAAAATACTGCTATACAGCTTTTTTTAAGGTTCGGCTTTGCGAATGTCGGAAAAAATGCAAAAAACAAACGTAAAGAGTCTTTACAATTAGGCTGGCATAGTGTATAATAAAGACAAAACAAAATAAAACCAAGAAAAACAAAGAAAAGAGGAAAGAAACATGTTCAAATCCGATTACGAAATCAAAAAAGAACTTTGCGAAATCGGCAGAAGGATTTACAACGACGGTTTTGTTGCCGCGAACGACGGTAACTTTTCCGTACAGATAGATCCCGACACCTATTACGTAACGCCGACCGGCGTATCGAAGGGCTTTATGACGCCCGACATGATTTGTAAGGTTGACGGACAGGGTAATCTGAAGGAGTCAAACGGCCCCTGGAAGCCCTCGTCGGAGTTCAAGATGCACCTCAAGGTGTACCAGTCGAGACCGGATGTCAAGGCTGTCGTTCACGCTCATCCTCCGATCGCGACGTCGTTCGCTATCGCGGGTATTCCGCTGGACAAGCTCATCATGCCGGAGGCTATTATATTCCTCGGCGCTGTTCCTATCGCGCAGTACGGCACACCGTCCACGATGGAAATACCCGAGTCGCTCGAGCCGTATCTCCAGGATTATGACGCGATCCTTCTCGCCAACCACGGCGCTCTGTCGTTCGGCTGCGACCTCAATACCGCGTTCTTCAGAATGGAGTCGACGGAGTTTTACGCGAAGCTCCTCTTCCACGCGAGAATGCTCGGCGGCGAGCAGGAAATCCCCTGCGGCGAGGTCAAGAAGCTCGTTGAGCTCAGAAAGCAGTTCGGCGTACCGGGCAAGCACCCGATGGAAAAGCTCTGCCCCGGCTGCTACGCGGGAGACGACACATGCGCGATGTCGCCGACGGAAGCAAACGAGAAGTACGGCGTTGAGTCGTCGGCTGCTTATCACGGCTTCCAGCCGCTTCCCAGTCAGGTATGCCCGACGCCAGCGAACAAGGACATCGAGGGAATAGTCGCGGAGGTTACCAAAAAGGTACTGGAGCAGATGAACAAGTAAAATTCGTAACGGGAGGCTCACGATGAAAACAATAGAAGAACTCGTGGCACAGGTTGCGAAAAACATCGGCGCGGACAAACCGCCCGCACCGAAGCCGAAAACGGCTGAAAAACCCGTTCCCGTAAAGACGGAAAGCGCGAAAGAAGTTACATATAAAAATTGTAAAATGACGCTCGAAACTGCCAAAAAAGCCGCTGAAGCGGCGGTGATCGCGGCGAAAAAAATCGGCGTGAAAATAGTGGTCGCCGTATGCGACGAGGGCGCGAATCTTGTGCTTCTGAACGCTATGGACGACAGCTATATAGCATCGGTGCGAGCGGCGCAGGATAAGGCGTACACGGCTGTGGCTCTTAAAATGCCGACACACGCGGCTTTAAAGGAGTCGCGCGGCGGCGCGCTTGACGGACTTACAAACGGAAACGGAATACTGCTTTTGGGCGGAGGCTTTCCGCTCGAATGCGGCAATAAAATATACGGCGGTATCGGAGTAAGCGGCGGCACGAAGGAGCAGGATACGCTCATTGCCGCAGTCGCGAAGGAAACGCTCCGCATATTGCTGTAAGAAGGAGGTCTGAAATTCAACATGGTAGATGAAAAGCAGGTAAGCGAAATCGTAAAGAATGTGCTTGCCGGAATGGATCTCTCGGCTTTTGAAGCGCCGAAGCGCAAGCAGCTCGGCGTGTTCGACACGATGGATGAGGCTATAGCGGCTTGTAACAAGGCGTATACGACCTTCAGACATTATAATAAGGAACAGAGAGAAAATATCATAAACGAAATCAGGAAGCTTACCCACGCCGAAGCCGAAACAATGGCGAAGCTCGCCGTTGAGGACACCGGCATGGGAAACGTTTACCACAAGATTTTGAAGCATCATCTCGTTGCCGACAAAACTCTCGGCACGTCCGACCTGGAAACTCGCGCTCTCGCGGGTGACGGCGGTCTGACGCTCATCGAGATGGCGCCGTTCGGAATAATAGGCGCGATAACGCCGTCCACAAATCCGAGCTGCACGATTATCTGTAACAGTATTTGTATGCTCGCGGGCGGCAACGGTGTTCTGTTTAATCCGCACCCGCACGCGAAGAGAATATCGGCGTACGCGGTCGATCTTGTAAACAGAGCGATACTTGCCGCGGGCGGCCCCGAAAACATAGTCGCGACGGTAGCTAACCCGACGATGGAAACGTCCAATAAAATGGTAAACGACCCGTCGGTAAGAATGCTTGTAGCAACGGGCGGCCCCGGAGTTGTTAAGATGCTTCTGTCGAGCGGCAAGAAGGCTATCGGCGCGGGCGCGGGCAATCCGCCGGTCGTAGTTGACGACACCGCCGACATACCAAAGGCTGCGAAGGATATAATCGACGGCTGCACGTTTGACAACAACCTGCCGTGTATCGCGGAAAAAGAGGTGTTTGTTTTAAGGAACGTAGCCGACGAGCTTATACACCACATGCTTAAAAACGGCGCGTACATGATAAACGACGCGCAGGTAAAGCAGCTTGAGGACGTTGTTCTCGTGTGGTCGAAGCCGAAGAAGGAGGGCGACAAGCCCAAGCGCGTCATCAACAAGGACTGGGTCGGACGCGACGCGAGAAAGATACTCGCGCAGATAGGCATTAACGCGAAAGAGGACGTCAGATGTATAATATGTGAGACGGAGTTCTCACAGGCGTTCGTCCAGACGGAGCTTATGATGCCGATACTCCCGATAGTTAGAGTTGACACGTTTGACGAGGCTGTCGAAATGGCTGTAAAGGCCGAGCACGGCAACCGCCACAGCGCGCATCTCCACTCAAAGAACGTGGATCACATGACACAGTATGCAAAGGCAATCTGCACGACTATATTTGTAAAGAACGCTCCGAGCTACGCCGGTATAGGCTTTAACGCGGAGGGCTGGACGACGTTCACGATAGCCGGCCCGACCGGTGAGGGTATTACCTCGCCGAGGAGCTTTACGCGTATAAGACGCTGCGTATTGTCAGACGCGTTGAATATAATTTAAAAGGAGTGATAATCTTGGCAGTAAACGAACAGGAAATAGCAAAGCTTGTAGCGCAGGTTTTGCAGGAAATGACAGGTAACGCTCCCGCGTCAGGCAGCAGCTATTCATCGTCAAAGCAGGCGTCGGGCGCTATCCCCAAGACGGCGCACGTAGCGATGATGACAAAGCTAAAGCACTTTGAAATTCAGGAATATCCCATTCCCGAGCTCGGTGACGATGATATACTCGTAAAGGTAGAGGGCTGCGGCGTGTGCGGCACGGACGCTCACGAGTACAAGAACGATCCGTTCTCGCTTATCCCCGTTGTTCTCGGTCACGAGGGTACGGGCGAGATAGTGAAAATGGGTAAGAACGTGTCGAAGGACAGCGCGGGCAAGCCGTTAAAGGTCGGAGATAAAGTCGTTACGTGTATGATATTCAAGGACAACCCCGACATTACGATGTTCGATCTCAACAAGCAGAATGTCGGCGGTGCGGACGTGTACGGACTTCTTCCCGACGACGATGTGCATCTTAACGGCTGGTACAGCGATTACATACTTATAAGAGGCGGCTCGACGGTGTTTAACGTAAGCGACCTCGACCTCGATTCGAGAATACTCATCGAGCCGTGCGCGGTACTCGTTCACGCGGTTGAGAGAGCTAAGCTGACGAACATTCTCCGCTTCAATTCGAGAGTTGTCGTACAGGGCTGCGGCCCCATAGGTCTTATCTGTATCGCGGTACTCCGCACAATGGGTATAGAAAACATCGTAGCCGTTGACGGTAACGAGCAGCGTCTTGAGTTTGCGAAGAGAATGGGCGCGGACAACACCGTGAACTTCATGAACCACAAGGGTATTGACGCTCTTACGGAGGCTGTTAAGGACGCGTTCGGCGGATATTTGTGCGACTTCGCGTTCCAGTGCACCGGCTCGCCGGTGGCGCACTCGAACATTTACCACTTCATCAGAAACGGCGGCGGTCTGTGCGAGCTCGGATTCTTTATCAACGGCGGTGACGCTACGATAAATCCGCACTTCGACCTCTGCTCGAAGGAGATAACACTCGTAGGCTCGTGGGTTTACACGCTCCGCGACTACGCGACGACGTTCGACTTCTTAAAGAGAGCGATAGCGATAGGACTTCCGATAAAGGAGCTTATCACGCACCGTTTCGGTCTGAGCGAGATGAACGAGGCGCTTGAAACGAACCTGGCGCAGAAGGGTTTGAAGATAGCGTATATAAACCCCGATTTTTAATGACGGGGAACACCGAAGAAAGGCGTAGGGTGTTACAATGAATGAGGCAATAGGAATAATCGAAATGTTCGGCTTTGTCACGGCGATAACGGCTGCGGACGCGGCTGCGAAGGCGGCGGACGTTAAAATAATCGCGATCGACTCCAACAAGCCCGCGAACGCGGAAAGCGTTGAGGTGCCGCTTATCATGGCGGTCAAGGTTCAGGGCGAGGTCAGCGCGGTCGAGGCGGCTGTCGAAGCCGCGGCAAAAGCTGCGGAGAGCGTTTCGGGACTTATAAACAAGCACGTAATTGCAAGACCCACAGACGACGCCGTAAAAATGGCAAACCGTATAAGCGTCGGACGCGACAGGGTAGGTCATATACCGAATAACGCGTAAGGAGGGATTCAATGTTACAGTCTTTGGGATTTATAGAAACAAGAAGCCTGACGGCAGCCATTGAAGCCTCCGACGCTATGACGAAGGCGGCGGACGTCAGATTGATAGGAACGGTAAAAATCGGTTCCGGTCTTGTGAATGTAGTGATTGAAGGCGAGGTCAGCGCGGTCGAAGCCGCCGTTAAGGCGGGCGAAACGGTCGCGCGGGAGCTTGGCGAGGTGTACGCGGTACACGTTATACCGCGTCCGCATCAGGACATCGCCAAAATTCTACCTTCGTTCTATTGATTGAGGGGAGGCAGAGTGAAATGGCGGATTTTTCATTGGGACTTGTCGAGGTATCGGCTCTCGGTAACGCTATAATAATGCTTGACGATATGCTCAAGGTGGCGGACGTGGAGTTTGTGGCGACAGAAAGAAAGCTCGGCGGCAGGCTCGTAACGATAGTCGTTAAGGGCGAGCTGACGGGAGTTCAGGCATCGGTGGACGCCGGCGTTAAGAGAGCGAAAAAGTGCGACTGCTACAAGGCGTCACAGGTAATCGCAAGACCGCATGACGAAATATTAAAATTCCTGCATCTCGACGACGAGAAGGCGAAGGAAGCCAACTCGGAGATCGCGGGTACGCACGTGGGTAAAATCCCGTCGGGCGGAAAGAGCGAGCCGAAGGCGGAAAAGAAGCCGGCTGCTCGCAAAAGAACAACCCGTTCAAAGAAAACGGAAAAATAACAACGTTCTTCAGGCGTAAGCCTTAAGATATAAAAAACAAAGTAAAATAAGGGCACAGCCCAAAAACAGGAGGAAATAAAAATGGCAGTAGAAGCATTGGGAATGGTAGAAACAAGAGGTCTTGTTGCGGCAATCGAGGCTGCTGATGCAATGGTAAAGGCAGCTAACGTAACACTCATCGGCACAGAGAGAATCGGCTCCGGTCTTGTTACCGTTATGGTAAGAGGCGACGTAGGCGCTGTTCAGGCTGCTACAGACGCAGGCGCAGCGGCTGGTTCGAGACTCGGCGAGCTTATCTCGGTACACGTAATTCCGCGTCCGCATAACGACGTAGAGAAGATTCTCCCCGCTAACTAATTCCAGAAGGATTAAACGGGGCGAAGATGTAGTTACAGCTACATAAAAAACGAAATCATATTTCCTTTCCGCGGGAGGGAAACCTTCCGCGGAATAAGGGATTTGGTTTTTGTACGCATTTTGATGTAAAACAAACCTCATTTTATCGGGAGGAACACGGAATGGACAACAATATACAGGACGTGATTGCAAAAGCCGTTGTTGATATTCTGAAGCAAAAGGAAGCGAACGACGGTATTAAGGTAGGTGTGTCGGCAAGACACGTGCATTTGTCGCAGGAGCATCTTGAAATTCTTTTCGGAAAGGGTCACGAGCTGACCGTTAAGAAGATGCTTATGGGCGACCAGTTTGCCGCGGAGGAGTGCGTGACGCTCGTAAGCCCCTCGCTTCGTTCGATCGAGGGCGTGAGAGTGCTCGGACCGGTCAGAAAGCAGTCACAGGTTGAAATTTCAAGAACGGATACCTTTAAGCTGAAGGTATCGCCGCCGGTACGCCCGTCGGGTGAGCTTGACGGCAGCGCGCCTATGGCTCTTGTGGGCCCCAAGGGAAGCGTATTTCTTAACGAGGGCTGCATTATAGCCAACAGACATATACATATGACGCCCGAGGACGCGGCGAAGTACGGCATAAAGGACAACGACATTGTGGACGTTGAGATACAGAACTCCAAGCCGACGCGTTTCTTTAACGTGCAGGTAAGAGTCCGCGAGGACTTCAACACGGAAATGCACATCGACACGGACGACGCGAACGCGTGCGCGATCAAGACGGGCGACAGAGTAGTGATTTTAGAGAAATAGACCTACCGCGCCGCGAGGCGGGGTAAAAGGATTGATTATAATGATTATAGGCAGAGTATACGGAAGCGTTGTTTCGACGCATAAGCTCGAGGCTCTCGTGGGCTACAAGTTTATGCTCGTGCAGTGTATCGAAAACGGTAGTCTTGTGGATAAGTTCCTTGTCGCGGTGGATATAATCGGCGCGGGTATAGGCGAGGATGTTATTATCACGCGCGGCAGCGGCGCGAGAATGGCGCTCGGTAAGCCGGACGCTCCCGTTGACGCCGCGATTGTCGGTATTCTTGACGAAAAACAGGCGTAAATGGTCGCGCCTTCGGCGCTGTTATTTATCAGCCTCCCCTTGAGGGGAGGTGTCATTGCGAAGCAATGACGGAGAGGTGGCAACGAACTATTTAAAAACCACCTCTCAGTCGCGCTACGCGCGCCAGCTCCCCTCAAGGGGAGCCTTACAAAAAATGCCGCACATTCAAAGTAGCGACCGTAGGGGCGAACCGTGTTCGCCCGCAAGTGTACACATACCCACAACTATAACGTAAAAGAGGACATAATATGAATTTAGCGGAGCTGCAAAAAATTGTATACGACGCGGGAATAGTCGGCGCGGGAGGCGCGGGCTTCCCGACGCATAGAAAATTTTCCGACAAGGTAAAGCAGATAATAGTAAACGCGGCTGAATGCGAGCCTTTAATGATGGTTGACCACCACATTTTGGAGCATCACCTTCAGGCGCTTATTGACACGCTTAACCTTCTTATCGACACGCTCGGCGCGGACGAGGCGATTATCGGCATAAAGGGCAAGAATATGCACCTGCTCGATGAAAAAATCGTAGCGTCGCTCAAGGGTACGCGCGTGAGCATACACGAGATACCCGACATTTATCCGGCGGGCGACGAGGTTGTGCTTACGTACGAGACGACCGGCAAAATCATCCCCGAAGGCGCGATACCCGTAATGGTCGGCGTAATGGTTATAAACGTTGAAACCGTTTACAACATTCACCGCATAGTAACGCGAGGCGAGCCTGTGACGGACAAGTACATAACGATAGGCGGCGACGTGCCGAAGGATATAACCGTTAAAGCTCCCGTGGGCATAAAGATAAAGGAGCTTCTCGAAACGGCGGGATACGGCGACCTCGACGGCAAGGCTGTTATAAACGGCGGTCCCATGATGGGCAAGCTTGTCGATATTGAGAACGACGTCGTTACAAAGACGACGAAGGGACTTCTGATTTTCCCTGTGACGCACTCGATTATACAGCGCAAGAAAATGCCGATGTCGATGACGTTAAAGCGCGCGTCGGCGGCTTGCTGCAACTGCACGATGTGTTCCGACCTGTGTCCGCGACAGCTTCTGGGTTATGATTTGCACGTGCACAAGACGCTCCGCGCGGCTTCGCACAGCGAGGTCATGAACACGGAGAGCTTCCTGCAGTCGGCGCTTTGCTGCGGCTGCGGTGTGTGCACGGTTGTGGCGTGTCAGCAGATGCTCGATCCGCAGGCGATTTCGATGGAGGTCAAGGGCGAGCTCGGCAAGCAGGGACTTCGCAGACAGAACAATAAAGCCCCCGAGAAGGTTCGTCCCGAAAGGGCGGGCAGACTTGTTTCCTCGCAGACGCTTATAGATAAGCTCGGCATAAGAAAGTACGTCAAGGACTCCGTAACGAGGGATTATATGAAGTTTGACCCCAAAACGGTGTACATAGAGCTTAAGCAGCATGTCGGCAAACCGGCAAGCGCGACCGTTAAGGCGGGCGACAAGGTAAAGGTCGGCGACGTTGTGGCGGCGACCGCGTACGAGGATTTGGGAACAACGATGCACGCAAGCATCAACGGAACAGTCAAAGCAGTCACCGACCGCTTTGTGATTATAGAAAGATAGGTAGGTGACGGATATGAATTCAATAGGATTGGTAGAAGTAAAGAACGTGTCAAAGGGTGTTGTCGTAACTGATGAAATGCTCAAAAGCGCGGGCGTGACGCTCATAAGCTCCGGCTCGGTATGTCCGGGCAAATTCGTGACTATAGTCGGCGGAGAATTGAGCGCGATACACGCGGCTGTCGATAAGGCGGTACTCGTCGCGGAGGACGCGCTCATAGACAAGTTTGTGATAGGTAATCTCGGCGACAACGTGTACGAGGCTGTGTGCGGCACGGCGGAAGTGAAAGAAAAGCGCGCGCTCGGCATAGTCGAGACGTTCACCGCCGCAAGCGCGATCGAAGCAGCCGACGCTGCTGTGAAGTCGGGAGACATACAGCTTATCGAGGTGCGCGTGGCGCGCGGTATGGCTGGCAAGTGCTTCGTTTCAATGACCGGCGACGTCGCGGACGTTAAGGCTGGCGTTGAAGCCGGCGCAAGAATTGCCGCAAATCAGGGCGTTCTTATCAACACCGAGGTTATAGCAAACCCGCACCCCGAGCTTTGGGAAGCGGTGCTGTAAATAGAAAAAACGCGATTCCTTCGGGAATCGTTTTTTTTGTGAAAAAATTTTTCGGCTTTAAGGTTTATTTAAGGAATGGGGTTTATAATGTAGGTATGTTGAGGGTACGGATGACCCCCTCTCCGAGGGGGTCAAAACTCACTTGTGAGTTTTGGGGGGTGTTATTCGGACGAAAAATGATACACCCCCCGAAATCAAAGATTTCGACCCCCTCAGTGAGGGGGCCATACGGCGGGCGAACACGGTTCGCCCCTACGAAAGGCTTCCCCTTGAGGGGAAGCTGTCACACGAAGCGTGACTGATGAGGTGAGCAAATACGCCTACGACGCAAAGTGTCATTCACCTCATCCGACGCCTGCGGCGCCACCTTCCCCTCAAGGGGAAGGCTAATATATCAACCGTAAGGAGCGAAAAAACATGGCAATAGAGATATTCAACCGATACGAGCACAAATACAAATTAGACACGGAAACGCTCAAAAAGGCGCTTGACGTAATCGAGGAGCACATGGAGCTTGACGGCTACTGCAAGAACCACTCGCTTTACACAATCGCGAACATATACTACGACACGCCCGATGACGCGCTTATCCGCGCATCGCTGTCGCGTCCGGCGTACAAGGAAAAAATGCGTCTGCGCTCGTACGGCGTGCCCGACGAAAATTCCGAGGTATTTCTCGAAATCAAGAAAAAGGTCGAGGGACTCGTAAACAAGCGCCGCACGACGCTGCGTCTCGGCGAGGCGTACGAATTTATAAAAAGCGGCAAGGCTCCCGAAATCATGAGCTACATGAACCCGCAGGTGGTACACGAGCTTGAATATTTCCTTACCAACTACGATTTAAGCCCGAAGGTATACATTGCGTACGACCGTCTCGCGTACTTTGAAAAGGGCAACGACGACCTGCGCATTTCCTTTGACACTAATATCCGCACGCGCCGTTACGATGTGGCGCTCGAAAAGGGCGATCACGGCGAAAAGCTGCTCGGCGACGGCGTATGGCTCATGGAGATAAAGACAAGCACCGCAAAACCCTTGTGGCTGTGCGATATGCTGTCCGCGCTGGAGCTTAGGAAGGTGCAGTTTTCAAAGTACGGCACGGAATACAAGCACGTGCTTCAGGGCGGCGCGCGCCGCTACCACCGCGCGGAGTTGTTAAAGCACGCGGTATAACGGAAGGAGAACGGATAAATGGAATTTATAACAAACTTTTTTCATACGCTTAACGCCGGCGCGGACATTGAGATCAACTCGTTCACGTTCGCCGGCTCAATATGCGCGTCGCTCATATTCGGCTTGCTCATAGGTCTTACATACATTTACACGCACAAGGACAGACACACACAGTCGTTTGTACTGACACTGACGATGCTTCCGGCAATTCTGACGGTAATTATACTGTTTGTCGGCTCGAACTGGGCGAGAGCGTTCTCGCTTGCCGGCACGCTTTCAATCATACGCTTCAGGAGCGCGCCGGGAGATCCCGAGGATATAGGATATGTATTCTTCGCGGTTGCCGCGGGTCTCGCGGGCGGTGTGGGGCTTTTCCTCTACGGCATAATCTTTATTGTTATACTCTGCCTGTTTATGCTGCTGACGTCGAAGCTCAACTTCGCGAGACCCAAGTCAACCGCGAAGCATCTCAAAATCACAATTCCCGAGGATTTGGACTACGAGGGCGTGTTTGACGGCATTTTAAGACGCTATACAAACTCGTACGAGCTTATTAAGGTAAAAACGGTCGATCTCGGCTCGCTGTTCGAGCTTACTTATGAGCTTAAAATGATTAAGAACGTCAATGAGAAGGAGTTTATCGACGAGCTTCGCACCAGAAACGGCAATCTGAACATCATTCTTTCGCTCGCGGAGAACGATGTGTACGGCAAATGATTGAAAATTAGCGGAAATTTTCACAAAAAAGTCTTGCAAACCTTTCCCCCTTATGCTATAATAGGATATGTAGAAAAGAATTTCTTAATTTGCAAAGAAAGACATCAAATTCTACCCTTTTATCCTATACATAGCAGAAAAAACGTCCCCGTCGGACGTTTTTTCATTATGTACCGCTTTAATAAGCGGATAAAATTACTCCTTTTTGCGGATATTAAAGCAAAAAGGAGTTTTTTGTTATGGGATTTGTCTGGTCGGCGATAGCGGGCGCGGCGATGAGCGTACAGGGTGTGATGAACACGCGCCTCGGCGAAAAGATAGGCATATATGAGTCAAACGCGTTTGTTCAGGGTACGGCGTTTATTTTGTCGCTCCTTGCCGTATGGATTTTGGGCAAGGGCAGCTTCCGCGAGCTTGCGGGCGTAAATAAGCTGTATCTGTTCGGCGGCGTGCTGGGGCTGGTGATAACGGTGACGGTGATGCTCGGTATAGGCAAGCTAAGTCCGACCGTCGCGATTTCGACTATCCTTATATCGCAGCTTTTCGTTGCCGCGCTTATAGACGCGTTCGGGTGGCTCGGCAGCGAACAGATGGCGTTCGGGTGGAATAAATATGTCGGTCTCGCCGTGATGATAGGCGGCGTGCTGCTGTTTAAGTGGCGGTAGGTTTATAAATATTTATTCTCAAACTTATCCCACGACATAGGCTTATCGAAGTAATATCCCTGAACCTCGTCGCAGCCGATTTCGCGAAGGGCGGTAAGCTCCTGCTCGTTTTCCACGCCCGCGGCGACGATACGGATATTCTCATTGTGGCATATCTGCATAATGGACGTTGACAAAAGCTGTGTTTTCTTATCCGTTTCAATCTTATACACCATATCGCCGTCAAGCTTCAATATATCGAATTTCAACTCGGCAAACAGGTAAAGGTCGGCGTACTTTGAGCCGAAGTTGTCTATTGCCAGACGGAAGCCGCTCTTTTTAAGCTCACTAAGGATTTCCGCAATATCGGTAATGCCCCCTCTGTCATGGTTCTCGCTTACCTCGATGACGATAAGCTCCTTCGGAACATTGTAGTCGTACCATATTTCCATGATGTTTTCTATTATGTTCGGCTTTTCGAGCGTCGAGTGCGACATGTTGATAGACACAGGCAAAGCCTTCCTGCCCTTTTTGATCCAACCCGCAAGGTACTCGCACACGCGGCGGAACACGTACAGGTCGAGCAGATGTATCGTGTCGTTTTCTTCCATTTCGGGAATAAAATCCATCGGCGAAACTATCATGCCGTCCTCGCCGAAAAATCGAATAAACGCTTCGCTCCCGCACATTTCGTTCGTGACGGCTGAAAATCTCGGCTGGAACCATATAACGAACCTGTTGTCACGCATGAGGTTTTTGATACGCTCCGGCGTCGAAATGGCTATGTAGCTGTCGTTGCGCACTCTGTAACGTCCGTACTGTCCCGTGTGACGGTAAAACGCCTTTTTGTCGCGGTACATATTTTCGTCAGCCGCCTTGACGACCTCGTTTATGTCACCCGCGCTTTGAGAATAACGGTAACCGACGGCGATTTTGTGCTTGCTGTTGTCGTTTTGTCTGGCAAACTCGTCAATAAGCAAATTAAACGTTTCCTCGTCCGTGTTACGGCATATTACGGCGAACTCGTCGCCGCCTATTCTGTAGCAGTCGTACTTGCCGAACACGCTGCGTATGACGGCGGCAATCTCTTTAATCGCGCTGTCACCCTCGCCGTGACCGTTTTTGTCGTTTATTTCCTTAAGACCGTTAAGATCCATGTAAACTACGCCGAAGTTTGTTTCACCGTCCTGCGCCAGTATATCGCAGTCCTCGATGAACTTGTTGCGGTTGTATATGCCCGTGAGCGTGTCCACATAGCTTAGTCTGCGCAGCGCGTTTGACGCGCGGTCGCGCACGATAACGGTGGAAATAAACGCGGAAAGCGTGAGGAATATAGACTTTCCGTCGTCCATATTTCTGTTGGGCAGATTGTCCGCGCCTATAACGCCGACAAATTCGCTGTCAACATATATCGGTGCGGCAATAAGGTTTTTTATGCCCATATGCTGCAAAAACAGATACCCTTCTGGGTACTCCTTTTTAAGCTCCCTTACATCGTTGATAACGGTGCTTGTATGGTTTTTGAACACATCGAGCATTTTAATTTTCTGCACTATTTCCGGAGACGAGCTGTTTTTGCCGCACCAGCTATGTGTTTTAACCATAAATTCGTTTTCATACTTAAATAAGTAAACGTGCTCCGCTTCAAGAAAGTTTCCGGTAAGCTGAAGAATTTTGTCTATCGTATCGTCGAACGGCTTGTTGTCCTGCAGTTCCATTATACAGCTTACAATCAAATGCTCTCTGTTAAGGCGCACCCGATACTCCTTGCGCTCCTCTTCGGCGTCGGTAATATCGACCGCCGTTTCTACAATAATCTCACCGTCGCCGGTGTCCTCGCGCGAAGAGTAAACGGCGTAGGTCATGCCGTTTACGGCGCTGTAAATTCCGACCGTCACGTCGCCGCCCGTATATATTCTGTAAGGGCGCATATCGTGCCTGAGCGTCAGAATGCCGTTTAAGGTTTCGGTGCGTGTTTTGCCGATGCTGTTACCCAAAAGCTCCTTTGCCGAATTATTCATATATATAATTTTATCGCTGTCCGCCTTGTACGCGTAGACAAGACCGGGAAATGCGTTCAGTATTGTGTTTGTATCGAGCATAGCTTTGCCCTCCGTAAGACCGTAATTTTTAAATAACATGGTCAATTTTATCATATTCGCGGGAGAATTTCAATATAAAATACAGTATTATCCGTATTTTTGACGTAATCAAATCCTATAAAAGAATATTTTGTTAAATATTGACAATTTTTTGATTTTTAGTTATAATTTTATTATAAAAATAATATAAGGAGGTAACAACAATGGATTTAAACTCAATTAAAGAATCGGTTGAAAAGCTGGTACAGGACGAGGCTACGAAGGAACAGCTCAAGAAAGATCCTATCCACACCATCGAGCAGACATTCGGCGTTGATTTACCCGACGAGCAGGTTCACGCTATCATAGGACACCTCAAGGAAAAAATTGGTGAAGGCGACTATCTTGACAAGATCAAGGAAAAGTTCACAAGCGGCGAGATAGTTGAAAAGGTCAAGGACGAAGCCGAGGAAATCATCGAAAAGGTCAAGGAAGGCGGCAGCGGCATCGTTGACAAAATCAAGGGTATTTTCCATAAGGAATAAGACAATAAAAAAACGGTTCGGCTATATGTCGAACCGTTTTTTGTGGGGATGTGAAAACACGGGAAGTATCGCAGACAATATCTCAGAACAAAATTTATTTTAGTTGACGTATTTCGATACATCATATGACTGGAATATTTTTTGTTTATTCATCTGTAAATACAACGCTTCTTTTGCAAGTTCCATGCCGTGCATGGAACCCTTACCATAAGAATCTCTTTTTATTTGTTCCCCATAACTTTCTAAATCCATAATCATCTGTTTGGTAGTCATATCAAAGATAATCGTTGTTTCATCTCTGGTAGTACCGCCAAACGAATTTTGACCGGAGCTGTCAATAATTGCTGCCAATGCTTCACCGCTATCATCCTCATTGTAATCCGAACGCTCATAATATCCGGCGTAAATAGAATATATTTTTGCGCTCGAAGGATTTTTAAAGCTTGCTATGTGTTTATCAACCGCTGTTTGTATAAACTTTTCCAAAAGCTCCTGTTCCTTTTGTTTGATACGTTCGTCATTATATTCGTTATATTTTGTCCTAGCTGAATTATACAAGTCATCAATAATTGCAATATCTGCATCCGATATGGTATGATATGTTTTTGCATTTTCGCATTCCTGCATAGCTTCAAGGTACAATCCGTCGTTAATAAAGCCTTTTATTTGATTTACATTTGCGGAAATGTCCTCATATGAAATGGGGGCAACTTCACCTGCGTCGGACGATGTAATAGTTACCGTTCTTGTATCGCCGTTCCAGTCAACATTTGTATTATATGCTTCCGAAATCGCTCTTACCGGCACGAGCGTCCGACCATCCACAACACACGCGGGACTGTCAAGAGTTACCTCATTGTCGTTTACGTACATTATACTGCTGTCAACAGTCATTTTTATTGATGTGCCGTCTTTTTCCGAAGTAATTGTACGAGTTGCTTCGTCCCAGTTAACGCTTGCGCCGAGAGCTTCAAATATAGCACGCAAGGGAACCATTGTTCTTTCGTTGATTATCTGCGGCGGAACGTCAAATTCCAGTGGCTGACCTCCACTAAACTTAACTGTTATTGCATCATCTGCCATTACTGAAATCTGCGTCAATGACAATAAAATTGATAATACAATAGTAATAATTAAAAATTTCTTTTTCATTTTACTGCATCCTTTCTTTTAATTTCTGTTAATGTATTGGTTTGACTGTCTTGCGGCTCTTTGCACTCGTTCAATGCCTAGGTCGTTTTCTTCTATTATTTTCCTAAACTTTGTTCCCAGAGGACCGCGATAATTCCCCATTTCTGCCCATGGATCAGGCTCAAAAAGATCTTTTAATTCAAATGCTTGATTTGCAGGCATTTGCTTTGCTTTTTCCAAAGCAAAATTTAATAATGAATCATAATTCATATATATTCCCCCAATACTTATTGTAATTACCAATATAATTATAGCATAAACCAATCATAAAGTCAAGAATATCCAATATAATTATTTGTATAAGCAATATTATTGGGAGGATAGTCATGAATAGAATAGCGGAGTTAAGAAAAGAAAAACATTTAAACCAAATCGGGCTTGCCATGAAATTAAATATATCACAGTATATGGTAAGTTCATACGAAACAGGCAGACATCAGCCGACAATGGATATGCTGATAGAATTGGCTGATTTTTTTAATGTTTCTATTGATTATTTAGTGGGAAAAAGCGAAGTGCGCTATCCTGCCGATATTTTCCTTAATAATAATATATCAAAGAAAGAACTGGCATTATTAAATATATTCCGAACATTAACGAAAGAAAAACAAGAGCAGGCAATAGGTGTTTTGTTCACACTGCAGAATCTATAAAAGAAGTATTCCGACATATAAACATGGGGTAAACCGCATTTTACCCCGCAATACACACACAAAAAAATCCCGCTTATACAAGCGGGATTTTATATCCTTTTTACTCCGTCTTTTCCATATCCTTTGTGATTGTAACGGTTCTCGTGTTTTCGTCCCAGTCCACCTGACTGTGCATACCCTCGGAAACGGCTCTTACAGGAACGACCGTTCTGTCATTCACAAGCCTTGCAGGAACGTCAAGCTCCACCGGCGTTTCGCCGACAAATATTGTCGCGGAGTCTACCTGCATGGTTATGCTTACGTCGCTTATAGGATCGTATGAAACAACCGTTTTTGTATCTTGATCCCAGTTTATATACGCGCCGAGCGCTTCAAAAATCGCGCGCATAGGTACAAGCGTGCGTCCCTCCTCAATATACGGCTGCGTGTCGCCTTCGGGTATGACGAGAGCCTCTCCGTTTATTATAACCGTTACGGGTTCGTCGTCCGCAGCCGCGGGCAATGAAGCCGCGCCGAGTACGGTCATTGCCGCAGCCGTCAGCGCTATAATCTTTTTATTCATACGTATTACCTCCATAAACAATTTCACTTACAGTAAGTATACCACACTGTAATGAATTTTTCAACAATATTTTTTCATAAGGGAAAATTAAGTAAAATACTTGACAACACGGGAAAAGTGATATATAATATCTGGGTTCGCAAACTGCGGACAATCCTTGCCTGCAAATGGTTTTGCAGGACTAATGTCCATAAGGAGGTGCAGAAAATGGCTGAAAAAATCATGAACAGCTATGAAACAATCTTTATCATTGACGCAACTCTCGACGAGGAGAACGTAACGGCGCTTAAGGATAAGTTTACATCGCTTATCGAGGCGAACGGCGAGCTTGAATCCGTTGACGAGTGGGGTAAGAGACGACTCGCTTACGAAATCAATGACAGAACAGAGGGTTTCTACTATCTTGTAAACTTCAAGGCTGAACCGGAATTTCCGAAGGAGCTTGAAAGACAGTACAGGATCACAGACGGAATACTCAGGACGATCATTGTAAGAAAAGACGAGGAATAAGTCAAAGGCGAGAAAGCGGTGTAAGGAATGAACAAAGTAATTTTAATGGGACGTCTTACCCGTGACGTCGAAATGCGTCAGACGCCGAGCGGAGTTTCGCTCGCGAGATTTTCAATCGCCGTAAACAGACGTTTCGCAGGCAAAGACGGTCAGCAGCAGGCTGATTTTATAAACTGCGTGGCGTGGAGGCAGACGGGCGAGTTTATCGCGAGATATTTCCGCAAGGGCAGCATGATTGCCGTAGTCGGCAGCCTGCAGTCGAGAAGCTGGGACGGTCAGGACGGTAAGAGACAGTATTCCACCGAGGTACAGGTGGACGAGGCGTACTTTACCGGTTCAAAAGCCGAAACGGGTACAACGGGCGGCAGCTACAGCGGCAACCAGGGCGGCTACAATCAAAGTGCGCCGCAGAATAACGCGCCGAGCGCGCCGGATTTCGGCGACGACTTTAACATGGACGGATTTTCCGACCTTGACGGCAGCGAGGACGATCTGCCGTTCTAACCCCGCATAAAATTTGATAAGGAGGAAACACAGATGGCTGAAAGAAGTGAAAGACCTCAGAGAACAAGACGACCGAAGAAAAAGGTCTGCATGTTCTGTGTGGATAAGGTAGAGCATATCGATTACAAGGACACAGCAAAGCTCCGCAGATACGTTACGGAAAGAGGAAAGATTGTTCCCCGCCGTATCAGCGGTAACTGTGCGAAGCATCAGAGACAGCTCACCACAGCTATAAAGAGAGCGAGAATTATTGCGCTTCTCCCGTTCGTAGCTGAATAATTTTGAACTTAATCCCCCGGATATGCAAATCCGAGGGGATTTTTGTATACGCCGCTTCCACGCCCGTGCGGGCGGTAGCACGAAGCATTACGGAGGTTTGTTGAATATGATAAGGGTTATGATGATATGCTACGGCAATATATGCCGCAGTCCGATGGCGGAGTTCCTCCTGCGCGACATGGTGCAGAAGCGCGGTATCGGCGATAAATTTTACATAGCGTCCGCCGCCACGAGTACCGAGGAAATCGGTAACGGCGTGCATTACGGCACACGTAAAAAACTTGCGGAACACGGCATATCGACTGACGGCAAGACGGCGGTGCAGCTTAAACGCTCCGACGCGGACAATTACGACTATTTTATCGGTATGGACGCGCAGAACATACGCGCCATAACGCGCATACTCGGCGAGGGGCACAAAGACAAGATTTTCCGTCTGCTCGATTTCTCCGACAACCCGCGCGACATAGCCGATCCGTGGTACACGCACAATTTCGACGTTACATACGATGATATTGTCGAGGGCTGCGAGGCTTTTCTTAAATATATAAATGATTTTTCGTAAAAAACATTGTCAAACGGACGAAAATGGTATATAATGTTTCAGTCTGTAGATTAAAATCAGAATAAAACCGAGGAGGATTTTTAATAAATGGATAACACGGAAAATACAAAGGAATTGTCGGCTCTCTTACAGGTGCGCCGCGACAAGTTCGCGGAGCTGCAAAGCGAGGGCAGAGATCCGTTCCAGATTACGAAATTTAACCGCACTCACACGTCCGGCGAGCTTAAGAACGGCGCGCGCGAGGAGCAGCGCGAGCTGACAAAGCGCGGCTCGGACGAGGTCGAGATAATCACCGCGAAAATTTCAAAATACGACGGTCAGCAGGTGTCGGTCGCGGGCAGAATTATGTCCAAGCGCGGCATGGGTAAGGTAGGATTTGTCCACATCGCGGACATTGACGGGCAAATTCAGCTTTTCGTCAAGAAGGATATTCTCGGCGAGGACGAGTATAATCGTTTTAAGAAGCTCGACATCGGCGATATAGTGGGCGCGCACGGCGAGGTGTTCACCACTCAGACCGGCGAAATTTCGATAAGGGTTGACGAGATAACGCTGCTCACAAAATCGCTCCAGCCGCTGCCGGAGAAGTTCCACGGTATGACCGATACCGATTTGCGCTATCGTCAGCGCTATATCGACCTCATTATGAACGAGGACGTGAAAAAGACGTTTATGAACCGCTCGAAGATAATCGCGTCGATCCGCTCGTATCTGAACGGGCTGGGCTTTCTTGAGGTCGAAACGCCGATGCTCGTGTCAAACGCGGGCGGCGCGGCGGCAAGACCGTTTGAAACGCACTTTAACGCGCTCGACGAGGACTTTAAGCTTCGTATTTCGCTGGAGCTGTACTTAAAGCGCCTCATCGTGGGCGGCTTCGAGAAGGTTTACGAGATAGGCAGAGTGTTCAGAAACGAGGGTCTCGACACGCGCCACAACCCCGAATTCACGCTGATGGAGCTGTATCAGGCGTACACGGATTATCACGGCATGATGGATCTCACCGAGAATATGTACC
Organism: uncultured Clostridia bacterium; assembly: GCA_947591315.1. Classification (GTDB taxonomy): domain Bacteria; phylum Bacillota; class Clostridia; order UBA1381; family UBA1381; genus Hominilimicola. Next base: position 85,923 of record CANQDD010000003.1, read on the forward strand.
GCCACGTCGCGCAGGAGGTGCTCGGCACGACGAAGATAACGTATAACGGCGTGGAAATGGACCTCGGCAAGCCGTTTGAGCGTATTACAATGGTTGACGCGGTGAAGAAGTATTCGGGCGTTGACTTTAACGAGATACACACGCTCGACGAGGCTCGCGCGGCTGCGGACGAGCATCATGTGGAGTACGAGAAGCGTCACAAGAAGGGCGATATTTTGAACCTTTTCTTCGAGCATTTCGCCGAGGAGCACATGATCCAGCCGACATTCGTAATGGATCACCCGATAGAGATCTCGCCGCTCACAAAGAAAAAGCCGGACAACCCGGAATATGTGGAGCGTTTCGAGTTTTTCATGAACGGCTGGGAAATGGCGAACGCGTACTCGGAGCTTAACGACCCGATAGACCAGCGCGAGCGGTTCAAGGCGCAGGAGGAGCAGCTGGCGCAGGGCGACGAGGAAGCAAACACCACCGACGAAGATTTCATGCGCGCGCTTGAGATAGGCATGCCGCCTACCGGCGGTATCGGGTTTGGAATCGACAGAATGTGTATGCTCCTGACCGATTCGCCGGCAATACGCGATGTATTGCTGTTCCCCACGATGAAGCCATTATCCGAATAAACGGCATAAAACAAGGCTTTACAAGGCTTGCAAGCCTAAATTTACGACCAACTTACGACCAAATAAAGAGAACACGCTAAAAAGATAAATCCCCCTTAAGGAAATAAGCCTTAAGGGGGATATTTAACTTATTGTTTATTCTGCAAGAAAGCTCGCGTCGTACAGAGCAAGATTATTCTCTGTTATTTTTATTTCAAGATTTACTACACCTTTCAGATTTACATCAATGTCGATTGGATCTTCTGTTTGTTTTAAGTCATAATTTGCAATTTCTGTTTTTGTGCCATCATTTTCTACACTGTAAAATATAATATTACCTTCTTTTTGTGAGCCAACGGCTGTATAAGGATATACGACCTTTCCAATAAATCTGCTATAGTTATTGTTAAGGACATATAAATTAGAGCAATATTCAAAGCCTGATGACGAGGTCCATACGGTAGTTCCTAGCATAAGATTGTTACATTGAATTTCCTTGTCTTTCATTACAAATTTTGAAAACAGGGTTCACAAAACCCCGACTTCATTCCATATAAGTGAGAGGACAATTCAAAAAATCAAGCAATCCTAAAACAGACGTGTACAAATGCTTCTTTTCAACGCTACATATTGGGAGGGTAAAATCTTGAACTATTCCTCTCACAAAAACTTAATAAGTCATTCACCAGGCACATTACCGATTAAATTTTATTTATTGAAAGACTTGCGGAAACGGCAATTCCGTGTTATGATATATGTGCTGTTAATATAATTGTAGTGATGAACACAAAGATCGGATTTATAAAGGGGAAAAAGATGTGTGTTATTAAAACAGAACGGCTGTATATCAGAAAATGCACCGAAAACGATTACAAATATTATGCAATGTTATATGGAAGTGGCAACAGCCCATTAGCAAAATGGTTTAAAGATAGTCCTGAAACGTTTGAAGAAGTTTGCTATAATATATTTAAAAAATGCAGTGATGAAATTTTTTTGATATTCAGAAAAGATACAAACGAATTTTGCGGTCAACTGGAACTGCGAAATGACGATAACGGAGGCAAGGAATTAGGTATAAATTTTTTGCCGGAACAACAGAATAAAGGTTTTGGTACGGAATCAATCATTGGATTTTCAAATTGGCTATATAAAGAAAGAGCCTATTCTCATCTTACAATTTGTATAGATCCCGAAAATAACAGAAGCCAACACGTATTTAAAAAATTAGGAGCAATTTTTGTTGAGCAAAACTTGGGAATTTCTCCTGATTTAATTGAATTAATGAAAAAGAGTGATATAAATTACAATAAATTTGGTGTGTACTGTTATAAATTGCCTTTGCCTATCAAAACCTTAAATAAGGAAAACTAATAGGCGATGCTGCATAATGAATGTAAAATAGATAAAAAAGTGAAACGGGAATTTTCAGAGCCGATAATAATTTATACAATAGAGATGTTGTTATGGAAGTAACGACATTTCTTTTTGTATCTAAAAATTACCAAACAGAAATCGAAGCGACAGAGGGTACACACCTTGCGGAAATTGCCGCCCGTGATGTGGTGTATTTTACTTAGTATTTAAGTCGTAAAAATCATCGGCATCATACCAGCAGCTTTGACAAGAAAAATATTGCAATGAACGTTCCCAGAAATATCGCCATCAGCATTGCCGCTATCGCATAGATCCGGTGGTACTTCGTTGAGAAAATGAATATCACCGCCGCCGCTAAGAGCATCAGCACACCTGTTACGGGCGCTGTTACAAGCTTAATCAATCCGAGAAACGCGATGACATACGCGGCGCATATCAGGAACGCGCTTTTCCATGCGCTTCTCATGGATTTAAGTGTCGATTTCTTTATTTCGTCCATTTCATCTTGAGTCATTCCCACATGATAAGAATTTCGCGGGGACGTATTTTCGGAGTTGACCGTTGTCCGTTCTGTGTTTACGTACGCGCCTGATGTGCCCAATCCATGAGTGTGGTATTCATTTTCACTGTTGTCGGCGCCGCACGAATATGGCTGCGTTGGTGAGTTTTCACGGGTGATTTTGATTTCGTTTCCGTCACCGAACACGTTTGACAGTGAGCTGTTTGTAATTCTAAAGCGGTTGCCGTGCGCGTCCTCCGCTATTTTTTCATATCCATCGCCGAACACGTTTTGAAGGCTTGTATTGCGGATTGTATATTCGTTTGATCCGCTGTCCGAATACGGGGACGGGCTTTCGCGCGTGACCTTTATTTCATGTCCGTCACCGAACACATTTGTCAGCGAGCCGTTTGTGATCCTGAAACGGTTGCCGTGTTTATCCTCCGCAATTTTCTCATAACCATCGCCGAAAACATTATGCATACTTGTGTTTCTGATAGTGTATTCGTTTCCGTCGTCATCGGTATATATCTGCACATAACCGTCGCCGAAGGTGTTTGTTATGCTCGTATTTCTTAACGTACCCATGAAAATCCCTCCTTGATTTTACAGTATCACATTTTATATGCAAAAAATTGTACTGTACTGTTTTTCGTACATCTAATATGGTATATTTATATTAAAGAAAAGGAGCTGAGAAAAAATGAAGCTTACGGCAAAGGCTAACACGATATGCCTGTGGGAGATTCTCAACGAATATTCAGACTGCGACAATATCCTCAGAATGAGCGATATAATTTACAAAATGAGACGCGACTATGATTTGTCCGTTGACCGCCGCACGGTTTACAGCTGCGTAGCGGTGCTGACGGAAATGGGGTACGATATTTCCATACCCGATGAAAACGGGCGCGGATACTACCTCGCCTCGCGCGATTTCGACGTGTCGGAAATCCGGCTGCTCACCGACAGCGTGTGCGTCAATCCCGGCATATCGGGCGTTCACTCAGCGCAGCTTATAAAAAAGCTTCAAAAGCTGCTGCCGGTCGGCAAGCGCCATAAATACAAAAATCTTTCAATCGCGAACGCTGGCAGGAAAACCGATAACAGGGAGGTTTTTTTGAATATCGACTATCTTGACGAGGCAATCTCAAAACGCAGAAAGGTAGCGTTTACATATATGAAATACGGGTTTGACAAAAAGCTGAAGCCGCGCCGCGAGGAAAAGTATATCGTAAGCCCGTATGAAATGGTCGCCGCGAACGAGCGGTACTATCTGCTCTGCAAATGCGACAGCCACGAAAACGCGGTAAGTCAGTTCAGAATCGACAAGATAAAGGATATTGAGATAGTCGGCGGCAAATATATTCCCGCGCCGGAAAGCTTTTCGCCGAAGCAGTACCGCGACAGGTCGGTGTTTATGTATGGCGGCGAGGTCGGTCATGCGGTTATACGCTGCGATAACGGTATGCTCGATCAGGTAATTGACTTTTTTGGCAAAGACGCGCGTATCGCTCCGAACGGCGACGGGAAAACGTTTGATCTCACCGTCACCGGCAGCCTCGAGGGACTTAGCTACTGGGCGGGGCATTACATCGACACATGCGAGGTGCTCGAGCCCGCGGGTATGCGCGAAAGCGTGATGAACGTGATAAGGAATAACGTGTACGGAATATAGATGTACAATTTTTTGCACACCGATTATGATATATTATAATTATAATAAACGATTGGCGGGGGTGGAGAAAATGATATTGTACAAGATAACGGCAAAAAGAAGTATCACAGAAGACGACGTCAATGAAAATCAAGCCGGTATAATCAGAAACAACACAGAGAAGCTGTACAGCAATTCGGGGAAAAAGTGTATAGCCGCGGTAACGGAGCTTGACAATGACTACTGTGAAATAGCCGCGGCGGTCAAGGCCGAAGCCGCGCGCGAATACACTCCGGAGAAAATCGCTGATATTATAGGCGGCATGAACGGCTGGAATCTTTCTCATGTGAGCTCATCGGAGCTTGTTGTGCGTGATTTCAAAAAAGCTTTGCGTGAAGCGGAGATGGGGAATTTCATCATAAGCTATAAAAAGCTCCTGTGTGATATAAAAATCAATCCGCATAACGGTACAGATGACGAGTGTATCGCCGAAACGCTGCCGCGCTCTGAATTCGGGAGCCTTGCGGAAAACCTGCTTTGCAAAAGCACGCTGCTGCCGGAAATCGACCGTATATTCAAGCAAAGGAATATGACGGGCAGACTGTTTCATCCTGTGCACTACATAATCAAATCCGACAGCAAACGCGACGATAGCGAGATTATAAACTGCTTGATAAGCGCGCTTTACGAAAACGACCGCCTGTTATCGGAAAGATACGCGACGGTAGATTTTTATACGAACGATTATATTGACGAGGACGACTTATCCAAGCTATACGAAACTCATGCGGGCGGCACGGTAGTTGTCCGTATGTATCCAGAAGAGGAAAACAACAATCCGTTCTGCAGATCCGATCCGGATGAAAATATGCAAGTCCTGATAAACGTGATAAATAAGTACAACGACAATACTCTTACGATTGCCGTTTTCCCATGCGGGAACACAAAGGAAACGGGGAAGCTGTATCAGGGCGTGCTCTCACCGTTTGTGGAGATATACACCGAAAACGCGTCCGGCGGCGCGGCAAGGCAAAATCTTATCCACCGCGCAAAACGCGCCGGAATGGAGTGCGACGGTGAGCTGACAGATGTTGTAAAAGATAACAAAACCTACTGTCCGTCAGAACTTAGCGAGCATTTCGAGCGATGGTACAAAAAGAAAACCACAGCGCAGCTTTATCCGCAGTATGCACAGCTTACAAACGTCAGTTCGGCGAAATCTGAACCGGGCAGCGGCGCTGCGCTCTGCGCGCTGAACAGTATGGTCGGCTTGTCGGCAGCAAAGGAAGTTATACACAAAGCGCTCGATTTCTACAAGGTTCAGCGAATGTACCGCGAATTCGGGAAACAGCGCAAAACGCTGTCCATGCACATGGTATTTACCGGAAGCCCCGGTACCGCGAAAACAACAACGGCGCGGCTTTTCGCGGAAATTTTAAAGGATAACAGCATAATCACGAACGGCAGACTCGTCGAGGTCGGGCGCGCGGATTTAATCGGCAAATATATAGGTCATACTGCGCCGCGTGTAAAAAAAGCGTTTGCGGATGCGAAAGGCGGAGTGCTGTTTATCGACGAGGCGTATTCGCTTCTCGACCACGATAATAATCTTTACGGCGATGAGGCGATTAACACCATTGTGCAGGAAATGGAAAACAGACGTAATGACACGATTGTGATTTTCGCGGGATATACAAATGAAATGGAGCAATTCTTAGACCGCAATCCCGGACTGCGCTCACGAATAGCGTTTAATGTTCCATTCGAGGACTATACTCCGGAGGAGCTTCTTAAAATCGCCGCGCTTATGGCGGACAACAAGGAAAACAAAATCGCTCCCGACGCGAACGGTAAGCTGCTCGGCATATTCCGTGACGCGTCAAAAGCGGAGAATTTCGGCAACGGACGATTTGTGAGAAATATCATGGAACAAGCCGAAATGAACCGCGCGAGCCGCATCGCGAAAACGGACGCGGCGAAGATAACGCGCGATATGCTTGAAACATTTACAGCCGACGATTTTGAATATGCACCTCCGAAGGCGATAAAGAATGGAATAGGGTTCGCAAGATAAAATCAATTATACGGATAAATAAACAGGTCGGGGAAGCTCCCGACCTGTTTGTGGGTTAATTTGTCTTTTTCTTTTTAAATTCGCCGTTAGCTTCAAAGTTGAAAAAGATCTTTTGCCAATACTCACCGTTGATGTACTCGGAAAAATCAATATATTTGCCGATAAATTTTTCGCGCAGTGCCGTAAGCCTGTTCTTATCATCCTCGGATGTCAGATCCGCTTCAAAGAACATTCTGTATTTTCCTTTTTCAAGAGTTCTGTTTTTAATCTGATTCTTTATCTTTTTATATTCCGATTCGCGTATATCCTTAATAGCAGACGGAAGCTTTTTTTTCGTTTCCTTTAAATCCTTTTTTTGTATCCAGTTTTTTTCATCTTTGTTGACGGAGTAAATACCCACAATCTGCGATTGATATAACGCGAAAACATATTCGATTTTATCGAGCCGTTCCTGTGCAACATCCCAAAATCCGCTTGCCGCGTCAAGTATTCTATTTTTCTCGTCGTCGAAGCCTTTACAGAAATTAGGATATAAATGATTTATCTTTACAAACAAAATCCCGCATCCTTCTGCTGCCGTCTCTACGGTACATCCTTTGAGCTCCTGATATACGTCAAGAATTTCGGACAGCGGCTTCGCGGGCTCGACGCAGTTTGTCTCAAAGTCCTCAATTTTTTGTGCTTCGGTTTTGCAATAACGATTTTCCTTTTCTTTTTTGCTCATATGTCCGTTTGCAATATTGGTCAGAGGATTTTTACTGTCGATAAACTTATACATATTTATAAGCGCGGATTCGACCATGTATGCCTCATCATTTGTAAGTCCCCATTTAACTATAACCTTAGTTACGTTGCCGCTGCCGAGGTCTTTTATTCTTTTGTATTTTTCGCTGAGTTCATTTTCAAGCTTTGAACGAAAATCTTTTACTTGCTGTTTTTTCTTCGCTTTTTTCTCTTCGTCTTCCTCCTCATCGGAAGAATTTTTATTGAGTTCCTCTTCAAATTTTCTGACTTCCTCATCAATTTCTTCCTCTTTTGCGTGGGCACCCTCTTCATGCTGCCATATTCGCCCGCCCTCGCCTTTTCCTATATAAAACGGCTTCTTGTCTGCATCACACAGCATATAAACATAATATTTTTTCTTATCATTCCCTTGTCCCAGCGTGTTGCATATCAATTCCTTGTTTAATTCTTTGTCCTCCATAACAATTCCCCTCTCATATAAAATTTTTATTTTACATATTGTACCACAAAACTATAATTTTTGCAACACATCAATTATATCACAATATATGTACAAAAAATCGTACTGTTTTCCCGTATCAAGCCTGACACCATTGCGGTGGATATACGACTTACTGATTAAACTGTGCCATCTGTAGCAAGCAGTGTTCTTGTGCTACAAAAACGTAAAAATGAAAATCCCGCCTAACGCAAGATTTCCATTTTTGCTTGTTGGGGATAATTCCCCAAACCCCAAGAACAAAGGCTTACACCTTTGAGCCACGCCCCGGAACGGGGCTTTTTGCTTTTGCTCAAGTTGAACAAAAGCGGGATAATTAAAAATTCCTCCACATACTAAATATTTTATTTTCATTAAAATTTTGAAAACAGGGGTCACAAAACCTCGATTTCATTCCATATAAGTGAGAGGACAATTCAAAAAAGTCAAACAAACCTTAAAACAGACGTGTACAAATGCTTCTTTTCAACGCCTACATATTGGGAGGGTAAAATCTTGGACCATTCCTCTCCCAAAAACTTAATAAGTCATTCATCAGGCACATTGCCGATTGAAGGAGCTGTGCGGACCGGGCGCGATAACCTTTTATTAAAGCGAGCGACAAACCGGATTTGCAATCTTTGATTTGCCGTCAAAGACGCGACGAGAGCAATCGGGTACAATGATACTTCCGTAATTCGCGGCTCGGTCATAAAGAAGACGGAGAGGTTAAACTCCTATGGAGCGATTGACAAATCGCCGCTTGATGAGGACAAAAATATTTCATCAAAGGGAGCGATATTACTTGAAGTATGAAGTACCAATATGGGAGAAATTCACATTGAGCATAGAAGAAGCAGCGGCGTATTTTAGAATAGGCGAGAATAAACTGCGTCGCATTGTCAGTGAGAATCAAAATGCTGATTTTATTCTGTGGAATGGAAGCAGACCTCAAATAAAACGAGAAAAACTTGAGTCCGTAATAAACGATATTCATAATATATGAGATTAAAATCACTTTAAACGGTTGAATTTTTGATGAGGATATGATAAAATATTACAGTACATTTTATTACGGCTCTAATCTGAAAGGAGATTTCTATGTCAGAAAAGAGACGAGATAATAAAGGGAGGATACTTCTTCCGAATGAACGACAAAGAGCCGATGGAAAGTACGAATACAGATATACAGACAGCACCGGCAAAAAGCACAGCGTTTACAGCTGGAGGCTGGTTGCCACCGACAAAACTCCGCAAGGTAAAAAACATTCCGAGCCTTTACGGGAAACAGAACGGAAAATCAAACGGGATTTAGAAGATGATATTGATTCATTTAATGCGCGGCGTACAACGCTAAATCATTTTTATGAAGAGTATATTGAATCGAAATTTGAACTCAAGCAATCAACAAGAACAAACTATAAATATATGTATGAAAAGTATGTTGCGGATTGCTTGGGTAGGAAGAAAATCTCGGAGATAAAATACAGCGATGTAAAAAGGTTTTATATCCATCTGATAAAAGATATAGGATTTAAACCAAACAGTATGGAAGTAATCCATACAATATTGCATCCTGTGTTTTCTGTTGCGGTTCGGGACGGCTACATACGTACAAATCCGACTGACGGAGTTATGGCAGAAATAAAGAAAATCCATGATTGGAAGAAAACCAAAAGACACGCGCTGACTGTTCCTCAACAAGAGGCATTTGTGAACTTTTGTTCCGCAAACGCTCAATACAGTCATTGGATGACGATATTCACGTTTCTTTTGGGAACAGGATGCCGTGTGGGCGAAGCTGTAGGCTTACGCTGGGAAGACTGTGATTTTGAGGAAAATATGATTTCGATAAATCATAATCTTATCTATCGCAAGCAAGATAACGGGAAATGTGAATTTCATATCACAACACCAAAAACATCTGTGGGAACGAGAATAATACCGATGTTCTCCGCCGTAAAAACCGCATTGACGCAGGAATACGAACGGCAAAAGCTTACTGGTTTCAATATGGCAGAGATTGACGGATATTCAGGATTTATCTTTATGAATCGCTTTGGTGATGTTATGTCCCCTCATTGCATAAACAGGGCAATAGACAGAATTGCAAGAGATTATAACGAGCGGGAGCGTATCAAAGCTGCGGAAGAACACAGAGAGCCGTTAATACTTCCTCATTTTTCGGCGCATAATCTGAGACATACATTCTGTACTCGATTTTGTGAGAATGAAACAAACATCAAAATCATTCAAGAGATAATGGGACATGCGGACATCAGCACCACTATGGATATTTACAACGAAGCGACAACCGAAAAGAAGATTGAGAGCTTCGCCAATCTTGAAGGTAAGATTAAAATATGCTGAACGACATTACCACTTTTTCTACCACTTTTGACGGCAAAGTTATAAAAAGATACAAGAAGATGTATGAAAAATAAACTGCCGTAAAGCGCATAACCGTGGCAATTCGGGAAGTTATGAAAAATTATGTGCGGATTCCAAAAATGTTCCCGACGATGAAACCGTTATCCGAGTAAATGGCATAACAGCGTGGTTCTTTGGGGTTTCACTGCTCCTACTACACCATTACTGCACCATTTTATGCAAAAATTTATGTTTGAAAAGACAATATGTTAATCATCACAAATGAACCGTAGAATATTCTGCGGTTCATTTTGTTTTGAGAAATTTGGGAAGGAGAAATTACAATCCAAATATTCTGTAAACGACCGCCTATATTCAAAACAAACCTAAGCGCGTTTATGCCCTGTCAGCCACCGAATAATATCCCTGTCGTGCGCTATATACCAGCCGCCGCCGTGGTAGCTTGACGTGCCCGCGGGGAAGTATTCGTCCGGCTTTATATCGAGGACGAGCAGATCATCAAGCTCGTCACCTGTTATGTCTATTCCTTCGTAGGCTGATTTTAATCCCTCATACGCGCGTCTTGCCGTGTCCGAGCCGTAATACTCGTCATGCTCCGCCATGCTGATGTAGACGGGCATTTTGTGCTCCGCGACAGTGTCATAGCCGCCGTCCCACTGTGTCGCGCAATGCAGATATGCGGCGAACAGTTCAGGGCGCATATCGACAACTCGTGAAAGCGTTTCGCCGCCCGCGCTGAAACCTGCGGCGTATATCCGCGAAGTGTCAACATTATAATTTTCAATAAACCAATCCGCCAGCTCTATCGTCTGCCTTGCCGATTTTTCGCCCCAGTCGGTCAGGTTCGGCGACACAACGATCATATCGCCGTTAAGCTCCGTCCAGACCTCGGCGTTGCTTTTCGCATACGCGTTGTCGGTAAGCGGCGTTGTCGTGATAGTGTTAAATCTGTTGCTCCAGCCGGGGAGCGTCATAAGCATCGGATATGCTTTGTTCCTGTCATAACCCGATGGGAGATAATATGTGTAATGGAGCGTTCCGTCCGCCGTGTCAAGCGTGTTGTTGAGGTATTCTGTAAGTTCCGTTCTCTCAATTTTGAGATCATCAAACGAAACGCATTGCGTAAGCGGCTTCATAGTACCCTTTTCCCATGCAAATATTTTCATTTTATATGAACCGTCGGGCAGATCACCAAATTCACCTTCCGATTTGTCCGTCCGTACCGCATAAAGCGTTCCGTTTTCGTCATAAAGCGCGGCTATCAGATACATATTGTCGGCGTTCGTATTTACGGAAAATTTAATGCTTCTTCCTTCAACGATTGGTTCATCGGCTTCAAGCTCCGGCAGAGGCAATTCCTCCTTCGGGAACACGCTCATAAGAAATTCGTCAAAATCGGGACACCAGTTGCCGTTCGCGCCGAAGCCGTGCGAATAGCCTTCGAGCATATTCACGCCCACGGTTACTCCCGCTTCACGGAGCGCCGTAATATGACGCTCGATCTGACTTCTGAACACCTCGTTTGTGCCGTAGCACACATAAGTCGGCGGCAGGTTTGCGTTTCTCAATTTTTCAACGTCAAGCTCCGCCACGCTCAATCTGCCGTAGAACGAATATATTACGCCCACCGCCGCAACGTCGGCATTTACCTCGTCCAGTTCATCGGGGATATAGCTGCTGTCGAGCGCCGTTCCGTTTACGCTGCCCTTAAAATTCATAGCCTGCTCGCCCGCTTGTATGCCGCCCGCGCTGAAGCCCGCGACCACGATATTGTCGGGATCGATGCGGTAAATATCCGCGTTCTTTCTCACGAACCGCACCGCGCGCTGAAGGTCTAACGCGCCCTCCTCCTGCGTGTACGGGTGAAGCCGGTAATCGACTATAAAGCACTGATAGCCGAGCTTGTTCATTTCCTCCGCCGTCGGTGCGGTGTCGGTATAGTCGCCGCGAAACGCGAACGCGCCGCCCGCGCAGAGCAGTACCGCGCCCTTCGGCTTAACGTCCTCCGGCACGAGCATCGAAGTTACATACGGGACAAAATCGGGATCGTCATAGTAGTTTCCGTTATTCGTCGTGTAATTCGTTCTCGCGGGAACATTGTTTTTATCCCATAAATACAAGCTCTGTTCGGTATATCCGTCAGCCCTTGCGGTCGTCACCGTGTTGCTCACGCCCTCCACGGGGAACGGCGGCTTTCTTTGCCAGTCGCCCGTGTAATCGCGTATATTTGAGGGAGAGTCTACCTTCGTTTCGGTCGGCGCGGCGTATGATGTTATGCCAACTGAGAGCATCGCGGTCAATATAATACCTGTTTTTACAATTCTTGAGATAATCATTTCATATTCCTTTCCCAAAACGCGACGGCGTTATTTATCCAACCCTCCGCGACCGTACCCTGACCGAGCCCGAATCCGTGCGGAAGTCCGTCGAAGACCTCTATCATAGCGTCCGTGCCGTTTGCCTTAATTCGCTCAATTCTGTTCTCCATTGTTCGATACGACGCGATACCGTCGCTCGTGCCGACGCAGTTGTACGTCGGCGGCTCATTGCCCGTGACCTCGCTGTGACCTGTGTACTGCATTATGACCGCGCCCGCTTTCGGATACTCGGCTTCGCCGTAGTATTCCGTACCGTATGTGCCGAGATCGGCAGCCATTCTCGCGCCCGCACTGCCGCCCCAAAGCGAATAATCGTCAACGTCTATCTCAAGCTCCGCCGCGTGGTCGTGAATAAACGCGATCGCCCGCGCCAGATCCTCCATAGCGGTGTCCCAGCCGGGACGATAAATAAGCGCGAACGCGTTATAGCCCATTTTGCTGAGTTCAAGCGCGTGGGGGAAGCTGTCGTGCATAGCCCCGACATACGAGAAACCGCCTCCGGCGTTGCATATCGCCGTTTTAGCGTTTTTATCTCCTCTGAAAAAGAACAGTCCCGTATCGCGTTTCGCGCTGTCAGCCGCCTTTTCCGCGTCGCTGTAAATGTCGTAAAAAATCGTATTTCCCTTTAGTGCGTTTTCCTTCATGTAGTTTACAATTTCAACGGTCTTGTCGGGATTGATATAGTTATACCATGTAAGGCGCAGATCATCAAGGGTATCGCCACTCCAATAGCTCGTGTTTACCGGGAAAATCAGTCTGCCGTAATCACCGAACGCGGGATCGGACATTACATCGGATATTTTTGTGTCGCGGGTAAACGGTTCAAAGTCCGCCGGCGTATCACTGTCGGGAGTATTATTTGTCGTAAGCTCATCGAAGCTGACAGCATCGCAGAGCGGCTCTAAATTTTCCTTTTTCCACGCGAATATTTTTAATTTGTAGCTCCTGCCGCTTTTCATCTCAAATTCACCATCCGAAGCGTTAATTTTAACAGCCGATAATACTCCTTCGTCGTAGAGCGCGCTGAGCAGCAAGGCGTCGTTCATGTCTAAGTCGGTTTGAACCGAATATGAGAGAGTGCTGCCCGAAATCACGGGCGTTACCTTCAATATATTATCCTCTTCCGCGGCACAGGCGGAAACCGAGCCGAACACCACGGAAATTCCCAATAGCAGAGATATTAGTTTCTTCATAGCCGTTCTCCTTACGCAATCAAATTCACGATAAATCCGCTCACGAGGGCGTAGAACATAACGAACGCAAAGTACATCGCAAAATGCTTTATACCGAGTACGATTTTAAGCGCGCCGAGGTTTGTTATCTTCGTCGCGGGACCTGTTATCATAAACGCGGTCGCGCTGCCCATGCTCATGCCGTCAGCGAGCCATTGCTGTAACAATGGAATTGTTCCGCCGCCGCAGGCGTAGAGCGGTACGCCGATCGTCGCCGCCATTAAAAGACCGAAGCCTCTGTTATTCACAAACAGGCTTGCGAACGCGTCCTGCGGAACGTATCTTTGGAATAACGCACTAAGCAGAATACCAAGCAGAAAATAGGGACCTGTCGCTTTGATGTTTCGTCCGATATTTTTCAAAAGCCGCATAAACGGGTTAGGATCGGTGTCGTGGCTCGCGCGCTCGGAAAAGCCGTCGAAGTTGAAAAAATGCTTGTCCTTAAAGCAGAACCTCACAACCAATCCCGCCGCAATTCCGCATAAGAAGCACGATATAAATCTCACGCACAATGCAAAATTGCCAAGAGCGGCGCTATATATGAGAAGCTGTGGATTGAGTAGAATACTGCTCATCATAAACGCCGCGAGGTAATCGTCGCGCATACCCTTCTGTGAAAACGATGCGGCGATTGGGATCGTGCCGTACATACACAAGGGCGATGCTATTCCGATAAGGCTTGCCGGAATTATGCCGAACACACCGAGGTGCTTGTCCTGAATGACCGTCATAAGCGAGTGTATCTTCTGCTTGCCGAACACGGATATAACCGAGCCGATAACAATACCGAGCGCCCAATAAAATACTATCTGCCGCAGCTGTACCTCGAAATAGTACCATATATAAACAAATTCACGATGGAGTATATCAAGCATTTCAGCCACTCTCCTTATTTCTCAAGCGTTTCATTCATACTGCCCGTTCTGTACCCGCCCAGGTCGAGCGAAACGTATGTAAATCCGAGCGATTTCAAATAATCGTACACGCTGTCCGATTTTTCAAGGATTTTCGGAAATTCGTTTTGGTTAATCTCAATTCTTGCCATGTCCCCGTGTACGCGCACGCGAACCTGCGTAAAGCCCAAGTCAAGAAGATACTGCTCCGCTTTATCGACCATACCGAGCTTTTCCTCCGTGATCGTTTCGCCGTACACAAATCGTGACGAAAGACAGGCGAACGACTGCTTATTCCATGTATCTAAACCCAATGCTTTGGATAATTCTCGTATTTCGTTTTTCGTAAGTCCCGCGTGACGAAGCGGACTTTTAATATTTTGCTCCTTAACCGCGATAAGTCCGGGGCGATAGTCGCCGTTATCGTCGATATTCGAGCCTTCCGCGATGTTTTCTATGCCAAGCTCCGCAGCGGCTTTTCGCATTTTTGTAAATAATTCCGTCTTGCAGAGGTAACAGCGGTTTTTCGGATTTTGCGCGAAGCCGTCAATACCAAGCTCCTCAGACTCGATAACTATATGTTTTATCCCTTCCTTTTCGCAGAACGCCTTTGCTTCGTTAAGCTCGCGCTGCGGAAACGAGCAGGAGCGCGCCGTTATTGCGACGCACCTGTCGCCCAAAACATCATGCGCGGTTTTAAGCAAAAACGTCGAGTCCACGCCGCCCGAAAAGGCAACAGCAACGGATTTTAATGATTTTATATATTCCTTCAGATCGTTATATTTTTCGTTCATGTTATATTCTCCTTTACTCGAAACGGCTCCGCGCTTTTGCGAAGCCGTTTCAAAAAATTAAGAATGGGAGTTAACTTTGTAATTCTGCCGGACGTTTTGCGATTGAGTTGGTAACCGCGACAATTCCCGCCCATACCGCAGTAACGAGAAGCGCCATTCCCACGCCGGACGTTGCCATTTCGTGAAGCATCTCAGCCGTGCTTGCGGGCGTCGCGGCGTTCGTGAGGAACGGGAACCACGGCACTACTTCTCCGTGCCAAACGTGCTCGAATGCGAGAAGCGCAGAGCCGCCCCAAAGCATATTGTTGAGCCAGTTAAGTCTTTTGATAAAAGGATTGTGAGTTTCCTTTTTATCCGTGGTTTTCTTTACAATCGTTGTTACGACTGCCTCCGCAGCCGGTGCTATAAAACAAGCCATTTTGTTTTCCTCCTTGTATTGAATTATGGTTTTTTATACCAATTAAATTATACTGTTTTTAATTTGCTCTGTCAATATTATGAATCTATGCTGACTAAGTTATATTCGCGGCTTCCCAAGCCTATTTCAGCCGCATGTTCGAGCGTATGCAGACCGTTTCTACTCTCAATACGGTTTACCAAAGATGCGCCGTCGCCGTCCTTTTGCGCGTAGACTAAATCAAGGCACGCTTGGTCGAGAGCAACGGGGTCATACGAGGCGAGTATGCCTATATCGTGCATATCCGGCTCAGCGGGATTTCCGTCGCAGTCGCAGTCTACGGAAAGGCGGTTCATTACGTTAATATATACAACCTTGCCGTCAAGGAAATTGACAACGCTGCTTGTCGCGTCGCCCATCGACTCAAGAAATTTATCTTGATCTCCGCCCCACGGACTGTCATGCGACTGACCGCCGGTATGGATAAGGCACTTGCCCTCCTGCGAGCCGATACCGATCGACATATTCTTTATCGCTCCGCCGTAGCCCGCCATAGCGTGACCTTTGAAGTGGGCAAGTGAAATAAGCGAGTCATAATTTTCAAGATGCGCTCCGACATAGTTTTCCGTTATCGTCGATGACGCGCCCGTTGCGGGCGTGGGAACGGGAATTATCTTAGAGCCGTCTCTGTCCATAATATCGACAAATCCGTCTTTTGAAATTGTGTCAAGCTCATGATCTTTTATTACCTGCTCGTGCATGGCTGTTTCGCTTCTTGAACCGCCGTAAGCCGTGTTGCACTCGACAATCGTTCCGTCAACCTTTTTAACCAAATCGCCGATAAGCTCAGGTCTTAAGTAGTTGCTGTTGGGCGGCTCGCCCGTTGACATTTTAACCGCCACGTTACCCTCCGGCTCAAAGCCGAGCTTATCATAGATTTCTACAAGCGCTTCCGGCGTGATATCGGTTGTCATGTAAACCGTTGAAGCAGCCGCGGTTGTTCCCGTGCCGCCCGATGCCGGCAGGTCAAGACTGTCGATCCATTCTTGCACCTGTTCATCCGTTGCGCTCGAACCGAAACGCATACCGTCGAGCCACGTTCCCGTAGTCGTTTTCTCCGCCAAATGCTTCGCGCTGTCGCCAAGTCCCGACGACATCGACGTGCAGAACGGAACAACTGTTTTGCCGGTGAAGTCGGTATTCTCGACAAACTCGTCGATTACCCACGAGAACTCCTGCCACCATATCGGCGCGCCGATATAGACGGTATTATAGCTGTCCCAGTTGGGAACGTCCGTTGTTACAAGCTCCACGTCCGTATTATCAAGGTCGTTATGCTCCTTCACAACGCGGCTGTTGTCGTCTGTCCAATCAAGGTCGTCGTCCGTGTACGGCTCTTTCGGCTCAAGCTCGAACAAGTCCGCGCCGGTGTAATCGGCAATTTTCTGCGCCACGCCTTCGGTAGTGTTCGTCGCCGAGAAGTACACCACAACCGATTTTGAAGCTGTGTCAGTATTCGGCGCCGTTGCATCCGGCGTCTGGGCATCAGCAGGAACGGTTATCGTTACCGTCTGTGTGTTCGCATTCCAGTCTACCGTAAACTTAAAGCTCTCCGCGATAAACCGTATCGGAAGCATTGTACGGTCGTTGATGATAACAGGCGTTACGTCAAGCGTCTGCGCCGCGTCGTTCAGATATGCAGTAGTGCTGTCGATAGTGAGCTTTATTACATCGCTCTTATACGTCAGCGTGGTCGTGCGAGTATCGCCGTCCCACTCGACCGTGCCGCCGACAGCCTCTACTACCGCGCGCACAGGTAGAAGCGTTCTCTCGTCAATGATTACCGGCACGGTGCCGCTGTCGTCGATGTTGACGCTTTCACCGTCAACCGTCATTTGCGGATTGCCTATCTGCAGAGTTAAGATCTGTTCCGCGCTTGCGGCAAGAGCCGACTCGCCGCTCGGCTTGTTTGTATGCCATGCGAACAGTCCGAACGCAAGACAAACCACCGCCATAGCCGTGATAAAGGCTATGCTTTTCTTTGCTTTTGTCATATTGACATCTCCCTTCATGTATGTATGTGAAATATTTATGGCATGCATCAGCCTCCCTTGTCAAAGGGAGGGGGACCATGCGGAGCATGGTGGAGGGATTCATTGTGTAAATTGAAAAGGAATCCCCCAGTCAGTTCCGCTGACAGCCCCTTTAACAAGGGGGCCTTTCGTAGGGGCGACCATTGGTCGCCCGCGGGCGGCGAATCGCCGCCCCGACAAATTTAATTCAAATTCAAGCTATCAATCCACGACTGTACATCTGTGTCCGATGCGCTCGAGTCGAAGCGCCTACCGTCGAGCCAATTTCCACCGCTTGATTTTGCCGCCAAATGCTTCGCGCTATCCCCAAGCAGAGTCGATGATGACGTGCAGAACGGAACAACTGTTTTGTCCGTGAAGTCGGCATTCTCGACAAAATCGTCAATTACCCATGAAAACTCGCCCCACCATATCGGCGCGCCGATATAGACGGTATCGTAGCTGTCCCAGTTGGGAACGTTGATCGTTTCAAGCTCCACATGACGGTTAGGGTCGTTATGCTCGGTAACAACTCGGCTCGATGGACTACTCCAATTCAAATCATCGCTTGTATACGGCTGCTTAGGCTGAAGTTCAAACATATCGGCTCCGGTGTAATCGGCGATTTTCTGCGCCACGCCTTCGGTAGTGTTCGTTGCCGAGAAATACACCACAACGGTATCAATAGTTCCCGTTTCAACCGTAACCGGCTCACACAGCGGCAGCATTTCACCGATCGTACTCCACAGCATAAACTTATCGCCGTTTCTCGTTCCAATCTGCTGCGTACCGTTTGCCGCGTCGGTTATTTCAACCTTTGAAAGCGCGCCGTTTGTGTATGACGCGTGGATGAGCTTTGCGCTGCCTTCGAGGTCGCTTATCGTAAGCGCTCCGTTCGCGTAGGTCATAGTCGCCGTCGGTGTTTCCGGCGGAATTTCCGGCGGAATTTCTTCGTTGTCTATGTCAATCAGATTATACGACCTGCTGCCCAAGCCGATTTCCTCCGCGTGTTCGAGCGTATGCAGACCGTTCCTCGACTCGATACGGTTTACCAAAGAAGCGCCGTCGCCGTCCTTCTGCTCGTAGATTAAATCAAGACACGCTTGGTCGAGCGCAACGGGATCATACGAGGCGAGTATGCCTATATCGTGCATATCCGGCTCGTGGGGATTTCCGTCGCAGTCGCAGTCTATGGAAAGGCGGTTCATTACGTTAATATACACGACCTTGCCATCAAAGAAATTTACAACGCTGCTCGTCGCGTCGCCCATTGATTCAAGGAATTTATCCTGATCGCCGCCCCACGGACTTGTACTTGAACTTCCGCCCGTGTGAATTAAACATTTACCCGCTACCGAGCCTATACCTATTGACATATTCTTAATCGCTCCGCCGTAGCCCGCCATAGCATGACCTTTGAAGTGTGCGAGCGAGATAAGGGAATCATAGTTTTGAAGGTGCGCACCAACACGATTTGTTGTAATTGTGGAAGTCGCACCGGCGGGCGGCGTAGGAACGTTGATCGTCATATCGCCTTCCTCGTCCATAATATCGGCAGCGCCGTTCTTTGATATTGCGTTAAGACCATGATCCTCTATAACCTGCTTGTGCAAAGCGGTTGAGGAACGCTGTCCTCCGTATGCGGTATTACATTCAACGATCGTGCCGTCGACCTGTTGTACCAGTTTGCCGATAAGTTCGGGTCTTAAATAGTTACTGTTGGGCTGCTCGCCCGTTGACATTTTAACCGCTACTTCGCCGGTCGGCTCAAATCCGAGCCTGTCGTAAATTTTTACAAGCGCGTCGGGAGTGATCTCAGTCGTCATATACACGTCCGGCGCATTGGGATCGTCCGTGAGATAAATCACATCGTCCGCATACGCCGTGTCTGTTTCCGCGTCCTTATGCGTAAACACCGCAAATCCCGCGCATATCAGCGCCATTGTCATGATGAACGCGGCTCCCTTTTTCAAAGCGGATAAATTTTTCATACCGCACCTCCTTAATTTTAATATTTGTAATCAGGCTCCAACATTTCAAACAACGTCTTGTCATGGTTATGAGCAAGATATGATTCGTCGTCCAAAATCATCATCGCCATATTTTCTCTGTCATACGCTTCCCATTCGGGCAAGCCGTCTGCCGACGGAACTCCGGTTTTTGCAAAATTCGCCCATGCCTCGCTCATCGTATCGGCGAGCTTATCGTCGGCACTGCCGAATACAAACGGAATTTCCGCGCCGTGATACGAGCCCATATCGCCGATTTGCTTTGTGAACAAATACGCGTAAACCTTCGCGCCGTTCTGGTCGGCTTTATGCGACATGATTTTCAGCATCGGCTTTCTTATCAGCGTATCGACGTAAACAGCCGTTTCGGGTGCTTCGTTGGGATACGCTTTTTCATACTCAGCTTTTTCGGCGTCGGTCATATCCGTATGCGCCTCCGTCGGTATCCACATTGACCACTCGTTGAGATTGCTGCCTATGAGCAGCGGAATATCCTTTCCCGCCTCCGCGAAGCCGTTTTCGAGAACGGGGTCGGTCGGGAGAAAATCGCCGTCCACAACGGGCTCCCACTCATAAGCGTAGCCTTCGCCGAGCGATACGGGTATTTTATACTTTTCCGCGACCTCTGCCATAGCCTCATTGGACGCGTTCTGGATTTCCGCGTTTGATTTATTCTGTATTTCATCTACCGTTTGAGCGGTAAGTCCGAGCTTTTCAAGCGTCAGCGCGCCTATTTCCTCACTGTGTTCTTTTTTCGCAAAATACACGCCCATTCCCTCGGTAGCGCCGCTTTCGACTATGCCCTTGCCGAACAGTCCTTTCGCGTATGGGCTTGTCATAAGCGCGAGTACCTTCGCGCCGCCGCCCGATTCGCCGAATACGGTCACATTGGAGCTGTCGCCGCCGAAGCTCTCAATATTATTTTTTATCCATGTAAGCGCGTCGATAATATCCCAAATGCCTATGTTTTCGGAATATTTGTACTTCTCGCCGTATGATGAAAGGTCAAGATGTCCGAACACGTTGAGCCGGTGATTTACGCCTACGACCACAACGTCTTGATTTTTCGCAAGATTTGCGCCATTAAACTGTTCCTCGTTCGCGCTGCCCGACGAAAATCCGCCGCCGTGCAGCCATACCATAACGGCGCGCTTTTTGCCGTCATTCGCGGGCGTCCAGATATTGAGGTTCTGACAGTTATTGCTCGTTCCGTCGCCGGAATCAATGTTCGTTCCGCCAGCGATCGCGCCCTGCGGCGATGTATTGCCGTACTGCGTCGCGTCGCGCACACCGTCCCACGGCGTTACCGCGTCGGCTCTCACAAACATTTCCTTTGCCTCTGCATAGGGTACGCCGAGATATTGATAAACGCCGTCCGTATAGCTGCCGTGAACCTGCCCCGCCGTCGTTTGAGCTATCGCGGAGCTGTCGCTTGTACCGCGCGCCGAGGTATATTCCTCCTCCGTTACGGCTTTGTCCCACGTTATTTTATCGTTTCCGGGATCGCCATTTACCGCGATATACGCAAAATTACCGTCAGCCGCGCCGTGCCAGTGCTTCACTCCCGGCGCAGCCGTTATCACGTCGCCCGCCTTTATAATCCGCGGCTCGCCGCCTTCCTCTTGGTAAACGCCCGTGCCGTTAGTTACGGCGATTATCTGACCGCCCTCGTGAGAGTGCCATGCTGTGCGCGCTCCGGCTTCAAATGTGTAATTGTTCACTTCGGGGCAGTTCCATACGCTCTCATATTCCACGAGCGTGTTTTTATGGATCGTTCCCGTATAACCTTCGCCGCTGAAGCTGTTTCCGATGGGGAACATTGTCGTATTATCAACAGTTCTCGCGGGCTGCGCCTTTGCCTCTGCGACAAACTGCGCGTATTCCTCATCGCTTACCTTTTCAAACCAGTTCGTTGTTCCCGCGTTCGGATTTGTGGAAAGCGCTATATGCGCGAACCAACTGTCGTCCGCCGCCGCGTGGACGTGCTTTTTGCCCGGAGGAATGAGAATAACGTCGCCCGGCATCATATACCGCGCGTCCTCGCCCTCCATTTTGAATATACCCTTGCCCTCGGTCACGAGGAGTATCTGCTCGCCGTCGTGAGAGTGCCAGTCTGTTCTCGTACACGGCTCGAACGTCACCAGTCCCATTGACGGGATCTTCATTGTTTCGTCATAGCCGGTAAGAAAATTCAGATACGATGTTCCCGTAAAATTCGGGACGGGGTTTTCGCTGCCGCGCGGAAAAACGTAATTGATTTTATCCGCGTTCATAATAGTCACGGTTTGCGTATCTGAGTTCCACATCACCGTGTAACCGAAGCTCTCCGCGATAAAGCGTATCGGGAGCATTGTGCGGTCGTTTATTATGACCGGCGTAACGTCGAGCGTCTGCGCCTCGTCGTTTAAGTACGCTGTCGTGCTGTCAATAGTCAGCTTTATCACATTGCCGTTGTACGCGAGCGTAGCGGTTTTTGCGCTTTCGTCCCATTCGACCGTGCCGCCTATGCCCTCGACAAACGCGCGGACAGGAAGCAGAGTTCTGTCGTCGATTATAACGGGAACAGTGCCGTTTTCGTCGATATTCTTTTCCGCGCCGTTTATCGTCATGACGGGATCGTTTATCCGCATCGTAACCGTTGTTTTATCCGATTGTGCCGGCGCGGCGTTCACCGCCGAATTTATCGCGCTCATGATATTGAGCGTTCTGGGAAAACCGTTGTACGGCGTGCAAAGGAGCGCGGCAGCAAGCATTGTGTCGGCAGTATTGCCCGCCGCTATATTCGCCGCGTAATTTGCGGGAACCTCGTCCTCGCGTCCGCCCTGTGCCGCTATGACGGTCAGGTCGATAAGCGCCTTAGCTTTCGCGTCGTCCGACGTGGGAACGGCTGTCCCTTCGATCACCGCGTTTACCGTATTTAAGATAACCTCCTGCGTCTTGGCATCGAGATTTTTGTCTATAAAACCGTCCTTGTCGTCCGCGTCATAATGCGCGATTATTCCCAAAAGCTCCTCGCTGTCGCTCTTGTAGGAGGTCGTTATCGTTTCCGTTTTTCCTGTCGGCTCTGTCGGAGCGGTTTTACTTTCGCCGCTGTCAACCGTGTTTATTACGCTTAACGCAAGCGCGGTCTTTTCCGCGCCGTTGTATTTTTCGTTGAGCAACACCGCCGCGCGGAGCATATCAGCCGAATGACCGACGTTCAGATTACCGTTCGCGTGTCCCATAAGCTGACCGCCGCAGTTACCATTCGCGACGATCGTGCAGAACGTCAGGAACTCGCGCGTGTAAAGCGAAAGACCTGTTCTGTTATAAAAATCGCCGAAGCAAATTCCCGACAGATAAAGCGTTTGCAGCTTCATAGCCTCGCTCATATCGTCCGTGATAGTGCCAATCTGCGGACCGAATAATTCACGCTGCACATTAAGTCCGTCGTTATATCTATTTTCCTCGGTCGAGGTTATGCGGCTCGAATACGGAATATCCTTTCCGAGAGATTTCAGCGCCTCGTCCGCCGCGTCGAGCGCACCTGCGGCGCGTGTGTAGCCGCAGTATGCCGCGCTGTGATATATCGCCTCTTTGATCTCGACCGCCGTAAGTCCGTCGTCAAGAGCGGCTTTCACCTCGTCGGCGACCGCGTCATACGCTCGGTTTGCGCTTAATGTCGCAAGCGTTGACAAATGCTGCATTTTTACATCAAGATTTTCATTTACAAATTCCGTTTTCTCAGTGTCGCTCATGCTCGTAAGCGTATCCGTCAGCACCGCCGTGTCGGTCGATTTCAAATCAACGTCCGCCGCAAACACCGTTGTCATGCCCGCAAGCGTAATCGCGAGCGCGGTAATTATCGCTAATACTCTTCTCATCTTAACTCTCCTGTTCGCCGTCGATAGGTTTATTTAACATTCTCTTTGATCCAATTTTCGATATGGCTCGCGATCTCCTCACTGTTCATCTCCTGGAACATGAAATGCGAATTGCCCGTTATGCCTATATCGGGAAGATTTATAACCGTGCAGTTGCCGCCGTCCGCGTTATACTGCTCCGCGAACGCGACCGCTCCGTCGCGGACGCCCTTCCAGAAGCCTGTGGACTGAATATCCTCCGGCCCGTTATCGATATAGTCGCCGAAGTAAATCACCATAGGAATTTTCGCGTCGAGGAATTTCTTGTACTGCTCCGAACCTATCTCGGGAGTGCCGCCCGGCTCTATCGCAACGATCGCCGCGACATTTTCCGTATCGACGTCCCAGCCGACTCTGCCGCCCTGCGAGTGCGTAACGTATATGCTCTTTTTGCCTGTCTTTTCCTTAACGTCCTTCATAACCTCATCCATCGCCGCGGCATCGACAGCCTGATCAAAGCTGCCCGTATTCGGCGTCATCTGACGGAAGAACTGATCCTGCGCTTCCTCGCCTTCGGGGAACTGCGAGCCTTCATAGCGTTCCGGCGCGACGCGTCCTATTCTGAAATGCGTGTACCACGCCTGATCGCCCGGCATATATTCCTTCGACTCAGCCGACCATGTGTCTATATTGTCGTTGGTCATCGCCGTTGTTGCTCCCGCTTCTCCTCTGCGCGGCTGATCCACGAGAAATACGCTGTGTCCTTTGCGAAGGAACGACGTTGACCAGCCCTCGCGTCCGTCGGGCGTCGTCATCCAGCCCATTCTCGACTGTCCGTAGCCATGCAGGAATACCATCGGCAAGCCCGTTTCATTTTCGGGTATCTGATACAAGACGTTTGCGTGGTCTACATGAGCGGTATTGCCCGCGCGCGTTCCGTCAAGCCAGTTCGTCGTTTCGTCAAACTCGCCCTCGACGGGTTCCGTAACCGTGCCGCCCGACGAGAACATACCTTCCTCGGCGATCGAAAGCGTGTTTGACGTGTTTGACGCTTTCGACGATAATGCGATAGTGTCGTCCTTAAAATCAACATCGAAACCGCCGACCGTATCCGAAATATCGCGCAGCTTGAAATATGTGTAGTCCTCTATGTTGTAGCCTTCAATGTTTGCGGAATTTCCGTCAAACGTGATCGGAAACTCGTTCGGGGTAGCAATCAGATCCGCCGCAAGCGCGCCCGCCATACCGAATATTACCGCGCCCGCGATAAAGCCTGTTACAAAATTTCTTTTCATTGTCATATCCTCCTTAATAACATTCGTTTAGTATATCTAAGATTTCGGAATGTGTAAGCTGCCTGTAGCTTCCCGCCGAAATATTGCACGACTGTGCGATTTCGGGTAATATTCCTTTATCCTCGATACCTAATTCACGCAAATTTTTAGGCAGCTCGATCTCATTTATAAAGTCCTCAAGAGCCTTAATTCCCGCGAGAGCAAGCTCCTCGTCCGTTTTGCCGTCCGCGCTTATTTCCCAAACATTACGCGCAAATCTTACAAACTTGTCCAAACCGCTTTTATAAATATGTCTGTAATACGTCGGGTGAATGACCGCCAGTCCGCAGCCATGGTTACAGTCGGTGTACGCGCCGAGCTGATGCTCTATCTGATGCGCCTCGAAGTCCGTTTTCTTGCCGAGCTTTATAACCCTGTTTTCCGCCATAGTCGAAGCCCACATCAAATTGCTGCGCGCCGTGTAGTCCGCAGGATTTTCAAGCGCAATCGGGAGATTATGAATTACGCTTTTCATAAGGGCTTCGGCTATGTCGTCGGAAACATTGTTTTCGTCCGGCTCGCTGAAATATATTTCCATTATATGGCTCAGCGTGTCAAAGCCGCCGGAGGCTGTCTGTAATTTCGGTACACTGAAGGTGTATTCGGGATCCATCAGCGCAAAGCGCGGATTGCAAGCGGGATAATCACGTCCCGTTTTGATTTTAGTTTCCTCGTTCGTGATAACAGCGCCGCCGTTCATCTCGCTGCCCGTGCCGCTTACTGTCACCACCACTCCGAGAGGCAGAGGCTCGAAGGCGATACAGCCGTGGTTTTGCCAGAAATCTCTCCAAACGTCGCCGTCATATACCGCCGCCATAGAGATCGCCTTGCAGCAGTCCATAACCGAGCCGCCGCCGACACCCAAAATCACGTCAACATTATTTTCACGAGCCATTCCCGCACCTTCTAAAACCTTAGAGTATGTAGGATTTGACGGAATACCGCCAAACTCCACTACGGTCTTATCCTCCTTTTCGAGAATCGTCATGATCTCATCGTAAATGCCGTTCCGTTTAATAGAGCCGCCTCCGTAGGCGAGCATCACGTTTTGATAATTTTTCAGCTTGCACGCAAGGTATTCCTTGACACAGCCCTTACCGAAATATACCTTCGTGCTGTTTTCAAAAATAAAGTTATTCATATCTAATCCTCCGCTCTGTTTTGTTTGTTAATTCTATTGTAACGCACATTTACCAAAATGAGAAGTTCCATTTAGTTCATCAGTTATAACTAAAAGTTATAACTGCTTCGCAGTTGCAATCGTTCGCAAGCTTTGCTTTAAGCAAGCTTAGCAAAGCATTGCTCCGATTTAAACTGATTTTTTACACAATAAAAAAATGAGACCCGCGCGGGGTCTCATCAGTATTATTTCTGTTCGTCCACAGGCGGAACCATCGCCGCGTATTGCTTGAGCATTTGCGGTGTACTGTGATAGTAACGCTCGTTTTTGTCGAGTTTCTTGATTTCCGCCATTTCCTCGTCGGTAAGCTCGAAATCAAACAAATCAAAATTCGCTTTGATATGGTCGGGATTTTTCGAGCCGGGTATCACGACGTTTTCGTCCTGAATGTGCCAGCGGAGGATGATCTGCGCGTTGCTCTTATTGTATTTTTCGGCAAGCCTTGTGAATATGTCCTCTCCGATAAGCGCCTTGTCGCCGTGTCCGAGCGGATACCACGCCTGAATTACAATGCCCTCCTTCGCGAGAAATTCCTTCAGCTCGCGCTCCTGCGAATATGGGTGCAGCTCCGTCTGCAAAATCGCGGGCTTTATTTCGCACTTGTCAAGGATCTCCTGTACCTGCTCCGCGCTGAAATTGGAAAGTCCTATCGCCTTTACCTTGCCCTCCTTATACGCCTTTTCCATAAGGCGGTATCCCGCGATATAGTTTCCGGCGGGCTGATGAATAAGCAGCAGGTCGATATAGTCCGTGCCGAGCCGCTCCAAGGTTTTCTCTACCGCGTCCTCCTGCTCGTAGAACGACGGCCATAATTTTGTTTCGAGGAAAATATTCTCTCTTGCCGCGCCCGACTTTCTCATCGCTCTGCCGACCGCCTTTTCGTTGACGTAAGCGTTTGCCGTGTCGATCAGCCGATACCCGTCCTTTAGCGCGGAAATGCAGGACGCTTCCGCCTCGTCGGGGCTTAACATAAACGTGCCGATACCCGCCACAGGCATCATAACTCCGTTGTTTAATTTGATATACATTTGCTCACTCATTTTTCATTCTCCTTTTTATTTTAATTTCGCGCCGTCCTTAAACGCGTTTCCTACTTTTTCTCCGAGACGAATATATGCCGCGGCTGTCGGGTCAAATATAATCGCATCGAGCTTTTTATAATCTAATTTATCATCTGTCAATATGCTTTCATCTGCACTGACATTGATGATCTCTCCTATAACATTTCCGTCCTCGTTGAATTTTAACAGCTTACACTCCAGTGTGAGAGGCAGTTCGTTGATTATCGGAGCGTCTACAAGCTCGCTCTTAACTACGGTAAAACCCGCTTTTTTGAGTTTATTCGGCTCATTGTTTGCGGATACAATACCAACGTAATCACAGGGGATTACCGTTCCCGCTGTTGCGAAGCTGACAGTAAATGCACCTTTCAGCTTGATGTTGTCCGTTGTTTTGTGTGAGCCCAGACACAGCATAACGGTGTTTGCGCCATACTGTCCGCCCCATGCGGCATTCATCAGATTGGGCGTTCCGTTCTCATCGTATGTGCCGATCATCAGCACAGGCTGCGGATATACCCACGGCTTCTTTCCAAAATTTTTTCTCATGTCAAATCATTCCTTTCTTTATATTATAATATTTTTTACATTTTCAATCCATTTTGAAATTTCTGCTTCCGGCGTTTCCAGATGCGCGCCGCCGGAGGAGTCAAATTGTATTTCCGCTTCACATACGAATTTTGCGCCTTTGCATAATTTCTTCATATCGCGGATAACATGACCGGGCCAACCGCCGTTTGTCATAAACGGAATAACCGTCTTGCTTGTCCAGTCATTACCGCTCAAATAAGTCAGAACCGCGGGCGCCGTTGTGTACCACCATGTCGGAGTTCCGACGGCAATATAATCGTAGTCGCCGATGTTATACGGAAGTTGTTTTATTTCCGGCATAAAACCGCTGTCAACCTCGCGCTTACCCTGCTCTACAACGTCTTGATGACTTCCCTTATATTCCTCAACCGTTTCGATTTCAGCCATATCCGCACCCGTTGCCTTTTGCAGCATTTGAGCAATTCTTTTTGTATTCCCGTTAGACCACGAATAATATACAATCAACATCTTTGCCATAAAAGTTCCTCCCATATTTTCTCGTTATTCCGTTATTCGGAATTACACATAAAACTCTTTTATAATTGATAACTCTATTATAACGCAAAAGAGACCTCTTGAGAAGTCTCTTTTAGTTCATCAGTTATAACCAAAAGTTATAACTGCTTCGCAGTTGCAATCTGTCGCAAGCTCTGCTTTAAGCGAGCTTAGCAGAGCGTTGCTCCGATTTAAAGCTACTCCTGTATAACCGTTTTCACCGCCGACAAAAACCGTTCGACGATTTCTGATGGCTTGGGCGAATACAGCACGCCGAACGGGATATTATATTCCCATTCCACCGGCACTACCTTCATCATCGGGTGAATACAGTCCCAATCGCGGATAACGACAAGCAGATCCTTATTCCGCTCGCAGGTGTTGAAAACGCCGACGTCGTAAAAATCGAAATCAATTACGTTTATCTGACTGTGATTTTGGAAAATATCGTCGCGCAAAGCGTCAATATATCTGCTCCAGTCGCGGTGGATAAGCATCAGATTTTCTCCGTACATATCACGCATCGTGAGCTTGTCCTTATTCGCGAGCGGGTGATTTATCGACATGGCGCAGCAGAGCGGCTCGCGGGCGATCTCAAAGCCCTCGCATTTTCGCAGATCGAGAAGCGTATCATCGAAAATACCCGTCACAATATCTATGTTCCGACCGAGATTTGCGAGGATCTCTCTCGCGTTTTCGGGCGTGTTCTCGAATGGGATCAACTGAAAATGAATATCGGGACAATGCTCGTGTATCCTCGGCCATAAGTCCATCAAAATCTGCGCCGGAGTCATGGGCGATGTGCCGATTCGTATAACATTTTCGCTTTCGCTCATTGCCTGCCGCGCGCGCAAAACCGTTTCGCGCATATACTCTATTATGTATTTCGAGTCCTTATAGAGCGAATTTCCCGCCGGAGTAAGCGTAAGTCCGCGGTGGGTGCGCTCAAACAACGGAGCGCCAAGCTCCGTTTCAAGCTGATTAACCTGCTTGATAACAGCCGTGGACGTGATAAACATCTCCTCCGAAGCCTTGTTGAAGCTCCCCGCCTCGACTACCCGCACAAATGTTTCAAGCTGCGTAGTATTCATTTTTGCACCCACCTCCCAATTTTTTCGGCTATGTATATTATAGCAACACCTTCGGGCGGTAAGTCAATAGGATTTGGGGAAAGTTTATAAAAAGTTTACAAATATATCGCCCTATCGTTTCGTCCCCGCGAAAGCGGCTGAGGGCTGCCCCGTCATGGTGTCCGTGCTGATTATACTTGCCGACAGGTATTACTGCATATTTAGGCATGACCTCCTTAGGATATGATTTAGGATTTCACATTCTTTAGCAAGCAGTGTTCTTGTATATACAAAAACGTAAAAAAGAAAATCCCGCTTTACGCGAGATTTCCGTTTTATAAAGGGGAAGGGAAAAGATATAGGTATTTACCGTAATACTCGTCATGAATATTTGAGGGATCCGGCGAAGCCTTGACTCAAATATTTGTTTCTATATCCCGATACGCTTTCGGCATATCACTAAGCGAATCGGTATACATATTTGAGTACAAATCGTTATACGCGCCGCGGCAGTCGGGACGTTCCTTTTCTTCAAGAATAAGACATCCGCTGTAGCCGCCGTCATACGGGAAATTTTCAACCTTTCGTATGGTGCGGATATATTTTATTACGCTGTCGTCGCGTATCATATCCTTTGAATAGCACAGCGCAAAATATTCGGCAAGTGTTTCCTTTACTGCTCTTTGCTTCATAAAATCCCGGTTCTTGTAAATCCACCTTCCGCTTTCGGTCATAACATCGGCATAATGCAGCGCGTGGAACATTTCATGCGATAATACGTTTTCAAACATAGCCGCCGCTGTTACCGAATGATTTTCACACACATTTAAGATTGTGTTATAGTATAATTGTATTTCGCATTTGCCCGCGCCGGTTATTGTAAAGCAGCCGAAGGTTTCGAGGTTAAAGCTGACTAAATCCTCCGCTTCGTCAATCAATCGCTGCAGCTTGTCCTTGTATACCGCCTTATTTATTTTGCTGATTTCGTTAATAGCCGCCTCTCTGGTTATGTCCGTGATATGTATATCCTTTAAATCCGAGAAATAAGCGAGTATTTTATCGCGCCGCAGCATAGAGATTTCCTGCTCAGTCAGTATCTTTTCCGCTTCCGCGTAAATTTTTTCCAGCCGGCGTTCCGTGTCCTCTTTTGAGCCAATGAAGCCCTCGTCCATTATAACAACGGCACACTCTATCTTTTTCCGCTTTTCCCCGCTTTCAGGAATATTGTCAATGCGGAACAAGCTGTCGTAATATTCGCGCACATTCTGAACGCCGTCGTTTAATTTCGCGATGAGTTCCGCATCGATGCCCGCGTTATCCACAACCGGAAAGCTTTCTATTTCAATCGCGGACGCGCTCAGGCTGAAAATGTTTTCCCCGACGCCCGTTCTTTGACTTTCGTCAGCGTAAATTCCTACGTTCATGTCTACGGGAGTGTAGTACACGGGCCACCAGAATTTCGCGCCCCATTCGGGATGAGTTTGCTCCGTCAGCACCAGAACCGGCATTTTCTGACGCAGTATTTTCGCCAGCGCGCCCTCGTTTTTACCGTCGTCAGGACTGTCCTGATACGCCGTTCCGTTACGCTTCATTTTGCTCAGTTTTCTGTTCGTTCTTACAATCAGCGCAACTCTGTCACCGCTCTTTTCAAGACGGTCAGACATTGAGAACCAGAAAATAGGGTCTAAATCCCTGAATTCATTGCATACTCCGTCGTCCTTCGGCATGATCACGGAATACGCCTGCTTTATCAATTCATTGGCTGTCTCCGAATCGACAACAACATATTTCCCGTCGGTTGAACTGCCATTTTCGTATACGGCGTTTGCTCCGGTCAAAATGGCGTTTAACGATTCCAATTCGCGCAATATCTCATCATGCGTCGTATTAGCCAGCTTTTTGTTAATATCAAATCCAACCGGCAGATATCGTTTTTCCGGCAATATGCTGTTGATTTTGGACGCGAGCACCTTCTGCGGCGAGCAGGATTTAATTTTACCGCCCGCCTCAAGATATATAACCTCGCCGCTGCTGTCGCTTTTCTGCATACGCGCTCTTAAAATGTTGTCTCGTATAGTGATTTCCTTCATGTCACTGAACAGGCGGTATGTAGTGTAAAAACGTGTTACCGACAGAAGCTCAGGCGCTCTGTAACCGAACATTCTGCAATGCTGCATAACCGTGTCCTGCTGCATTGTGACGGGGTCGCGTCCGTAGAAGAAGCTTATTATATTCGGAATAGTTATGCCTCTGTCCAGAACCTGACCGCCGACAAAAATTGTTATTGACGTTTCAAGCTTTAATTCGCCGGTGTTGCCGTTTAAAAGCGTCATTATGTCGTTATCGCTGTTGATTTCCTTAATGTCTATTTCGGTTATAAGTCCTTCAAGCTCTCCGTCTGAATTTACAGATGCTATTCTGTTTATTACCGCGTCAAGCGGCGGCAGAGCAAGAACGCCGTATGCCGAGACGGATTGCGCCAGGTTATTGTATGACTGTTCTGCAAAGAATCGGAAATCGGAATCGGATATATTTTCCTCAAGAACCGCCGTGACCTCATTTATCGCGCCCTCAATAAGCTCGCGCTCCTTTTTGTGTAGATTTTTCTGAATTGCCGCATGGAGCACAGCGGACACATAATAATCCTCGTTGCCGGGATTAAGCTGTATTATCGCCGCTCCCACAAGCATATCAAAAAGCCAGCTTCGCATTGATGGCAGTACAAATGTGGATTTTTTGCTTTGACCGCGCAGAAAGTTTTCTATTTTGACCGTCCGCTTGTCCGAGATTACATTCCTCTTGCCGCTGTTTTTACGCGAGCCGTTTAGAATACTCATTTCCTCCTGCTCGACAATGTACGGCAGATATTTCGCTTTTTTGTTATGCACAGCCGTTTCATCGTCCGAGTCTATAAAATAGTACTGGCCGCCGATATAGCCTTTGCCTGTCGGCAGAACGACTGTCCTGTTCGGCTTGATAGGCATTATATTGTTGTCGGAAAACGACTCAGGCTGAAGATACAGCGCGTACGGCGTCGCCGTGACCTGCATGAGCGCATGTTCAATATTACTGTGAAGCTGTTTTCGCATAGTGTTGATCGCGCCCGATATACGCCGCAGTGAAATGTCGTCGCGCTGCTTTATTTTCTCGTAGCCGATAGAGGTAATATCTGCCTCGTCATCGACGATGAGAATACGCTTATACACATTCTGCGCTATAAGCTCGCGTATAAACATATTCATTCTGTCAACATTGTCGGCTTGCTTTTTTACGACTATAATTCTTTTTTTGCCGGGGTATCGCTTGAGGAATTTCCCGACAATCGCTTCTTTTTCAGACATTGTTTCAGTGCCGCTGAAGTCAATATCGAGAATATCCTGCGCCATAACGTCGCCGACGGTAGCGTTGCCGCTGCGGAATCCGCTGAACTCTGAAATCATACGGCTGACTGTCTGACTGACAAGAGCCTTACTGCATTTCGTAAGTATAATTGTCATATCAAAATCATTGTCGAAACAAAGCGACATAAGACCGATAAACGCTCTTGTTTTGCCGGACTGAATACTTCCCAGAAGCATAATAGGGGAGTATATCTCGTTGTTGATGTTGTCAAGACAAAGCTGCCCCGCCTGCTCTATGCAGCGCTTAAGCTCGCTTGAATATTTTTCGTTTCCCTCCGCGCTGTCGCCGGTTATCTGCGTATAAAATCTGCCGTTAGTAATCATTTTTTATCCTCCGATTAGCGTAATTCAATGCTCACAGGCGCCAAAGGCTTGCCTTTGATACCGTTATGTTTCAATGTTCTCCGAAGCCTTGTTGAAGCTCCCCGCCTCAAAAGCAAGAAACGGCTCATCGTTTGATGAGCCGCAAAATTCATTTTGTTAGGCTGCGGAAAATTACACAAGCTTACCCAAAGGCCCGAGGATACTCATCATTTTATCCTTCATTTCAACAAGCTCCTTCGCCTTTGCTTTAAGGTCGTCGAGCTTACCCTCCGCGTGAAGCTGCTCAATCTCCTTTTCCACCGACTCCAGAAGCGGATTAAAGTCCGAGCCGGCTTTTGCCGCTTCCTTGGATTTCTTTATGAAGTTCTTAACTCCGTCAAAAAATGCTATTTTTGTTTCCTTCCTTGTTTTTATTGACTTATTTTATCACATACGGTTCAAAAAATCAATATATCTTGAAATTTTTCGGAATATGTGATATACTGCATATATCTGTTATATTTCGCGGAATACGGAGGGAGGATTGTTTTATGGCTGAAAAATACGGCACCGTACCGCCGCGGTTTACGCGCGCGTGGTGGGAGTATTTCTGGGAATATTACAAGTGGCATGTTATAATTACCGCGGCGGCGATACTCATAACGGTCGTTACTATCGTTCAGTGCGCGACGCGCAAGGAATATGATTTTATAGTCGTGTACGGCGGCTATATGCACCTCGATGAAACAAGCGAAAGCGTACTCGACGAAACGGCGCAGAATTACGCGGTTGACGCGGACGGTAGCGGCGAAACGCTTACGCACATCGTACCGCTTGAATTTACGAATATTGACGGCAATGAGGATTACGATATGGCAATCCAGCAGAAGCTGGATATTACGTTCATGGACGATTGCACGTTTATCTATCTGATGGACGAGACGCTTGCGCAGCGGTACGCCGAACGCAAGGATACGATGGTGGCGTTTGAGAATATAGAGGAAATCGTTGACACGTCGGGCGCGGAGGTACTGCGCCACGCTCCCGAGAACACCGGCTTCGCGGTAAGTCTGAAGGATAGCACGTATCTTAAGGAAAAGGGTATAAAGTGCGATAAGCTGTACCTGCTTGTGCGCCGTAACATGCGCGGCGGTGAGAAAAACGACAAGGCGTATGACGCAGCCGTGAACATGGCGCGGGAGCTTATACGGTAAAGCTATACCGAATGGGAGGGAAGAACCGTGGCTTTGGTTAAACCCGAGATAGTAACAAGTGAATACGAGCTGTTTTCGCGCTACAGACGGACGCACGATTCCAAGCTGCGCGACTCCCTCGTGGAGTCATACATATACATCGCAGAAATACTGTCGCGCAAATTCATAAACCGCGGCGTGGAATATGACGACATATATCAGGTGGCGTGCCTCGGTATTCTGTACGCGGTGGAGCGGTTCGATCCCGACAGGGGCGTAAAATTCGCAACGTTCGCCACTCCCACGGTACTCGGTGAAATACGGCGTTATTTCCGCGACAAGGGCAATTTTATACGCATACCGCGGAAGCTCTACGAGGTGTTCTACAAGGCGGAAAAGATACGCCGCCTGTCGTCCGACATATCGCTCGCGGAAATCGCGAGAATACTGAATATACCGGAGCGTACGCTCGAATCGCTCTACGAGGCGGGGGATATGTCGTTTATAAAGTCGCTTGAATACGAGGCTTACGCCGACGGCGAGGCGGCGCTGTCAAGCGTCGTCGGAATTGACGACAAGCATTATCTTATGATAGAAAACCGCGATTTTATACGGTCGTGCATGGACAGGCTTGCAGAGGACGAAAAACAGTTCGTAAAGCTGCGCTACTACGAGGAAAAGAGCCAGAAGGAGATTGCGGATATTACCGGCGTGTCGCAGATGCAGATAAGCCGGCTTGAAAAGAAGGTACTGAAAAAGATAAGGAATATGTACTTCCGCGACTGAGAAAGGAGAAAATAATGCTCAAAGAGGAAAAGAAGGAATTTATTGAATTTATGATGAAATCGGACGTGCTGCGGTTCGGCGATTTTGTCACAAAGAGCGGCAGAAACACGCCGTACTTCGTAAACACCGGCAATTTCAAAACCGGCGGACAAATCGCGACGCTCGGCAAATTTTACGCGTCGCTCATCAAGGGAAGCTGCGGCGACGCGTTCGACGCGATGTTCGGTCCGGCGTACAAGGGTATTCCGCTCGCTACGGCTGCTGCGTCGGCGCTCTACAACGAGTACGCGATAGACAAGCCGTACTTCTTCAACCGTAAGGAGGAGAAGGATCACGGCGAGGGCGGCTCGCTCGTCGGCTACAAGCCGAAGGACGGCGACAGAGTTATAATCATCGAGGACGTTATCACGGCGGGTACTGCTGTACGCGAGACGATGCCGATTTTGAAGGGCGCGGCTGACGTTACGGTAAACGACATGTTTATCTCGGTAAACCGCTGCGAGGTCGGACAAAACCCCGAAAAAACCACCGTTATGGAGATAATGGAGGACTTCGGCATCAATATCCACGCAATCATCACCGTTAAGGACATATATGAATATTTAAAAGAAAACGGCAGCTACTCTGATATGCTCCCGAAAATGGAGGCGTATATGGCGAAGTACTGCGTATTCGATTAAAGAAGGTGTAAATGTGAAAAAATTACTTAAAGTATTTGCGGCTGCGGCGATAATATTGTCCGCATCCGTAACGGCGCACGCGTACAACGTCGTCAATCTGCCCGAAAGCATGACGTTTTCAGACGCGATTGAAATTTTTAACGCGTCGGATATAACAAGTATTACCGTGTCGGACATTGCAAACGGTGATTACACGGCTCTCGGCAGAGAGGATATTGACAAGTTTTACGACACTGTTAAAGACCTCACGGTGCACAGGACGACAAACCCGACGCCGTTCCGCGGCATAGCCGTGAACATATTCTCGAATGACGGCACAAAAACATACTGCTTAAATTCGGGTATTGAAATAGGAAAGTTCGGCAGCGGCAATTACGTGTGCTACAAGCTGAGCGATTTTGACACCGAGAAGCTTTTGTACCTCGACAGCATGTACTGGGACGATACGGCAAAGGCAACGGGCGAGACGTTTTACAGAAGCACGGAGCGCGACTTTTTGAAAATGCCCGAAGCGCCGTGGTCGAGAACATTCGTCACCGAGGCGGCGGCAAAAAATCTGCTGCCGTACGAGTTTACGGCGAGCTACAGCGACAATATCACGCGCGAGCAGTTCTGTAAGCTTCTCGGCAACTTTATAGCCGTTAAGGAGAATTACAAGTCGCTGGAGGCGTATATGTCCGACAACGGCGGCGCGTACCTGCGCAACTACTTTGAGGACTGTGACGGCGTTGATAACTCGGTAAACATTCTGTACGCGCTGGGAATAGTAAACGGCAAGGACAGCACTCATTTCGATCCGCAAGGTATTATAACACGCGAGCAGGCGGCAACACTGCTCACAAAGGCGGCGGAAAAGTACTGGACGATAGAAACGACCACCTCGCTTCCTTACGAAGACGCGTGGAGCGTTTCGGAGTGGTCAAGGGTATACGTCACATGGGTGAACGAAAACCGCGTAATGACCGGCGTGTCCGCGACGGAATTCGCGCCGCAGGGAACATACACGGTTGAACAGGCAATCGCCACTATTGTCAGACTTTATAACCTGCTCGGATAAGCAATAAAAAAGACGGTTTCCAAAACCGCCTTTTTTACTGCGCTTTTTTATCAGCTATAGATTATAATCAGCTTTGCCGTACCCTTTGACATGAACACGAGTATCTTCGAGCAGTCGATGCCGTAATTCTTCGCGTCTCTCAGGTCGTTTATGCTGAGAGCGGAGGTCGTGTCGGCAACGTACGGACTTACCTCGTCATAATCCGATTCCATACGTACGAATTTTGTTGACGAGGAGATTGGAATTTCCTCGTAATCCTCATCGTCGAGCTTCCACGCTCCGTCAACCTCTTCAAAGCCGTTCTTTGTAACGTACAGCTTCTTTTCTTCCGTAAGCACCTGGCTCACGTTGAACATAACGGCTCTTGAATTGGGTACTGTACCGTAGGTGGAGCTTGTATACACTTCATCGTTTGACGTACCCGCAACCTTGAACCTGTAATCGAATTTCATGGTCTGCATATTGTTTTCCTCGGTAGG
Source organism: uncultured Clostridia bacterium (assembly GCA_947591315.1). Classification (GTDB taxonomy): domain Bacteria; phylum Bacillota; class Clostridia; order UBA1381; family UBA1381; genus Hominilimicola. Next base: position 122,989 of record CANQDD010000003.1, read on the forward strand.
CTCTACGGTTTCCGCCCAGTTATAAAGCTGACCGTCATTCATGCTGTTACCGTCAAGAACCTCTTTAATATCGGAGAATTTAATATTATTTATGCGTCCCTGTATCAAATTGTCGCTGTCGTACGCGAACTGGATAACATCGCCGACCTTAACGTCCGCAAATTCATTGTCGTCGTATGTGTTCCACGATTTTACGGTACTCGACGCGCCGGTGAACATATCTATTTTGAGTACGGTGCCGTCCTTAACCGAGCTGTACTCGCTCTGCGGCGCTTTTGCAACAACGGAGAAATCACTGTCCTTTTTAACCTTTGTAAGCGTTCCGTCGTTGCCGTAAAGAATAATCAATCCCGCCGTTCTCGATGAGTTTATGTCGTAAGCTTCGAGGTAGTACCGCTCGCCCGATGTAAATGCCGAGGACGGTGCTTTTTTTGCGTACTTTTTCTTCTGGTCTCTGTCCTGCGGGATATATATAACAACAGTTGATGAATTTACGGAGAATGAGGTTTTTCCGTCGAGCGTAAAGCTGTTGTTTGAGTAGGTGTACTCGTCAAGCTCTCTGCACTTTACTATCTGCTCCTTATCCTCGTTCTGTGACTCCGTGTCCGCGCTTGTCAGCAGAACGATGTCGGTAACTTCGTTGTTTGTGATTTTCACCCTTGCCGCCTGAGAGTAATTTGTATTTTCCGGCACTTTGCCCGCGCCGTATATTTTATCGGCAAATTCGCTTTCGTCGGTTGTGTATCCGGCAGCCGCTTGTATTCTGGAAACGGCGTTTTCCGCCTTTACGCTTGCGCCGTTAATTCTGACGCTGCTCTTCAGCGGGTACGATGATGCCTCGCTCGTGCTTACCGACGGAGCGTACACCGTTATGTAATACTTGCCGTCCTCTCGGAAGGTGTTCGTTATATACGCGTACGGTGACGCCGCGACCTCCTGTATCGTGCCATACACAGCCGTGCCGAACGCGTCGAGATAGAATGTACCGGTCGCGCCTGTCTTTATTTCCTTGCTGTTTTTTTCTCTGATATAATCGGCGCACTTATCGCCTATCACGTAATCCTCGCCGTTTATCGTCATTTCGTTGCTTTCCGGCGACATGGACGTTATCGATCCCGTTACCGACTTGTTTGTTACAAGCAGCGTGTAATGCTCGTCGTCAAGATCCCTCGCGTAAAGAACAATGTCATTCGCGGCGATTGACGTTACGGGTATCTCGGAGCCGTCCTTTGTGATTGTGAACGTGTGATTTGCGCTCTGCGGATCGAGGATAATATAATTGCCCGATACGATTTTATCCGATATACGGTAATCGGACGTTGACGGCGCAGAAAGAGCGACTATCGTTTCGTAATTGTAAATCTGAATCATATCGTAGCTGCCGTCATTGCCGTTGTCGGTAAGCTTTATGCTGCCGTATATGAAATTCTCGCTGTCGGGATTGAGCCATTCCAAAAGCGCTTCGTCTCTTGTGTAAACATCGTCTCCGAGCGTTATGCTGTCATCGGAGGCAACCGTTTTACCATTATATCTTACCGATACATCTTTTGGTTTAAGCGTAAGATTTCTCGATTTGTTGGAGTCCGAAACGTAATATTTAAGCGTTGTGCCGTCGTATTCGCCTATGTCGCGCGAAGCTATTTCAAGCGATGAATTTTTTGTTGTCTCCGCGTCTATGCTGATGAGGTGCCTGTCATCGCCTTCGCTTGTTTGTCTGTAATACAGCGTTATCGTGCTGCCCAAATACTTTGAAAGGTCGGACGCCTGCTGTGAATATGTCGAGTAGTCTATAACGATTTCCTCGCCTTTGCTTGTCAGAATGTCGATGCACTGCTCCGGAAGCGAGATTTTGCAGTCCTCGGTCACATCATTATCAACGCCCACAAGAGTACCCTTCAGCCTTTTTACCTTAAGGTAGTCGTTCATAAGCGTCTTTTCCGTTTTGACATTGGTAAAGCCGTTATTTTCGTACATCTCTATTTCGAGAGCGTTATCGAGTAACTGCGCCACAACTCCGCGCGACGCCTCTCCGTAAAACGTCGTGTTGGTAATACCCTTGGTAAGACCGAGAATTCCTGCCTCCTGAATATACTTGTCCGCCCAGCCGCCTTCCGCTCCGTCGCTAAGCTCCAGAGCAAAGTCCTCATATCCGAGCGTGCAGACTACCATTTTAAGAGCCTGCGCGTATGTAACGCTTTCCTCAGACTTAAAGGTGCCGTCGTCAAAACCCGCGATAATGCCGCGGTCGTATCCTGTCTGTATGTAATTTCTCGCCCAGTGGTCGGCTGATACGTCCTCAAATGTATAATTCATATACTCGATATCCTGCAAACCGAGCATGAACACTATGAGCTTTGTAAATTCGGCGCGCGTTATCGCACCGTCGGGTTTGAATGTATTGTCGTCATAACCGCTTATTACCGAAAGGGTTGAAAGAGTGGTAATAGCGTTTTTGTACGGATTTGTATCGCTGACGTCGCTGAACGCCGCGCTCACCGGTAGCTGAAAAACGTATGCCGCGAGCATGGCGGCAGTCATCAGCATTGCCATAAGCTTTTTCATGAATTTCTCATATCCTTTCCTTAATCTGCCTTTTCAATCCTCAGCAGAGATTACCGCGCCGCTGCCGGCGCATATATCATTGGTTTATATATCAAACACACATGTATTTTAACACTTCTCGGAGCATAAGTCAACCTAAATAATATATCCTATTTGTGAACAAATTGAGAATTATCAATAAAATTATTGAAAAAATTTGAATATGGTGGTACAATATTAGCGGCTTATGCCCAAATCTTAGGAGGATAAATTTATAATGAACAACGATAAACAAAACCGATCGCCTTTCAAAAACCCGTTGGTAATGTTTCTCATCATATCCGTAATTGCAACCATTATCCTTAACGCGGCGATGATTTCGCTTCAATCGCTGCAAAAAGAGGAGATTTCTTATAATGAATTTACAGCCATGATTGATGAAGGCAAGGTCGACGAGGTTATAATCAACCGCGACGAGATTGACATATACACAAAACCCGACGCAGATGAGGCAAAAGGCTCCGCAATAGTAGGGATACTCGGCGGCGGAAGCTATGACGGACATCACAGGAAAATATATTACACGGGATATTTGTACGACGAGAAGCTGCTCGAAAGGCTCAACAATGCAAATGTCAAGTACTCAACCCCCGTGCAGCACGAAAACCCCATACTCGATTTCATACTGACGTGGATACTGCCGCTCGGCATTATTTACCTTTTGTTCTTCCTTTTGACGCGCACCATGTCGAAGCGCATGGGCGGCGGAGGCGGAATTATGGGAATAGGTCAGTCGAACGCAAAAATGTATAACATGGAAAACGCGACGGGCGTGACGTTTAACGACGTTGCCGGTCAGGACGAGGCGAAGGAAAGTCTCGATGAAATTGTGGATTACCTCCATAACCCGTCCAAATACAAGGCGATAGGCGCGAAGCAGCCGCGCGGCGCGCTGCTCGTCGGACCGCCGGGAACGGGTAAAACGCTTCTGGCAAAGGCTGTCGCGGGCGAGGCGAAAGTGCCGTTTTTCTCACTCTCCGGCTCGGAATTTGTCGAAATGTTCGTCGGCGTGGGCGCGTCGAGGGTGCGCGACCTGTTTAAGCAGGCGGCGGCAAAGGCTCCGTGTATCATATTCATAGACGAGATCGACGCGATAGGCAAGTCGCGGGACAGTCAGTTAAGCACAAACGACGAGCGCGAGCAGACTTTAAATCAGCTCCTTAACGAAATGGACGGCTTTGACTCTTCAAAGGGACTTGTCGTAATAGCGGCGACGAACCGTCCCGAAATACTCGACAAGGCGCTTCTGCGTCCCGGGCGCTTCGACAGGCGCATAATTGTGGAAAAGCCCGACCTAAAGGGACGCGAGGATATTTTGAGGGTGCATATAAAGCACGTCAAGACAGATCCCGACATAAATCTTCACGATATGGCTCTCGCCACGAGCGGCGCGGCGGGCGCAGATCTCGCGAACATGGTAAACGAGGCGGCGCTTAGAGCCGTGCGTATGGGCAGAAAGACCGTTTCGCAGGAGGATTTGATGGAGGCGGTCGAGGTTATCATAGCAGGTAAGGAAAAGAAAGACCGCATACTGTCCGAAAAGGAAAAGAGAATAGTTTCGTTCCACGAGGTAGGACACGCGCTTGCTACGGCTGTGCAGAAGCACACGCAGCCGGTGCACAAGATTACTATCGTGCCGCGCACTATGGGTGCGCTCGGTTACACAATGCAGATGCCCGAGGAAGAGGAGCATTACCTCATGTCAAAGGACGAAATCCTCGACCAGATAACCGTTCTCGTCGCGGGACGCGCGGCCGAGGAGCTTGTATTTAACACAAAGACCACGGGCGCGTCGAACGATATAGAACGCGCGACGTCGCTTGCCAGAAACATGATAACGATGTACGGAATGTCGGACAAGTTCGGCATGGCGGGACTTGAAAGCATACAGAACAAGTACCTCGATGGCAGAAGCGTGTCAAACTGCTCCGAGGAAACAAAGACCGCGATTGACAACGAGGTTATACGCGTCCTTAAGGAAAGATACGAAAAAGCCACGGAGATACTCAAATCGAACCGTGACGCGCTTGACAAGATAGCAGAGTGTCTGATCGAGGAGGAAACGATTACGGGCGAGCGGTTCATGAGTATATTCAACGAGGTATGCTCGGCGAGAGAAAACGGTGAAAGCGGCGGTGACAATGAACAAGGCAGTGAATTGGAATAAAACAGCGTCAAGAATACGATCGCTCAGACGCGAAAAAAGAATGAGCCAGTTATACCTTGCCGAAAAGCTCGGCGTGTCGCGCTCGCTCGTGTCGGCGTGGGAGAACGGCTCCTGCACGCCTGATATAAACAAAATCAGGGTTATGACAATGCTGTTCGGCGTTCCGGCTGACTATATATACGGCTCGACCGACAGACGGTACAATATAAAAATTCCCAACGGGTTCGAGTTTGACCTCACAAAGCTGAACAGCGCGGGAATACAGATGATTCACAGCATATACAAGCTGCTGATAAATTCAGACGAATACAGACAAAAGTAAAGGAGACAATTTATGTGGGCATATAACAGCGTATTTTATCAGATTTACCCTCTGGGCTTCTGCGGCGCGCCGTTTGAAAACGACGGCGTGGAAAAAAGCAGGATTTTGAAGGTAAAGGACTGGATTCCTCATATTAAAAAGCTCGGCGCGGACGCGATATATTTCTCGCCCGTGTTCGAGAGCGACACGCACGGCTACAACACGCGCGACTACAAAAAAATCGACTGCCGTCTTGGTACGAACGATGATTTCAAGGACATTGTAAAGGCTCTGCACGAAAACGGCATAAAAGTCGTGCTTGACGGCGTGTTCAACCATGTCGGACGCGGCTTTTGGGCGTTTATGGACGTTTTGCAGAACCGTGAAAATTCGCGGTACAGGGACTGGTTCCACATTGATTTCGGCGGTAACTCCAATTACAATGACGGTCTTTGGTACGAGGGCTGGGAAGGCAACTACGACCTTGTAAAGCTCAATCTCCACAACGAGGAAGTCATAAATCATATCCTTGACGCAGTGAAATACTGGGTGGACGAGTTCGACATAGACGGACTGCGGCTTGACGTGGCGTACTGTCTTGACCGCGACTTTTTGAAGCGCCTGCGGTACTTCACAGGTACGCTTAAGGACGATTTTGTACTTATCGGCGAGCTTCTGCACGGTGACTACAATCAGTTCGTAAATGGCGAAATGTGCCATAGCTGCACGAATTACGAGTGCTATAAGGGCGTTTACTCGTCATTTAACAGCATGAATATGTTTGAGATTATACATTCGCTTTTACGTCAGTTCGGTCCTGAAAACTGGACATTGTACAAGGGCAAGCATCTTCTTAGCTTTGTCGATAACCATGATGTGAGCAGAATAGCGAGCATACTTACAAACGAAAAGCACCTGCCGCTCGCGTACGGCATGATATTCGGCATGCCGGGTATACCGTGCGTTTACTACGGCAGCGAGTGGGGCGCGAAGGCTGATAAGAGCGAGGGCGATCCCGCGCTTCGCGCGTGCTTCGACGAGCCTGTTGAAAACGAGCTGACGGAGTGGATCTCAAAGCTTGCGAACGCGCACAAAAACAGCAAAGCGCTCTGTTACGGCGATTTCCGCAGCGTTGTGTTGCAAAACGGCTACTGCATATTCGAGCGCAAAACGGAAGGCGAGCGCGTAATGGTCGCGATCAACGCCACGGACAGTCCCGTCACGGCGCATTTTGACGCGGGCTGCGGACTTGCGGAGGATTTAATAACCGGCAATACTCACGATTTCGGCGGAGGCAGCGAGCTTCCCCCGTACAGCGTGCAGTACTGGAAAATGGAGAGATAGCTTATGTACAGCATAGGTATTGTTTCGCTCGGCTGCGCGAAAAATCAGACAGACGCGGAGACAATGCTCGGCATACTCGCCGAGGACGGATTCACAATTACAGCCGACAGCGCCGACGCGGACATTATAATAGTAAATACCTGCGGATTTATCGAGTCGGCTAAGCGCGAGTCGATAGACGCGATACTCGAAATGGCGGAGTACAAAAACGGTAAATGCAGGCTTCTCATAGCCACGGGCTGCCTCGCGGAGCGCTACAGCGGCGAGATGTTGAAGGAGCTTCCCGAGGTTGACGCGGTGGTGGGCACGGGCGATTACGACAAGATAGCCGAAGTTATCCGCACGGCGGTAAACGGTGAAAAGCCCGTTATAAGCGGTCACATAAACCGCTCCGTACCCGAAAGACTGCCGAGAATTTTATCCACGCCCCCGTATACGGCGTACCTCAAAATCGCCGACGGCTGCGACAACAACTGCACATACTGCGCAATTCCCCTGATACGCGGACGCTACCGCAGCAGACGCATGGAGGATATTGTCGAGGAAGCCGAAACGCTCGCCGAAAGCGGTGTTAAGGAGCTTATTTTGATAGCGCAGGACACGTCGCGCTACGGCACGGACATTTACGGCGAAAGCTGTCTTGACCGCCTTTTGGAGCGGCTTGTCGAAGTAGACGGCATAGAGTGGATACGCGTCCACTACCTTTACCCCGAAGCGATTACGGAACGCCTTATTGACATAATGGCAAAATATGATAAAATATGTAATTATATAGATATGCCGGTGCAGCACGGCGACGACTACATACTGCGCCGCATGGCAAGACGCACGACGCGCGGACAGATTATGTCAAAAATCAACATGATACGCGAAAAAATGCCCGACTGCACGATCCGTACCTCGATAATAGTCGGCTTCCCCGGTGAAACCGAGGAGCATTTTAACAGCCTTTACAAGTTTGTGAAGGAGGCGCGGTTCGACAGAATGGGCGTGTTTACGTATTCCGCCGAGGAGGACACGCCCGCGGCGTCGTTCCCCGACCAAATCGAAGAAAGCGTCAAGGAAGAGCGGTACGCGTCGCTTATGACGCTCCAGCAGGGCATATCGCTTGAACTCAACAAAGGAAAAATCGGCAGTATAATCGAGGTCATCGCCGAGGGCTACGATGAGGAAAGCTTTCTGTTTTACGGCAGGAGCCGCGGTGACAGCATCGACGTTGACGGCAGAGTGTACTTTGCGACGGAGGACGAAATCAGCGAGGGCGACATACTTCGCGTCAGAATACTCGACGCGGACGAATATGATTTAACCGGAGAGGTGGTTTGAATTGAATACGGCAAATAAAGTAACGATGATACGCGTGTTTCTTGTGCCTGTGTTTATGGTGCTGTTCCTCATGGACAGCGCCGCGTACCCTTGGGCGCATTGGGCGGCTCTCGGCGTGTTCATACTCGCGTCAATAACGGACGCGATTGACGGACACATAGCGCGCAAGTACAGCCAAATTACGACGTTCGGCAAATTTGTCGATCCGCTTGCGGATAAGGTGCTTACGACAGCCGCGTTTCTGATACTCATGCACTACGGCAGAATGAACGTCTGGGCGCTTATGGCGGTTATCACGCGCGAATTTATGGTCGCGGGAGTAAGACTTCTCGCGGCGGGCGAGGGCAACGTCATAGCGGCGAGTATATGGGGCAAATTAAAGACCGTGACGCAGATGGTCGCTATCATAGCGGCGATGATGCTGTTTGAGCTCGGCGGCTTTCTCGGTACACCGGCGGCGCTCATATCGGATATTCTGATATGGATTTCCGTTGTGTTTACTATTATATCGGGTATAGATTACCTTATTAAAAACAGACACCTGATAAAGCTGAAATAAAGGAAATAAAGGAAGGATATTCAAATGGAATTTATAAAGGAACTCAAATTTGACGCGTCGGGACTTATACCGGCGGTCGTTCAGAATATAGAAACGAAAGAGGTTTTAATGGTCGCGTATATGAACGCGGACACCGTTAAGCAGACCGTTGAAACGGGCAGAGCCACCTTCTGGTCGCGCAGCAGGCAGGAGGTTTGGGTAAAGGGTGCGACGTCGGGGAATTATATGTACGTTAAGGAAATACGCGTTGACTGCGATGCGGACTGCCTCGTGCTTCTTGTAAACCCCGCCGGAAGCGCGTGTCATACGGGCGAGAGAAGCTGCTTCTTCCGCGTTGTAAAGGACGGTAAGCTCGTTAAGGAAACGACCGTTCCCGAGCGCAGCGACGTGTTCGAGCGCGAGCAGGCAGTCGTAATAGACCGCAAGGCGCACCCGGAGGACGGCAGCTATACGAATTACCTGTTTGACAAGGGCGAGGATAAAATACTGAAAAAGGTCGGCGAGGAGGCGGCTGAGGTCGTTATCGCCGGAAAGAACCGCGATAAGGCGGAGATAAGCTACGAGGTAAGCGACCTTATCTACCACCTTACCGTTATGCTTGTCGATAATGACATGACATGGGACGATATTTACAGGGAAATGGAGCGGAGACGTAATTAAACGACCGCAATCACAATACCGGCAATAACCACCAAAGCGCACGCTATTTTATACAGCGTGCGTTTTTCTTTGAACATTAGCCGTCCGCCGATAATCGTAACTAAAACGGAGCACTGTTTTATGAGCGTCATCGTCACAACGGTGCTGCTCGGATCGGAGTTTGCGATAAACAGCGCCCTGTCGCCTATTACGAACAGCACGCTCAATATTATTATCCAGTAATTTTTGAATGAGTTTTTCCAGTCTATTTTTGTTCGCGTCGCAAGTATGTACCCGAAATACAGAACGGTCAGAAACAGCATGTACCAGAACTGGAGCTGTCCGCTAGTCATGTGATCGCCGCTCATGAGCACCTTGTCGAGCGCGCCCGACACGGCGTTGCCGATACACGACACCGCCACGAGCGCGATGTAAACGCCCTTTGTCCGCTCGCCGCCGCCATTGCCATGACGGAGATTTACAAACACAAGACCGATTATGACAAGCAGCATACCGACCGTTTTGTTGACTGTGACCGCCTCGCCGAGTATAACGACGCCGATAGCCGTCGAAATAAGCACGCGCGCCATATCCATAACGCCGTACAGTCCGACGGGCAGTCTTTTTATCGCGTTAAAGCCGCATATCCACGCTATAAATATCACGAGCGACTTCACGGCTATGAGCCACATATACCCGTAATCTATGCCGAATGCGTCGCCGGCGGTGGGGACGGTGAGGATAAAGCTGAAAAACGTATAGAAAAACAGCACCTCCACGGCGCTGCTTTTCTCCATCGCCTTTTTCTTTATAACGTCTCTCATGCCCTTGATTACGCCGTACAGGCATACAAGCGCTATCCACATAAAATCAGCCCTCCCACGGACGTATGCGGTACGTCACTCCGATATGCTCACAGATAAGCGCGCATTTCTTTTCCTCTTCCTCCGTCAGCGTGGTGGAAACGGTGGACATAATGACGTTCGGGACGTATTTCTTTACGTTTTCCGCAAAAGCAATCATCGCGTCGAACGATTTGATGCCGAATTTACTGCGCGTAAGCTCCAGGTACCGCTCGGGACTGGGTGTGTTGAGGCTTATCGAAACCGTGTCGACCAAGCCCTCAAATTCCGGCGCGGTGTTCCTGCCGTGAATTAAATCGGCAAGACCGTTTGTGTTGACGCGTATGGGTTTGCTGTACTTTTCCTTTATGAAGCGGCAGACCTTAAGCATATCGTCAAGCCTTTCGGTCGGCTCACCGAAGCCGCAGAATACTATTTCATCGTATTTCGCTATATCAAATTTTTCAAATTCAGCCTTAACCTCGTCAACGGTCGGCTCTCTTTCGAGCCATAGACTGCCCGAACCGTTCATTTCCTCGCGCGTCTGCCTTAAACAGAACGTGCACGCGCACGGACATTTATTTGTCATATTGACGTATAAATTGTTGTGTACCTCGTAAAGTATTACCATGATTTACGCCTTCTTTCCTTAAAGCTGGGAAAAGTATAACATATTATACCGCCGATTGCAAGCAAAAAATCCTGCTTCTCCGCCGCCCGACGTAAAATAAGCCGATAAAAACAAACAAGCGGAAAAATCCCGCTTGTTTCATAATTCATGTGAGCCGTTCCGCAGAACGGCAGGGAATAAAACTCACGCGCCCCCTGCGGGGCGCGACCTTGGTATAATAAATTTCAAAATTTCAACTCACGTGCTTATCAAACTGCAAAAATACAACATGGTAACAGTGTTTCAGCACGAACACTTCAAAAAACTAACTGAATTATAGCATAATTATAGAATTATGTCAATATACTTAACATTTCTCTTGTGGTAGAATTCATTTATAGTTTTATAAAAATTTTATTTGTTTTTCCCAAAAGTATTGACATATAATAAAATGCATTGTATAATAAATATCAAAGAGTTTATATTCATTAAAAGAAGAGGTGATAATTATGGTAAATTATATTGGACATACGTCCGAAGATGGCAGAATACAGAGTGTAAAAGAGCATCTTGAACAGACGGCTCGGTTAAGCTGCGACAATGCTGTACAGGAATTTAAGGAGCTTGCGTATTGCTGCGGACTGTATCACGATTTGGGCAAATATTCGCGGGAGTTTCAGAACTACATACGAGGCGAGGGAGCAAAGACGGTACACGCGAGGTTCGGCGCTGTGCGCATTATCGAAAAATGCCCAAAATCGTATGCGGCGATGCTCGGATATTGCATCGGCGGACATCATTCGGGTTTGCCGGACGGCGGCGTCAGGAATGACAATCCCGAACAGCCGACCCTTTGGGGAATGACCAAAAGAGAAAGATACGATTGTTCCGCGTTTGATAAGGAAATCGGGGATTGGATTCCGGACGATTCTCTATATGATATTTTGAACCGGCTTCCTACAGATAAAGAGCGTGTTGAAATATATTCGTTTTTGACGAGGTACATTTATTCCTGCCTCACCGACGCGGATTTTATTGACACTGAACGGTTTTGTCAACCTGACGCCGAGCGCGGCATTGAGGGGGATTTTGAAGCAGCGTATGAAAAGGTCCGCGCGAAGCTTGACGCCTTTGAATGCGTGACGGAGTTGCAGAAGGCGCGAAGCGGTATTCAAAGCCAGGTTTACGAGAGCATGAGAAACGGCGACGCGAATATTTACGTAGTGGACATGCCGACCGGCAGCGGCAAGACGCTGTGCAGTATAAAAGCCGCTCTTGAAACGGCGATCAGGCATAATAAGAAGAGAATTATTTACATTATACCATTCACCAGTGTTGTCGAACAAACAGCCAAAACCTTCCGTGACATATTCGGTGATGTGCTGCCGGTTTTGGAGCACCACTCAAATTACGATTTTGACGACCCGAACAAAAATGACGACGAGAGCGGCAAAACAGGCGAAAAATTAAAAAAGACGTGTGAAAACTACGACGCGCCTTTAATCATTACAACAAACGTCCAGTTTTTCGAGTCTCTGTATCACAACAAAAGCAGCCGCCTCCGGAAACTTCACAATTTTGCGGACAGCGTGCTTGTATTCGATGAAATTCATACGCTTCCAATCAAATACATTCAGCCGTGCCTGCGCGCGGTCGGCTATATAACCCGATACTTAAACTCTACGGCAATTCTGATGTCGGCGACAATGCCCGACTACACGCGTTTCGCCGAAAAATACATTCCTCAAAGCACGATTGAATACGCGGTCAGGGACAACAGCCTTTTCAGCCGCTTCGACAAGTGCAAGTATGAATATATCGGTCAAAGCGATATACAGACCGTAGCGGAAAAGGCGCTTGCCGAGGAAAACGCGCTTGTCATTGTCAACAAAAGAAGCACGGCGCGCGAAATGTATAATATATGTAAGGACGCACCCGATTTCAACGTGTACCACCTATCCACATACATGACTCCCGTTGACCGCACGAAAATCATAGACAAAATACGGGACGATCTTAAAAACGGATTAAAAACGGTTGTAATTTCCACCTCGCTTATAGAGGCGGGCGTTGACCTTGATTTTAAGTCGGTGTTCCGCGAAATCGCGGGACTTGACAACGTTATTCAGTCGGGCGGACGCTGCAACCGCGAGGGTAAAATGAAAGTAGGCAACGTGGTCGTGTTCAGGCTCGGGCATTTGAGGGGAGATATGGATCTCAAAGCAGATATCACGGAAAAGCTTTTCGAGGAGTATGAAAACATTGCCTCCGCGGAGGCTGTGCAGTCGTACTATGAAAGAATATTTGCTGCCGCCGATAAAATGATCGAAAGCAATTCGATAACGACGCTTATGGGCAAAATGCGGTTTGACGGAATACCGTTCCGAACTTATGCGCAATCGTTTAATTTTATAGAATCGGAGACGATAGGCATAGTTATTCCGTGCAAGGAGAACGCGGAGCTTATAGAAAAATTGAAATACGGAGCGCTCTCCGCAAAACGAAAGCTGCAGCCCTACTGCGCGTCGGTTCATGTATATGAGCTTGACGATATGATAAAAAACGGAATAGCGGAGAAACTGCCGGGCGATGTATGTATTTTGTCAAATCCCGATTATTACAGCGGAGAAACGGGACTTGATATAAATAAAAATTTTAATTATGTTTTGTAAAGGAGGTTGACGCAAAAATGGGCTATGGATTTAAAATCATGGTGAGCGGACAATACGCGTGCTTTACCCGTCCCGAGATGAAAACGGAACGAGTAAGCTACGACGTTCCGACGCCGGGCGCCATGGAAGGACTTATCAAGAGCATTTACTGGAAGCCCGCGCTGCGGATTGTGGTGGACAAGATCGTGGTGTTCAGTCCGATCAAATTCATCAATATACGCCGTAACGAAGTTGAGGAAAAAGTAAGCTTCTCAAAGGTAAAGCGGCAGATGAAGGACGGTCAGGAGCGGGCGGCGCTGTACACATCGGATATCAGAAGTCAGCGCGGCAGTATGATTCTCAAAGACGTTCTGTACGGTGTCGAGTTCCATTTCGAGCTTACCGGCATAAGGAGCGAGCATGACGATGAAAGCGAGGAAAAGCACTACAATATCATGCTCCGCAGATTGAAAAACGGGCAGTTTTTCAGACAGCCGGTTCTCGGCTGCCGCGAGTTCGCGGTCGACAAAATCGAGCTTGTGGACGAGTTCCCTATGGACAGGGTGTCCGAAGAATTAAAGGGCGACGTGGATCTCGGTTATATGCTGTACCACATGAAATTCCGCGACGGCGGCATTCCGAAGAACAATGACTGGGACGCACGCAAATTCTCGGATGAGGCGGACGCGATGTTTTACCGTCCGCACATGGTTGACGGCGTGATAGACGTTGCGAAATACAAGGAGGTGGTGAAATGCTGATAAACGCGCTTAATGATTATTACGATTTTTTATCTGCGGCGGGAAAGGCCGCGCCGCAGGGAACATCGCCGCAGAAAATCACTCATATGATAGCGCTCAGAGCAGACGGCTCGGTAAGCGATATTATTGATGTGCGCGAACCGGGAGAACCCGACAAAAACAGTAAGTCAAAGCTTGAACGCATTAATGTCATATTGCCGAAGCGCGAGCAGAGAACATCGGACATTCACCCCAATATAATAGAGCATGATCCGCAGTATATTTTCGGATTGAGCTATGACAAAGGGGCGGAAATCTTCAGTGACAAAAATAAAAAAGACAAAGAGAAGCATGAGCGCTTTGTTGAATTGAATTTGGAGTATACCGAAGGTATGACCTCCGATATTGTGACGGCGTACAGAAATTTTCTGAAAAGCTGGGTGCCGGAGAATGAGACGGAAAACGCGGAACTTCTGAAGATAGCGAAGGACTACCCGAGCGCGTATTTTATCTTTTGTCTCGACGGACATCCGGAAATCACTCTGCATGACGAGAACGGAGAGATAATGCAAAAGGTCGCGCAAAACGCGGACGCGGGCAACGAAAAAATCGACGGCGTGTGCGCGGTAACGGGTAAACCGGCGGAGATCTCAGATAAACATGATGTAATAAAAGGAATTCGCGGTGGGGCGGTTTCTGATAAACGTCTTGTAAGTTTTAAGCATTCGGCTTTTGAATCGTACGGAAAAAAGAAGTCGTATAACAGCTCAATATCCAAGGAGGTAATGAAGCGTTATACCGAAGCCTTTAACATTCTCTTAAGCGACCCGAAGCATCATATTTATCTTGACGACATGACCGTGGTATTCTGGGCGATGTCAAAGGACGACGGCAAAGAAACGGACACGCTTATGAGCATGTTCGGCTTCGGAGATGAAAAAGCCGATGCGTCCGAGGTGGACGAATGGCTTGAGAACGCGTTAAAGGAATTGAGCGAAGGCAGAAAAATTGATTTGTCAACCGCGGGCATTGATGAAAACGTCACGTTTTACGTGGCGGGTCTCGCGCCGAACAGCTCGCGAATTGCGCAGAAATTCATATACCGCGACAAATACGGGAAAATTTTTGAGAACGCCGCGAGACATCAGCTTGATATGAAGATTGACGGCGGCGAAAGACAGATATCGATTGGACGTATGCTGTACGAAATGAGATCGCCCAAAAGCAGAAACGAAACGACGCCTCCGCCCGTTATCGCGGCAATTTTTACGGCGATACTTAACGGAACGCGCTACCCCGACACTTTGCTTGAAACTATAGTAAGGCGGGTTAAGGTTGACAAGTCAATAAATTGTGAGAGAGCCGGAATTATAAAGGCTTGCATAAACAGAAATTTAAGGTTAAACGAGAAGGAGGAAATTGAAGTGTCACTTGACAAAACAAACACAAACGAGGCATACCTGTGCGGAAGGCTGTTCGCGGTGCTTGAACGCATACAGACGAACGCGCTTGGAAATTTGAACAGGACGATCAAGGACTCATATTTTGCGTCCGCGTGTTCAACGCCGTCGCTGGTATTCCCGAAGCTGATATCTTTGGCGCAAAATCACCTTAAAAAGGTTAAATCTCAGAAGGAAGCGCTGTATATAAAATACAACAAACTTATAGGTGAGATCATAGACATGCTCGGAACGGAATTTCCGTCAACACTGTCGCTTCAGGAACAGGGCAGATTTATGATAGGCTACTATCAGCAGGTGCAGGATTTTTACAAGAAAAACGGTAAACAGGAAAATGCAAATAACGATTGATAAAGGAGAGATTAAAAATGGAAACAATTAAAAACAGATACGAATTTATAGCGCTTTTTGACGTTGAAAACGGCAATCCAAACGGTGATCCCGACGCGGGCAATATGCCGAGGGTAGATCCCGAAACCGCGCACGGCATAGTTACGGACGTGTGCATCAAGAGAAAGATACGCAACTATGTCGAGCTTTGCAAGGAAGGCGAGGCGGGATATAACATACTTATTAAAACCGACAAATCGCTTAACTCAAAGTTTACGGCGGCATACGAGGCGGAAGGTCTTGTGACCGGACAGGAGGGCAAAAATCCCGACGATGTAAAAAAGGCACGCAGCTATATATGCAGAAATTATTTCGACGTGCGCGCATTCGGCGCTGTAATGAACACGGGTAAAGATCCGTGCGGCATTGTGCGCGGTCCGGTTCAGGTTAATTTCGCGAGAAGCATCGATCCGGTATATCAGCAGGACATCACAATTACAAGACAGGCGAGAACCACGGAAGAGAGAATGAAAACCGGCGAAACGGAAATGGGTAAAAAAAGCATCGTACCCTACGGACTGTATAAGGCGGAGGGCTACGTGTCGGCAATGCTCGCGCAGAAGGTCACGGGATTTTCAGAGGACGATCTTGAGCTTCTATGGACTGCGATTATCAATATGTTCGAGCATGACCACAGCGCCGCGCGCGGTAAAATGTGCATGAGAAAGCTCATCGTGTTTAAGCACGAAAGTCCTCTCGGTAACGCTCCCTCGCATATTTTGTTCGACAAAGTGTCGGTCAATAAAAAAGCGGGCGTGGAATTTGCGAGAGCGTATGACGATTACGATGTTACAATCGACAAAAACATGCCCGAAGGCGTAACGCTTATTGAAAAGCTATGACGGTAAATATTCGCACAATTCAGCATTATATGTATTGTCCGCGAAGGTTCGGCTTATTGGAATTAAATCAAGACTGGTCGGAAAACGCGTTCGTCGTAATGGCGAATATTATGCACGAGCGCGTCCACTCCGGCAAGCACGAGCTTCATTCAAAGAATAAAATCGAGCTTAGCTCCGTTTCGCTGTACCATGACGAGCTTGACCTGTACGGCGTCGCGGACTGTATTGAATTTGTAAGAAGCAAAACGGGAACATATATCGAGCAGCTCGGTGACAAATTTGATGTAAACATAGTCGAATACAAACCGCGTCAGCCGGATTCCGGAGCAGCGAACGAAACGGATATAATACAGGTTTTCGCTCAAAAGCTTTGCGCGGATTATATATGGAAATGCAAAAGCACGGGCTATATTTATTACGGCGATACGCGCCGCAGGGTAAAGCTGCAGTTGAATGAAGAATATGATAAATACTATTCCTTGCTCCAAAAGCTGATTTCCGAAATGAATGAAATTCTCGAAAGCGGAAACATTCCGGTGCGAATTAAAGGGCAGAAATGCAGCGGATGTTCAATTAAGGACGTATGTGTGCCGCAGAATAAAAAATATACAGTCCGCAGTCTTGTTAAGGAGGAGAGTGTATGAGGAAGCTTTTGAACTCACTGTATATAACCGATGAGAGCATATATCTGACGCTTGACGGAGAAAACATTGTGTGCAGAAAGGATAACAAAATTCAGTTACGCTTGCCTTTTTCAAATATCGAGGCTGTGTACTGCTTCGGCTATCTCGGCTGCTCGCCCGCTTTAATGGGAAAATGCGCGGAATACGGTATACCGATAACCTTCATATCGCCGCAGGGACGTTTTCTCGCAAGTGTTCACGGAGCGTCGCACGGCAATATACTATTGCGTAAGGCGCAGTTCGAGAAATTTGCAGATCCTCCCGCGCTGCTGCGTCAGAATACGGTTGCCGCAAAAATGGCAAACACGCGCAGCGTTGTAAAGCGAACGCTGAAGGACTATCCGTCGGTCAATGACGACGGCAGTCTCTCGCATTGTATTGAGCTGCTGAACCAATACATAGAAAACGTGTATGCGACAGAGGACGTAAATGAAATTCTCGGCATAGAAGGCCGCGGAGCGAAGGCGTATTTCGACATTTTTGACAGCCTGATTTTGCATCAAAAAGACGATTTTCATTTTGCCATGCGCACAAAGCGTCCCCCGTTGGACAGAGTAAACGCGGTGCTGTCGTTTTTGTATACCGTCTGGACGAACGACTACGCGTCAGCTCTTGAAAGTGTGGGGTTGGACAGCTATATGGGTTTTTATCACGCTGTCCGTCCGGGACGCGCGTCGCTTGCGTGCGACCTCGTTGAAGAAAGCCGCTGCATAGTGGAACGGTTTGTTCTTACCATGATAAATTTGAAGATATTAAACGCGAAGGATTTTGAAACGCAGGTAAGCGGAGCGGTATTTCTGAACACGGACGGCAAAAAGAAGCTCCTCGCAAAGTGGCAGGAGAAGAAGCGCACAGATATAACGCACCCGTATTTGAAGCAGAAAATACAGCTTGGGCTTTTGCCGTACGCGCAAAGTATGCTGCTCGCGAAGTATATCCGCGGCGAAATCGAGGAATACCCGTGTTATATTGTGAAGTAAGGAAAGGAAACCGAAATTATGATGAGTGTGGTAAGCTATGATGTTTCGACAACCGACGCGGAGGGCAGGCGAAGGCTCAGGAGGGTTGCGAAAGAATGTGTCAATTACGGTCAGCGCGTCCAAAATTCCGTTTTTGAGGTTGATGTTGACTACTCAACATTTTTGAAGCTGAAGGATAAATTGGAAAATATTATCAACCATGATAAGGACAGCCTCAGAATATATTACCTCGGCAACAACTGGAAAAGGCGCGTCGAGCATATCGGCGCCAAAGCAACGTATGATCCGGAGGGTGCGCTGATTATATGACATCGGCGGCGAACTGTAAGCAATATTGAAAACCCAAATAGGTTCGCCTGAAAAATCACTTGATTTTTTGTAAAAATTATGCTAAACTTAAGAAAAGTCCGCCGAATTGCGGGGCAAACACTGTATATTATACAATATATAGGGGTCACGCCTCGCAAGAGGCGTGTGAGTTGAAATGTTATAAAGTTTGCCCGTAAGCGCGACCTTTGTACCGGTCACGCCTCGCAAGAGGCGTGTGAGTTGAAATGTCAGGTAAACCGGCGCTCGGCGTCGGTGCGGGAGGTCACGCCTCGCAAGAGGCGTGTGAGTTGAAATAACAATGTGGGCTCAGTGAAAGGAATGTATCATGGTCACGCCTCGCAAGAGGCGTGTGAGTTGAAATTTTCTTCAGCTCGTCGTACAGTATGGCAAATACGGGTCACGCCTCGCAAGAGGCGTGTGAGTTGAAATGATTACCATACCGCCCTTTGCCAACGCGTATTCGGTCACGCCTCGCAAGAGGCGTGTGAGTTGAAATCAACCCAGAAGATTTTTAAGAGTTCATCTGTATTGGTCACGCCTCGCAAGAGGCGTGTGAGTTGAAATAACGCGATGAGCTCGCCGACGCGCGCGCCTGTGTGGTCACGCCTCGCAAGAGGCGTGTGAGTTGAAATCGCCGGTCTTTGTGCTTCGCGCCGGTGTCGGCTGGGTCACGCCTCGCAAGAGGCGTGTGAGTTGAAATGTGCAAGGGACTTCTATACCCTCAAGCCCTCAAGGTCACGCCTCGCAAGAGGCGTGTGAGTTGAAATAAAAACGCCGTATTTATCCAAAAAATTTTTTACCTGGTCACGCCTCGCAAGAGGCGTGTGAGTTGAAATTCCCTGGCGCGGGGGCGCTGTGGGGTGTGCTGTGGGTCACGCCTCGCAAGAGGCGTGTGAGTTGAAATTTACGGTCATGGGAATCGGGAATCGGACACAGGGGGGTCACGCCTCGCAAGAGGCGTGTGAGTTGAAATTAAGTTAGCCGACCTCGCGACGGGCAATTACGTGGTCACGCCTCGCAAGAGGCGTGTGAGTTGAAATTTGCAGAGCGCGGACAAGATGAAAACGACGCGGGGTCACGCCTCGCAAGAGGCGTGTGAGTTGAAATTC
>CANQDD010000004.1 GCA_947591315.1 uncultured Clostridia bacterium
TTTACCATTTCGGGATCGAGATTTTCAGCCGATACGAGACTGTCGCATATAAGCTTGATTCCAGCCATCGGCGTTTTAAGCTCGTGCGACGCGTCGGACACGAATTTGCGGCGTTTTTCCTCCAAAAGCTCAAGCTCGTCACACATGTAATTGAGCGTCTCGCCCATCTGCGCTATCTCGCTTCTTCCCTTTATCTTTATGCGCTTTGAGAAGTCGCCCTTTGAAATGTCGCCCGCGACGCTCCGAAACTGCTGGAGCGGTGAAAGTATTATGTAGCTCATGCCGAGACTGAGCATACCGATTATGATAACTATAAGTATGCTGAATACCATAAGTCTCGTGCTTGTGGAGCTTGTCGCCGCCTCAATAGCGTTTACGGATTTCGCGAGGTACACGCCGCCGACGATGTTGTTGTTCACATAAACAGGAACGGCTACACTCAAAATCTTCATATCGTTTACGTAATCGGTCGTCGCGTCGGCTTGCTCGCCCTTTAAGGCACGGTTTAACACGTCGCGCATAAACACCTTGCCCGCGAGCCGCGATTCCGTGTTGGTGTCGTACATCACGTTGTACGAGGTGTTCGTCACAACGCCGCGCACCTTCGTGCCGGCAAGAGTACCCTCGACAAACGGCTCAAGCTTTTTTGCCGCCGTCGCGCTGTCGTCATTCCCCCACACGCCCGAAGCTGTTTCGGCGATGATGTTCGCCTGCGCGTACATGTTTACTTTTTCGCTGTCGTAAAGGCTTTCGCTAAGAGACACAACTACGTAAATATTCATCAAAACAAGCGTTATCACGATGATTACTATATACGTCGAAATCATCGTGAAACGCATGGAGCTGAACATTCCTCTGATTTTAGATAAGAGCTTAGTTATTCTTGTAATAATAGCCGACACCCCACTTTGTCTTTATATGCTCCGGCTCGGCGGGATTTTTCTCTATCTTTTCGCGGAGCCGTCTTATATGCACGTCAACCGTGCGCACGTCGCCGGGATAATCGAAGCCCCATGCGATGTCCAAAAGGTTCTCGCGCGTGTACACCTTGCCGGGGTTGCGCACAAAAAGCTCTAAGAGGTCAAACTCCTTGCCCGTCAGCTCTATAACCTTGTCGTTCATCATTATGCGTCTGAAATTGTAGTCGAGCGTTATGTCGCCGGAAACTATCGTCTTTTCCTGTCCGCCCTTCGGCTCGGGGCTTACGCGGCGCAGTATCGCCTTTATGCGCGCCGTCACCTCGCGTATGTTAAACGGCTTTGTTATGTAGTCGTCCGCGCCGTATTCAAGACCGAGTATTTTATCTATGTCGTCGCTTTTCGCCGTAAGCATAATTATGGGCACGTTTGAAAAGCCGCGTATCGTGCGGCAGGCTGTAAAGCCGTCCACCTTCGGCAGCATGAGGTCGAGCAGAATGAGGTCTATCGTATTGTCGTGCGCGATACGTATCGCTTCCTCGCCGTCAAACGCCGTGACGACCGTGTAGCCCTCCTGTTCGAGATTGAATTTTGTCGCCTTGACAAGAAGCTTTTCGTCGTCCACAACAAGTATTTTCATTTTATTCTCCCCTTCAGCCGCGCGGCGCGGCGCATATATCATCCTTTATATCTTCAAACTTGCTCTCGCTTATTCCCGGCACGTTCATGATTTCTTCTATCACGCCGAAGCCGCCGTGCGTCTCTCTGTAATCGCGTATACGCTCCGCTAAAGCCTCGCCTATGCCGTCGAGCTTTTCGAGCGTTTCGGTGTCGGCGGTGTTTATGTCTATCAGCGCTCCGTCCCCGCCCTTGCTTTCCTCGGCGTAGTACACGTCCTCCTCGCTGACGACGCTCTCCTCTATGAACGCGTCCTTGTCGAACCGTTCGATAAGGCACCCCGACGCCGTTATCGCCGCGAATAACGCGGCGGCGCCCAGCACAGCCGCGGTTTTTCTGCTTGCCTTCGCCACTTTTTATACCTCCGAGCAAATTTTGTCATTCGTATATATACAGTATAGCATTAAATTTTTGTATTTTCCATAATTTTTTTCAAATTAACCGAAAAAATTTTCGCGTCCGATCGTGCGCGCGAATAACGCGTTTTGACCGCATATCTGAAAAGCGGGTGATTTGCGTTATAATTATAATATACTTAACAAATAAAGTCAATCACAAACGCCTCCGGGCTTTTACCGCCGCAGACCGTAATTGAGCCGAATATTCGATAATAAATTTATGTAAAATCGATTTTATATGAAAAACTGTTTGACAGAGAAATTTTAGATGATATAATATAAATAGACTAAATATACGAATAGGAGGGAAAAATATGAAATATGATATTTTCGGAGGAATGCTTCCGGCGGTGGAGATAACGCTAAACAAGGGTGAGAGCATTTACACGCAGTCGGGAGGTATGGCGTGGATGACGGACGGCTTAACAATGAGCACAAACACACGCGGCGGATTTCTTAAAGGTATCGCGCGTTCATTCGCGGGCGACACGATATTTATGGCGACATACACGGCTAACAATGACAACGAGAAAATAACATTCGCTTCGGCGTCGCCCGGAGAGATAAGACCGCTGACTATCGACGCGTCGCACGAGTACATAGCGCAGAAAGGCGCGTTTCTGTGCGCCGAGGACGGAGTTAATCTTAAGGCGGTACTGACAAAGTCCTTCGGCGCGGGACTTGTCGGAGGCGAGGGATTTGTGCTACAAGAGCTGTCCGGTAACGGAACGGCGTTTTTGGAGCTTGACGGAAGTCTGAAGGAAATAAACCTCGCGCCCGGAGAGCGTATAAATGTGGATTCGGGAAATGTCGCGTTCTTTGAAAAATCCGTGGGATATTCCGTTGAAACGGTAAAGGGGCTTAAAAATAAGCTTTTCGGCGGCGAAGGACTGTTCCTCACGGTTCTTACGGGTCCCGGAAAGGTATGGCTGCAAACGGTAAGCATCAGCGAACTCGCGTCAAAAATAAGAAGATTTATTCCGACGCAGAGTAACTGATAAAACGCGCGGGCAACCGTGGAACAGTAAAAACAATTTTACACAGACTTTAAGGCGGAGGCTTATACAACCTCCGCCTTTTTTATTGTTATCTCAAACGCAAATTCCGCGTTTACTGGTCGCTTTCCTTCATAAGTCCCTGCATGTATTTGTCCATCGCGTCGGCGACCTGTTTTGAGTACGCCGCGGCTTCGACGACCGTTTTCGCTCCGCGCACAACGTCGCCGGACGCGAATATGCCGTCGCGCGTCGTTTCGCCGAAGGTGTTCGTCACGAGCAGTCCCTTGTCGTTTACTTCAAGTCCCGACGTGGTGGAAACTATTCTGTCTTTTGGTCCCTGGCTTATCGCGATTATCGTGCTGTCGGCGGCGTACAGGCTTTCCGTGCCTTTTATCGGCGTTAGCGTGCCTTTGCCGTCACATTCGAGCTCAACGAATATCGCGCCCTCGTCAACTATCTCCACAGGCTCTACGTGGACGATAAACTCAACGCCGTCAATTTTCGCGTAATCGACCTCGCGCTCGCTCGCGGCGAGGTGGTCGCTTCTCGAGAATACGCGCACCGTGCGCGCGCCGTGGCGCAGTGCCGTACGCGCGACGTCCATTGCGCTGTTGCCCGCGCCGATTATGTTCACCGTCTCGCCGAGGCGGTACACATCGGGATTCGTGAGGTAGTTTATCGCGTAATGCACGTTGCCGAGCGTTTCGCCCTTTATGTGGAGCGTGTTAGGCCGCCATACGCCCGTGCCGATAAATATCGCGCTGTAGCCGTCGCGGAACATGTCGTCAATGCTTATCGTCGTGCCTATGGAGGTGTTCGGGCGTATTTTTATGCCCATTTCCCACATTTTGCGCTTGTAGCGCGCAAGTATCGTTTTCGGCAGGCGGAACTCCGGTATACCGTACTGAAGCACGCCGCCTATCTTTTCCTTTGACTCGAACACCGTTATGTCATAGCCGCGCCGCGCGAGTATCATCGCTATCGTTATACCGGCGGGGCCAGAGCCGATTATGCCGACGCGCATTCCGTTTTTCTCTATCTCGGGGAATTTAAGCTTGTCGAAATAGTTGTCGGATATGTAATTTTCGATGCTTGAAATGTGCACCGGCGCGCCCTTATGGTTCAGCACGCAGTGTCCCTGACACTGTTTCTCGTGGTTGCATATCATCGAGCATATCATCGAGAGCGGGTTGTTATCAAAAAGCATCGCGCCCGCCTTGTTTATGTCGCCGCCGAGGAAGGTATGTATCATGTCCGGTATGGGCGTGTGTATCGGACAGCCCTCGCGGCACATCGGTTTTTTGCAGTTCAAACAGCGTTTCGCTTCACTTATAACATTTATTGCCATTTTATCGCTTCCCTTTCATCCGAAATTTATCTTAAATTATATTTTAACATATTCTTTGTAGAATTTCAACATTTCTTTTAATAAAATTACGTTACAATTTGTTACTTTTTTCTCATGCTTGAAATCGCGGCGTAAAAATGGTACAATAAAAGGGTAAGAGGTGATTCAGTTGAAAATAACCGATGTAAAGGTTTTTCCCGAAAAGAAAACCGCGGACGTGTGGGACGCGGTTACGGATACGGAGATCGTGAACGTCACAGGCAGCGATATTGCGGCGCATCTTGTGACGCGCCTTACGGACGCCGGCGATACCGTCGTCGGCAAGACCGAGACGGATTTTACCGTTAAAGCCGGCGGTAAGGTGCTTGTAAAGCAGAGCGTTTTGACGTACAGTCCCGCGCTTGGCGAAATGTACGTCATGTCGTGCGCGCTTTACGTAAACGGCGCGGAGATAAGCAGGCAAAGCGCGGCTTTAACGTTCGCGCGTTAAGCCGTATTTCGCGTAGTACGCGTCAATGTCCGCTTCGGTTTTTACAAGCTCCGCGTACGAGAGGCGGTTCGTTTCCTTGTTGTAAAAGCCTATCGTCGTTTCGCCCGTGCATATGCTTGACTCGGTTTTAATGTCGCTTGCCGTGAAGCCGTTGGGTAACGGCAGCGGCGCGGCTTTTTTCTTTTTGAACATCATAATATCGTCTCCAGTGTGGTTTTGAGGGGTTTAAGCCCCTGTTTATCGTAAAACGCGCGGGCCAACGGGTTGCACTCCCAGACGTTTAACGTCACGTTGTAGCAGCCCTCGTCCTTCGCGTATTTTTTTACGTGCTCGTAAAGCGACTTTCCGATATGCTTGCCGCGCGAACGCTCGTCGACGCACAGGTCGTCTATGTAGAGCGTTTTCATGTCGCAGCGCACGTTGTCGCCCTTCGTTTCCTGCATCACGCAGAACGCGTAGCCCTTCACGCCGCCGTCGTCGTACACGAATATCGGGCGCGTGTCGTCATCGATTATTTCCGCGAGTTCCCCCTCGGTGTACTTGCGGCAGTTGGGCTTAAAGTAGTCGGGTCTGCCGTTGTGATGTACCGTGAGTACCTGCAAAAGCAAATTCATTATGCCGTCCGTGTCCTTATGCTCCGCTCGTCTTATCATTTTTGTTTCCTCCCTTTGTTTTCGCTTTCAAGTATTATCGTTACGGGCCCGTCATTCGTGAGCGTCACCTTCATGTCCGCGCCGAACTCGCCCGTCTCGGCGTGCACGCCTTGTGAGCGGACGTACTCCACAAATTTTTCATACATCGCGTTCGCGCCGACCGGTTCCATCGCGTTGCCGAAATACGGCCGTCTGCCGTGCGAGCAGTCGCCGTAGAGCGTGAACTGCGATATTACGAGCATACTGCCGCCCACATCGGCAAGGCTTAAATTCATTTTGCCGTTTTCGTCGCCGAATACGCGGAGATTTATTATCTTGTCGGCGATATATACCATGTCGTCGTCCGTGTCGTCCGCGCCGACGCCGAGCAGCACGACAAAGCCGTTGTCGGTTTTGCCCCTGACCGCTCCGTCTATGACGACCTCGGAGCGCGTCACTCTCTGCACGACAGCTTTCATTCCTCATACCCTCTTTCCTCTATCGTCACGCGCAGACTTTCCCATTCCTCCATAAGCGCGTCCGTTTCGGCGTTTACCGCCGCGATTTTTTCCGTTATCTCTCCCGCCTTTATATAGTCCATGGCGATTTCGGGATCTTCAAGCTCCTTCGTGAGCCGCGCCGCCTCGTCCTCCTTCGCCGTTATCTCGTCCTCGACGCGCGCGTAACGGCTCAGGATTTTGCGTTTTTCGGCTTCGGCGCGCTTTTGTTCCCTGTAGTCAGCCGCGCCGCCCGTTTCCTTTTTGACGTTTTTCACAGCCGCGCCGCTCTTTCTCGCGGCAAGGTAATCGTCGTAGCCGCCGATGTAATTATCTATGCCGTTCGGTGTGAGGTACAGAACGCGATCGGCAAGCTTGTTTATAAAATATCGGTCGTGCGACACCATGAGCAGCGTGCCGTCGTAGTCAGAGAGCGCGTTTTCAAGCGCTTCGCGGGAGTAGATGTCAAGGTGGTTCGTCGGCTCGTCCATTATAAGCAGGTTGACGCTCTTAAGCATCAGCTTCACAAGCTCTACTCTCGCCCGTTCGCCGCCCGACAGGGTTTGTATTTCCTTAAACACGTCCTCGCCGCGGAACAGGAACACCGCGAGCGCGTTACGTATCTCGGTCTGCGTCATTTTCGGGTACTCGTCCCACACCTCGTCTATAACGGTTTTGTCCATGTGCAGGCTTTCCTGCGCCTGGTCGTAGTATCCTATGTGAATGTTCGCGCCGATTTTGCAGCTTCCCTCGGTCATGTCGTACTCGCCGATAAGGATTTTCAGAAGCGTCGTCTTGCCGCAGCCGTTGGGACCGAGCAAAAACACCTTTTCGCCCTTTTTGATAAGCATGTCCGCGCCGTGAAAAAGATTTGTATCGCCGAATGCCATACCGAGGTTTTCCGTTTCAATAACGTCCTGTCCGCCGCCGGCGCACGCCTTAAACGAAAAGCGCGTCCTGTCGGCTTTATGCTGCGGCGCGGTGAGATTTTCCTCAAGCTTTTCTATGACCTTTATTTTGCTTTCGGCGGTTTTTATGTTCTTTTCCCTGCCCCATCTGCGCTGCTGCTCGACTATGCCCTCAAGTCGGTTTATCTCCTTAACCGTGTTCTCATAGCTGCGCCGCTCCGTCTTACGCTCGACCTCGCGCTTCGCGGCGTATTCGCTGTAATTTCCGCTGTGTGAGTAAAACCTGCCGTTCTCTATCTCGAACGTTCTGTTCGTCACGCGGTCGAGGAAGTAGCGGTCGTGCGATATGATTATGAACGCGCCGGAGTAATTCTTCAAAAAATCCTCGAGCCACTCCACGCTGTCGATGTCGAGATGGTTCGTCGGCTCGTCGAGCAGGAGAAGGTTCGCGTCCGACAGAAGTATTTTGGCAAGCGATACGCGCGTTTTCTGACCGCCCGACAGCTTGTCGGCGCAAAGGTTTATTTCGTCCTCGGTAAAGCCCAGACCGGTGAGCGCGGCTTTCGCTTTAGACTTGTAGTAAAAGCCGTCAAGCTCCGCGAACCGCTCCTGGAGATACGTCTGCTTTTTTACAAGCTCCCCGACGTCGCCGCGTCCGCGCTCTATGTCGAAACGCAAATCGTCAAGCTTTTCCTCTATCTCCATGACCTCGGAAAATACCGTGAGCGTTTCCTCCCACACGGTTTTCTCGCTGCCCGCGACGCTGTACTGGTCGAGGTAACCTATCTTCAAATCCCTGCTCTTGTATATCTCGCCGCCGTCAATGTCAGTTTCGCCCGTTATCATCTTTATGAGCGTGGACTTGCCCGCGCCGTTAACGCCGACAAAGCCTATTTTGTCCGCGCTGTCAACGCTGAACGATACGCCGTCAAAAAGCGTCTCGTCGGCGAATGTCTTTTTTAGATTGCTCGCGTTTATAAGTATCATAAAATCTTTACCTTTCCGTTCTTATACGTAGTATACCATATATCGGCTGAATTTGCAATTTTTTTGTGCGGTAAAAAGGCGGTTTTTTATTGATTTCGCTTGCTTTTTTTTCAAAAAAATGGTATAATAAGAGTGTATATGTGTCCGCCCTTTACGGCAAAACGGCACGGACTTAAATTCGGTGGTTTGGAGCGGGATAGAATGGAAAAAGCATGGATCTTCAGGCATCTGCGTCTGAAAGAAAATGACATTACGGATATTGCGAATGAATATCACATACCCAAAATGATCGCGACCATACTTTTGAACCGCGGCGTGAGCAAGGAGGATATTCCGGCGTTTATAAAAAAGTCAATGGCGAATATCATAGCTCCGTCGCTGATGCTCGACATGGACAAGGCGGTGGAGCGCATAAACACCGCGATCGAAAACGGCGAAAAAATCGTCGTGTACGGCGACTACGACGTTGACGGCATAACGTCCACGGCTCTTTTGTACGAATTTCTTGAAAAGCTCGGCGCGAACGCCGAATACTATATACCCGACCGCAAGGGTGAGGGCTACGGCATAAACATAATGGCTGTAAACAAGCTGCTCCGCAGGGGCGTTAAGCTGCTTATTACGGTCGACTGTGGCATTACGGCGATAGGCGAGGTCGAGTTCGCGAAGCTGCAGAAGATGGACGTTATAATTACCGATCACCACACCTGCAAGGACAGACTTCCGACCGCCGCTGCCGCGATTTTGAACCCGAAGCGTCCCGACTGTGAGTACCCGTTTGATTCGCTTGCGGGCGTGGGTGTGGCGTTTAAGCTGATACTCGCTTTAGCGGTAAGCCGCGGCATGAGCAGCAGAGAGGTATTCGACGAGTATATCGACCTCGCGGCGCTCGGCACGATAGCCGACGTTGTGCCGCTTTTGGGTGAAAACAGGATCATAGTTGACAAGGGGCTTAGCGCTCTGCAGAACCCGCCGCGCGTCGGTATACGCGCTTTGGAGGAGGTCGCGGGGGTAAGCGATAAGCCCGTAACGGCGTCAACGGTCGCTTTCGCTATCGCGCCGCGCCTTAACGCGGCGGGCAGGCTCGGTACGGCGACTACGGCTGTTGAGCTTCTGCTTACGCGCGACGAAAACCGCGCGCGTGAAATCGCGCTCGCGCTTGACGAGGAAAACAAGGAGCGACAGCAGACCGAAAAGGAAATATTTGACGAGGCTTTGGAGATGATAGCCAAGGACGCGAATTTCTCCAAAAAGAAGGTTATCGTTCTCGCGCGTGAGGGGTGGCATCAGGGCGTTATCGGAATTGTCGCGTCGCGGCTGTGCGATATGTATTACAAGCCCTGCATACTTATCTCGACCGACAACGGCGCGGGCAAGGGCAGCGGTCGGAGTATAAAGACGTTCAACCTGTTCGACGCGCTGTCCGCGTGTGAGAAGCACCTTACCGATTTCGGCGGTCACGCGGTCGCGGCGGGGCTTAACGTGAACCAAAGCGAAATTGAAGGCTTTGACAAGGCGATAAACAAGTACGCCGACGAAACGCTCGGCGAAAAGGATATGATACCGACGGTCGAGATCGACTGTCCGCTGTCGGAGCAGTCGCTGACCATAGAAAACGCGCGTATGCTTTCGCGGCTCGAACCGTTCGGCATGGGTAACGAAAAGCCCGTGTTCGCGATCTCGTCCGTAGTTGTGGTGTCAGCCGCGGCGGTCGGTACGGACAATAAGCATTTGAGGCTGAGAGCCTTCAAAAAGGATAGGTTTATAAACTGCATAGGCTTCGGAATGGGCGCGCTCGCAAGGACGCTTCAAGAGGGCGACAGAGTGCATTTAGCCTTTCAGATGGATATAAATTCATACCAGCGGACGGAAAGTGTCCAGCTTGTGTTAAAGGATATAAAGAAAACGACAGAGCCGAATACGTAGGAAGGAGGTCATCAATATGCCCGATACAACGGAACAGGTAATACTCTCACCCGAAAAAATACCGCAGCACGCCGATGATACCGACGTTCTTGTGGACAAAATAATCGAGTCCGTGAAGGGTTACAGTCCCAACGCGAACACCGACCTTATTTACGTGGCTTACCGATTGGCGAAATCGGCGCACTCGCACCAGTTCAGGCGCAGCGGCGCGCCGTATATAGAGCATCCCGTTCAGATAGCGTATATCGCGTCGCAGCTCTCGCTTGACGCGACGGCGATAAGCGCGGCGCTTCTGCACGACGTTGTGGAGGACACGCCGTACACCTACGAGGATATCGAGGCACTGTTCGGCAAGAGCGTGGCGGAGCTTGTTGACGGCGTTACGCACCTAAAGCAGATACAGTACAACACGCGCGAGGAGCAGCAGGTGGAAAATCTGCGTAAGATGTTCCTCGCTATGGCGAAGGATATACGCGTCGTTATAATAAAGCTTATCGACCGCCTTCATAATATGCGCACGCTCAACTTTATGCCGCGCGCGAAGCAGCTTCTCATATCGAAGGAGACGCTCGACGTTTACGCGCCGCTCGCTCACCGTCTCGGTATGTCGAAGATTAAAATAGAGCTTGAGGATCTGGCGCTTAAATATCTCGATCCCGTGGCGTACGAGGAAATCAGACAGAGCATAAATCAGAAAAAAGAAGAGCGCGAAAAATACATAAGCGATATTATGGATATACTCCGCGCGAAGCTCGAAGAAATGGGTATAAAAGGTCAGGTGACGGGACGCGCGAAGCACTTTTACTCGATTTTCCGCAAGATGTACACGCAGAACAAGACGCTCGACGAGCTTTACGACCTGTTCGCGGTGCGCGTCATAGTCGATACGGTCGCGGACTGCTACGCGGTTCTCGGCATGGTACACGACCTGTACACGCCCGTGCCGATGCGTTTTAAGGACTATATCGCGATGCCGAAGCCCAATATGTACCAGTCGCTTCACACGACGGTCATAGGTCCGAACGGCACGCCGTTTGAAATACAGATAAGGACGTGGGAGATGCACCGCATAGCGGAAAACGGTATCGCGGCGCACTGGAAGTACAAGGAGGGCATATCGGGTTCGACCGATATGGACTCAAAGCTCGAATGGGTAAGGCAGCTTCTTGACACGCAGACGAACCTCATAGACACCGACGACTTCTACAACACGCTTAAATTTGACCTGTTCGAGGACGAGGTGTTCGTGTTCACGCCGCAGGGCAAGGTCATATCGCTGCCGGCACGCAGTACCGTTATAGATTTCGCGTTCGCGATACATTCGCAGGTCGGATATAAAATGAGCGGTGCGAAGGTGAACGGCAAAATCGTGCCGAACAACTATCAGGTGCAGAATGGTGAGATCGTCGAGATACTCACCGCGAACACGCACGGTCCGAGCCGCGACTGGCTAAAGCTCTGCCGCACGTCAACGGCTAAAAACAAGATAAATCAGTGGTTCAAGCGCGAACGGCGCGACGAGAATATAGAGCGCGGCAAGGAACTCATAGAGCGTGACCTGCGCCGCATCGGTAACACCCACGAGCAGCTCTTTAAGCCGGAATGGATAAACCTGCTGATCAAGCGTTACGGCTTCCAGACGCTCGATGACCTTTACGCAAGCGTCGGCTACGGCGGTCTCACGTCGCAGAAGGTCGTCATGAGGCTGCGCGAGGAATGGATAAAGCAGAACCGTGAGGCGGAGCAGAAGAAAAAGCTCGAAGCGGTATACAATGAAGAAAGCAAAACCGTTGAGACAGAACCCGCGAAGCGGTACGCGTCAAGCAAGGGTATCGTCGTTAAGGACATAGACAACTGCCTTGTGCGTCTGGCGCGGTGCTGCAACCCCGTTGCGGGCGATGATATTATCGGCTTCATCACGAAGGGCAGAGGCGTGAGCGTACACCGCCGCGACTGCCCGAATATGAACCCCGACGTTATGAGCGAAGAGGATCGCGGACGGTTCATAGAGGTAATGTGGGACAGCGAACGCTCCACGTCGTACACGGCGAACCTCAAGGTCGAGTGCCATAACCGCGACGGCGTGATGCTTGAGATAACAAACATACTCGCAAACCTCAAAATACCGTTCAAGTCCGTAAACGCTTATGTGAACAAGGACGAGATAGCGATAATACAGCTCGGAGTTGAAATACGTAACACATCGGATCTTGCGCTTCTGCGAAAAAAGCTGCTGCAGCTCCAGGGCGTTATAAATGTGACGAGACTGTCGAATTAAGGTAACAGATATGGAAAAGATGACGATACCCATTACAACGGAATATATAAAGCTCGACCAGCTTCTGAAATTTTCCGCGCTCGCGGAGCATGGGGCTATGGCGAAGGAAATGATACTCGACGGCATCGTTTCCGTAAACGGCGAAACGTGCACCATGCGCGGAAAAAAGATACGCGCGGGCGACGTTGTGACGGTCGTGTTCGAGGACGGTACGGTAGAAATAACGGTGGAGGACGGATAATGTTCATTTCTTCCCTTACGCTTACGAATTTCCGCAATTATCGGAAAGAAAAAATAGAGTTCTCGCCCAACACGAACGTCATATACGGCGACAACGCGCAGGGTAAGACGAATATCCTCGAAGCCGTGTACATCTTCTCGCAGGGGCGCAGCCACAGGACGAAAACAGACGGCGAGCTTATACGGTTTGGAGAGGATTTCGCGAAGCTCGGTCTGGAGTTCCATGACGCGGAGCGCGACTATAAGGCTGTTTTGCAGATAATTAAAAACGGCAAAAAGAATATCAGGATAAACGGCGTGCAGATAACGCGGCTGTCGATGCTTATGAATTATCTGAACGCGGTCATGTTCTCGCCGGAGGATCTGACGCTCGTAAAGGGTTCGCCGTCATCAAGACGGCGGTTCACCGACGCGGCGATAAGCCAGCTTTACCCGCGTTACCTCACGAGCCTTATAGATTACCACAAGGCTCTTATGCAGAAAAACAGCCTGCTTAAGACGCTGAAAACGTCGGACGCGCGCAGCGACACAATGCTGTCGGTGTGGAATGACCGTCTGGCGGCTGAGGCGGAGAATATCATTAAATACCGCCTCGAATTTGTAAAGCTGATAAATTCGTTCGCGTCGCGCGTGCAGAGCGAGATTTCAAAGGAGAAGCTTGAAATAGAGTATCTTCCGGGCGTCAAGTGCGGCGCGTATGACAAGGAAACGATATACAATTATTTCGAGCAGAACAGGTACCGCGAGATCAAGCTCGCGTCGGCACAGGTCGGCGTGCAGCGCGACGACCTCGTAATATCGGTAAACGGTAAGGACGCGCGGCTCTACGGCTCGCAGGGGCAGCAGCGCACCGCCGCGCTTTCGATGAAGATAGCGCAGGCGGATTATATCGAGAATATAAAGAACGAGTACCCCGTGCTTCTCCTGGACGACATCATGAGCGAGCTTGACGCGCACAGGCGCGGCTATCTCGCCGAAAGAATACGCGGCAGACAGGTGCTTATAACCTCGACCGACACGGATTTGAAGTTCAGCACCGACAGGACGAGACTAATTCATATAAAAGGCGGAACGGTGATTTAGAATGTATATAAGAATTGAGGACGACGCCGTCGTGCGCGGCAGAGATATAGTGGGAATATTTGACATGGATAACACGACCGTGTCGCGGCTCGGGCGGAATTTTCTGCCGAGCGCGGAAAAGAACGGTCTTATCATAAATACGACGGACGATTTACCGAAGTCCTTTGTCGTGACGAACGCAAGGGGCGCGACGGAGGTTTTAATTTCCTCCGTATCGTCAAAAATATTAGCAAACAGAAGTAAATAATAACAAGGAGATAAAACGATGAGTGAAATGGAAAACAAGATTGAAACGACCTATGACGAAAATCAGATACAGGTCCTGGAAGGTCTCGAAGCGGTGCGCAAGCGCCCGGGAATGTATATAGGCTCGACCTCCTCGCCCGGTCTGCACCATCTTGTGTATGAAATTGTGGACAACTCCATAGACGAGGCTCTCGCGGGCTACTGTACGGAAATAAAGGTCGACATCAACCCCGACAATTCCGTGACGGTAACGGATAACGGACGAGGCATACCCGTCGGTATTCATCCGCAGCAGGGTATACCGACCGTCGAGGTCGTGCTTACGATACTCCACGCGGGCGGTAAGTTCGGCGGCGGCGGATATAAAGTGTCGGGCGGTCTGCACGGCGTTGGTTCGTCGGTCGTAAACGCGCTGTCGGAAAAGCTGGAGGTCGAGGTGTCGGACGGTACGCACGTGTACTACCAGAGCTACGAGCGCGGCAAGCCGACATGTAAGCTCAAGGTCATAGGCGACACCGATAAGACGGGCACGAAGATAACGTTTAAGCCCGATCCGGAGATTTTCGAGGTGCTTGAATTTGACTACGAAATACTCTTAAAGCGTTTGAGGGAGCAGGCGTTCCTTAACAAGGGCGTTAAAATACTGCTCACCGACTACCGCGTTGAAGAGCCCGAAACGGTGACGCTCCACGCGGAGGGCGGTATCAAGGAATTTGTCACGTATATAAACCGCGGCAAGGATCCGCTGCACGACGATATTATTTACTTCGAGGCGTCGCGCGAGGATATGATGGTAGAGGTCGCGATGCAGTACACGACCGCGTATTCGGAAATACTTCTGTCTTTCGCGAACAACATTCACACCGGTGACGGCGGTACGCACGAGACGGGCTTTAAGGCGGGTCTTACGCGCGTCATAAACGATTACGCGAGAAAGAACAACATACTCAAGGAAAAGGATCAGAACCTTTCGGGCGAGGACACGCGCGAGGGTCTTACGGCTGTTATAAGCGTTAAGGTGACCGAGCCGCAGTTCGAGGGTCAAACCAAAACAAAGCTCGGCAACAGTGAGGCGAGAACGCTCGTTGAGTACGCGTTAAATGACAAGCTGTCGGAGTTTTTGGAGGAAAATCCGCGCGTCGCGAGGACGATCGTGGAAAAGACGATCACCGCTTCACGCGCGAGAGAGGCGGCTAAGCGCGCGCGTGAGCTTACGCGCAAGAACAACAACGCCACAAACTCGTCGCTGCTCGGCAAGCTCGCGAAGTGTACCGACGAGGGCGCGGATTACGCGGAGCTGTTCATCGTCGAGGGCGACAGCGCGGGCGGCAGCGCGAAGCAGGGACGTAACAGGCGCTTCCAGGCTATACTTCCGCTGTGGGGCAAGATGCTCAACGTCGAGAAGTCGCGTATAGACAAGGTGTACTCGAACGAAAAGCTGCTCCCCGTCATACAGGCTCTCGGTACGGGTATCGGCGAGGACTTTGACATTACAAACCTCAAATACGGCAAGGTCGTTATAATGGCTGATGCCGACGTTGACGGCGCGCATATAAGAACGCTGCTTTTGACGTTCTTCTTCAGATATATGCGTCCGCTTATCGAGAACGGCAATATCTACATCGCGCAGCCGCCGCTTTACAAGGTGTTCAAGGGTAAGAACAAGACGCTTGTAGAAAAGTTCGCGTTTGACGAGGACGAGCGCGACAGGCTTATAGAGGAGCTCGGTCCCGGCGCGAAGGTGCAGCGGTACAAGGGTCTCGGTGAGATGGATCCCGCGGAGCTTAAGGAGACGACTATGGATCCCGCGAAGCGCACGATGCTTAAGGTAAGTCTCGATGACGCGATCGCGGCAGACAGGACGTTTACAATTCTTATGGGCGACAAGGTCGAGCCGCGACGCGAGTTTATCGAGGCGAATGCGAAGTATGTTTCAAATCTCGATATTTGATAAAAAAGCAGATAAAAAAACAGGCGTTTTAAACGCCTGTTTTTTGTCTTGATTATTCGCCGGTGTTTTCGCCAGTTTCGCCGCTGCCGGTTTCACCGCCGGTGCCTTCGTTTTCACCGCCGCCTTCATTTTCGTTGTCACCTTCGTTTTCGGTGCCGCTGCCTTCATTGCCGCTATCACCTTCACCTTCGCCGCCGGCTTCTTCGCCTTCATCTCCGCCGGTTTCGCCGCCTGTTTCGCCTTCTTCTTCACCTTCGCCGCTGTCTGATGTCTGCGGCGGTATGGTTATCAATTCGCCGTCCAGATACGGCTCGTTATTGCTGCTCCACGCGTACACCTTAACCGTTGCTGTTTCCGTGTAAGGAATATTGTCATCAGCAGTGAACTCAAATGCGCCCGTGTCGCTCATCTTCACCGCAACAAGCGTGTTGTTGTCGTATATCGCAAGCATATATGTGGGAGCTTCGCGGTATGTATCGTCAAAATCGGCTATTGACGCGTTAACCGTTCCCGTAAGACAATTTTCGTATACTTTAAGCTGCGGCTGCATTTTCCAATGCGCTGCTTCCGTGTCGGCGTAAAGCCTTATGCTTTCCGTAAGAGCGGTCTCAAAATCCCACGGCGTTTTTTCCGTCAAATCCGTTACCCAGCCCTTAAGCACAACGCCGTACTTTTTGTAGGACGGCATATCCAATTTGGTGTTCACGGGGTAGGTCAGAATATCCATAAGCTCGGGCTGCTCCGTGCCCTCGTAGAGATAGACGCTGCACGCTATCGTTTTCTGTATTTCTTCCCCGGGGTGAAATTTTATATCATCATCGGGGGTTAACTCCATACCCACTATCTGATACTTTAATGTGCCGTATGTTGACAAGCCGAATATGCAGTTGTAGTATTCGCCTTCCTCGGGCGTGTATTCGCATCCTTCTACCTTCCGCGCTTCCTCCGCGCCAAGCTCCAGTTCGTATACCGCCGTGGGCGAATTGAAGTACAGGCAGGTCTTTTCCGCGTTTTCGCCCGCTGCTTCATACGTGTATTTGCCCAATCCGCCGAAATAACCGTATACAACAGAATCTTTATCGGCATTCAAGTACCATATTCCGTCGTCTATAACGTAAAATTCTTCGGGGTCTGTCAAATCCGCGCCGCACTTGTATATAATCGAGTATGTGTTTTCCGGTGTGAGGTCGTCCGTGAAAAAGCCGCAGTAATATCTGTCGTTTCCGTCAAATATTACTCTTGAGCTTACAACGCTTTCGTACCAATCATACTCCTGTTCGCCTTCTTCGCCTTCCGCGCCTTCTTCGCCTTCTTCGCCGATAGCGGGTGCCGGCTGCAGATTGCCGTGCCAAAGCTCGCCCTCAAACGCATCACCGAAGGTCATTGTACTCTCGTCAAGCTCCGTTATATATCCGTCATGATGCGTATATTGCTCTCCCGCGGCATGTTCCTGCCCCTGTACAAGCTCGTCAGCCGTCACAAGGAAGAAGTTGTGATTTATTGTCTTAATGTCATCCGCGTCGTCCTGCGTAACATCCACGTAGTACCACGCGTCTCCGATGTTGACCGCCGACCATTCGTGCGCTTCAGTGTCGCTGTATACGTTGACGCACTTCATGCCGATTTTTTCGAGAATATACTTGTACGCGTTTGAGTAGCCTTCGCATACCGTCAGGCAATCGCCAAGAAGCGCCGCGTCAACCGTGCGTTCCACAAGAGCCTCCTGCTCCGGGTTGCCCGAATAAGCGCGGGTATCGTATGTAATCGTGTCGGCAAGGTAGTCGTGCAGCCACAGAGCCGCGTCAAACTGAGCCTGCGCTTTTTCTTCGTCAGCGCCTGTCATTATGGCTTCGAGGTTAATGCCGTCTTTCCACATTTGAGCAATGATTTCGTCCGTTACCGTGTCGAGCTCGCTTTGGATTTTTTCTATTTCCTCGGCGTTACGGCTGTAAATCACATTCAGAGATGTTACGCGATTGCTTTCCTCTGTATAGCTGTAACCGATACGATCCAAATAAAAGTATTCGGGGTTGTCAGCCAGATAATTTCTGACAATTCCCTCCACAGCTTTATATCTCGTGCTGTAATGCTCCTCATCCTCAATGCCGCTGTCGTCGTACAAGGTGATTTCAATGCCGTCCGGCATCTCTATGGCAATATAAGCGGGTTCTTCATCGCTTATAGCCTCCGGCGGTACGGCGTTCTGAAACGCGGTCAGCATGGCCTCTGTAAGCGTATCCTTCTCGTCCTTGGTTAACGCATTGTCGCCGATTATGTCCCCCATCGGCACAGCCGTGAGCTGTATATCGTTATCCGCCGCGTTATCGTTTACCGCTTCGGTTTCGGCATACACCGCGCATTGTACCGCAAGCATTATAGCGGCAGTAAGCGCGCATAAAATTTTTTTCATAAAAGTTCCTCCTGTTTACTGTAATGCCAGTTAAAATTTGCATATATACGCAGGGTATACGTAATAATTATACATTATTCCCGCCGCGCAGTCAATAGCTTTTTTAAATATAATTATATTCCCTGAACCAAGGCGATAAGCCAGTACACGAGCGGCAGCGTCAAAAGCCCCAGAAGGTGGCTTACAAACACGCCCTCCGCGCAGTATATAACGTCGCCCTTATGCTCGTTCGCAAGCACGGCGAGTACCGTCGAGGTGGGCATTGCCGCCTGCAGCGCAACGACCGCGGCGGGAACGTTGTCAAAACGCAGCAGCTTTAGCACGAATATAAGTCCGAGCGGTATCAGTATCATCTTTACCGCGACAAGCACGTAAAGCCACACGCGCCTGTATATGCGGCGGAAATCGACCATTGCGAGCGTGCCGCCGATAAAGAACATCGAGAGGTACGTCGTTGTGGAGCCTATGCCGCTTACGACCTCGCCGACGATGCCGGGGATCTTTATCCGGAACGCCATCATTATAAACGCAATCACGAACGCAATCGTGCCGGGGTTGGCAAGGCGTTTTAGGTTCGCGCTTATTTTCTGCCTGCCGCCGCCCGCGTCGGCGGAGCGTATGCTGTAAACGCCGAGCGTCCACAAAAAGCCGTCGTTCGCAATCTCGTACACGGCGGCGTACAGAAGTCCCTCCGTGCCGTAGAGCGCCTGTATCAGCGGGAACGCCATAAATACGACGTTTCCGAAGCACATCATGCAGCGGAGCATGACCGCCTTCGGTTTTTCGAGGCGGCTCGCCTTCATCATGACCGTGCCGACCGCGTACAGAAGCGTCTCGGTGCAAAGAGCGGCTATGAGTACCTTCGCCGACGTGATGAGCGTTTTGTAGTCGAAGTCCATGCTTGTGAGCGACGATATAATGAGAAGCGGCAGCGTCACGCGCACGACTATGCGCGACATGCCGTCGTTCTGCTCCTTCGTTATGTATTTTGTTTTAATGCATATAAAACCGATAAGCATCGCAACGGCGAGCTTTGCGATGCTTAAAAGTATAGTTTCAAATCCTGCCATGGTTTACTTTTCGTAGACCTCCCTCTTTAAAATTCCCACGTACGGGAGGTTTCTGTACCTTTCGGCGTAGTCGAGACCGTAGCCCACAACAAATTCGTCGGGTATCTCCATGCCTATGTACTTCGCGCTTACCTCCGTTTCGCGTCTGTCGGGCTTTGACAGAAGCGCGCATATCTCGACGTTCGCGCCGCGTTCCTCCAAAACCGAGCGCAGCGCGGCAAGCGTGTTGCCGCTGTCGATTATATCCTCGATAATCAGCACGTCCTTGCCATTTACGTCGTTTTCGCAGTCCTTTGTTATGACAAGCTCGCCCGACACCGATCCCATGCCGTAGCTTGACACCTGCATAAAGTCAATCATAACGTTCATGTCGAGCATACGCATGAGGTCGGTCGAAAATACCGCGCTGCCCTTTAAAATAATCATGAGTATGAGCGTTTTGCCCGCGTAATCCGCGTTTATGCGCTTCGCGAGAGCGCTTACCGTTTCGCGGATTTTGTCCTCCGTTATGAGTATTTCGCGTAAATCCTTGTTCATTGCCTTTCATCTCCTTAAATTGTCCGTTACATTCTACCACACTTATGCGCAAAGGTTAATATTTTTTACAGAAATTTTATCTTATTGTAAAAATAACTTCACACGCGATAATTTGACAGACAATCATTTGCCGTTTTCGGGAAACATAAAATCATTGAACCGACGGAGGGAACAAGATGAAAAAGATAATTTTGGCAGCGATATATCTCGCGCTTGCCGTGCCGACCGCTTACGCCGATAACGCCGAGCCACGCGATATTGCGGCTGTCAGGGCGACAGTCGCGGCTTGCGCCGATATTGCGGAGTTTGATATAAAAAATTACGATTACGATAAAATTTTTCGTTACGCGCTGTATACGCACGAAAATTTCCGCATACTCACCGATATCGATCCGAAGGAGGGTGAGAGCAGTACGCTTGGGTACAACAAAATTTCGCTCGTGAGCGGTGAGTTTATGGATTTCGTTATGGAAAATGTGCTCGGTATTACCCCCGAAAAGCCGCCGATAAGCAGTCTCACGGAGCGCGGGTTCTGCTTTAATAACGGCTATTACCTCTACACGGGCGGCTTTAATACGTATTTTTCCACCGAGATAACGGGTATAGACGGCGCGGAGCAGCTCGGCGGCGGTGTGTTTCTCGTGAATTTCAGCGACGTTTACACCGAGGGAAATACGCGCACAGCCGAAAAAAGCTATGCCGTACTGCTCGAACGCGAGGACGGTACGTACACGCTTTTAAGGCTCGGTATGGGGCAAAGCCCGCCTGACAGGGAAACGCTCATGTCGTATGTGCCGTCGTCCGACACGGGTGAAGCCGCGCCCGATGAGCAAACGGAAAAGCGCGAGGGCGCGCTGCTGCCATTGCTGCTTCTTACGTGCGGCGCGGGCGCGGTCGGGGTTATTTTGTGTGTGGCGGTTATGGTGAGGAGGTAGGGAGCATTACGACGGGCGGCCGCCCAAGAGACCCCCTCTCCGAGGGGGTCTAAACTTGCGGAGCAAGTTTAGGGGGGTGTTTTTCGAGAGAACCATGCACCCCCCAAAACTCACAAGTGAGTTTTGACCCCCTCATAGAGGGGGTCATACGGGTATTTATTTCACCTTTAACACCGCTTTCAAATATGTATGTGTGTTTGCGCCGACCATGATCTCAAAATCGCCGCTTTCGACCTCGCGGATGCAGTCGCTTTTTACAATCGCAAGGTCGTCAATGCTGAGCTTCATTGTCACGCGCTTCGTTTCGCCCGTCTTTATGAACACCTTGCGGAAGCCTTTAAGCTCAATTACGGGCGTAAGCACGGAGCTTACGACGTCGTTTACAAACAGCATGACCGTTTCCTTGCCGTCCATGCCGCCCTTGTTTTTAACGTCGACCGACACCTCTATAACATCGTCCTTGTGCGCTGTCTTTTTGCTTAATTTCAGGTTGGAGTACGCGTATTCGGTGTAGGATAAGCCGTCGCCGAAGGTGTAGACGTTTTCCTTTTTTAAGTCCACGTACTGACCGCCGTGCCAGCCGTGGTAGTGGTTGTAGTAGCACGGGGTCTGCGCGCTCGTCTGCGGGAACGATATGCTTAATTTGCCGCTCGGATTAAACCGTCCGGCGATAAGCTCCGCCGCCGCGAGTCCGCCCATCGCGCCGCCGTTAAACGTCTCGACGACCGCCGCACACCGTTCCTTTAGCATACCGATACACAAGGGCTTACAGTTTACAAGCACGGCGATTACCTTCTTACCCGTGCCGCAAAGACGGTCTACAAGCTCGGTCTGCGGCTCGGTGAGGTCTATGTTCGCCCTGTCGCGGTATTCGCCGTTCTGCGCAAGGCAGTCGCCTATTACGCATACAACCACATCGGCTTGCTTAGCCGCGTCAACGGCTTTTTCTATACCGCCGCCGCGACCGAATATGTCGCAGCCTTTTTCAAATATAATTCTGTCGCTTCCGAAAACCTCTCTCATGCCGTCCAAAACGGTGCGGTACTCGCGGCGCGGCTTCGCTATCGCGCTCGGCAGCGGGTGTGAGAAAAACGTCCAGTCACCGAACTGCGCGCGTATGCTGTCGGCGTTCGGTCCGACAACGGCTATTTTTTTCACGTTATTTTTAAGCGGCAGCACGCCG
The DNA here is from genome assembly GCA_947591315.1 of uncultured Clostridia bacterium. Lineage (GTDB taxonomy): Bacteria > Bacillota > Clostridia > UBA1381 > UBA1381 > Hominilimicola. The sequence goes on from CANQDD010000004.1 coordinate 21,713, forward strand.
TCATTTTTCAACAGCACCATGCTTTCGCGAGCGATTTCAAGGTTTAAATCTCTGTGTCTTTCGCAGCCTATTACGCTTTTGTCGGGACGCTCCTTGTTGTCGAACAGTCCTATGCGGAATTTCGCCTTTAATATGCGTCTTACGGAGTCGTCGATGCGCTCCCTCGATATTTTGCCCTCGCGCACAAGCTCCGGAACATATTTGTAAAAACTGTGCGTGTTCATGCTCATGTCGTTGCCCGCCTCTACCGCGAGGTACGACGCTTCCTTTATATCCTTCGCGGCGCGCTGCTTGTGCACAAGGCTCTTTACGTTCTCCCAGTCGGTCACGACAAAGCCGTCAAAACCGAGCTCATCCTTCAGAATTTCCGTGAGCATACGCTTGTTCGTCGTGAGCGGCAGCGCGTCGATAGAGCCGTAAGCCGTCATAACCGAGCCGCAGCCGGCTTCGACCGCCTTCTTAAACGGCGGCAGGAATACCTCGCGTATCTTACGCTCCGTCACGGGGCTGTCGTACGCGTCGCGTCCGCCGGTCGCCTCTCCGTAGGCTATGTAGTGCTTCGCGCACGCTATAATGTTGCCGTCGTACTGGTAGCCCGTTATGACAGCCTTGCCGAGCTCGCCGACAAGGTAGCTGTCCTCGCCGAACGTCTCGTTCACGCGTCCCCAGCGCAGGTCGCGCGCAATGCAGAGCACCGGCGAAAACGTCCAGTCGAGGCCGTCCGCCGCGACTTCGAGAGCCGTCGCGCGCGCCATTTCAAACAGCAGAGCGCGGTTAAAGCTGCACGACATCGCAAGCTGCGACGGGAACACCGTCGCGCCGTTTAAGAGCGCGTGACCGTGTATCGCGTCTATGCCGAGCAGCGGCGGTATGCCGAGACGCGTTTTCTCGGATTTTTTACGTATATCGTCCCTCTCCTTGCCGAGCGCGTGCAAAAACGAGCCTATGCCGCGCTTTTTGTACCGCTCGTAATCGACGGGATTTAGGGCGTTGTAGCTTACCTGAAGCATCTGCCCCACCTTTTCCTCAAGCGTCATGCGCTTTAACAAATCCTCCGCGCGTTCCGACGGAGACAGCGTTTTATCCATATATTTTTTCATTTCCGTTCCACACCTTTATATAAATTACGTTCCGATAAAATTATACTGAACAAATTACGGCTTGTCAATCATTTGTTTTTGTGGTAAAATAGTCGGGAAAGAGAGGTATTGAAATGATAGCATCATTAAGTAAGGCGATTTTACATATACTCGACGCGGCGGGCGGCGTGTGTGTTTTGAGCGACGAGGAGCTTGACGTGTCGGACGGAAGCATAAACAGCTTTATATCGAAGCATATAGAGAAGGTTTTTGACGACGCGTCGCTCCGCAAGGGTGAGTTTACCGAAAGCAGCGGCTTCAAATACGAGGTTACGGAGTATCTCAAAACGCGCGATATTATACCGTTTTCGCAGTTCGCGGCGAAGCGGCTCTATGACGGCGCGGTATCGTCCGACGCGCCCGACGCGGCTGACGTTATCGTGTGCGAGTTCTCGGCGGACGAGCGTGAAATGCTCGGTATTCTGCGGTTTGAAAATAAACAGGGTTACACGCATCAGGTCACGCAGGACGAGGGCAAGGTAAAAAATCTTATCATAAACCACTACGCCATACTCCCAACCACGACGCAGAAAATAAGCGAGTGCGCGTTTATCGATCTTGCGGATATGACGGTGCGGTACAAGGGCAGAAACCGCAATATCGACGGCGAGAAAACCGACCTTATAGCCGACGTGCTGTTGGAATGCGTGTATGATATTTCGCCGCGCGAGTCGGTGAACGCGGTGCGGAAAATCGCGAAAAAGGTCACGGAGGAAAACGGCGGCGACTCGCTCGAAACGATGTCGCGCATGAAGGAGTATATAACAGAGAGCGTCGAGGAGGGTGAAAGCAAGTATATCGAGACCGACAAGGTAGCCGAAAAAATATTCGACGGTCTGCCGGGTATGCGCGAGGAGTTTAAGGAAAAGCTCGAAAAGGCGCAGGTGCCGGAAAAGGTAGAGGTGAACCGCTACGTCACAAAACGGCTGTCGAAGGACGTTAAAATCGTCACCGATATAGGCGTGGAGATAACGTTTCCGGCGGAGTATTACAGCAACAAGGATTACATCGAGTTTATAAACAACGACGACGGCACTATCTCGATTCAGATAAACAACATAGGCGAGGTCGTGAATAAGTAAAAAAAGCTGTGTTTTACACAGCCTTTTTCATATGCAGAAATCCAATGAGCCGCTCTCCTGAAGTCCCTTGTTTACGAGATCCTCGAGCGTTATGTTGTCGAGATAATCGTTGATAACCTTGTATAAGCCCTTCCACAGTCCAATCGTCGGGCAGGCTGTTTCGCGCGGGCACTCGTTCACCTCGTCGTCAAGGCACGCCACGGGCGCAAGCGAGCCTTCCGTTATGCGCAGTATGTCGCCGACGGTGTACTCCGACGTTTTTTTCGCCAGTCTGTAACCGCCCTGCGCGCCGCGCACGCTCCGCAGATACCCGACGCGCACGAGCATACTCACTATCTGCTCGAGGTATTTTACCGAAATGTCCTCACGCACGGCTATGTCGCGTATCGACACGTTTCCGTCAGCTCCGTGCAGCGCTATGTCGAGCATCAGCCGCAGCGCGTACCTTCCCTTTGTGGATATTTTCATGCTTCCTCATCCCTTTTTCACTATTATCCCACTTGTATACTATGAATTATATCACGTCTCTGCCGGTTTGTCAATATGAATTACAAGCCGCGTTTCCCGACGTGTTCAAATAAGACTTGAAAATAGTTTTGTTTTATGGTACAATATTGTAAATAATGTTAGCAAAGGGGCTGTTTGTATGGAATTGCATGAGTCGGGCGAAATGTATCTCGAAACTATATTGATTTTGAAAAACAAGTTCGGATACGTGCGCTCAATAGATATTGCAAACGAAATGGGCGTTTCCAAGCCGAGCGTAAGCCGTGCCGTCGCGCTGCTCAAGGACAACGGCTACATCTCATTCGATCCCAACGGCATGATTTTGCTCACAGACACGGGTAAGGCGGTGGCGGAAAAGATATACGACAGGCACACAGTCCTCACAAAATATTTTATCGCGATAGGCGTAAGCGAGGACGTCGCGTCAAAGGACGCTTGTAAAATCGAGCATATTATAAGCGACGAAACATTTAATATTTTGAAAAAACGTCTTAAGGATATGAAATAGGGAAAACGTTCCGCGGTGCGGAACGTTTTTTAATATGCGCCGCGTGTGAAAAGAACGGCGAAAACAGTTTTTATTATCAGCCACGCGTCGAGGCGCAAAGAGCGGCGCTGTATGTACTTCATATCCATATCCATCCAGTCCTCGAAGGAGAGCTGACTTCTGCCGTACGCCTGCCAGAAGCAGGTAAGTCCCGGCTTTATGAGAAGCCGCTGCATTTGGTACTCGCTGTACTGCTCCACTTCCTCCGGAAGCGGCGGGCGGGGTCCGACGATGCTCATATCGCCCTTCAGGATATTTATAAGCTGCGGAAGCTCGTCTATGCTGTACTTTCTTATGAATTTGCCCACCTTGGTGATACGCGGATCGTCCTTTATCTTGAACACGGGCCCGTCCATTTCGTTGAGGTGCATGAGCTCCGACTTTATTTTATCCGCGCCGGGACACATGCTCCTGAATTTGTACATCTTAAACGGCTTGTTGTTTTTACCCTGCCGCGTCTGCGCGTAAAACACGCTGCCGCCGTCGGTTTTGACGGCTATCGCGGTAACGAGAAAAAGCGGCGACAACACAATCAGCGCGACAAACGCGAAAAACACATCCAAAATACGCTTCACACACTCGTACATCGGCTTGTGAAGATCCTCGTCCGTTATTCTTATCTTGATTTCTTCAGCCGCTTCTTTTATCATATTGCTATTTCCTTATATCTGCCGCAGCGCCGAATTAGTACCAACCTATGTCAACAACCATAATTTCGGGTTTGTTGAATATTCTCGGACAAAGCCCCGATTTGCCCAGACCTCTCGTGATTAACAGACGGCTGTTGCCAATCTCGTGGTAGCCGTCGCAGAGCTTCGGGAAAAATCCCTGGTCGGCGGCGTACATTCCGCCTATCCACGGCAGCCTTACCTGTCCGCCGTGCGCGTGTCCCGCGAGCGCAAGGTCTATGTTGTAGTCGTCGAGCGTGCCGAAAAACTGCTCGGGATAGTGATTAAGCACAAGCTTAAAGTTATCCGTCGCGCTCATCGCCTTGTCGAAAAACGCCTTGCCGTACTCCTCAAACTCCGTCGGATTCTGCGTAAGTCCGATTATGTCAATATCCGTGCCGCCTATGGTAACGGTCTCCGTCTCGTTGTTCATTATCTTTATGCCGGCTTTTTTTACGTCCTTGTAAATATTCGAGCCGCGGAACAGCATCGCGTCTATTTCGTGGTTGCCGAGCGAATAGTATACGGGCGCGATTTCGTTGAGCTTTACGCAGAGATTTATAACCGCGTCGTACTTATCGGGCTTGTTTTCCATGTTCATATCGCCGACAAGCGCGATTAGGTCGGGACTTAATTTGTCAACCTCATGTATGAGATTTTCGTTGTCCTTGCCGAATTCCTTAAGGTGCATATCCGAAAGGCATACTATACGTATGTTGTCCGTCACCTTGTTCGATTTCACCTGATAGAACGTCTTTTCAAGCCGGTTGCTGTCTATAATCGCGGAAATCCCTACCGCACCCAAAAGCACGGCGACCGCAAGCAGTACAGCGGTGAATACTTTCGCTTTTTTGCTTTTTTTGCCGTCCTTGCCTTTGCTTCTGCCTCTAAGAGCAAACCTACGGCGGCGGCGCGCAGTCTCAACGTCCGCGGCGCTTTCCGCCTCGGCGGGTACGGCTTCGGCTTCCGCGGTTACTCCGGTTTCGGCAGCGTCGGCTGCGGTGTCGGTATTTACGCCGCCGTCCGTCGGCGCGGCATCATTTGTGTCCGCGCCGATATTCAGCTTTTCTTCTTTGTCAGACATATCTGTTTCCTCCGGTTACTCGCTTTACTTCTTTCCGAAAAATTTTCCGATACCTTTAGAGCCTTTTTTGCCGTTAGCAGGCGTTTGCGGAGCGTCGTCCTCCAAGCTTACCTCAAAGGTCGTCGGCTTTCTTATGCCGCTGTGAGGCTCTTCGGTCTGCGGCTTTTCCTCCGCCTTCGGCTCGGTATTGCCGGCGCTGTTTATTTCCGGCTTCGCTTCCGGTTTTGCTTCGGCGGGCTTTGCTTCGACCGCGGGCTTAACGTCCGGCTTTTCGTTTGTTTTGCCGCCGCTCTTCTGCGCCGCCTCGGACTTTGCTATCTTCGCCGCGTTGTCGCGTCTGTCCTCGGCTGCCGCCTTACGGAACGTTGCGCCCATGAGCTTTCTTATATCGTAAACCTGCTCGTCGTTCGTCTCGGCGACGGTTACGCTCATTTCTATGGTGCTGTTCGGCGTCTGAACGTTGTGGTAACGCACAAGCTCTTCGAGATACTGCTTAAAGTCGTTCGCTCTTTCAAGCGTGCAGTCCTCGAACATACAGATAAACTGCTCGCTGCCGTTATATCCCGCGAAGCCGTAGCTCGACGCGGCACGCTTCATAACCTTACCGAACGCCTTAAGCAGCGCGTCTCCGGCCTCACGTCCGCCCTTCTCGTTTACGTATTTCAGGTTGTTAATCTTGACAAGCGCGAATACGAAGTTATCCTTAAGCTTTTCAGCCGCGTATTTCTCAATTTCAATATCGCACATAGCACGGTTCGGAAGTCCGGTCTTTCTGTCCGTATACATGATATAGTCGAGAAATTCCTTGCTTCGTCCGAGGATAATCGCGCCGATACAGCCGCCGAAGAAGAAGATTATTATCGCGAGGAAGATATACATTTTTACGTTTATCTTTTCCTCGGTGGTTATGCTCGCAAGCGTCGATACGTTGTACGCGCCGACGAACTGGTTGTACTCGTCAACGGTGTCGGACACGGTCTGGTACATGTCGTTAAGCTCCTGTGACAGCTCGTCGAGGCTCTCCTCGATAAGAGACTTGTTGCTCATATCGCCGTTTGCCGCGCCGTCGGTGAATACCGCGAGAAGCTTGCGCTTGTGTTCGAGATCGACTTCAAGCTTTTCCTTTTCCGTTTCAAGCTCCACATATTCGTTTATAAGTCCGTCGTACGTCGTCTGGCTGTCAATCACGTCCTCCTCGCGGTGCTCGTCGTAAACGTCCTTCAATATGTAGTCGCTCGAATTGTTGCCCTCGTCAGCCTGTGTGCCGAAGTGGTACTCCGTGCCCTCCTTGTTCTTCGCGCTGTACTTGTTTATAAGATCCTGCAGGTCATTTATCTTTGTCTGCATGTTCTGCAGGTCAAGCTCGCACGTGCCTATATCGCTCTGGTACTTCTTTATGAGCGTGTCCTTGTCCTCCGTTACCTCCTGCTCCAATATAAGCGAATATATTTCGGGCAGGTCGTAGTCGAGGTAGCTCTGGTAAATTTCGTAAAGGTCGGTGAAGGAGTAGCCGGTCGCCGCGCTGCGGTAATTCGGCTGCGTCTCCTTCTTCGCAGCGAGGTAGTCGGATATGTTCATCGTCCACGAGTCGAGTATCTCGGCGCGCTCTATGTAATCGTACTGACCGTCGCTGCCGCGGACGCTGTTATTCGGGAGCGTCTGCTGGTTGATGTACTTTTCACCGTATGTCGCGAAGTAATTCTTTATTATCGAGTCGAGCACGGTACGGGCAAAGCTCTGGCTGTACTCGCTGCCGACGGAGAACGATACGATGTAATCCGTCGCGAAAAACTCGTATTCCTCGCCCTGCTCCAACAGAGCCTGCTTTCTTATCTCCTCGTCTGGCGGCGTTACCTCCTCGACGCGGCACTTTGAACGGATCGTGTCCGCGCCCGTCGTTATGTTGAGATCCTCCAGCACGTTCGTTATAACGGTCGCGCTGTAAATTTCCGTAACGTCAATGTCGTCGCCGGACGGCGTTTTGCCTCTCGACGCGTCATTATTCGTGTAGCGTATAACGGTGCTTGCCGTGTACTCCTGATTTGACATCGCGTATCTGTACACGAGCAGCGCGCCCAAAACGCAGACGATAAATATAAGGTATTTCCACTTACTTAGGTATCTGAGAAGATTGAACTTATTCACCGAGCGCATCCTCCCTTCTTCTGATATATCCGTCAAGGAAGTAGTACGCTATACACAGCAGCGCGAAGAACACAAGCGCGCTGCCGATGAGTGAACGCAGCACAAACAGTCCGTCGCCGCTGCCTTCCATGGCCGCGAACGTCAGATAATCCTTTGTCGTATGCTTTATGTATTCCTTATCCGTGGTGTCGGCTAAGAGCGCGACGTCCTTAAGCTCCTTGTCGACGCTCGCTATAAGCTCCTCCGCCTTCGCGTAGTCGGCGTCCGTCGCTCCCGACGCGGAAACCTTGGAGATAATATCGTTGTTCTCAATCATGTTACGCTCCACTTCGCTGCCCTGCGACAGGCTGTAGTCCGCGTCCTTTGTGAGATAGTCCGTTCCTATGTTTGTACGCGACATGTAATACTCGCGCTGCTCGTTTACGGACGGTACCATTACCGTGCCTATCATCGCGCTGTCGTAATTCTCAACGCCCTGCTTTCTTACGTTGTAGTCTATCATAAACTTGCGGTACTGAATATCGAGCATATCATTTTTGTAAGTAAGAGTACGTATATAATGGTCTCTGTTACGCGCCATGCCCGATTCGAGCACGAACGCGTAGTATTTCTTTATGCTGTACGACTGGACGTTCTGGATCATGCGCCGTATCGTCTGGAAGCTCTGTCCCGTAACGTCCGAGCGGTAGGTCGCGTTCTGCTCTATTCTCTGCTGAATGTAACGCAGCATCTGATCCGATTTCTTTGTGAAAAGTCTCGCTATTTCTATGTACTCCAAGCCGTCTATGTCGCCCAGATCGTACTGGAGCACCGATTTTGTGCCGACGTACTTCTCGTGGAAAATGTCGTTGTACGCCTTGCATATAAGCTCTACCATGTCATCTGTGGAAATGTTGTGTATTTTCTTGTCCTTTGTGTATGTGACGGTATAGCTTGTGGATATGTAGTATGTATTTGTGTCGAGCGGATCTATGGTCTTTCCGCTGTCGGTTTCCGCTATATCCACATGGTCGGCAAGCTCCTCCGCCGTAACGTCGTCCTGAAGTCCGGCGTACTCTATGACGCGCTCCATAACCTCGTCCGACTTAAGCTCATACACGTTGCATCGCGTCAGGTTCGGATTCTGTCCCTTGGACGCTTCCTCGTAGTTCAATGACAGTATGACGGTCTTTCTGCCGAAGCTGCCAACGTACGCAATAATCGTCCATACAACCGCAAACACGCAAACAAACACCAATATGCTCTTTATGTTGCTCAGAACAATAAAGAAAATCTTTTTGAAGATATTGGCGTCCTGCAGGTTGACTTCCTGATACTTTTCTTCGCTTTTCCTGAAAAAGCCAAGAAGTCTGCTCGGTTCCTTTCTTTTTTTATTCCTCTTCCACTTCATTTGAAACAGCGCTCCTTCACGATGTTTACAATCTTATGTTAAGCCTATGTAACGGCATTGTTACAATATTATAACATAAAAGTGCATAAATTGCAATACCTATCTCGCTTTTTTTTGGTCATGTTGTCAGATATTTATACAATCGGCTCGGTTTTTGCTCCTTTACCCAGGGCCACAGCTTGACCTCTTTGTCGTCCGCTATGTGGAACGCGTACGCCATGGGCATAAGCCGGAGCGACATACTTGTATAATAGTAATAAAGCGTGTTGTCCGTCATGTAGGTTATAAATATATACATTTCGCTCAGAAAGAACAGCATCGCCACTTTTTCTCCCCAGTGCGTGAGCATCCACCGAAGCTGGAACACCCACGTATAAAGAAGCCATGCCCAGAAGCCTATAAAGCCGAGCTCAATATATACGGTAAGAATGTTGTTGTGCAGCGCGACAACGCCTATCTTCGCTTCGGGGTTGTCGAGCATTACCTGCTGCAGAATTACGGTCGTGTATTCAAAGCCGTAGCCGATAAAGCCGAGACTTATATCGTAATATTTTTCTATGTAGTCGTAAACCTCGTTTCGTCCCATTGTGTTGATGCCGAGCGTTTCCGTTACGGCGTCGAAAACGCCGGTACGCGTCGCGACGACGTACAAAAACGAGAATATTACAAAGCCCCACGCGATTATCTGCATAAATCTCTTACGTGATCTCGGGCGCATCCAACCCATCATGACAGCCGCCGCTATTGCCGCGGGCAGCGCCGCGAGCGCGATTCGTTTCCAGCCGAGTATGAAGAAGAACGCCGCAGCCATAATATCTATGACACGTTCGCGGTCGTGCTTCGCGAAAAAGACAAAATATATTATGTAAAAGCCGAACGCGAAGGTTATGTCGTGTATCTCCATGGCGCGCGCAAAGCCCTCCTGCGCCTCCGCGCCGCGGAACATCGCCATCATGGACTCAACGCTCGGGCCTATGCCGTACGTTCCGAGGTTTATTACCAGCATTATCGAATTCGCGAGCACAAGTCCGTAAAAGGTCGCGTGTATCGCCCTTTCGCCGAACATGTATACGCCGGCGAAGATTATGAGCAGCACAAGGAACTGGTACATGAATTTCGACGCTCCGCGTATGATAAACTCAATCGTTTCGAGGTTGATTATCCAAAGGAATATCGACCAGACTATTATGCCGATAAGCACGAACGCGTACACTCCGACAAAGCTCGACGTTTTCTGTATCCTGTTCAGGTTCCCCGATATGAGCAGCACAGCCGCGCCGATAACGACTATGATAAGGCTTACCGCCTTCATCATTCTCGTCATGCTGACGGAGAAAATCGACATGTCGCCCACCGCGGACACGGCAAGCACGATGATGTAGACCGCCATAAGAAACTTACTGTATTTACCTGTCTCTTCGTCAAACAAGCCTGTCCGCCTCCTTTTGCTTTTTTCGTATTTCCTCGCTTCGCTTCTGTATCACAACGCTGCCGCTTTCGTAATTTCCCTTTATGACGCTGCCCGCGCCTATAACGCAGTCGTCGCCGATAACCGTGCCGCGCAGTATGACGCTGTTCGCGCCTATCCACACGTTCGAGCCTATCGTAACGGGGGCGGTCTTGTAGCCGCTGTCGTGAAGGATCTGCCCCGCTGCCGCGGCGTGGTCGTGGTCGTATATTAGGACGTTCGGTCCGAAGCAGCTGTACGCGCCTATCGTGATGTTCTCGTGCGACACAGCCATGCAGCCGTTGTTGAAGAAGCAGCCCTCTCCGATTTTGAGAACGCCGCCGTCGGCTTCAAGCACCGTGTTCCTGTTCGCGTGAATGTGTCTGCCGAGCAAGATTTTACCGCCGTCATGCGGACAGAGCTTTACCGACAGAGCGAAATCCTGCACGGCGGAGCCTTTGAGCGCGCCCATATTCATGATTTTCACGAAAGCTATATGTATAAGCGAAAGGAATGCGCGTACACACAGCGACAGCTTCTTTTTCATTTTACTTTCCCCCGTATATTTCAAGCGTTTTGCGGGTAACCGTGTCCCAGCCGTAATTTTCCTTTATATATTTCACCTGCTCCGCCGTACCGCGCTTCGGTTCGGCAAGCGCTTCGGTGAGCTTTTGCCTCAAGTCGTCCGTGTTTCCCTTTTTAAACGTCATGCCGTAACCGTTTACGACCGTTTTTGTTTCGGGAATGTCGCTCACGAGGCACCGGGCTCCGCAGCCCATAGCCTCCAGAAGCGTCAGCGGCATACCCTCGACATCGCTCGGAAGCACGTAGAGGAATGTGTTCGAGAACAGTTCCCAAAGCGCATCGCCCTCGACGAAGCCGGTAAAAATTATGCGTCCGTCGCCTTCGGCGAGATGTTTTACCTTCTCCGCGTACGCCGACGAGTGGCTCACACCGCCCGCTATCACGAGCTTTTTGTCGGTGTCGGTGTTCTTAAACGCCTCTATGAGGTAGTGAAGTCCCTTTTCCGGCACTATGCGCGCTAGAAACAATATGTAACCGTCTTTTTCAAGACCGTATTTTTCCTTTATTATCGCCGCGCTATCCGTTTTACGCGCGTCAACGCCGTTTTGCAGAAATATAGTGTCGCGGCTGTACGTTTTTTTAAAATAGTCCCGTACGTTCTCCGACAGGACGATTATTTCGTCGGCGTACTTCGCGGCTGTCTTTTCGCCGAATTTGAGAAATTTCGTCGCGAAGCCGCCCCACTTCGCCCGCTGCCAGTCGAGACCGTGTATCGTCGCGACGGTGCGTATGCCGAAAAGGTGCGGCAGCCATATCATCGAGCAAGGGCCTTCCGCGTGGTAGTGTATCACGTCGTATCTGCCGAAAAGCGCAAGGAATGACGCTATAACGGAGTACACAATCGCGTTTAATTTGCCGTTTTCAAACGTCGGCACGTTCTTTATCCTGACGCCCTCGTACTCCTTCACGTTCGCCGTCTCGCCGCCCGAAACGTGCTTGCCGCGCCGGTTGTACGCCGTCACGTCATGCCCCGCCGCAGCCATGCGCCGCGACAGCTCGCCGACGACTATCTCAACGCCGCCCTCGCGCGACGGTATGCGCTTGTGACCTATCATTGCAATTTTCATGACGTTATCTCCGTTACTTGTCCCTGCCGATTAAATCCTCATATATGGCAATCATTTTCTCCGTGTATTCCTTAACGGTGTCGTAGCTTATATCGGCGCAGTTTTTGCTCATCTCATGGCATACGTCGGGGTTTTTCCACAAGTAGTCTATCTTTGCCGCAAGCTCATCGGCGTTTCCGCTCTCGAAAAGCATACCCGTCCTGCCCTCGTCGATAAGCTCCGGTATACCGCCGATATTCGCGCCCAGAACGGGTGTGCGGAGCGTCTGCGACTCCATTACCGAAAACGGGCAGTTTTCCGACCATTCCGACGCTATAACGCTCAGGCGCGCCTGTTCTATCACGGCGTTGAGCTTCGCTCCGCCGAGGAAACCGAGATTTTTTATATTGCTTACGCCGTTTATCTCGTCCTCCAGTTCGCCCCTGCCGCAGAACGCGAATTTTACGTGCGGCAGCGCGCGCGCGGCTTTGAGCAGCGTTTTTATGCCCTTTTCCTCGCTATAACGCCCGAAGTACACGACGTAGTTTTTCTTTTTGGCGTTCGAGGGTTTTATATCCTCGATAAAATTATACAACACTTCCGTCCGTCCCGCAATGTCCGGATTTTGGCAAAGCTCGTTTTCCATAAATTTTGACGGGCAGATTATTTTGTCGATGCTTTGGTAAGTGTGCAGCCTTCGGTACAAATATCCCTCCGCCGCGCCGAGCATACTGCGCATACGTGAATTATGCACGCAGCGGTGCTTTACGCAATTCATATACTTTCCGCCGTAGCACTCGCGGCACAGTCCCGCCGTATCGCCGTTTGTGAGCTTGTGGCACGGGCAGACAAGCTGCACGTCGTGCGCCGTGTAAACCATCGGTATGCCGCGCTTTTTAAGCTCGTATACGATTGACGGCGTAAGCTGGAAGTTGAAGTTGTTTAGATGCGCGACGTCGGGCTTAAAGTCGTCAAGCACCTTTTTAAGCTGCTTTCTCGCGCCGCGCGAGTATATTATTTTGAACGGATAGGTGAGATAGCTCACGCTTTTTTTGTGGAAGTCGATACCCTGCGCGTACGCGTTCGCATCGTTGCCCGTTTCGTTGCGGCTGTCAGCCATACCGAAAAACTGTACCTCGCAGCCCGCCTCCCACAGCGCTTTGCCGAGCTTGAACACGTACGTTTCCGCTCCGCCCTTGGGGTACAGGTATTTATTTATAAGCAGTATTTTCATAAGAAGCGATACCTCCCCCATTACATCATATGTACTATTATATATTATCATATTCTTTATTGCAAATCAAATATAAGCTATTGACAATAGCGTGACACCGATTATATAATTGTTTCAAAGGTTTTAAGGGGGTGTTACCGTCATGGATAAAAGACTTGACTGGGCGGATATCGCGCGGGGAATAGGTATAATTCTCGTCGTTTTCGCGCATACGCTCGTGCCGAAGCTGCGCGAAGCGCATACGGGTGTGGAATTTGTTTGGATTTTTATATACAATTTCCACATGCCGCTGTTTTTCTTTGTGTCGGGGTGGCTGTTTGAAAAGGGGATTAAACGCTATGCCGACAAGGGAAGGTTTATCGCGGGCAAGGCGCGGCTTTTAATGCTGCCGTACCTTGTGTTTTCGCTGTTCGCGTACGCCGTTATATTCGTTTCGATGAAGATACCCGCGCTCGCGTCGGTGCTGTCCGGCGGCGGGTACGGCTCGCCGACAATCAGGGATATGGCGCTCGGCATACTGTTTTATCTCGGTCACGTCGATCAGCACCTTTGGTTCGTGTATTCGCTCTTTATAGTGTTTGCGGTAAATATACTGCTCGGACGCGTGATGAAATCGAAAATAACGCTAATAGTGCTTCTCGCGCTGTACGTGTCGAAGGCGTTCGTTACATACCCCGCGATACTCGACTACACCGCGGCTGATTTGGTATTTTTCTCGCTTGCGCGCGTGATGTGCGCGGACGGTATGAGCGCCGTTTTGAAAAAGCCGCTGCACATTATTGCGGCGGCGGTCGTGTTTGTGACGGCTAACGTAATATACAGCCGCTTTTACGTGTTCGGTATGCCGCGGGGCGCGGTTAAGGCGGCGCTTTACGTGACGCGCGCCGTGTGCAGCGCGGCGGGGATCGTGACGGTTTGCTCCGTCTCGGATATGATAGCGAAAACAAAAATAAAGCCGTTTTTCACGGCTCTCGGCTCGTACTCGTACGATATATACCTCATGCACGCGCCGTTTCTCGTGTCGGGGCTTATGGGAATACTGCTTGCATATTCGCCGCTGCCGCCGGCGTTGTGCGTGTGTGTTGTGACGGTGTTGGGGCTTGCGATCCCTTACGCGCTGTCACGGTTCGTGATACGAAAAATCCCGCCGCTGTCGTTTGTGCTTCTCGGTGGGAAAAGATAGGGGCGATGGGCGACCGCCCGTATGGCTCCCTTGTCAAAGGGGGCTGGCGCGCGCAGCGCGGCTGGGGGATTCTTTTTTTGATTTTTATGATGAATCCCTCCACCGCCTTCGGCGGTCCCCCTCCCTTTAACAAGGGAGGCAGACGATGTATGGCGCACAATAAAACATGGTCGTAGGGGCGAACCGTGTTCGCCCGTATAAATTTTACCTTTTCTCGGCGACAACACCCTGTCTGTACGCCTTAATAAGTTCCTTCAAATCGTCTATTCTCTCTTTGAGCCGCTTGCCGTTATCAGTGTCGCCGACGAGTATTCTGTTCGCCGAATGTCTGACGGCGACCTGGTTCGACACAATATCCCTGTTATTGTAAATAACGTCCTCCGCGCCGCTGAACGGCTCGTGCGCCGTGAGCGTCAGACCGTAGGAATTATACGTGAGCGTGTAGCCGGCTATTCCCGTCACGGTCTGGTACGCCTTTGAAAAGCCGCCGTCTATCATTATCACCTTGCCGCCGCATTTCAGCGGATTTTCACCCTCGCCCTGATGCACGGGGACGTGACCGTTTATTATGTGCCCCGTTTCGGCAAGCCCGAACTCCGCAAGGATCTTGTCGGCTGTTTCCACGTTGTTTATAAGCGTGTAATACGCGTTTTTATGCTCCTTGTGCGTTTCCTTGTCCTCTATAAAATACCGCTCGAACGTCGTCATCTTGTCACGCCCGAAAAGCGGCGACGTGGGACCGTTCCACAGATACCACATCAAATCCGCACCGCGCACGCGCTCCTTTATGTCGGGCGACAGCAGCGAGCGCCTTATTGCCGCCTCGAACGCGTCGTAAAGCGCCTTGCCGCCGTAACGCCTGCCGCCGAGCGTCATTTCCTTTAATGTGCCGTCGCTGTTCATCGGCACGCAGCCGTGGAACAGGAGATTGCCGTTGTATACCTTGTACAGGCTGCCCTTCTGCATAAGCAGGCGCGTGTGGCGCTGCAGCTTCTGACAGCGCACGAACGCCGAACGCAGCTTTTCCATTACCTCGCTTTCCTTTTCGGTGAGCGCGTACGGATCTTCGGGATCTATCGTCGGGAAATTCGTGTCAAGCATCGGGTACGTTTTGCCCTCTATCTCCACCGTTCCGTTTTTGAAATCTATGCGGTGCAGGAGTCTGCGCGAATCCATCTCAAATTCGGGGTACTTCGCGATAAGCTGACCTTCAAGCTTAAACTGTATTACCGCTATCGCCTTGTGCAGCTTCATCTCGATGTCGTTGTCGGCGACGTCTGTAACTCGCCTGCCGAGACGCTTTATCTTAAATCTCTCGCACTTGTCGTCCTCGTAGGCAGCCATTGCGAACGTCGCGAGCGGCAGCATGTTTATTCCGTAGCCGTCCTCCAGAACGTCCATATTGCCGTAGCGCACGCTGTTGCGGATAATATTCGCGATACAGGTCGTGTTGCCCGCCGCCGCGCCCATCCACATAACGTCATGGTTGCCCCACTGTATGTCGAGCGAATGGTAGTCGCACAGCTTGTCCATTATGTCGTGCGGCGCTCTGCCACGGTCAAAGATGTCGCCGAGGACGTGCAGATGGTCTACGACAAGGCGGTGCACAAGCTCCGCCATTGCTATAATAAATTTTTCCGCTATGCCGACCTCCAAAATAGTGTCGACTATGCCGTCAAAGTACGCGCCGCGGTTCAGTACCTCCGGCTTTTCTGTGATAAGCTCCTCTATGACGTACGCGTACGCCTTCGGCAGAGCCTTTCTCACCTTCGAGCGCGTGTATTTCGACGATACGACGCGGCATATGTCGATAAGGCGGTAAAGCATTATTTTGTACCAGTTTTCAGTGTCCTTGCCCTGATGCTTTATGTAGCTTATTTTCTGCGTCGGGTAGTAGACGAGCGACGCGAGCTCGCGCTTGTCCTGTATGCTCAGCGTGTGACCGAAAACGTCGTCAATCTTTTTGCTGACCGCGCCCGAGCCGTTGCGCAGAACGTGCGAAAACGCGGCGTACTCGCCGTGTATGTCGCTTAAAAAATGCTCCGTTCCCTTCGGGAGATTGAGTATCGCCTGCATGTTTATAATCTCCGTCGCGGCGCTGTCCACCGTCGGATAAAGCTCCGACAGCCGTTCGAGATATTTTATTTCGCTCTTGTTCATCGTTTGCCCTCCGCTTGTTTTAAAAGCTCCGTCAGTTCCTCTTTTGTGAAATTGTATTTGTTGTCGCAGAAGCGGCACATCATTTCCGCGCCGCCCTGCTCGTCTATCAGCGAACGGATCTCGTCCGCGCCTATCGTGACGAGCGCGCGCTCCATGCGTTCGCGCGAGCACTTGCACTTGTATTCCGGCACGATGTACTTGTTTTCGCATATCATCGAAAAGCCCTCCGTCATGCGGAAAAGTATATCCTCCGCGCCGCTGCCGCCGTGTATTAAATCGGTTATCGGCGGCGCTTCCTTTATTATTTCCTCAAGCCTTACAGCCGTTTCGTCGGTCGCCTCGGGCATGAGCTGTATCATGTAACCGCCCGCCGCGAGAGCCTTGTCGTCGGTGTTCACAAGCACGCCGAGCGCGATTGCGGTCGGTATCTGCTCGCTTTTCGCGTAGTAGTACGTCAAGTCCTCCGCGATTTCTCCCGACACGAGCGGTACGCGTCCGATATACGGCTCTTTCATGCCGAGGTCGCGTATCACGCTCAAATATCCGCCGTCATGCGATGTGCCGCCCGTGACGCCCGTTACCGCGCCGCCGACGTCGAGCTTGCCCTTAGAGTTAAGCGGACGGTCGATGTATGGGTTTGAAATGTACCCTCTCACGCGGCTCTTATTGTCCGTCACGGCTACCATGTCGCGTATGTCTCCGTTACCCTTTATCTGAAGCGTCATACTGTCCGTGTCGCTTTTAAGTCCCGCCGCTCCCATTATCGCCGCCGCTGTGAGCAGTCTGCCGAGCGCGGCTGTCGCCACGGGGAAAGTACCGTGTATTCTCTGCGCCTCGTTCACAAGGTCGGTCGTGACCGCCGCGTACACGCGTATCGTGCCGTCGGCGCTGTTTCCTCTTACAAGTCTGTCAGCCATTTACTTAGTCTCCGTTTTGTTCTTCGTTATTCTCGTCAACCGGCTTTTCGTGCGCGCTGACGTTCACCTTTACCGCCGCGCTGTCAGCCGGTATGTATATGCCCTCGACCGCGTCTATTTTGAACTCCTTTTCTCCGCTCTCTATCGTCGGTATCGTCACGGTCAGACGCTCCGGCGCGGCCGCTCCGTCCTCAACGCCGACCTTCACTCTGTCCGGCTCCGGATCGGGGTTGTCAAGCTCGTAGCCCTCGCTGAAGCTGTCCGACAGCTTTACGTCAATCGGCAGCGTCACCGCGTCGTATATCCTGTTTACAACGTCTATCTCGCTGCGCGGACTTTCTATCGTCTCGTTTTCCGTTATCGGCGCGCCCGAAGAATTTATGAGCGCATATTCGAGCTTTGATTCGCCTTCCTTTACGTCCTGCCAGTTTATTACCGCCTGCGCGCCGTCCACCTCGTTTATCTCGCTTTCCGCGCCGCTTATTTCAACGACGGGGTTTTTAATGTCGGTGCGCACGAGCTTATCGGTCGGAACGCCCGTATACGTCACCTTTACCTCTGTCTCCTTTGAAACGATTTTCTCCGCGTTCACCGTGATATTTCCGTAATTTTCCTTCTCAACGCCTATGCGCGTCGTCGGTATCACCGGCTTACCCGTAAGGCTGTACGTTCCCGCATCGGTTATGTTGCTCAAATCCACCTGAATGTAAACGTCGTCCATATAATTCATAAGGTCGCCGCGGCTGCCTCTGACCGTCACGGACAGCGGCGGTATGTTCTCGCGTCCCGTCACCGTCAGATTTCTGTCGCGCAGCGTCGCCTCGCCGACGAACCGCACCTTAAGATTTGTGAGAGTGACGGTTATTGTCGGGTTCGTGAGCGACATTACCATGAACCATACAATCACGGCAAGAAGTATGGAAAGCGCCATTGTACGGATTTTTTTCTTTTGAGGTTTTGTTTCGTTGCTATCAGCCATTTTACCTAACTCCCTTCAATCCGTTTTTACTGCGCCTTTGTTTTCCAGAATTTTATCTTGTCTATTTTCTGCTGCGTTTCCGGCTTCTGTATTATGAGCTTTTTAAGCGCTTTGCCGAGCGAGTCGCGCGTCAGGTTGCGCGTCAGCGAGCCGTTTAATGCTATTGAAATTTTACCCGTTTCCTCACTTACCACGACTATTACCGCGTCCGTTACCTCGCTCAGTCCTATCGCCGCTCTGTGGCGCGTGCCGAGGTCGCGGGAAAGGTTGTTGTTCGCGGTGAGCGGCAAAAGGCAGCCCGCCGTTATTATCTTGTTGCCGCGTATGATTACCGCGCCGTCATGGAGCGGCGTGTTCGGCACGAATATGTTTTCCAAAAGTCCGCTCGTCACATTCGCCTCAAGCATTGTGCCGGTGCTTATAAACTCGCCCAGACGCGTGCTGCGCTCTATGACTATGAGCGCGCCCGTTTTTGTGAGCGACAGATTTTCCGCCGCAAGCGATACGGATTCTATAGTTTTCGCAAGTTCCTCCTCACTGTTGTCAACGGCGAAGTCGATTATCCTGCCCACCTTGAACCGTCCCATACGTTCGAGCAGGCTCCTAAGCTCCGGCTGGAACAGCACGATTATCGCGAACGCGCCTATCTGCATCGCGCCGCCGAGTATGTAATTGAGCGCGTTCAGGTTGAGCCGCTGGCTCAGGAAAAACACGGCGAACAGGAATATTATTCCCTTTACAAGCTGCATCGCACGCGTTTCGCGTATAAGATTTATAAGGTAATAGAAAATTACCGCCACTATGATAACGTCGATAAAATCCGTTATGCGCAGAAGCTGTATATACTTTATTACCCTGTCCATAAATGCGTCCATAGCGTCCTCCTTTTCATATTACCGTTCCGCCGCCGAGAACAATGTCGCCGTCGTAAAACACGACCGCCTGCCCCGGCGTCACGGCGCGTACCGGCTCCTTAAACGCGAGCCGCACCCTGCCGCCCGTGAGCGGCGTTAAAACCGCGTCACGCGGCGGAGCCTGATAGCGTATGCGCGCGGTCACGTTTATTTCGCCTTTGGGCGTTTCGCCCGATATAAAATTTACGTCCTCCGCGGTAAGCTCCGACGAAAATTCCATACCCTTTTCGCCGAGCGTTATCGTGTTGTTTTCCGCGTCTATCTTCATTACGAACATCGGTCTGCCGTAAGCGCCTATGCCCTTGCGCTGACCTATCGTGTAGTATATAAGCCCTCGGTGTCTGCCTATGACGTTCCCGTTTACGTCGAGTATATCGCCCTCGCGCGGCGTGTAATCGGAATATTCGGTGATGAATTTCGCGTAATCGTCGTCCTCAACGAAGCATATTTCCTGACTGTCGCGCTTGTGCGCCACACCAAGTCCCAGCTCCTCCGCCTTCGCGCGCACCCAATCCTTGTCATAGCCGCCGAGCGGCATAAGCGTGTGCGCGAGCTGTTCCTGCGTGAAGTTATATAGTACGTAGCTCTGGTCCTTCTTTGCCGCCTCCGAAGCGCGGAGTATATATTTGCCGTCCGCGCCGCGCTCTATCTTCGCGTAATGCCCTGTCGCGACATAATCTATCCCCATCGCGAGAGCCTTTTTCATAAACGCGTCGAATTTCAGATATTTGTTGCACGCGATACACGGGTTCGGCGTTCTGCCGCGCGTGTACTCGCGCACAAAGTAATCGACCACCTTGTCGCGGAACATATCCTTGAAATTCATAACGTAAAAGTCTATGCCGAGCTTGTCGCACACGCGCCTTGCGTCCTCGACCGCGCTTTCGGCGCAGCAGCCCTCGTGCTTTGAGTTCGCCGCGTCCGTGTACGTCCAAAGCCGCATTGTCGCGCCTATCACACGGTAGCCCCGCTCCTTTAACAGCGCAGCTGCGACGGACGAGTCAACTCCGCCCGACATGCCTATTAAAACGCTCTTTTCAGCCATTATTTCCTCCGATTATAAGTCAAAAATCACTTTCGCCGCTTTTCACTTCAACGCTTACCGGCTCGGGTGTCGGCGGCGCGGGCGGCGGTATAACCGTTTGTGCGCGCGGTCTGCTCCTGAACAGCCGCGCTACGGTGTCGTCCACAAGATAATACGATATAAACGCCAAAACCGCCGAAACAGCGTAAGCCGCGATTACGTAACCAATATTGCCGGTAAGTCCGAGGTGTACGAACACGTCAACGACAATCATGTGGTACAGATACAGTCCGTACGACAAATCAATACTGAATCTGAGTTTGCCGAAGCTGTAGCCGATTCCTATCGTGAGCATGATAAGCAGAAGCACTATTACCATATCCTGGTATTCGCCCACGCGCGGCGCGCCGTTCATGAGCCATATTCCGCGCCCGATTATGAGCAGCGCAAGCAGTACCTTCGCGCGGCACAGCATGGGTACGATCGTTTCACGCCAGCGGTATATGAACCAGCCCGCGAAGTAAATGTAGAAAAACGGCAGGCATGTGTGTGAAATCACGTTCTTTACCGCCACCGGCACGCTTGCCTGCACATACGGCGTGACGATATTAAGCGCCATCGAGAACACCAGCACGCCTATCCACACGCCTATCCTGCGGTTTTTAAGCGCCTTGTACACGAGCGCGGTGATAAGGTAAAACTGCACCGTGTAAATCATCGTCCACAAATTGCCCTGAAAGTTACCCGTTCCGAACGCGGATATAAAATCGGGCTGCGGGAAATCGCGTATAAAGCAGAGCTGACCGATAAACCATGTCGTAAACGTGCCGTTCCAGATAAAGCCGCAGAACGCGGCGGCGACGAGTACGCCGATTATTATACATATCCACAGCGACGGTATTATGCGCAGCACTCTCTTTTTGAGAAATTCGCCCACTCCCCTGCTCCGCTCCATTGACGCGGGTATCAGAAAGCCGCTTATGCAGAAAAGCACGACAACTCCGCTCCACCAGTTAAAAAAGGGCGGTGTTTCAACGTGAAGAATATGGCGCAGTATGTGCTGCGTCATGACGTGCAGCGCGCTCAAAAGGCGCAGCAGATCAAAGCAATTCGATCCGAAATCGAAATTTTCCCCCGATATTTTTCGCACTTCCTTCACCGCCCCCATACTTTCCTATAATATATTGTACCCCATAAGCGCTCATAAGTCAAGCCGCGCAAAAATAAAATGAAGTGTGAGAATACGAGAGTATAAATGAGAATAAAGGCGATTTTCAAAGATTTACATAAAAATTTTTATTTTGAGCAAAAAAAGTGTTGACAACGGAGGGTAAAGATAGTAAAATAGCCGTTGTGAGTTGAGAAAATCTTAACATATTGATTAAAACAGGAGGAAACAACAATGAATTCAAGCTATTTGCAGAAGCCGGCTGACGTTGAGCGCAAGTGGTACGTGGTTGACGCCGCGGACAAGCCGCTCGGACGCGTTGCAGCGACAGTCGCAAGTATTTTAAGAGGAAAGCACCTCCCCACATTCACTCCGAACGTGGATTGCGGGGATCACGTTATCGTCATTAACGCCGATAAGATCATCCTCACGGGCAACAAGCTCAATCAGAAAATTCGCTACTATCACACGGGCTGGGTAGGCGGTATCAAGGAGATACACTACGACAAGCTGATGGCTGAGCAGCCCGAAAAGGCTGTTATGTACGCCGTAAACGGTATGCTGCCGAACAACACAATCGGCAGAAAAGCTCTCACGAGACTTCGCGTTTACAAGGGCGCGGAGCATGAGCACGCGGCGCAGAAGCCTATCGAATGGACAGGCGAAATAAAGTAAGGAGGATATGAAAATGGCAAAAGAACAGTATTACGGCACAGGCAGAAGAAAGTCGTCCGTTGCGAGAGTTCGTCTTGTTCCCGGCAGCGGCGCTATTACAATAAACGGCAGATCGATCGATGATTATTTCGGTCTTGAAACATTGAAGCTTATCGTTCGTCAGCCGCTTGAGCTTACAAAGACAGGCGATAAGTTCGACGTTATAGCTAAGGTTGAGGGCGGCGGCTTCACCGGTCAGGCGGGCGCTATCCGTCACGGCATTTCAAGAGCGCTTCTTGAGGTTGACAGCGAGACGTACAGACCTGACCTTAAGGCTGCGGGCTTCCTGACGAGAGATTCGAGAATGAAGGAAAGAAAGAAGTACGGTCTCAAAGCCGCACGTCGCGCACCGCAGTTCTCGAAGAGATAAATTTTACACAAAAAACAAATCCGGAAAACAAATGCTTTCCGGATTTTTTATTGCCGGAACTTCCGGCTGTTTTGTATGTCAATTCAAATAAATTGTGTCTGCTGCGGACATATTTTTGAGTCTCCCCGATGCCGCGGCGAATCCGTTACGACCATCATCCCCTTCCTCCGGTCAATACGGAGTGAACGCGCGGAGCGGCTTTGCGGAGCAGACCTCCCGCCGCTGAGCCGAACGCGGCAAAAATGAGCGGCAGCCCGAAGAACAGCGCCATATGTACAAAATCCGAGTCGGTAAACTCAAGCACGCGCTGAAATATCATATGCTGCAAAGGCTCGTGGCACGCGTAAATGAAGAACGTGCACGAAGAAAGAGCGGCGAGCGCGCGGCTTTTTTCGATTCGTCCGGAAGCTGCGTCGTATATGATAAAAACCGACATAAACCCAAAAGCGCAGCATGCTTTATACGCAAAAAGCAGTGCCCGCTCGGGAGCGGCGGCAGCGCTCATTGCCGTATACGCGGCGCATACGGCGATCCATATAACGGGTACGGCAATCGTCAAAGCAGTCTTTTTTACCGGACGCTCCTTACCGGGAAAGCGTATGCAATTTACCGCGAGATACGCACCGAGCACGAAAAACAATATTCCGTCGCAGTTCGGCATATACGGGACGGAATAATCGAATATCCACGGGACCGCCGCAAGAATTACGGCAAATATTTTCAGCTTTTTGACAAGCAAATACACGATGGGTGACAAAATTGCAAGCTTAAACAGATCCGCGATATACCAAAACTGGAACGGGAGCGGCGTTGAGAAAAACGCCTTGAGCGCGTTATCGCGGAGCAGTCCGATTTTTGCGTCGATAACCGGAAATGATATTTTGCAGTAATTCACGATAAGTATGCCTGCCGCGCTCCACGCAAACACCCATATGCAGTACGGTAACATCAGCGTGACAAGCCTCTTTTTCAGCTTTTTCGCGTAAACAGATGCGTTAAAACGGCGCGCTCCCGCAAAAAAGAGGTACCCAGAAATGAAAAAATACAGCGGATTGGCAAACCTCGTCATCGCGTTGCAGATGAAAAACTGTATCATGGGGCAAATTTGTTTTCCCTCTTGAATCGCGGTCGTCGGCAGCAGATATGTGTCATGATAATTGTACGCATGGATGAAAACCACGCATATAATAGTAAAAAATGACAAAAACCGTATTTTTCTACTCAGATAAGGCGGTATACTCTCTCTTGTATTTGTTGTCTCATTCATTAAAATCACTCCGGCGCTTTTATTATATTACGTATAAATTATATAATTTATAATTCAATAATTCAATATTTTAGCGCAAAAAGTCGTTATTTTGGCATAAATCACCGTGTTCCGCCCTCTCGTTCCAATATACCGTTTATATATCTCTCCTCGCAGCCGTAACCGCCCCAATTACAGTGAAAACCGCAATATACACTACGCACACAACGGCAAACCGCGCGTATCCTCCGCTTTCGGCGATTTTCTGCGGCGCGTTCGAGTTCATGCCGTAGGATATAAGCGAGTAGGGCCATATGTGTCCCATATTTTTAGCAAGAAATCCAAGTCCCGAAAGTCCGCCGACGAACGATATTCCTATCGGCAGCGCGAAGCTTTTTATATTCATCGAGATAAAAATCTGTATCGCGACCATAACCATTCCCCCGAGCGTGCCGAACACGCACCACTGCGCAATCGTGAGCCACGGCGGATCTGTAAGCCCCGCCATGTATCCCGAAATTACGAACAGCGCGCATATCCATATCATGCTGAAAAGCAGCATCATCGCGGCGGTCAGAAGCTTTGCGAGAAACACCGACGAGCGCCCGGCGGGCATGGTGAAAACCTTGTTCCAGTTGTTGTTCGCATTTTCCAGCCGCATTATATACGCGCAGTAAATACCAAGCATTATCGGCAGGAAGAAGTAATCGGTAAACAGCGTGTGCTGCGTCCACAGGCTCAGCCATTCGCGCGTTAAAACCTCCTTCTGATACAGATAATTCGCCGTTCCCAAAGCCGCCGGAATTACCGGCATCAGTAAAAACGCGAGCCATACGGGCGAGCGCTTCAGCTTCATTCGCTCCGCCTTCAATAATTTCAGTAACATAATTTACAGCTCCTTTCTCTTGAATATTTCGCGCCCTATCATATACAGCGCGGCGCATATAAAAAGCAGTACGATAAAGAATTTCCAATCAATCCCCATAACGTCAAAATGCGCGTACTTATAGCGGTCATCTTTCGACCAGTCGAACAGCCCGACAAACATCAGCACGGCGTAATATCCCCAAATGAGCGACCTGCGGAGCCACGAAAGCTGCGGCAGAAACATTGAAAACGTCCCGAAAAACGTGCCTATCGCGCCCGAAAAGAACGTGACCGCCTGATTTTTAAAGCAGAGCGACAGCGTGTGCTGAAAAATGTACACCGCTATCGTCGGCGCGGCGGTAAACAGCAGATACAAAAGATACAGCTTTATCGGCAAATCGCCGTAGAAACCCGCGATATAGCCGAACGCGATCGTCGCTACCCAGCTTAAAACCACGCAGAACATCATGATCGCAAGCCCGTATAAGAGCTTCGCGTCGTAGATTTGCCCGCGTCTTTTTGTGACCGCTAATTGCTTTAACATTGCTCCCTTATGCTCGATGTCGCACAATCGCGACGACACGATTATCGAGAGCAGCGGCATAAAGATCGAGTTTATAAGCGGCAGCTCGTATAAATTCGCCATCCAGCCGAGCCGCAGCAAATCGGCGCTTTGGTGACGCGGATAGATCCACACGAGCATCGCCGCCGTCACGACGAGCGCGGTCACGAACACATAGCGGCGGCGCGTTTTCATAAACTCGCATTTGAGTAACTTTATCATAAACTCCGCTCCTTTCCCGTAAGGTCGAGGAAGATTTCCTCGAGCGATTTAGACTTGTCGATATTATGCAAATTGTCAAGCGCGCCCTGATACTTCATTTTACCGTTCGCGATGATCCCCACGTCCTCCGCCATTTGGTCTATCTCCGAGAGCAGATGACTTGACACGATCACCGTCATGCCGTACTGATGCGGCAGCGACTTGATAAGCTCGCGCATTTCCTGTATGCCCGACGGGTCAAGCCCGTTTGTCGGCTCGTCGAGTATCAAGAGCTTCGGAAACGACAGCAGCGCGCCCGCGAGCCCGAGCCGCTGCTTCATGCCGAGCGAGTACGCCGACGCTTTCTTGCCGCGCTGATTGTCAAGCCTGACGATTTGCAGCACCTTGTCGATATTTCTTTTCGGCACGTCAAGAAGCGTTTGCAGAATACGCAGATTCTCCGCGCCCGTGAGATGCCCGTAAAACGACGGCGACTCGATAAGCGAGCCAACAGAGCGCAGAATTTCAATGCGGTTTTTCGCGTCCATATGCCGCCCCATGATCTCGATCTCGCCCTCCGTCGGACGGATAAGGCTCAGGAGCATTTTAAGCGTAGTCGTTTTTCCCGCGCCGTTCGGACCTAAGAATCCGTATATGCGCCCCTCGTTCACGCGCATATTCAGACCGCTGACCGCAGCGGCGCTTTTGTAGAGTTTGGTGAGGTTTGTTGTTTTTACAATTTCGTTCATAATAGTTCCCCTTTCGTTTTGGAATGATTTAATGTTAACATATAAACCTTTCGGGAAAATAAACTAAACCTTACGTGAACCTTAAATATTTATAAAGTTAGTTTCAATATGAAATGAATTATGATACAATATTTAATAAAAGAGCACGACGATTTAACGTCGTAGGCGTGTGGCCCCTTGTCAAAGTGAACAACACGCATAGCGTGTTGTAGGCGTGTTGCGAAGCAACAAACGCCGTAGCAAAGGGGGCTGTCACGCGCAGCGTGACTGGGGGATTCCTTTTCGGTTTCTAAACAGAATCCCTCCACCGGCTTCGCCGGTCCCCCTCCCTTTAACAAGGGAGGCTAATAATAAAATCGGTGATAAACATGAACGAATTAAAAAACAAAAAAATCCTGATCGTTGACGACGAAACGGAGCTGTTGAAAATTTTGTCGGGAATTTTATACAACAACGGATTTTACAATATCTACACCGCGCCCGACTGTGAAGCGGCGCTTAGAATTGCGAAAGAACAGTCAATCGCGCTGTATCTGCTCGACGTGAACCTGCCCGACGGCGACGGATTTTCGCTGTTTGAAAAGCTCCGCGAAAACTCGTCCGCTCCCGCTATTTTCCTAACCGCGCGCGGCGAGGGAAACGACAGGATAAAAGGACTCGGCTTGGGCGCGGACGATTATATAGTTAAGCCCTTTCTGGCGGACGAGCTGATTTTGCGTATAAACGCCGTTTTAAAGCGCGTTTACGGGATCGCAGAAACGAAATCGGCGTTTGGTCTGTCGGGCGTTACAGTCAATTTTGAAACAGCGTCGGTGAATAAAAACGGCAAAGAAATTCCGCTCACAGCTAAGGAGTATATTCTGCTCAAAAAGCTGTGGGAAAACAGGAATAAAATCGTCACATCCGACGCGCTTTGTATGGCGGCGTGGGGCGAGGAATATTACGGATACGAAAACACGCTGATGGTGCATATACGGCGGCTGCGTCAGAAAATCGAAGCCGAGCCGTCGAAGCCGAAGCATTTGCTGACGGTCAAGGGATTGGGATACAAGCTGGTGATTGAAAATGAATAGAACGAGCCTGAAAATTTTTATATGCTTTACGCTTACCTCGGCGGTGATCGCGGTCATTCTGCTGTGCGTAAATTTTCTGGGATACGCGTATATCGCGAGCGACCCCGGCGAAGAAGGCAGACCGAGAAAAACGCTTGCGCTGATAAGCGAAAATTTGACGCGGATGGAGCGCGGCTTTGACCTTGCGGAAAACGTGATCCCCGACAATTACTGGTGCATTTTGCTTGACGAAAACGGCGACATGATATGGTCGCAGAACAAGCCCGACGATATTCCTTCGCACTATTCCATAAACGACGTCGCAAGAATGACGCATTGGTTTTTGAACGACTACCCCGTCTACGTCCGCACGGAGGACTACGGGCTGCTTGTGCTCGGCATACCGAAAAACGCGGTCGCCAAATACGAAATGATTTATTCGATGAGCTGGTTCGACACGCTGCCGCAAAGGATCTTGACGATACTTCTTATAAATCTGTGCTTCGCCGCGCTGCTGGCGTGTATTTTCGGCTCCCGTCTTTACCGCCGCCTGCGCGCGCTCACTGACGGAATAGCCGATTTGCGTAACGAAAAGCCGGTCAGTTTACCGGAGCGCGGAATTTTCAAAGAAATATCCATGAACATAAACCGCGCGTCGGATTCGATCGAGCGCAAAAACGCCGCTCTCGCCGCCCGCGACAGCGCACGGTCAAACTGGATCTCAGGTATCTCTCACGATATCCGCACGCCGCTTTCGGTAATAGTCGGCTACTCGGACGAGCTCGCGAGCTCGGAAAATCTCACAAAAACGGAACGCGTAAAAGCCGAAGCGATAACGGCGCAGGGCGTGAAAATAAAGAAGCTTATCGAGGACTTGAATTTGATATCGTCGCTTGAATACGATATGCAGCCGTCGAAGAAAACAGCGGTAAAAATCTGCCCGCTTTTGCGCCGCGTCGTGTCGGACATATTGAACAGCGGTATCGCGGACAAATGCGAAATCGAGCTTGATTTGCGGAACGAGAAATCAATTATATCCGCTGACGAAAGCCTTATCGAGCGCGCAATTTACAATTTAATAAACAACAGCGTCACGCACAACAAAAACGGCTGTAAAATCACGATAACGCAGTATGAGGAAAAGGGGCGTGTTATCGTTGAAATCGCCGACAACGGCAAGGGTGTGCCGCAGGAGGTTTTGGGCAACATCGCCGAAATCCCCAAATCCGCGCATGGGCTGGGACTGCCTATGGCGTACCGTATCATAAAAGCCCATGGCGGGGAATTTTCTATAGAGAACGACGGCGGGGTGAGGATTCAAATAGAACTGCCGTCGGCATAACGGAAGCATAACACTTTGAAAGCAAATTCCTAATAAAATCACCTCTCCCGTTTTCCCGAGAGAGGTGATTTCAGCGATACGTTCTTTATAATGTTATCGTATACGTTTTAGACGTTTCGTGATCCTCGGCGTAAACCGTAATCGTGATTTTTCCGGAAGCGGGCACGGTTTTCGGCACGGTGTCGTTTATCAGCGTGCCGTTTACGTACACAAGACCGTATTTGTCGGCGGGAGTTGCGTTTAGCGTGACGTTCTCCGCGCCCGACGGAAGCGTGAGCGTGTACTCGGTCGTGTCCGCGTCAAACGCCGGTGAAAGAGTGCCGTCCTCAAATGTCAGTTCCGAAAGCGTCGCGTCCGTGCCGTAGTCGGTTACAATTTTTACCATGCCGCATATTTTCGGCGCGTCCGTGTCCTTGTCGGCGCGGAATACTATATGGAGCGCGTCGCGTCCCTCTATCGTTCCCGACGCCGCCGGCTCCGCCGCGTTTACGGACGCTTCGGGGATTTCGTAAAGTACCGTTTCGTCCTTGCCGGAAGCCGTCACGTCGGCGAGTTTAGTGTCCCCGACATAGATCGTCATTTTAGTGTCCCTGTCGCTCGAATGATACGTCACCGACAGATAATTCTTAACGCCTTTTTTAACCGCCATCGGGTAATCGACATAGCCACCGCTCGAAATTACGCGGTAGTTGGGCATATCGCCCGTGCCCTCAACGCCGGTGGATTTGTCCTGCGTGTAGCCGTGACCGTTCTCCTGCTGGTCGTGCGACGGCTCAATCGAATCAATAATTATATTCTCGTCGCGTCCTTTTTGCTTGTCGGCGAGTATCTGCGCCTGCTGCTCCTCCGCGGTCATGCCCGATATGTACCAGTAAATGCCGTAGCGCTCGTCATAGCGCTTGTAGTGCGGCGTGAACACGAGTTGTTGGTCGGTATTTTTCATTGTGAATTCGAGCTTGCCTTCGGCCTTTTCCATGTTTTCGCCGAGATTATTCAGCCAGTCCTCGCGCGTGCCGTAATCGGAATCGATTATAACGTACTCGTTTACATTCACCTTTGAAGCGGGCTTTCTTACCGCTATGCCGTGGCTTTTTTCGGTCATATTTTCCTTGCCCAAGCCCACGCTCAGCAGCGTGGGACCGTATTTGAACGCCGTTACGGTGTCGTTATCCGCAAGCCCGTACGCGCGCATTTCCATCGGAAGCGTGATTTCAATTTTGTCGCCCGCTTTCCAATCGCGTGTAATCGTCACGTAGCCCGCCGACTGCGTGTATTCATAATCTTCGCCGTTTATCTTTATCGTCGGAGCCGCCGCGCACCACTCGGGAACGCGCAGCGCCACCGACGCGCTCTGCGTATCGCCCGTAAGCGGCTCGACTGTGAGAATTGACGTTTCGCCGTCGGGAAGCGACGAGCTTTGCGTGAGCTTTATATTGTTGTCCTTATCCGTCAGAACGGAGCTTATATATTGATTTACAACTATTGTGCTGTCTTTCTTATAATAAATGCTGTCCGTAAGCTTCGTGAAGCTTTCCATGCCCGAGCCGGTGCAGCACCAGAAATCCGTCCATGGCTTCGAGAATACCTTGAAATACCCCGTCGCCATCGGCTGGAAGTACATAGTCATGCCCGTTTCGGGGTTTTGGCTCGACACGATAGCGTTGAGGAACGTGCCCTCGTAATAGTCCTTATATTTCTTTTCGCCCGTCAGCTTATACAGCTCGCGCGAGAGCTTGAGCATATTGTAGGTGTTGCACGTTTCGCAGTTTACCTCGTCGCGGAACGCGTTTTTGGTGTGTGCCGCGCGGAAATGCTCGTTTTCACTGTTGCCGCCCGTGATATACGAGTGATCGTTTACAACTATATCCCAGAAATTCTCCGCGACCTTTAAGTAATATTCCCTGTTACGCGCCGCGTCGGGAGCGTCCGTTTCAAGCTTACTGTCCGTCGCGTCGATAGCTCTTACGCGGTTAAGCGCGCCGATAATTTTCGGTATTGTCGTGTTGGCGTGCTTGTTCGCGAGCACGTCGTTATGATTGTAAATGCTGTCGAACAGGCTCACCTCGTCGAACATATGCGCCGCCTTCGCGTGATTGGGATTTTTCGTAATTTTGTAAAGCTCGTAAAGCGCGTCGTTCATGCCGCCGTACTCGACGTTTAGCACGCGCGTCTGCGTGGTCGAGTTATAGCTTCCGACCCTGTTGTAAACCCACGTTCCGAGCGCGTCAGCCATTTCGAGCGCCTTATCGTTGCCGGTGAGCTTATACGTATCAACAAGCCCCGCGAGTATCTTGTGCATTGTGTACCACGGCACCCACGTATCGGCTGTCGTTCCCCTCTCTATGCTGTTAAACTGATTTTCGCCGCTTACTACCTTGCCGCTGCCGTTAAGCGGGTCTGTTGTCGCGAACAGATAGCCCTTCTTTACGGGATTGCCGTTTATAGTCGTATCCTCCTTGATCTGCGCCTCGTACAGCGCGTCGATCAGGTCGTTCGACATTTTAAGAAGCCCCTCGTCGCCGGTATTGTTGTAGCCCTGCGCGACAGCCGTCATATAATGACCTACCGCGTGACCCGCGATAAGGCTCGTTTCCCAGCCGCCGTACGTGTCGGACGTATCGGACAGTCCCGCCGTGCGCCTGAAGCCCGACGCGAGCTTGTTTACGTCGAAATCGTTCAGATATGCCGCCATTTTTTCCGTGCCGTTTATAAGGTAAGCATCCTTCATTTCAACGTCCGTCATGCTGTAATCGGAAAGCCCCGTAATTGACGGCGCGGCGAGAATTGTCACGTTAAACGTCTTTGTGTAAACAGCGCCGCCGTTTTTGACTGTCGCCGTAAGCGTCACGCGCTTGTCAGCCTCGCCCGACGCGGGAGCGGTTATTGTCATATCCGCGCCGATCACGGACGCGTCGGAGCACGTCCATGTTATGTCGCTGCCGTTAGCGCCCTTTACGGGAAGCGCCGTAGTTCCGGTAAGCTCGGTCGTGCCGAAACCGAGGTCGGCGCAGTCCTTGTAAGCCGCGGAATTGCTGAGTTCCGCCGCATATTCGTCGTATGCCGCTGTTTTTCTCATTTTCATAGTCCTTTCTCCCTTCTCCCCGATATTGACATTTTCTCTTATATGTATTATAATCTTAATATCAAGCGAAAAAAAGAAGTGAACCGCTTTTTATGTATTCTCATGATCCGTTAAAAATGGCTTTATGATACTTAAAGGTATATATATTGGTTTCGGTATCAAAATTCGTTCCGAATGAGTTTTTAATCTGAGATCCGGTATTATAATCGTATATCGGAATCATGGGTTCACCATATAGCTTTCTGACAGGATAATCAAGTTGAGTTAAATGCGGTATATATGCCCCTCCGGATCCTTGATTAGAACGCATTTCAACGTAAGCGTTAATCCCGGGGAAAACATTGTATACTATACCCCAATCGCCCATAAACAAATAATGATTATTAAAAATACAAGTATAATAATCTCCTGCAGTAACTTCAAGTTTACTTTCTTTGGATGCATTAGGCTTTAAAGCATCGGCGTAGGGGTTGTATTCAAAATGTTCACGATATGTTTTATTAAAAATTGAATACATCGGAACATATAAAATGCCATCAACCGTTTGTGCGGGTGAAGTCAGAGTATGAACCATATTAGAATCTTCTTTAAAATCACCATAATCACTGTCTACTACAAAACCGATTTCTTTATCTGTCATACCTTCTTCCATATATTGCAGCATTAAAGTTATCAGCTTATTCTCATTGTCTTTCGTTAAAAAGTCATTTGGTTTTATATAATTATTATCATCAAAAGCCAATATATTTATATCCAATAAATGTGCAAAATACGGTTTTGACCATTCCTGAATTTTATATGCGTCATAAGCGGGAATGTCATAGTTTGCATAATCAGGTATTGTTTCTTTGTATTCTTCAAAGCTTGGTTCTTTATAATTATAGCTGCCATATGTACTTATATAGTAATCAAAAGCTTCTATAGAGTCATACGGGCATCCCAGAAGTCTCGAAATCAAAAACGCCGCATCGGTGCGGGTGACGCCTCTGTATGGGTGCAGCTTACTTCCGTCCTCATAACCGTACGCGTCTATAAGATCTGCCTTAACAAGCAAATCTATGTATTTTTCTATCTTTGTATTTTTTATATCGCTGAATTTTTCAAGATAAGCAAGATTTGTATTTTCTTCATCATCGGTTTTTACATAGTGGTTATAGAAATTACTGTTAAAATCCATGTGAGCCGCTTTGATGAGGTCTATCATAAAGTCCTGATATGAAACTCTGTCATCGGAAATATCAAGCGACAGTGTTTTGTCAGGCTCACACCATATATAATTCAGACTGAAATCCGAAATTTCATTATCCTTATTTGCTTCCAGATATGTTTCACAGGTACGCTCAATGGGTATAGCCATTGAACCGTCAATATTAAATGACGGAACCTCTATCCCGTTTATTTTAACCTTAATATCCGTATACAGAACATTTATATTGGATTTTGTCGGCGCCGGAACAGGCGTTTTTTCTTTTTGCCCATTATAATCCGCATACGCAATGCCGTCCTCAAATTTTACATCAAAACCGTAGTTTGACAGAGTTGACACCAATACTGCTGTTTCGCCGCCTATGTTGTACGCGGGTATTTCATATCCGCATATATCCGTTCTTATATCTGTCGGATACACTTCGCCTATAACATCGCCGACATTTTCCGCAGCGGCGGTAATGCCGAATAACATCAATAATGCGGTTAAAATCAATAGCTTTACTTTCATTTTATCACAGCTCCTTCTTAAATATTAAAGCGGAAAGGGATTGCGTAAGCAATCCCTTTCGCGTTAAATTTCTTCGATTATGGGCAGTATCATAGGTGAGCGCATGGTTTGCTCGTAGATGTAGTGCGACACCGCGGAACGCATACTACTCTTGAGCAGCGACCAGTCCATGCCGCGTTTGCCGAGATTCGCGTTCACACATTCGGCGGCGACTGCGCGCACGCCGTCCATAAGACTTTCCGCCTCGCGCACGTAAACAAAGCCGCGCGATATAACGTCGGGACGCGAAATCATCTGCTTGCCGTCGCGCGACAGCGTCACAACGACGATAATAAGTCCGTCCTCGCTCAAATGCTTTCTGTCGCGCAGGACGATGTTGCCGACATCGCCGACGCCCAAGCCGTCCACAAGGATTTTGCCCGCCTGCACCGTGCCGTTCATCTTCGCGCTTCGCGAATCAAGCTCCAGCACGCGTCCGTTCGCGAGTATGAAGCTGTTTTTGGACGGTATGCCGACGCTCTCCGCAAGTTCCTTGTGCAGCACGAGATGGCGGCGTTCGCCGTGTACGGGTATAAAGAATTTCGGCTTTAACAGCGCGAGTATAAGCTTTAGCTCCTCCTGGCACGCGTGTCCCGACACGTGCACGTCGGTAAGCGCGCTGTACACGACCTCACAGCCTATCTTGAACAGCTCGTTTATGACGTTCGATATGGAGCGCTCGTTGCCCGGAATGGGCGTGGCGCTGATTATGATGAGGTCGTCCTTCGTGATTTCAACCTTTCTGTGGTCCGAATACGCCATACGCGTAAGCGCGCTCATTGGCTCACCCTGCGAGCCGGTTGTAATAATAACTACTTGATTCGGTCTGTATTTTTTTATGTTGTCAATGTCTATAAGCGTGCCTTCGGGTACGTTCATATAACCCAAAAGTATTGAAATTTCAACGATATTTTCCATGCTCCTGCCAGAAACGGCGACCTTTCTGCCGTTTTTGACAGCCGCGTCGATAATCTGCTGTACGCGGTGCACGTTAGAGGCGAAGGTCGCGACTATAATGCGCTTTTTGCTGTTCTGGAATATGTTGTCAAACTTTTCCCCGACTGTGCGCTCACTCATCGTGTAGCCCTTGCGCTCCACGTTAGTGCTGTCCGACATGAGCGCGAGCACGCCCTCGTTGCCGAGCTCGCCCAGACGCGCAAGGTCTATCATCTCGCCGACGATCGGCGTTGTGTCGATTTTAAAATCACCCATGTGCACAACCATGCCGACCGGCGTTTTAATCGCGAGCGCCGCGCTGTCGGCAATGGAGTGGTTTGTGCGTACAAACTCGACCGTGAAGCACTGTCCCGCCTTCACGACCGTTCCGTACTTTACGCGCACCAGCTTTACGCGCGAGAGCAGATTGTGTTCCTTCAGCTTGTGTTCGACAAGTCCTATCGTAAGCCGCGTGCCGTATACAGGCACGTTTATCGACTTCAGGAAATACGGCA
Organism: uncultured Clostridia bacterium; assembly: GCA_947591315.1. Classification (GTDB taxonomy): domain Bacteria; phylum Bacillota; class Clostridia; order UBA1381; family UBA1381; genus Hominilimicola. Next base: position 56,324 of record CANQDD010000004.1, read on the forward strand.
ATCCTCCGATGTGATCCTCGTGTCCGTGCGTCAAAAAAACGCCCTTTATCTTCTGATAGTTCTTCTCAAGATACGTTATGTCGTTTATAACCATATCTATACCGGGCATATCGTCATCGGGGAAAGCCATACCGCAATCTACCATTATAATCTCGTTTCCGTACTCAATGGCGGTCAGATTTTTTCCGATCTCGTCAAGACCGCCCAATGGTATGATTTTCAGTTTTTTAGCTTTTGCCACTATTAAATTAAACCTCCTGTTTTCATTGTATTTTTCCGAACATTATTACAACAATACTATTATATCACAAAATATGGGAATTAGTCAATATAAATATAAAAAACGGCGGCGCGTCCGTTTTTTGCGGGAGCGCGCCGCCGTAAAATACCGCCGTTTAGCCTTGCTCGACAGGCAGGTCGAGCGGCTTAATGATTTTGTTGTACAGGTAGCGGAAGCATATAAGGCTCATCGTAAGCGAGAAAATCTCCGCTATCGGGTACGACCACCATACCGCGTTTATACCGCCGAGCCACGCGAGAATGAACGCCGACGGCAGCAGCACGACGAGCTGACGCACGATCGACACGAACATACTGAGGAAGCCGTGACCGAGCGCCTGGAACGTCGATGAGAATATGATACACACGCCCGCGAACGCGAAGCTCAGGCTTATTACGCGCAGCGCCCACGTGCCTATGCCGAGCATTTCGGGCGACGCGTTAAACAGTCCGAGCAGCTTGTCCGGTATGAGCCAGAACAGCGCGATACCTATAAGCATCATCGATACCGCGTATATCGCGGAGTAGCGTATTGTTTTTATGATACGGTCTTTTTTGCGCGCGCCGTAGTTGTAGGAAACGATAGGCACCATGCCGTTATTAAGACCGAATATCGGCATAAAGATGAAGCTGTTGAGCTTGAAGTACACGCCGAATACCGCGACCGCGGTCGAGGACGCGAGGTACATGCCGAGTATTATGTTCATGCCGAACGTCATTACCGAGCCGACGGACGCCATAATTATCGACGGCACGCCGACGGCGAGGATTGTTTTTATGTACGATATTTCGGGACGGAAGCCCTTAAATTCGAGCTTTACGTCGGGGTTGCGCTTGATGTTCATTATACACGCGAGTATGCCCGCGCCTATTTGTCCCGTGACCGTCGCGACAGCCGCGCCCGCAACGCCCATTTTCGGCATACCGAGCAGACCGAAAATCATGATTGGGTCGAGGATTATGTTTATGACCGCGCCCGTAATCTGCGTTATCATCGTGTACAGCGTGCGTCCCGTGCTCTGCAGCATTCGCTCGAAGGTGAACTGTCCGAATATTCCGACCGAAAGTATGAGACATATCTGCGTGTACGAAACGCCGAGGCTTGCTATTTCCGCGTCGTTAGTCTGCGCCGCGAAAAACGGCTTCACGAAGAATATTCCTATAAGTATAAACAGTATGCAGCCGATTGCCTCGAGGAATAAACCGTTCATCGCGACCTTGTTTGCCGCCTTGTAGTTTTTCTGTCCGAGCGAGCGCGACAGAAGCGCGTTCATACCTACGCCCAAACCGGAACCTACCGAAATCATTAGGTTCTGCATCGGGAACGCCATCGACACGGCTGTGAGTGCGTTCTCCGACAGCCGCGACACGAAAACGCTGTCCACTATATTGTAAAGCGACTGCACGAGCATTGATATTACCATCGGCAGCGCCATTGTGATGAGCAGCTTGTTTATCGGCATCGTGCCCATCTTGTTTTCTCTTGCTTGTTCCATCAATATCTCTCCTTTTGCATATAACCTGTATAATTATATAATAAAACTGCGCACATTGCAATAGGGTACGCGGTATTTTTTGACGCGTGGCATAAAATGTAGACTATTTGACGTGAAAAGAAGTGAGAGGCGTTCGTAAATGTGGTATAATTATATCGGGTGTGGCGAAATGCACATCAAGGCACGACGGAGGTTTACATAATTTCCGTTATCCGTACAAAATAAGTCATGCGAACGGAGGACAGCTACAATGAAGAAAATAAGAAGAGTTATATCGTACATATTGACCGCAGCAATCGCCTGCGCGCTCATGCCCGCAGCGGTACTCGCCGATAACGGGCAGTCCGCAGCGGTTGATTACGGAATTTACTATGACGCGGAAAAAGGCTTTTGCAAATACACGCCCGAGAGTGAGCCGCTTACCGAGCTTCCCGAGGGAATGAGCGCGGACGGCAATACGCTTACGCTCAGTAATGTAACGTTTGAAACGACCTTCTCCGTCGCGCTCGCAGTCGGAGACGGTGTGACGGTGTACGTTCCCGAAAACACCTCCTCCACGCTTACGGCTGTAAACGGCGACCCCGAGGAAAAGTATGTTTACGGACTGGAATTCGCGGGAAAGGGCGTTATACGTTCGGACGGCTAGCTGCATGTCTCGGCAGAGAAGGCGGACGTGGCGGTAGGCATAGGCGCGTGGAATGATTTGACCATAACGGGTAAAGGAGAGGTATGCGCGGAGGAAAAAGGTCTCTCCAAACACTCCTACGCGATGCTGTGCACGGATAATCTCACGGTTAAGGACACCGCGCAGTTACGCGCGAACGCGTACGCGCCCGACGACACCCCTGAGCAGGTCGTCGGCGTAATTTGCCGTCAGCTCGATGTAAAGGACAGCGCGTCCGTTGACACAAGCGGCGGCAAAGACGCTTTGAGTATATGGATATGGGACGGCTATGATATAGTAACAAAGGATAACGCGAAAATAAACGCTTACGGCGGTATTATTATGGAGGGCGATAAGGGTATAAATCCCGGAGCGATCCGCGCGGCGGACAACAGTACCGTAATAGTGACAAGCAACCGTGAAGGCGACGGCAACAGCGTGCTGTATTGGGGCGTCTGCGGCGTGACGCGTGAAGAAGAAGGCGAAGGGGATCCGTACGCCACGGATAACGACGCGCGTATCTACGTCACCGGCGGCGCGAGAGTAACGGCGTATTCGATTGAAGAAAACGGCGGAGCCGTACACGAGGTTAAGGCTGTTGACGGCGTAAGCGTGACCGGCGGCAATTCCTCCGACGACAGCGGCGCTCTCGAGTACAAGGACGACACATACGTAATCGCGGGCACGGAGGACACAGCGAATTACATTCTGTTTAAGAGCGCCGAAAAAGAAATCGCGGATTACCCGCTCTATTTCGACGGTGAAACGGCTAAGCTCTACAAGAAATTCAGTCACAGCTTTCCGAGCGGAGAGGCAACATTTTCGGATCCCGTGGAGGTACCCGGCGCGGTATGCGAGAAAAATAAGCTGACGCTCACGTCGGATTTCCAATTCTACACGACCGGCGAGGACGGCCTGGCTCTCGGCGAGGGCACGACGCTCTATGTTCCCGAAGGCGCAAGTCCGTCGGTTCACAGCGCAGTTTCCGGTATTGTGCTTAACGAAAATATCGGCGGTACTTCGGGCATATACTGCTGCGGAAACAATACGATAAATGTAGACGGCTCTCTCACCGTCACCGCCGGCGACGGCGTGAATATAGACAGCTGGGGCATCACCGACGCGGGAGTCGGCAAGGCTATAGATATAACCGGCAAGGGCAGTCTTACCGTTTACGGCGGAAATATCGCGTACGACGAGACTGTCACGGAGGACAGACAAAGAGGAACCTCCTGCGCTATAGGCGCTTACGACGACATTGACATATCTATCGCCGAGTTAAACGCCATAGGCGGCAACGCTTACTACGGAAGCTTCGGCATAGTCGCTGACTATCCCGGTACAGAGCCTCATACACTCACCGTCAGCGGCGGCTCGCGCGTCGCCGCGAAAGGCGGCAGATGTGATAACGCGGAGGAAAGCATAAGCTGCGGCGGCGCGGCAAATCATCTTATAATCAAGGATAATTCGAGCGTGACCATGTATGTTCCCGGCACGGGAGAAAAATACTACGCCGCCGGACTTATGGTTTACAACGGCGAAAATTACGGCAGCGGAAAAATAGAGCTTTCAAACGGCGGCTCGTTTACGGCAAAGGTGGGCGACACCGCAACAAGCTCCGGCGTCGCTCCCACCTACGTTGGGCAGATAGACGCAAGTATTGACGGAAGCAGCACATTTACGGCGGAGGGCGCGACATTCGCGTCATTGGCGGAGCTTATGGGCATTTCGGTTGTGTCGGACGGCAAGACCGTGACATACGACAGCGAAAAATACGGCTACGTTGACGCGGACGGAAATCTCGTAAAGAAAATATCTGTTGAACCGGCTGACGCTCCCGAGGTCGGCGGATTCCCGTTCACCGACGTAAAAGCAGCCGATTGGTTCTATAACGTGATTAAGGCGGTGTATAACGAAGGACTTATGAGAGGCGTAACGGAAACGGAATTCGCGCCGAAGGCGGCGCTTACGCGCGGCATGGTCACGACGATAATAGGTCGCATGGGTGCGGCTGAAGCGGCTGACGGCCCGACGGCATTTACAGACGTTGACGCGGACGCGTACTACGCTCCGTATGTCGCGTGGGCAGCCGAAAACGGTATAGTATCGGGATTTACGGACGGCACGTTCCGTCCCGACGAAAACGTGACGCGCGAGCAGACCGCGGCGATACTGTACAGATATATGCAATACATCGGCGCTGATGTATCTGTCGGTGAGGATACGAATATTTTAAGCTTTACCGACGCTGGCGAAATAAGCGAATACGCGTTTCCCGCTTTGCAGTGGGCGTGCGGCGCGGGCGTTATACACGGCTACGGCGACGGCACGCTCGCGCCGAAGGCGGGCATAACGCGCGCGGAATTTGCCGCGATGATAAGCGGCGTCGCGCTCACCTCGGACACGGGCGCGGACCGGACGGCGGCAACGGACGCGTCCGGCTTCGTTTCACTCGCGGAAGCCGTTCCCGACGCGATAATGGAAATACGGTACTATTCCACATATAACTTTGTCGGCGACAGAATTGACGGCTATGAAGAGCCGTGCGCGCTTTTGACAAAGGAAGCGGCAGCAGCGCTCAAAAACGCGTCGGACGACGCTGTGGCAAATGGTTACAGGCTCAAAATCTACGACGCGTACCGTCCGCAGACAGCCGTTCAAAACTTTGTCGATTGGGCGGAGGATACGGACGACACGCGCATGAAGGCATATTTCTATCCCGAGCTTGACAAATCGGTGCTGTTCGATCAGGGCTACATCGCCGAAAAATCGGGTCACAGCAGGGGCAGCACGGTTGACCTCACGCTGTTTGACATGAGTACGGGCAAGGAGCTTGACATGGGCGGCACGTTCGACTATTTCGGCGAGCTTTCCCACCCCGATTACACGGGCGAACTGACAGAGGAACAGATACAGAACAGAAACATTCTGCGCGATATAATGCTTGAAAACGGCTTTAAGCCGCTCGACACGGAATGGTGGCACTTCACGCTCGCGAATGAGCCGTACCCCGACACGTATTTTGACTTTCCCGTAAGCGGAAGGTCGGTCGGTATTGAGTGATTACACGTCCGAGCGCAAAGCGTTTCGCGCCGCAAAGGGCGGCGTTCACGCACAAAGTATTGATTTTTTGATTAAAATGTGGTATAATTGTTGTGTATTGACTGTGACACGACAAAAGACGGATATAAATTTTTTTGCCGCCGACGGGCGGCAAAGGGAGAGAATAAAATGAAACTTAAAGCCATTGCCGCCGCGCTGATCGCGGCAGCCGTCATTGCGCCCGTATCGCACGCGGCAGATGACGTTATGTATATATGCGCGTACTACAACGACGGCGGCGCGCTCATAGACGCGAAAAAATTTGATGAGAACGAGCTTAAAAACATGCTCGACACTCTCGCTCCCGACGGCGCGGCAAAAGCCAAGCTGTTCCAATGGAGTGACGACCTTCGTCCCGTGGGCGAGGTCATTATGTCGGACTACACGCGCGGAGCGGGCGACGTGCTTAATAATATGGACAGCACCGTTAAGGCTCCGAATGTTAAGAGCGAGATGTGCGTCGCGTCGTTCTGGCACGAAAAGGAAAGCTGCTCGGACGAGATCGTTATGACGGCGGAGGAAATCGCGGCGTTTAACCGCGCGGTACTCGAAACTCCCAAAACGTACACAAACGACCTTGCCAAGGTGGAAGGTACATACAACGGAACGGAACTCGCGGAGCTTAACGCGAATTTCCCGTCACCCTCGGGACTTTACTTAAACGGCGAACCCGTTCCCGAAAGCTACTACGAGGCGATACGCGAAAATATACGCAATTCGCCCGTAACGGAGGAAATGCCGTACAGATTCGGCTTCGCGGTAAACAGGACTGTCATGAAGGCGTACCCGTACGAGGACTATCTGTCCGATGATCCGTCCGATCCCGAATGGGATAACCTCGTTTCGAGCGGTGTGGCGGTGAACGAGCCGCTCGTGCTGCTGTTCACGACCGGTGACGGCAAATTCACAATGGCGAGAAGCCAATGCTGCTCCGGCTGGGTCCCGACCGAGGATATAGGGGTTTGTGCGAATAAGGCGGAATGGGAGAATTACAGAAATCCGGAAAATATTCTCGTTGTGACCGGCGAAAAGGTGTATCTCGAGCCGAGCGCGGACGCGGATCTGAACGAGAAAATGCTTACGATGGGAACGGTTCTGCCGCTCGTTACGGACGAGACCGGCACGGTATCATACAGGCTGCCGTGGAACAATTACGTCGTTAAAATGCCCGCGCGGAACGGGGACGGAAGCTTTTACCAAAAGGACGCTCTCATTCCCGCGAACCGCGACGTGAATGTCGGCTACCTCCCCTACTCGACCGCGAACGTTGTCACGCAGGCTTTTAAGTCGCTCGGCAACCGCTACGGCTGGGGCGGTATGATGAATTCGCAGGACTGCTCGTCTTACGCGCGTGAGGTATACCGCTGCTTCGGTCTCGAAATTCCGAGAAATACGACGTGGCAGTCGGCGATGCCGGCTGACGTGACGGTTATGTCCGATATGACGGACGACGAGAAAAAAGCCGTCCTCGACACGCTTCCGGCGGGCGCGATACTGATATTCCCGGGACACGAGATGCTCTACCTCGGCAAGGACAACGGGCTGTATTACACGATAAACGATGTAAGCTCGCTCGTACCGCCCGATCAACCGGGCGTGATTGTAAAGCCGAGAAGCGTTATAGTAAACGACCTTTCGACGCTTCGCGCAAACGGCTCGACGTGGCTCGGAAATTTAAGCCATGCCGTGGTTATAAAATAATATGGAGGTAATGGACACGTATGGAACACTCTTACAGTGACGGAATTTTGACAGTTAAATTATTGAAAAGAATCGACTCGAACAACGCGTCCGACGTCGATAAGGAATTGTTCGCGGCGATCGGGGAGTGCGGCGCAGAAAGCGTCGTTCTCGACGCGGCTGACACCGAATATATTTCAAGCGCGGGACTGAGAGTTGTATTAAAGCTCAAAAAGACCGTTGCGGATTCTAAAATAATAAACGCGTCGCCCGAGGTATACGATATTTTCAGTATAACCGGCTTTATCGACATTATCGACGTGAAAAAGGCGTTCCGAGAGATTTCGGTCGAGGGCTGCGAGATAATCGGCAAGGGCGGTCACGGCACGGTTTACCGTCTTAACGGCGACACGATATTAAAGATGTACGCCGAAACGGAGCCGCTTACGGAGATAGAGCGTGAAATAGAGTACGCGAGAAACGCGTTTGTGGCAGGGGTTCCGACGGCTATTCCGTTCGACGTTGTTAAGTGCGGCAGCTGCTACGGCTCGGTGTTCGAGCTTTTAAACGCCGACACGCTCGGCAATGTACTCGCCGCGAATCCCGACAAGTACGACGAATATTCAAAGAAGTATATCGAGCTTGTGAACACGCTCCACACGACCGAGGCGGACACGGACCGCCTGTCGAATATTAAGGGTTTATACAACCAATGGGCTGACGAAATGGCGGAGCTGCTCACGGCTGATGAAATAGGTATTCTTCACGAGATAATAAACAGCGTTCCCGACAGGAACACGTTCGTCCACGGCGATATTCACCCGAAAAACGTGATGGTTCAGGACGGCGAGCTTGTGTTTATCGACATGGCTGACATCACGTACGGTCACCCCGTTTTCGATTATATGGGAATGGCGCTGACGCACGTAATCGCGGGAAGCAGAGCGCCCGAAAGAGCGGTGCAGATAATGGGCATAGACTACGAGACCGGCGTGCGGCTGTGGAACGATCTCGTAAAGGCGCGGTTCGGCTCTCTCGGAGAAGAGGGGCTTAAGAAGATGAACGGACTTCTTACGGCGTTCGGCATGATGAAATTCACCGTCGCGTCAGCCGTGAACAAGTCAAACCCGCAGCAGCTAAAGGAAACGCTTATCGGTATAAGCAGACAGACATTCTTCCCGAACGCGAAGAATTTAATAGGCGCGGTGAAATTCTGACCGCTGATATACGCTTAAATTTGTAAAAATTTAATATAATAAATATTAAGGAGAGATTTATTATGACAATCAATCAAACAAACGAAAACGGAAAAGTAACGCTCGCTTTATCGGGCAGACTTGACACGGTTACGGCTCCCGAGCTTGAGGCGGCTCTCGACACGGCTCTTAGCGGCGCGACGGAGCTTTGCCTGGACTTCACCGACCTTGAGTACATCTCGTCGGCTGGACTCCGCGTGCTCTTAAAGGCGCAGAAAATCATGAACACAAAGGGAACGATGAAGATTACCGGCGTTAACGAAACAATCATGGAAGTATTCGATATTACCGGCTTTGTCGATATTCTCACAATCGAGTAACTCGATAAAAGGAAGTGTATCCGATGGTTTTTACACTTATACTGACGGCTCTTTACAACGCGATTCTGGCGGTACTGATATATATCGCCGAAAAAAAGACCGCGTTCGGGCGGATAGGATATAAGAAGAAACAGATAATTATAGGTATTCTGTTCGGCGCGATGGCGTCGTTCGCGAGTACAAGTATCGCCGGTGTGGACATCGGCGACGGCACGATCATGAACGTCCGCGACGCGGCTCCGCTCTGCGCCGGTCTTATATTCGGCGCGCCGGCGGGTATTATCGCCGGTATCATAGGCGGCTTGTACCGGTATATTTCGGCGTTTTTCGGGCTTACGGGAGCGTACACGCAGCTTGCGTGCTCGATTTCCACGGCTCTTGCCGGCTTTATCGCGGCGGCGCTCAGGAAATTCATGTTCGACAATAAAAAGCCGGGCTGGATCTACGGTCTCGGTATAGGCATGATTTGTGAAGTCATACACATGCTGATGATTTTCTTCACAAACGCGAACGATCCGAGTACGGCGTTCGGCTTCGTAAAGGTATGCTCGCTGCCGATGATGCTCTGCAACGGCTTTTCGGTCGGCGCGGCGGTGCTTGCAATATCGCTGCTCGGCAAGGAAAAGGGCACGCAGCATATAGGAAAAAAGCAGATTTCGCGTACGTTCCAGACATGGCTGTTTATATGTATCGTCGTGGCGTACGTGCTGACAAGCACGTATACATATATGCTGCAAAGTCAAATGTCCAACACGGAGACGGAAACGGTCATAAAGACGAGCATCGACGATGTTAATCAGGATATTCAGGATACGTCGGACGAAAACCTGCTCAATAAAACAAACCTCATAAAGAACGACTATATCGCGTCAAACGATAAAAGCGCGGAGTTTCTGCAGTCGCTCGCGGACAAGTACAAGGTCGCGGAAATTCATATTATCGACGATAACGGCATAATCGTGAACACAAACGTTCCGCATTATATCGGCTTTGATATGGCAAGCGGCGAGCAGTCGGCGGAGTTTCTCATACTCCTTGACGGCACGCATAAGTCGTTCGCGCAGGAGTACCGCCCGCAGTCCTACGACAGCAGCGTCGCGTACAAATACGGCGGCGTGTCGCTCCAAGACGGCGGATTCCTGCAGGTCGGCTACGACGCGAACGAGTTCCGCGCCGATATTGACAGCACCGTTAAAAAAATAGCGACAAACCGCCACATAGGTGAGAACGGCTTTATCGTTATCTGCGACGAGGAGTGGAACATAGTGAGCGAGGGCACGGATTACACCGGCTACAACCTCGCGAGCCTCGGCATACGGGTCGATACCGAAAAGTACGCGGAAAATACCATATTCGGCACGGAGGTTAACGGCAAGCCGTATCTGGGCGAATACGAGTTCGCGGAGGGCTATTATATCGTCGGCGTGATCGGCGAGGAGGAAGCGCTGTTTATGCGCGACGTTTCGGTGTACCTAAGCTCGTTTATGGAGTTGCTGATTTTCGCGGCTCTGTTCGCGCTCGTGTACTTCCTCATAAAGAAGCTTATCATAGACAATCTGAACGAGGTAAACCGCGCGCTGTCGAAAATCACGAACGGCAACCTCGACGTTACGGTCGACGTGCGCGACAACGAGGAATTCGCGTCACTGTCGGACGATATTAACTCCACCGTCGATACGTTAAAGCGCTACATCGCCGAGGCGGAGGCGCGGATCGACGCGGAGCTTGAGTTCGCGAAGCAGATACAAAGCTCGGCTCTTCCGTCGGTGTTCCCCCCGTTCCCCAACCGCAGAGAATTTGACATATACGCTCAAATGCACACGGCGAAGGAGGTCGGCGGCGATTTCTACGACTTCTATATGCTCGACGACTCCACGATCGCCTTTCTTATCGCGGACGTATCGGGCAAGGGTATTCCGGCGGCGATGTTTATGATGAAGGCTAAGACCATTATAAAAGACCTCGCCGAGAGCGGTCTTGAGGTCAACGACATATTCACGCAGGCGAACGCGAAGCTCTGCGAAAACAACGACGCGGGTATGTTTGTGACGGCGTGGATGGCGATAGTCGATTTGAAAACGGGTATTATGAGCGTCGCGAACGCGGGACACAATCCGCCCGTCATAAAGCGCGCGGACGGTAAATTCGATTACGAAAAAATGCGCGCAGGATTTGTTCTTGCGGGTATGGAAGGGCTTAAATACAGAAAGACCGAAATACAGCTCTCCCCCGGCGACCGGATTTACCTTTACACCGACGGCGTTACCGAGGCGACGGACAAGAACGATCAGCTTTACGGCGAGGACAGACTTGTCGGTTTCTTAAACTCGCTCGGCAATACCGACGTAAAGTCGATCTGCGAGGATGTCAAGAAGGACATAGACCGCTTCGTCGGCGACGCGCCGCAGTTTGACGATATTACGATGGTGAGCTTCAGACTGAATTTTATAAAGGGCGACGACAAACTCTCGTTTATCCCGGGCAAGGACGCGGGCGTGGCTGTGAGTGATTTTGCGGATCAGCTTACGTCGAAGCTCGACGTGCTTCCGAAAATTTCGAGCAAGGTGAGCATTGCGATAGACGAAATTGCCTCGAACATAATCAATTACAGCAAGGCGAAAACGGCGCAGATTTCCTATTCGATAGAGAAAAACAAGCTGAATCTGACGTTCGAGGACGACGGTCAGCCGTACAACCCGCTCGAAAAGGAGGATCCCGATATAACGCTGTCAGCCGAGGAGCGTCAGATAGGCGGTCTGGGGATTTTCATGGTTAAACAAATGACCGAAAGCATGGACTACAAGTATGAAAACAATAAAAATATTTTGAAGCTTGTAATGGCTTTGAACTCATAAAATACAGAAAGAAGGAAAAACATGAAAACGGATATTTGTACGATTTCAAGCGATAAGGAAACATTCGGCGCAATATTTGCCGAGGTTGAAAAGTCGGCCGAGTACAACAAGCTTCCCAAAAAACAGGCTCTGCAGTTAAGGCTTCTCGCGGAGGAGCTTGTGGGTATGCTGCCGGAGCTTTTGGAAGTCGGCAGCGGTAAGTTCTGGATTGAAAATGAAGGAAACAATTTCGAGCTTCACGCGTCGATCAAGGCGGAGCGTCTGTCGATGTTCGACAAGGAGGACATTCTTTCCCTTTCAAAGTCGGGCAAAAACGCCGCGTCGAAGGGCATTATAAATAAGATAAGACTTGTCGCGGAAGGTATGCTCGACGGCTACCTCGAAACCGCGAAGGTGTCGGGCGGCGACGAATATTACGATTTTTACGACATGGGCGTGTGCTCCGCGAACGCTTATGACGACAGGTGGCTCCACGCGTGGTCGCTGAGCAGCTACAAGGAGTGCGCCGACGACAACAAGGACAGCGACGCATGGGACGAGCTTGAAAAGTCCATAATCGCCAACCTCGCGGACGACGTAATCGTTGGCGTTATCGGCAGGAATGTGGATATAGTTATTAAAAAGAATTTCGCGTAAAAATTAAAAAACAGACCGCACTGCGGTCTGTTTTTTGTCTTTTATCTGTCATGCGTTTTTGATTTTACGCATCACGTCGTTAAGTATTCCCTCGGCGTCCGCACCGATTATGTCAAGTCCTTCGGCGGAAATAAAGCGCGTTTCCCTTATGCCGTAAAACTCCCTCGCAAGCGCGTCGACATATTCAAAGCCGAAATTGTGTATAATCGGTCCGCCCGAGGTCGTCACGTAATACAGCTTTTCCGCGCGGCACAAGCCCTCCGGAATACCCTCGTCGGTATAGCGGAACGTCACGCCGCATACCGTGATGTTTTCAAGGTAAATTTTAAGCAGCGCGGGAAACGTCAAGTCCCAGTACGGCGCGGCAATCACGATTATATCGGCGGCGGCGAACTGTCTCGCCGCGTTAAGCTCCGCCGCGTCAAAGTCACCCGCCGCAAGCAGTTCCTCACGTCGATTGAGTGAACCCTCGCCGAGCGGCTTCAGTCCGACCAAATCGGGACGTATTTCCGTGACGCTGCCGCCGAACGTGTCGATAAGACAGCGCGCAAGCGCGTTTGTGCGCGACTGCTTTCGCACGCATGTGTTTACAAACAGAATATTTTTCATAAATGTCTCCCAGATACGTTATTCAAGGAATTTATCGCGCAGAGCCGTTATGTCGCCGTCCGTTAAGCCGAGACCGTTGGTGAGATAAGCCTCGACAGAGCCGTACTCCGCTTTAACACTGTCAATCGCAATGTTAAAGAAATCCTCGTATACCGCCGCGGCTGTTCCGACATATTCCTTTGTCTCGTCCTCGTTAAGACCAAGCTCCGCCGCACGCGCTTCACTCTGCGCAATCAAGTCCTTGTACGAATCGTTTGTCAAAAGATAGTCCTGTTTGATTGTATCCTCGTCCGCGCCGAGCGCGTACAGGAGCAGCACGGCAGCCATGCCCGCTCTGTCCTTGCCCTGCGTGCAGTGCCACAGCACAGCCTCTCCGTCGCCGACGGTGAGCAGCTTATCGAAAAACTCCGAGTACGCCTTTTTGCCCTCGTCGCTCAGGAGCATCTTTGAATATATCGTCGAAAGTCCCTTGTGCTTCGCGAGCGTTATGTACGTCTGCTCGGGATCGTTCGTCTTTCTTGCCTCCATTATCGCGGCCTTTGTTTCATCATCGTACAACGACGACGTGAACACCGGCAGCCATACATTTTCCGCGCCCTCAACCTCCTTGTCGGGCTGCGCTTCGCGCTCCGTTTCCGTTCTGAAATCGAACACGTACCTTAAATGATACTTTTCGGCGAGCGTTTTCGCGCCATCGTCCGTAAGCGTGGACAGCGCGGCGCTCCTTAAAAGCACGCCGTCCTTTATCTTCCTGCCGTCGGCGCATACGTAGCCGCCGAGCTGACGAGCGTTGCCCACCCCGTCAATCTCTATCGCCTGCGTTTCGAGTGAAACAGTCGGCGGCTGTTCCTCTTTTTCCTGCGTCACGCCGCCGGAGCACGCGGCGGTCAAAATAACCGACGACGCGGCAACTGCGGCGAGTACGCGTTTCGCTAAATTATTCATGGTTTATCCTCCTTAAGGTCAATATTGCTTCATTTGTATTGTACCACTTCTCCGTGCAGCCTTTCAAGAAAAATTTATGCCATATACAGGGCATTTCACGCCACGGTATTGATTTTTTGAGCAAAACAAGGTAAAATTAAAATGGATTTATATATTCGGAAATTAAATTTGCGAGGAGAGTTAAAATGGAAAGCATTTGCAACGACGGAATTTTAACGATTAAATTGTGCGGCAGAATTGACTCAAACAACGCCGCGGAGGTCGAAAAGGAAATATTTGACCTTATTAAAGAAAGCGGCGCGCAGGGCATTGTGCTTGACGCTTCGGACACGGAATACATATCGAGCGCGGGACTTCGTATTATATTAAAGCTCAAAAAGACGATAGATAATTCAAAGGTCATAAACGCGTCGCCGGAGGTGTACGAAATATTTGAAATTACGGGCTTTTCCGAGATAATCGACGTAGAAAAGGCGCTGCGCGAAATATCGGTGGACGGCTGTGAAAAAATCGGCGAAGGCGGCTTCGGAATAGTGTACCGCATAGACGACGAGACTATTATAAAGGTGTACAAGTCAGCCGGAACCGACACGATAAAGCGAGAGATGAATTACGCGAAGCAGGCGTTTATAAAAGGCGTTCCGACGGCGATTTCATACGATATGGTAAAGTGCGGCGACCGTTACGGCGTGGTGTTCGAGCTTATAAAGTCGGACACGCTGGCGAACGCGCTTACGGCTAATCCCGAAAAATTCGACGAGTACGCGGAAAAGTATATAAATCTGGTAAAGACCGTGCACTCAACGGACGTGAGCGATATTATTTCCGCGCGCGCCAACGATTTGTACCGCAAGGTATTCGCGGAAGTCAGGGATTACCTGACGGAAGCGGAATACGGCGAGCTTATGCGTCTTTTTGACGCGATACCCGACAGGAACACGATGGTTCACGGCGATTTGCACGCGCGCAACATCATGATTCAAAACGGTGAGCTGCTGCTTATCGACATGGACGAGATAATGTGCGGGCACCCGATATACGACCTGTGCAATATTTATTACGCGTACACTGAGATGCCCAAGCGCGGCGACGCCGACACTATGCGGTATCTCGGCATAAGCGCGGACATGTGCAAAAGACTTATTGAAAGGTTCAACGAAAAATATTTCGGAGGTCTGACGGATAAGCAGTTTAAGGCCGCGATTGACGGCATGAACGTATTCGCGCAAGTGCGCTACGCATATCTGCGCCTTATCGTAAAGAGCAAAGTCAGCTCGTATGAGGAGCGCGCGAAAGGTGTGGTGCAGAGCATTAAGGATGTAATCATACCGCAGATCGACACGGCGATCAACGCGCTTAAATTTATATAAGCTCTGTAAGTGAAACGACATCGGAAAGGATGGCGCGCGATGGGCTCGTCACAGAAAAAACAATACATATTCGGCGGAATTATCGCGGCAGCCGTCCTTGTTATGCTTGTCGCGGTGTTTGTGCTGCTCAGCAGGACAAATATCAAGGATATATCCATGAACCCGTCGCCCGATATGGGCTGGGAATATGAGCTTATTACCGGCTCTGAAGCGAGACCTGCCTCACCCGAGCTTATTGACGAGTTTACCGTAAGCTTTCCCGGTGAAACGTGCCGCGCTGTAAAGGCGACGCGGACAATAAATGAGCAAATTGACGGCGCGCAGCTTGGAGTGTACCTGTACGACGCGGTTTGCGGAGTTGACATACTGCTCGGCGGTGAAATGCTTTACACGAGCTTCGAGGGTGCGCCGAGGGACGAGGCGGGGTTTGTCGTTACGGACGGGCTCGCACCCGCTTCGTCGGAAACGACGGAGTTTTTCCTGCCGGACGATTACCTTGGCAAGGATCTCACGGTGATTACGTACTTCCCTGCCGAAACGGATCAGATAATTCCCGTTTTCCCCTACATGACCAGCGTTGACGCGTCGTTTGCCATAACGTCGGTGGAGAACGTTCCGCCTGTCGCCGGCGCGACGCTGTGCGCGATTCTCGCCTTTTTGACCGCGCTTGTATACGTCCTTGACATATCGAACGGCAAGCCGGACAAAAAGGTGCTGCTTCTGACGCTGTTTTATTTTATGCTGACAATACAGCAGGCATTTTCTTCCCTGGCGGGCTCGTACAGCATTTTTACCGATAAGCTGAATATGCTTGATTTCATCTGCGAGCTGTATATGGCGCCGCTTTTGATGTTCGCGGCGTTCAGCCTGACGTCGTGGCGGCGGTGGATATTGGCTTCCGCGACGGGAGCGTGGTTCGTGTACGACTTTATACGGCTGATACGGTACAGAATAATGTACGGTCCGTTTTTCGCTCAGGCCTCCGCTCCGATAATACTGATTTTGTATGCGCTGGCTGCGGCATTTGCAATCGTTGAAATAAAGCTGAAAAAGAAGAAGCATCCGACAAAATCCGACCTTGTGTACGCCGGAATTGCCATAATTGCCATAATAAGCCGTATAATTATAAAGAGCGCGGAATGGGGAGGCAATATAGGCGTATATATGCAGCAAGTATTGGTAGAGCCGCTCGTAGGCTATTTCTACCCGCTGATGCTGTTCGTGTCGTACGTTTGCGCCGTTACCGTCACGTCGGCTGTAATAATCGAATTTGTGAAAAGAACGCTGCGCACGAGAGAGCTTATAAACGTGCTGTCGGAGCAGAACCGTTACGCGATGGAAAGCTACAAGCGCATAGCGGCGTCGGAGGAAGCGACGTATGCCGCAAGGCATGAAATGCGTCACCACATGGTCGTCCTGTCGGGTATGCTTCAGGAGGGCGATACCGATAAGGCGCGCGAGTACGCCGCCGCGCTGACGGACGAATACGACGAGCTTCCCAAGGGACGCTACAGCAAAAACACTATGGTAAATATAATCGCGGGTACGTATCTTGAACGGGCGAAGTCGCTCGGTGTGGAAACGGAATACAGCTTAAACCTGCCCGAAACGCTGCCGATAGCTGACACGGATCTATGCGTGTTTATCACGAATATGTTCGAGAACGCGCTGAACGCCTGCGAGAAGGTTGACGCGTCGGAGAAACGGTATATAAAGACGACAATGTATATAAAGGGAAATTACCTCTTTATAAGCTGCGCAAACAGCGCGCACTACCCCGAAGCGGAAGCAAGAAAGAGCCGCACCCACGGCTACGGTCTGGAAAATATGAAACGCATCGCCGAAAAATACGGCGGCGTCGTAAAAATCGACCGCGACAATACGTCCTTCTCCGTAAAAAGCGGATTTTATATGAAATTTGACGTATAAAATCCCATTGTATTATACTTGTCTGATTTTTTAATAAGTTTAAGAAATATAAACGCGCAGAATAATAATTTTAATTCCTGATTATTGACTTATACGTAAAATGTGGTATAATGAAGATACCACATTATTTTTTGTTACTATATAACGCTTATATAGTATTATTTTTTAATATTCAATTTTAGATATTCGGTTTGTAATATCTGTATTTTGTATATTTTTTATTTATCATATCAAAGCTAAGCTTTGTAAAAAGCGTCGGCTTAAATATTGGAATGCTTTGGTTATGATAAATAATACTTTATAGTGTTTCTGATATGGTAACGAAAAATGTGTGGTAACATTAAATCTAAGCCGCGTTTTTGTGCGTGGCGTGGATTTATGCCACGCATTTTATGTGCGAAAAAAGTTACATTCATATTATTTTAACGGAGGTAGAAGAAATGAAAAAAGGAATTTTGGGATTATTGTTTACTGCAATAATATTTACCGCATTTTCCATATATGCATATGCGACGGACATTATATACAGCGGTACGGCCGGTGCCGAATATGACAATCTTACATGGACGCTTGATAGCGAGGGTACTTTAACTATATCAGGACAGGGAGCGATGTCGTCCAACCTTCCCGATTGGGTTACCAATGAACAAATAAGAAATTCAATAAAAAAAGCTGTGATCGAGGAAGGAGTAACCAACATAAGTTCCGCCTTTGATGACTGTACTTATCTTACGGAGGTTTCAATTCCCGATAGTGTAACGTCAATAGCGGATTACGCTTTTTATGGTTGTAAATCATTAAAAACAATCGAGATTCCGGAAAGTGTTGAAGAGATAGGCGAAGGGGTATTTTCGGATTGTTCATCTCTTGAAAATATTCATATACCCAACAAAGTAAAGGTAATAGGCGGATATGCATTTAGTCATTGTGCAAATCTTACATCTGTAACTCTGCCCAGTGGACTTATGGATATTGAAGAACATGCATTTTCAGACTGCGCATCACTAAAGGATATTGAATTTCCAGACACATTGGAGAGTATAGGAGATTACGCATTTTTTCAGTGTCATTCCCTAAAAAAGATTACGCTCCCTTGCAACACCGGAGAAGATGCATTTTGTCAAAGCAAAGGGATTGAAGAGGTTATCATAAAAGACGGTGTGACCTCATTAAGCGCACATGTGTTTAGTAATTGTAAAATGCTGAATAAGTTAGTTATGCCTGATAGCGTTACATTTATTGATGAATTCGCATTGTCTGGATGTCCGCTTAATGAGTTCTATTATGGCGGCACAAAAAGTCAATGGAAAGCCGTTCAAATACGCCGAGACGGAAACGAAAAGTTATATGACGGAGACATAAAAATACACTGGGCATTTGACAATTCTCAGGAAGAAACCTCCGGAAAGTGCGGTGATGATTTAACATGGACGCTTTCTGGCGACGGCTCTTTTGTAATAAGCGGAACAGGTAAGATGTATGATTTTGACGATTCTATGTGGGATGCGAATAAAGAATATATAAAATCCGTAGTTATAAAGGACGGTGCTGTTAACATAGGTAAAAATGCGTTCAGTCAATGCACGGAGCTTGAAAGCGTAACTCTGCCCGATACTGTAACGGATATAGGCGGCGGCGCTTTTTCCGAATGCGTAAAATTACCCGAAATAAATATATCAAGCAATGTAACCAATATAGGAACAGGTGCTTTTGTCAGTTGTGGTAATCTTAACATACGTGTAAGCCAAGATAACCCGAATTATTCCGATATTGACGGAGTTCTTTTTGACAAAAATCATACAGAGCTTCTATCATACAGTAAAGATAAAATCTGCAGCAAATATGTTATTCCCGATACCGTGACAACAGTAAGCATGAGCGCGTTTTATGGGTGTAAGGATTTATTGGAAGTTAAAATACCTGCCGAGGTAACTTTAATTGAAACAGGTGCGTTCTATTTATGTGAAAAACTTAATAATATAAATATTCCGGACAATGTTGTAAGAATAGGTCACAGTGCGTTTTCGGGATGCGCGTCCATAAAAACAATAACAATTCCACCGAATATTACGGAATTGGGAATGAATACTTTTAGCAGATGTACTAATCTTGAAAATATAATTTTGCCGGACGGAATAACAAAAATAGGTTCATTTGCATTTCAGGATTGCATAAGTCTTCGGGAATTTAATATACCTCAAGGGGTAGAACAAATTGAACAATGGACATTTTCGGGCTGTAGCAGTCTTGCGAATATAACAATACATGAGAATATAAAATCCATAGATGAATATGCATTTTATAATTGCAATAATATATTTAAGTTAGAAATCAAGAACGGCACTACGGAGCTTGGATATAATTCGTTTTATAGCTGCGATAATCTAAAATATATTATTTTGCCTAAAAGTTTGACGACAATCTCGTCAGGAGCATTTAATTATTCAGAAAATATAAGTGACGTTTATTATGAAGGTACGGAAGATGAATGGAATGCTATGAATATCGCAAGCGGCAACTCTTATCTCACAAACGCCGCCATTCACTACAACACCACGGAAATACCCATGCCGGAGAAGCCGGTGATTGAATCTATAAGCTACAGTGACGGCATGTGCACATTTAACACTGTCGTTGGGAACATTCCGTACACAACAAATCTAATCTGCGTATTATATAATCAAGACGGTGCGGTTACGGGCACTTCCATGACCAAGGTTAAGTCAACCGACACATCAGTTCCCGTAAGTGTTTCGGGCGAAAACGCGAAATCGGTCAAGGTATTCATCTGGGACAGTCTTAACGGTATGCACCCATTGTGCGAGGCGGCAGAAGCTGAGATCACCTCAAACTGACGGCAGAAATATTTAAACAGCATATCGTGTTAAATTAACACGGTATGCTGTTTCTTTACTTAGCAGATATATCCCATCGGAAGCATCGTATTTTTATACAAACAATTCCTTTTCGGCAAGGTAATCCACAAATTCGTACTGAATCTTATTATACAGCGACCTGCTTATGGGAATGGAGTCGCCGTTTGCGATTTTTATGTTATAGTGCATAATCTCGGTGATGTACTCGGTGTTGACGATGTAGCTTCTGTGCGGGCGTATGAACATTGCCGGCGGAAGCTGTGACTCTATATCCTTCAGCGTTCCGCGGATATCCGACTGAGTTCCGTCGCTTTTGTGAATAAGAACCCGATGCCCGTAAATTTCAAAGTAATATATATCCGAAAGCTTTATTTTTATCGTGCCGCCGAGCGAACTAAAGCATATGTACCGAGGCGCGTTCTTTTCAAAGAAGCGCCGCAGCGCAGCCGTCAGTTTTTGCTGCTCTATCGGCTTTATCAAGTAATAGAGCGGGTTGACGTCAAAGCTCTCGACCGCGTACTCCTTTGACGTTGTTATGAAAACAATGTCAAACTTATATCCCCTGTCGCGAAGATATTTCGCGTAATTCATTCCATTATCCTGCTTGAACATTATGTCGAGAAACAGTAAATCGTAATTATCGCCGCCCATCACGGAAGCGTCGAGCGACTGCGTGTCGGCAAAGGATGAGATTGCACATTCCATGTTTTTTGCGGCAAAAAAACCGCGCAGGGATTTTTCAAGCGAAGAGCAAAAATCCCTGTCATCGTCGCATATCGCAAGACTGTACATCTTTATCGCCCCTTTCCGTACCGCGGACTTCAACGGTATTTTACCACAAAATCAAAGAAAAATCAACAGTTTACAGAGCGTTTTGCAGCTTGCGCAGAGCCGCCGCCTCATTTTCTTTCTTTACAAAAATATAATCCGTGTTGTACGTGGAGACCGCGAACAATCCTATATTCTCCTCCGCGAGCAATGACGAAATTTTCGCCAGTATGCCGACGAGTGAAAAATCCAGCACGCCTTCTACGCGAAAACCGCGCCAGCCGTCCTCGCGGGCGACGGTATTTTTCGGCGTGCCGCGCGTCAGGCACACAACGGAATTTTCTTCATCGGTTTTAGCCGTAAAGCAGTATTCCGCCTCAAAATCCACCTCCGAAAAATCCGTGACCTTGCATATCGTAAAATCTCCGTCAAGCCTTTTAATCTTCATATCCGTATCCCCCTTTAGCTCGCCGCTTACGCGTACGCAAAAGAATTATACCATTCCCGCGCGCAAAAAGCAAGACCTGCGCCGCGAAGCGGTTACGGGAACAAAAAAAAGCCTCCGTCAAAGCGGCAGACACTTTGTTATTGACATATCGGTAAAAATGATGTAGAATTATTGAGCAATAAACGGGAGTAGAAAATATATGAAAAGAATAGTATCAATACAAGACATATCATGCTTCGGAAAATGCTCGCTGACAGCGGCGCTTCCGATAACGTCGGCGATGGGTATAGAGACGTGCGTCATACCGACGGCGGTGCTTTCGACGCACACCGGCACGGGCTTTGAGGGCTACACGTACCGCGACCTCACGTCCGACATACCGCAGATTTCGGCGCACTGGAAGCGATTAGGGCTCCGCCTCGACGCAATCTGCACCGGCTACCTCGGCTCTTTCGAGCAGATAAAAATCGTGTCTGACTTCATGGACGATTTCGGCACAGACGACAACCTTATAATCGTCGATCCCGTAATGGGCGACAAGGGCGAATACTACAAGGGCTTCAACGATGGCTTCGCGCACGAGATGAAAAAGCTGTGCAAAAAAGCCGACGTGATACTGCCGAACCTCACCGAGGCGGCTCTGCTTCTGGGCGAGGACTACCTCGGCGACAGCTATGACGAAAAAAGCATAAAGGAGCTTCTCACGCGTCTCGCGGAGCTCGGCTCGGATATAGTCGTTCTCACGGGCGTGAGCTTCGACAAAAACTCTCAGGGCGTAATGTCCTACAACCGCGTCACCGGCGAATTTTCGTCGTATTTCAGCGACAATATCCCCGGTTACTTCCATTCCACCGGCGACGTGTTCTCCGCGACGCTTTCCGGCGCGCTCGTAAAGGGCTTTGACATGGGCAGAGCGATAAAAGTCGCGGTCGATTTTACCGTCGACTGCATAAAACACACGCTCGGTCACGAAAAAGAGCATTGGTACGGCGTGATGTTCGAGGACTGTATCGGCGATTTGATTGAAATGATAAAGTGAGCGTAAGGCTTTATTATTCAAGCACATAAACGACGCAGCTTCTTCTTCCGAAGCCTGCGGCGCCCGACGGGTAGCATAAATCTATCCTGTTGCCCTTTATGGCGCCGCCCGTATCCTCCGCACTCGCCACTCCGTAAACCCACGAGCCGTCCGGCGCCGTTACGTATACTGTCGAGCCGAGCGGTATTATATTCGGATCTACGGCGACAATTCCGTATCTTAACGTATTACCCATCGCGCTTACCGTGTAGCCCGCGTTTTCGCTCGGGCTGTTGCTGTAAGCGGTGGCTGTCATTGTATATTTCTTCTTGTATCTGTGTCCGTTGACAGTGCCGCCGTTATCACTCACGCCGGCGCTCTCAGTTCTTTCCTCAGACGTTTTCTGCTCCGGCTGAGCCGTTCCGCGCGCGATAACCTTACTGCGCGGCTGCTCGGTAACATTTTCACCGAGCGTAGTCCTTTCGGACTCCGCGCCGTTCAGATACGTAACCTTATGCTGTATTTCCTTTACGCCGTCCTCACCCTCGTCTATCACGACCTCGCTTCCCTGCGGAAGCTCGGGATCGTCGACGTACGTCACGTCACGCGCGATAGCTTCCGTCGTGGTTTCCTCGGTATGGCTTACCGACACAAGCTCTATCGTGTCGCCGTCCGTCGTGATGCTGTCGTACATTCCGGGCGCGTATCCCGCTTCGACAAGAGCGTCTGTCGCGTCGGCTTTCGTAACCGTCGCAACGCTCTCTGTGTCACCGACCTTTATCGTCACGCGCTTGCCGCGCGTGAGGACAATATCGTCATTGTCGCACACAGGCTTGTCCGGCGGAACATTCAGTCTATCGTCCTCGCCGACGTATAACCCGCGGTCCTTCAGCACGTCCTCGACGTTTCCTCCGGTCGTCACCACCTTATGCGATTCTTTAAGTCCCGTAAATTCGTTTATCTCCGTTATGGTAACTTCCTTTGCCGAAACACTGTAAACTATGCCGAGAGTGACGCATACGACTGTTACCGCAGTGATAAGCGCTATAACGCGCCGACGCGCTCTTGCGCGAATTTTTTTTTGCCGTTTCTTTTCGCGGTTTTCACGCAGCTCTTTCAGCAGTTCCTTTCTGTTTTCTTCCTTTGTAACCATAAAAAGTAAGTACTCCTTTCGTTACTTATCACACATTATAATACAAATTTGTTACATTGTCAATAGTTTTATTACAATTTTATTACAAATGTTACAATTTTATGATAAGTTTTGCTTTTATATGTTATATTTATATGCGAGTATTTACAAATTATTACAGCAAATTTGACAAATCGGTTAAATTTGTATATAATATATATGAATATATGAACATATGAATGGAGTGGTAAAAATGGATATGTGTCAGTCATGCCAGTATAATATGCAGGTTATAGAGAAAATAAAAAACCAAGTACCCGACAACGAGCTTACGACAAAGCTTGCCGATATGTTCAAGGTATTCGGCGATAATACAAGAATACGTATATTGTGGACGCTTTTTGACAAGGAGATGTGCGTTTACGACATCGCGGAAAAGCTCGACATGAGCCAGTCGGCAATCAGCCACCAGCTTAAAACGCTGCGTCAGGCGCGGCTCATAAAATCACGCCGCGACGGTAAAAACGCTTTTTACTCCATTGACGACGACCACGTTAAAAAAATAATAGAGCAAATGGTGATCCATGTGGAGGAATAAGCTTAGAGTGACGAATATTGACGATTTTACGTATCGGAGGAATTGACTGTGGACAGCAACAAGGAGTTATTTGAAGAAAAACCCGTGAGCCGCGCTGTGATATATCTCGTCGTGCCGACGGTAATCAGCCAGCTTATCACCGTTATATATAACATGGCGGACACGTTTTTTATAGGTCAGACGGGCGATCCCAATCAGGTCGCGGCGGCGTCTCTGTGTATGCCGCCTTTTATATTGCTCACCGGCATGGCAAACCTGTTCGGTATCGGCGGCGCGAGCCTTATTTCGCGCTCCCTCGGCGCGGGTAACAGAAATAAAGCGAAAAACGTATCGGCATTTTGTATCTGGACTGCGGCGGTCATCGCGTTTTTGTACGGAATATTCATTTTTCTCGGAAGGTCATGGATCCTGCGGGCAGTCGGAGCGGACAACGATACATACGATTTTTGCTGCAGCTACGCTTTCTGGGCTATCACGGTCGGCGCGGTGCCGACGGTTTTAAGCGCCGCTCTCGCGCATCTTGTGCGCGCGGAGGGTTACGCGAAACAGGCGAGCTTTGGAATAACTATGGGCGGTATTTTGAACATTATCCTCGATCCGATTTTTATTTTCCTGTTCCGTCTCGAAATTACAGGCGCGGCAATAGCAACCATGCTGTCCAACCTGACCGCGACAGTATACTTTGCCGTGTTTATTGTCAAAAAGGGCAGCGCCACCGTGCTGACGCTTGATCCGCGGCATTACACATTGAAAAACAAAATCGCGTCCGAGGTGCTTCTGGTTGGTTTGCCGAGCTGTATCATGAACATTATGGGCGTGCTTTCAAACGTATGCATGAACCGCCTTATGGTTTCCTACTGCAACGAGGCTGTCGCGGGCATAGGAATAGCGAAAAAGGTTGACTTGCTCAACTTTGCCGTTGCCACCGGCATATCGCAGGGCGTGATCCCGCTTATCGGCTACAACTATTCATCACGGAACTTTAAGCGCATGATGTCGGCGGTAAAGACAACATTCGCCTACAGTTTAATTGTCGCGGTGCTGGGAACGGTTTTTCTGCTCACATGCGCCGCGCCGGTAGTCAAAGCGTTTATAAGCGATCCGCTCACCGTCGAGTACGGCAGCCTGTTCCAGCGCATTATATGCATTACAGGCCCGTGTATTCCCGTGACGATGATCGTCATTACCATTTTCCAATCCGTCGGAAGAAAAGTCGCGCCGCTCATTTTGTCGCTCATGCGTAAGGGCGGACTTGATATTCCGATAATGTTTATCCTGAACAGGCTTATAGGCGTAAGCGGTATCGCGTGGGCAACTCCCGCCGCGGACTTTCTCGCTATGGTGACGGCTGCCGCGCTGTTTGTGCCGTTTTGGAGAGATCTGAAGCGCACGTTAAAAACGGAAAACGCGTAACATCAAGGCGAAGATGCTTTCGCGCATTTTACCGAATATGTTTTCTGCCGTACGGGATCAACTTGAATATACTTTTATTTTTCGGCAAACGATAAAAAAAATGTTGCAATGTAAATATTATTTCGGTATAATAGTTTAATAAGGAAGGTTTATTTTTGGAGGAAATAATTAACGATGAATAAAAAGCTGATTACTTTTATAATCGCGGCGCTCATAGCGGCAATGTCAGTAATACCCGCCGCAGCCGCGCCGACGGCTTCACCCGCGCCGTCAACCTCGACGGTCACATCGACCGACGGCACGACGCGCGTCGTTGACGAGGACGGTGAAACAGTTACACCGTCACCCGATACAGACGATGAGGACGAGGACACCGATGACGCCTCGGACGACGGGACAAGCCAAACCGCCGCGCCCGAAAGCACCGCCGCTCCGCTCGCGAACGGTATAACGATGGAGGATCCGTCGCTCACTCCGCCGGACGTCGAGTACGCGAAGTCCGCGCTTTTGATGGACATGCATTCCGGACGCGTGCTTTACAGCAAAAATCTCGACGAGCGCGTGTACCCCGCGAGCACGACCAAGATAATGACCGGTATTCTCGCCATTGAAAACGCGAATATGGAGGATACCGTAAGCGCGCCCTACGAGGCGCTTAAGGATATTACGCTCGAGGATTCGCAGATGGGTATACTCGTCGGCGAAAATCTGACGGTCGAGCAGCTTATAAAAAGTATGCTCGTATACAGCGCGAACGACAGCGCGAATGTTCTCGCGGTGCATATAAGCGGCTCGCTTGACAAATTCGTTGATTTGATGAACCAAAAGGCGCAGGAGCTGGGTATGACGAACACGCATTTCGCGAATACCTGCGGTCTGCACGACGAAAACCACTACACCACCGCGCGCGACCTTGCCATTCTCACAAAATACGCGATGAAGAACGAAACGTTCCGCGATATAGTTAAAATGCCGATTTACAAAATTCCCGCGACAAACAAGTACACTATGGAGCGTATTCTCGTCAACACCAACCTTTTTTTGGGAACGTCGCGTTCAAGGTACCATTACTATCCGCCCGCGATAGGCATTAAAACGGGTCACACCTCGCAGTCGGGCTACTGCCTCGTGTCGGCGGCGGCGTACGAAAATATGGAGTTTCTCGCCATCGTAATGGGCTGCCCCGACGAGGACGTCGGCGAGCAGGCGTACTCCTACATCGACTCGAAAACGCTGTTTGAGTACGGCTTTAACAATTACAGACATCAGGATATTGTGAAAAACGGCGATATTGCGGCCGATTCAAAGGTGTATGAGGCGAAGGACGATATGCGCGTAGCCGTCACTGTTGAAAACGATGTGAGCGCGCTTATTCCCGCCGGCGACAACAGTAAGGATAATATTAAGACTGTCGTTGACCTTCCGGAGCGGATCGATGCGCCGGTCGCGAAGGGCGACGTACTCGGCACGATAAATTATTACTATAACGACGTGCCGATAGGCTCGTCGAACCTTATCGCCACGAACGACGTCGCGAGGAATCAGTTTCTGCACGTGTTCCATATAATAATCAGAGTAATCACAAGTCCGTTCTTCTTCGTGCCGGTGATTATGCTCATATTTATTCTGCTTTACGCGAAGCACCGAAAGAAAAAGAAGGAAAGACAGAAGCGTATACAGCAGATACGGAAAAACAGACAGCCCAACGAAACAAATTCCCGCACCCCCGACCGCCGCGCGTCCCGCACCGAGCGTAACCAGCGCGATACAAAGGGTGAGAATTCACGGTACAGCAGGGATAAGTAGGGGCGAACCGCGTTCGCCCGTCGTTAGCCTCCCTTGTCAAAGGGAGGGGGACCGCCGAAGGCGGTGGAGGGATTCATTATGAAAATAGAAAAGGAATCCCCCAGTCACGCTACGCGTGACAGCCCCCTTTAACAAGGGGGCCTTTCGCACAATATGGATAAATACAACAACGACGGCTCACAGAGCCGCCGTTTTAATTCAAAAAATCATCAACAATCCTTTTCGCCTCGACCGCCGCGTTGTCGGCGCTGATATACCGCACGCGCTTATCGCGCCTGAACCACGTCATCTGCCGTTTCGCGTAGCGGCGCGAGGACAGCTTTATTATCTCCTTCGTTTCATCGAGCGTCGCCGCGCCGTCGAGGTAGTCCATGACCTCCTTGTACCCTATCCCCTGCATCGAGTTAAGCTCACGCGTAAAACCCATTTCGCGCAGACGCTTTACCTCGTCAACAAGTCCCGCGTCAAACATCATGTCCACGCGGCGGTTTATGCGGTCATAAAGCGTTTCACGCTCCCACTCGATACACATTATAAGCGGATCGTAGCGGCTTTTTTTACGCTTCGTTTCCGCCTGGTGCTCGGAGATAGGAACGCCTGTAAGTCGGTAAAACTCGATCGCGCGTATGACGCGCTTTAAATTGTTCGGGTGCAGCCTTTCAGCCGACACGGGATCAAACTCCCGAAGCATTTCGATAAGATATTCGCCGCCCTTTTCCCCGGCGGTTTTTTTTAATTCCTCACGCAGCGCGTAATCGGTTTCTGCCTCGCCGAACGTCACATCGTCCGCCACGGAGCTTATATAAAGTCCCGTGCCGCCGCACATTACGGGAATTTTTCCGCGCGACGTTATATCGGCTATGACCTCGTGCGCGTCACGCGCGTAGTCCGCGACGCTGTAGCTTTCGTCAGGCTCCAAAAAGTCGATAAGGTGGTGCACCGCCGCGGCGCGCTCCTCCTTCGTCGGCTTCGCCGTGCCGATGTCCATGTACTTGTAAATCTGCATGCTGTCGGCATTTACGATCTCGCCGCCAACGTGTCGCGCAAGCTCTATAGCGAGCGCCGTTTTGCCCGACGCGGTCGGTCCGGCGACGATTATTAAAGGGATTTCAGACAATTCGCTTAAACTCCTTTTCGATTTCCTTTTTGCTCATTGTGATTATTATCGGTCTGCCGTGCGGGCAGGTGTTTATGTTTTTAAGACGCAGCACACGCCTTACGAGCGCTTCCATTTCCTCCGCGCTCATGCGCATATTCGCCTTAACGGACGCCTTGCACGCAATCGTGTACAAAAGCCTCTCGCGGCGGTCGGTGATAAGCTCTTTTTTATGCTCCTCGCTCTGCGTAACAAGCTCCGTAAACAGCGGCTCGACCTCTCCAAGCTCCACGCCGCCCGGCACGCTCCTTATAATCACCGCGTTTTCTCCGAACTCGCCGCACTCAAAGCCCATATCCGCGAAAAGCTCCGCATTGTCGCGGTACGACTGCATTTCCTGCGGCGTTAAATTCACCGCGACCGGCTCTATAAGTATCTGCGACATCGCGCGGCGCGACGCTATTTCTTCCCTTAGCTGCTCGTAATTCAAGCGCTCGTGCGCCGCGTGCTGGTCAACGAGCATCATCTCATCGCCCTTTTCGGCTATGATGTACGAGTCGAATATCTGTCCCACTATCTTAAAATACTCGTCGGCGAACACATTCGCGTTTTCTTCGGTTTTATTGTCCCCGTTCATATTAACTTTAGTGTCCCCATTGTTTTTGAGAAGCGGTTTTATTTCCTCTCTTGGTGACGCGACGCTTACTCGCTTGGGGACAGTAAAATCGTCGTCCTTAACTTTAGTGTCCCCTCTGTACGAACGGCTTGTATGACTTTTAGTGTCCCCGCTGTTTTTCAGGAACGGATTTACTCTCGGATTGTAATCGGGCGTGTACGGCCTCTGCGTCATATTTTTCGGCAGCGCGTCAGCCATATCGGAAAGGCTTAGCTGCTCGCGCTTTTTGCCGTCCGTTTCGCCTTCCGTCACAAACGGATTTTCCTCTTTTGTGTCCCCACGCTCTATTCTCGGAACGTTCGGCACGGCGTACAGCGCGTTTTTAACGCCGTAATACACCGCGTCATATACCGCCTTTTCATTCGAGAATTTCACTTCGAGCTTGGTGGGGTGCACATTTATATCGATCTGCGACGGATCTATCTCGATATTCAAAACAGCCATCGGGAATTTGCCTATCATTATCTGGTTTTTATACGCGTTTTCGAGCGCGGCTGTAACGGTGCGGCTTATGACGTAACGCTTGTTCACGAAAAAGCTCTGGTAATTCCGCTTCGGTCTCGCGAGCGTACCCTTGCCGATAAGACCGGTGACGCGTATGCCGTCTTTCTCATACTCAACGGGGATAGTGCCGTTCGCGTAATCCTTGCCGTAGGCGGTGTAAACGGAATTTTTAAGCGAACTGTCGCCGGGTGAAAACAGCTTTTCCTTACCGTCCGTTATCAGCTTAAACGAAATTTCGGGGCGCGCGAAAATAAAGCGCGTCATAATGTCGGTTATATAACCCGCCTCGGTCGCGTCACGCTTCAAAAATTTCATACGCGCGGGCGTGTTGTAAAAGAGGTTTTCGACCGTCACGGACGTACCGTCAGGCACGCCCGCCTCGTCGCTCGACAGTATCTCACCGCCGCGGCACGTAACGCAAATACCCGTTTCGTCCTCACGACGTTTCGTGTACAGGCTTACCTCCGCCACCGCGCCGATGCTTGACAGCGCCTCGCCTCGGAAACCGAGCGTGTATATCGCGTCGAGGTCGGAGCTTTCGCGTATTTTACTCGTCGCGTGACGCAGAAAGCAAATCCGCGCGTCGTCCGCGCCCATGCCGCTGCCGTTGTCCGACACGCGGATATACGAGCTGCCGCCGTTTTTTATCTCGACGGTTATGACGTTCGCGCCCGCGTCTATACTGTTTTCGACAAGCTCCTTAACGACGCTCGAAGGACGTTCAACGACCTCACCCGCCGCTATTTTATTGGAAACCTCGGTGTCCAGCACCCTTATCTTGCCCATTTTATCTCCCCCGCTCAATTTCCCTTAGCCTTATTCGACAGCTCGAACAGCTTGTTCAGCGCCTCTATCGGAGTGTACGTCGTGACGTCCATGCCGCGAAGCTCGTCGGCAATCTCGCTTGCCGCAGTATCGCCGAAGCCTATCTGATTTGTTTCCTCAACATGGATTTCGGCGCGCTCCTTCGGTCTTTCGCCGCTTTCTATACGGCTTAAAATCTTCTTCGCACCGTTTATAACGTCCTTCGGCACACCCGCCAACGCCGCGACCTCGATACCGTAGCTGTCGTCCGTTCCGCCGCGCACTATCTTGCGCAGGAACGTTATATCGTCGCCGCGCTTTTTGACGGCTATGCTGTAATTTTTCACACCCTCGATATTTTTTTCAAGCTCCGTAAGCTCGTGGTAATGCGTCGCGAACAGCGTTTTAGCGCCTATTTTGCGCTTGTTTACTATATATTCCGCGACCGCCTGCGCGATTGAAAGCCCGTCAAATGTGCTCGTGCCGCGTCCTATCTCGTCAAGGATAATGAGCGAGTTTTGCGTCGCGTTTTTGAGTATGTGGCTGACCTCGTTCATTTCAAGCATAAACGTACTCTGCCCCGAAGCTATATCGTCCGACGCGCCGACACGCGTGAATATCTTGTCCACCACGCCGATACGCGCCGACGACGCGGGAACGAAGCTGCCTATCTGCGCCATCAGTGTTATAAGCGCGACCTGGCGCATATACGTAGACTTGCCCGCCATATTGGGACCCGTTATTATAAGCATTCTGTCGCCTTCGGTGTTCAGCACAGCGTCATTCGGCACAAACATCGCGTTTTTGAGCATACGCTCTACCACGGGGTGCCTGCCGTCCTTTATCTCGATTTTGCCGTTGTCGGTTATTTCGGGCATTACGTAGCCGTTCTTTGCCGCCGCCTCCGCGAGCGATAAAAGCGTGTCCGTTACGGCGACAACGTTTGCCGCTCTTTTAAGGCGCTCCGTTTCCTTTGCGACGGCAGCTCTTATTTCCTCAAACACGTGCGCCTCGAGCGTCAGCACTCTTTCCGACGCGCCGAGGATAGTGTTCTCTATCTCTTTGAGCTTTGGCGTTATATATCTCTCGCAGTTCGCGAGCGTCTGTTTCCTGATGTAATAGTCCGGCACGTCGTTCATAAACGACTTTGTGACCTCGATGTAGTAGCCGAACACCTTGTTGTAGCCCACGCGCAGCTTTGATATGCCGGTCTTTTCCTTTTCCTCTTTTTCGACCTCCGCGAGCCACGCGCTGCCGTTGTTCATCGCGAGCCGCAGCTTGTCTATTTCCTCGTTGAAGCCCTCTTTTATTACGCCGCCGTCGCGCAGCACTGCGGGCGGGTTATCGTTTATGCCGCGGCTTAGCAAATCCGCCACGTCCTCCAAAAGGTCGAAGCCCTTTTTCATTTCGGCAAGCATCGGCGACTTTACCGAGCTTAACGCGTATTCAAGCTCCGGCAGCTTAAGGAGCGTTTCACGAAGCGCCGAAAAATCGCGCGGCGTTACCGTACCGAGCGACACGCGCGTTATGATACGCGATATGTCGCGCATATCGCAAAGCACGCCTTTAAGCTCGTCGCGCAGCATGATGTCCGAGACAAGCTCCTGCACCGAATAAAGCCGCTTGTTTATCGCTATCGGGTTCACGAGCGGCTTTTCCACCCACTGCTTCAAAAGCCGTGCGCCCATCGACGTTTCCGTGTGGTCGAGCACCCACAAAAGCGAGCCGCGCTTCGACTTGTCGCGCATCGTTTCAGTGATTTCAAGGTTACGGCGCGTGTTTATGTCAAGATCCATATACTGATTCAGACTGTAAACCGTGAGCGTGTTCATGTAGGTGAGGCTCGTTTTCTGCGTATGCTCGATGTACGTGAGCATCGCGCCGACCGCGCGCACAGCCTGTTCCTTGTCCGCGAGCTTTACCTCGTCAAGCGACGGTTTCGCGAACTGGTTTAATATTTTGTTCTCATAGCCGTCATTTTCAAAGAGGTCGTCGCGGCACTCCTCCGCCTTTACGTGAAAACGCAATTCTATCTGTCCGCTTAGACGCTCCGCCGCCAAGCCGTTTACGAGTATTTCCTTCGGTTCGTAACGCGCAATCTCCGACATAACGTCATCGTCCGACGAAAGCTGCGACGCGTAAATTTCACCGGTCGAAATATCCGACACCGCGAAGCCGTACTCCTTTTCTTGCGCGTAAATAACGGCAAGGTAGTTGTTCGTCTTTTCGTCGAGAAGCTCCTCGTCAACGACCGTGCCGGGCGTTACGACTCGTATTACCTCGCGCTTCACTATGCCCTTCGCGAGCTTCGGATCCTCCACCTGCTCGCATATCGCGACCTTGTAGCCGCGCTCGATGAGCTTTGAAATATACATCGGCGCGCTGTGAAAAGGAACGCCGCACATGGGCGCGCGTTCCTCCGTTCCGCAGTTTTTACCGGTCAGCGTTATTTCAAGCTCCTTTGACGCTTTTATCGCATCGTCGAAAAACATCTCATAAAAATCACCCAGACGGTAAAACAAAATACAGTCGGGGTATTCTTCTTTTGTTTCGAGATACTGCTGCATCATCGGGGTAAACTGCTCTTTGGGCATGGTGGTTTTCTCCTTTGTTTGGTGGGTATATGTTTGACTGCGGGCGAACACGGTTCGCCCCTACGTGAGGCTCCCCTTGAGGGGAGCTGTCGCCGGAGGCGACTGAGAGGTGGTCCTAAAATTTGTTGCCACCTCTCCGTCATCGCTTCGCGATGCCACCTCTCCTCAAGGAGAGGCTAACGGCGGCATACGGGCGGATAATATCCGCCCCTACTAAAAAGCTCAGAATTTAGGTCATATCGGTTTTTCTCGGTTGCCGCCGCGTACGTGTGTACGCAAGGTAAACAAAAAAGCCGATAGGGGCAAATTATGAGCTTTTTTTAATGACAGCCGCCGCAGGTTGAACAATCATGCGTGCAATTGGGATCCTGTCCCGTGATATAGAAATTCAAAATCTGATTTACCTGATTTACAAGCGTATCAAATTCCTTTTTCGCGGCTATATATTTCTTTATCGTGTCCGACCTTTCAACAATATCGTCGAACGCCTCGTTGTTCTTCTTTACCGCTTCCTCGCGCGAAATTTTACCCGCCTGCATATCTCTGGCAAGGTTCAGGCGCGTGAGGTTATACTCCTTCATAAGCTCCTGCGCCTTGTCGTCGTTCGCCTGTAAAATCTCGGCGTTCTTCATGTTTTTCATCTGCTCGCTCGCCTGTATCAGCACGCCGAGCTCTCTCGTTTTGTCAAGCACTTCGTTCATTTCAATTCTCCTTTACCGGTTCACCGTTAAGGCTCCACGTGTGAGCCTCGGTTATGCGCACGTTTATATATTTGCCTATAAGGTCGTCCGTTCCCTTAAAGTTCACTATTTTCGAGCTGTCGCACCGTCCCGACAGCATTTCGGGGTTTGTTTTGCTCACTCCGTCAACAAGTATTCTCTCGACGCGTCCGACGTATTCCTTATTTTTCTTTAAGGAAATTTCGTTCTGCACCTCCAAAAGCCTGTTGAAATTTTTGTGTATTTCCTCATCGGTAAGCACAAAATCAAGCTTTGCCGCCGGTGTTCCCTCACGGCGCGAATATATGAACGAGAAAATGTTATCAAATTCAACCTTCCTCAAAACGTCAAGCGTTTCCTCGAAATCCTCGTTCGTCTCGGTCGGGAAGCCGACTATTACATCGGTCGAAAGCGATATGCCGGGTACGGCTTTCTTTACCTTCTCTATTTTCGCGAGGTACTCCGCTTTTGTGTAGCGGCGGTTCATCTGCTTTAATATCCTGTCGCTGCCCGCCTGAAACGGGAGGTGGAGCTGCTTGCACACCTTGCCGCACTCCGCGATTGTGTTTATCAGCTTGTCGCTCAGATCCTTCGGGTGCGAGGTCATGAACCGTATACGCTCCACGCCCTCAATACCGTTTACCATACGCATGAGGTCGGCGAAGTCAATATCGGTGTTCAAGTCCTTGCCGTAGGAATTGACGTTCTGACCGAGCAGCGATATTTCGCTGCACCCGTTTTTTACAAGCTCCTTTACCTCGGCGATTACCGCCTCCGGCTCGCGGCTCCTTTCGCGTCCGCGCACGTACGGCACAATGCAGTAGGTGCAGAAGTTGTTGCAGCCGTACATCACCGATACCCACGCCTTTTTCGCGTCGTCGCGCATTATCGGCATGTCCTCGGCAATCGCGCCGTCACTGTTTTCAATGTCGACCACGGTCTTTTTGTCTTTAATCGCCTTGTACAGAAGCTCCGGCATTTTGTAGAGCGCGTACGTGCCGAAAATGAGGTCGACATGCTCGTGCGACTTTTTTATTTTCTCGGTTATATGCTCCTGCTGCACCATGCAGCCGCACACGCCTATCACCATGTTCCGCCGCCGCTCCTTCACGGGCTTTAACAGTCCGAGCCTGCCGAACACTTTTTGCTCCGCGTTTTCGCGCACCGCGCAGGTGTTGTATATCACAACGTCGGCGTTTTTCATGTCATCGGTAAACTCGAACCCCGCGTCGCGCAGCATACCGCGTATGCGCTCGGTGTCGTTCTCGTTCTGCTGACAGCCGTACGTTTCCGTAAGCGCGCGGCGCGTGTGACCATACTCGGCGGCGTAGCGCGCGTTGTCCTCGCACAGACGCATGATGTAGCCGCGCTGCTCCTTCATCTGCTCGTCGGTTATATGAATTGCCATAGCGTTCCCCCGTTAAAACTCGTAGTCGCACACCCTGCGTTCCTCGACGTACGGTCTTACGTACGCCGTTGCGACAGCCTTGTGCGCGGGGTGGTTCTGGTACTCGCCGAGATCCGCCATTGTCTCAAACTCCGACACGAGCGCAACGTCGGAAGCGTCGTCGGAGGGATTTGCGTTTATGCCTACGGCTATGTCCTTTATAACGTCTATTTTGTCCTTTAACGCCTCAAGATTTTCCTTTATCGCAGCCGCCCTTTCAGCCATGTCCGGCGACGGCACCAATTTCCATAATACTATATGTCTTACCATTTTTGTTACCTCTTTTTAATATGATACAGATATAGTTATTTTATCATATATGAGCGTATTTTTCAAGTGTTTGTAAAGAAATGTTGGGGAAATTGATACGCCGTAGGGGCTGGCGCCCCCGACAGCCCGTTTTTTGTTTTACATTAAATTCGGTAGGTGTAGGGGCGAACCTTGTTCGCCCGCGGGTGGTATGTTGAAAACGGGCGACCGCAAGGGTCGCCCCTACGTGAGACCCCCTCTGCGAGGGGGTCAAAAGCCGGTAACGGCTTTTGGGGGGTGATGAAATGTGATACGAATTTATAACACCCCCCTAAACTCACAAGTGAGTTTAGACCCCCTCAGAGAGGGGGTCTTACGGAGGTCGCCCGTCGCCGCATATTGAAAACGGGCGACCGCAAGGGTCGCCCCTACGGAAATAGGCTTCCCCTTGAGGTGAACGATGCTTCAGCATCGTAGGCGTATTAAACGCTGCTTCGCAGCTACACCTCATCCACCGCTTACGCGGTCCCCCTTCCCCTCAAGAGGGAAGGCTGACTATGAGCACCGCCGACCGTATAAAACATGCCGAAAATTGCAAAAAATTTTGAGAATTTCGCTGAAAATGTGGTTTTTCTTCCGAATAGGTGGTATACTATCCACATAAGAACATAAAAGGGGCGAACCGAATGGGTAGGTTATTCAAATTTGCCGCCATGACGGGCGGCGCGTTCATGCTGGCGCAGGGCATAGACAGACGGCTTGAGGTCACGAACTACACCGTCACCTCGGACAAGATACCGATGTCCTTCGACGGCTTTAAAATAGCGCAGATTTCAGATTACCACAACGACAGCGTGCCGGGCGTTACGGACGCTGTGCGCGATATAAAACCCGATATTATAGTTTCGACCGGCGACCTTGCCGACGACGAGGGCAGCTATCTTCCGGCGCTGCACCTGTGCGAGAGGATCGCTCCCGTCGCGCCCGTGTACGCCGTGACCGGTAACCATGACGTGTGGCGCGACGATTACAGCGACTTTGAGCGCGACATCGCTAACGCGGGCGTTACGACGCTGCACAACGAGCGCGTAATATTGGAGTCGGGCGGCGAGAGCGTTTCGCTGTCGGGAATAGACGATCCGTTCACGCTTAATTCCGCGAAGGCAAGCGAAGCCGTACGCAAATGCCTCGCGAAAATACGCGGCTACGACGGTTACGATATACTTCTGTTCCACCGCGCGAACTTGTTCGACTGCGTTAAGGACCAGGGCTTCGATCTCATACTGTCGGGACACATGCACGGCGGCCAGGTAAGGCTGCCCGGCGGACGCGGCATGGTCGCGCCGAAATCCGGCTGGACAAGCAGCAGCGTGTTTTTCCCGAAATACACGTCGGGACGGTACGCGTCGGAGGGCTCGGAAATGCTCGTGAGCCGCGGTATCGGCAACCCTATGGTAATACCGAGGCTGTTTAACCGCCCCGAACTCGCGGTTATAACGCTTAAACACGCAAAATAATTACAAAGGAGATATACAAAATGGAAAACAAAAGACCCAAGGTAATTTACACGTGCTTCCCCGGCGGTAAGCACAAGGTTCTCACGATGAGCTACGACGACGGTCAGATATTCGACCGCCGCCTTATCGAAATTTTTAACAGACATGGGATCAAGGGAACATTCCACTTAAATTCCGGCATTATGGGCGTTGACGAGCGCCGCGTTACGCTCGGCGAGGTAAAGGATTTGTACAAGGGTCACGAGGTGTCTTGCCACACGCTCACGCACCCGACGATAGAGCGCTGTCCTCTTACGCTCGTCGCGGAGCAGATCATTGAGGACAGAAAGCTGCTCGAACAGGCTTGCGGCTACCCCGTGAGGGGCTTAAGCTACCCCAACGGCTCGTACAGCCGCGACATAATAAACCTTCTGCCCGCGTGCGGCATAGAGTACAGCCGCGTTGTCGGCAACACCGACGAATTCGGCTTCCCCGACAATTTCCTTGAGTGGAAAGCCACGTGCCACCACAGCCACAACCTCATGGAGAACGCCCGGCGGTTCGCTGATTTACATAAGACGCAGTACCTTTACATGATGTACGTCTGGGGTCACAGCTACGAGTTCGACCGCGACGACACGTGGGGCGATATGGAGGAGTTCTGCGAGTTTATCGGCGGCAGAGACGATATTTGGTACGCGACGAATATTGAGATCGTCGATTACATGAACGCGGCGAAAAACCTCAAATTCACAGCCGACTGTGATAAGGTGTATAATCCGAACGCCGCGTCCGTTTGGATCGAGGTCAACCGCGAGCACATAGAGGTAAAAGGCGGGGAGCTTAAAGAGATATGACGGAGAAGGAGCTTTATCCGCCCGTCCGCGACCTGTTTGAAAAGCGCGGCTACAAGGTCAACGCCGAGGTCAAGGACTGCGACATGACGGCGGTAAAGGACGACGAGTTTATAATTATAGAGCTTAAACGCAATATGACAGTCACGCTTTTGGCGCAGGGGCTTAGACGTCAGCGCACGGGCGCGGACGTGTTTGTCGCCGTGCCGAAGCCGAAAAATTACTCGTTCAATAAGTTCCGGCAGGTGTTTTCTGTGCTGAAAAAGCTGGAGCTCGGTCTTATATTCGTGTCGCTGCGCGGCGAGCATTCGTTCGCGGAGATCGTGTTCGAGCCGAAGCCGTACACGTCAACGTACAAAAATCAAAAAAAGCGCAGGGAGATCCTGCGCGAAATTGACGGTCGGAGCATCGACACGAATACCGGCGGCGTGACGGGTACAAAAATCGTCACCGCGTACACGGAAAAGTGCATAAAAATAGCGTGTATACTCGATATGTACGGCGAATTAAGCCCTAAAGAGATACGCGGCTACGGCGGTGCGGACAACACGCAGACTATACTGCGGTACAATTCGTACGGCTGGTACGAAAAGGTACGAAAGGGCGTTTACCGTATCACCGACGAGGGACGCAGGGCTCTGCTCGACTATCCCGAGCTTGAAAAGTATTACACGGAAATGCTGATGAGCGGCAAAGAAGCGAATTAGTGCGCTCATCTTCTTCTGTACTCCCTCGCGCGCTTGAGCAGAAACTCGCGGTTGTTGAGCTTCGGATCTATTATAACCTCGTCGATAAGCCTTTTCAAAACGTCGCCTATCTCCCTGCCGGGACGGTAGCCGAGCTTTATCAGATCCTTGCCGTTTACCGCGAGGTGCGACACGAGGTATGGCTGACGTTCGGCGAGAATCTCCTTATACAGCGTATAGGCGTTGTCTATACGCTTTTTCTTTTCGGGAAAATATATCGGGTTCTTCGCCATATTGTCGGCTGTCTGGAGCTGCAAAAGCTTTTCAAACAGCGCCTCACCCGTGCGCGCCATCATGCGCTTTACCGGCGCTCTCGCCGGCTCTACGCGCACGTCGTGGTTCTCGACAAGCACCGACACATCGCGTATAATATCGCTGTCCATACGCAGGCGGTGCATGAGGTCAACGGCTATCGCGCCGCTTTCACGGTGATGACCGTAAAAATGTATCGTG
The DNA here is from genome assembly GCA_947591315.1 of uncultured Clostridia bacterium. Classification (GTDB taxonomy): domain Bacteria; phylum Bacillota; class Clostridia; order UBA1381; family UBA1381; genus Hominilimicola. Next base: position 95,162 of record CANQDD010000004.1, read on the forward strand.
CCGTTCTGGTCGGTTGACGAGCAAAGCGGCTTTCCTATGTCGTGCATGAGAGCAGCCCACCTGACCGTCAGATCCGGCGGAGTGTTTTTTACCGTCCGCATGATATGCTCGCCGACGTCGTAAATGTGGTACTTGTTGCGCTGCGGCTCGCCGAAGCAGCGGTCAAGCTCCGGCATGATGTGCTGCATAAGTCCGCACTCGTGCAGCTTGCGCATATAGTCGGGGTTGTCGGAGAGCATGATTTTGTTTATTTCCTCGCGCACACGCTCCGCGCTCACCTTTTTTATAAGCACCGCGCATTTTTTTATCGCGCGCCACGTTCTTTCCTCGATTTTAAATGACAGCGCCGCGCTGAACCGCACGGCTCGCAGCATTCTTAAAGCGTCCTCTTTAAACCGCGTTTCGGCGTTGCCGACGCATCTTACAAGCCTGTGCTTAATATCTGCCTGACCGCCGAAATAGTCGAGTATGCCGCTTTCGGGATTGTACATCATCGCGTTCACGGTAAAATCGCGCCGCTGGGCGTCGGTTTTCGGAGCGTTTACAAACTCCACGCTGTCGGGGTGTCTGCCGTCACGGTACGCACCGTCGGAGCGGAACGTCGTTACCTCATAGCCCGTTTTGTTCACGACAACCGTCACCGTGCCGTGCTTTATACCGGTGTCGATCGTGCGCTTAAACAGCCGCTTTACGTCCTGCGGCAGCGCGTTCGTCGCGATATCGTAATCGTGCGGCTGTCTGCCCATGAGCATATCGCGCACCGCGCCGCCTGCAAGGTACGCCGAAAAGCCGTTTTCCTCCAAACGGCTCATAATCTCTGTTACGTTGTCGGGCATACGTATACGCATACTATCACTCCGCGCAATTTCTCTAAAAAGAAGGGGCTGACAAGCAGCCCCCGTATTTTTATCCTTAACCTTCGACAAGTCTCTTTGTGTCTATGGCTATCATAAGCTCCTCGTTCGTCGGTATGACGAGCGTCTTAACCGTCGCGTCGGCTGCCGAAATGTCGACCGTGCCGCGCGTGTTGTTCTTGTCAGCGTCGACCTTAATGCCGAGGAAACCGAGACCGTCCGTAACGGCGGCTCTCGTCTGAGCGTCGTTCTCGCCTACGCCGGCGGTGAACACAACCGCGTCAATTCCGCCCATAGCAGCCGCATACGAGCCGATGTACTTCTTGACCTGGTACGCGAACATGTCGAGCGCGAGCTTCGCTCTCTCGTTGCCCTCGTCGGCAGCAGCGCTCAAGTCGCGGAAGTCGGACGAAACGCCCGAAACGCCCTGCACGCCGCTCTGCTTGTTCATAAGCGTGTCAACGCTCTTAGCGTCCATGCCCTTCTGGTTTATGAGGTACGTTACGACCGCCGGATCCATCGAGCCGGTTCTCGTGCCCATCGGCACGCCGTCAAGCGGCGTAAAGCCCATCGACGTGTCAACGCACTTGCCGCCGTCAACAGCCGATATTGACGAGCCGTTGCCGAGGTGACACGTTACAATTTTAAGCTCCGACGCGGGCTTGCCCAAAAATTCGGCAGCCTTCTGCGAAACGTACTTGTGGCTCGTGCCGTGGAAGCCGTACTTTCTTATTCCGTCGTTCTCGTAGTACTCGTACGGAAGCGCGTACATAAACGCCTTCGGCGGCATCGTCTGGTGGAACGCCGTGTCGAATACCGCTATCTGCGGCACGTTCGGCATGATTTTTGTGCACGCCTCGATACCGATCAGGTTCGGCGGGTTGTGCAGCGGCGCGAGCGGCACGCACTTTTCGAGCGCCTTCATTACCGCGTCCGTTATCACGCACGAGTCCGCGAATTCCTCTGCGCCGTGTACCACTCTGTGTCCTACCGCGCCTATCTCGTCCATCGACGAAATAACGCCGATCTCGCCGTCAACAAGCGCGTCGATAACCATTTGTATCGCGTCGCCGTGATCCTTCATCGGCTTTTCTATCTTTGTCTTTTCGTCCTTCGCAATGTTCGTGTGCTGAAGGTTCGAGCCGTCTATGCCTATTCTTTCGCATAAACCCTTCGCGAGAACCGTTTCGCTGTCCATGTCGATAAGCTGGTACTTCAAAGACGAGCTTCCCGCGTTTATTACTAATATTTTCATGGTTTTGCTTCCTTTCTGTTAGAATTTTGGTGGTAAATTATGATTTGGCGGTGTGAGCCTCCCTTGTTAAAGGGAGGGGGACCGCCGAAGGCGGTGGAGGGATTCGTTGTAAAAATTTAAAAGGAATCCCCCAGTCGGCTCCGCCGACAGCCCCCTTTGACAAGGGGGCCTTTCATACGGGCGAACACGGTTCGCCCCTACGGGAACGGGCGGCCAATGACCGCCCCTACGGAAGGCTCCCCTTGAGGGGAGCTGTCGCCGGAGGCGACTGAGAGGTGGTTATAAAAATTCGTTGCCACCTCTCCGTCATCGCTTCACGATGCCACCTCTCCTCAAGGAGAGGCTCACGATATGCGCCGCTCGCCATAAATGCGCCTATACATCACAATTTATCTCATATTTTAATTACCCTGCGCCTGAACTGCGGTAATCGCCACAACACCCGCGATATCGTCTGCGCTGCAGCCTCTTGACAAATCGTTAACCGGCTTTGCGATACCCTGCAAAATGGGTCCGTACGCCTCTGCCTTGGCAAGTCTCTGCGCAAGCTTATATCCTATATTACCCGCGTTAAGGTCGGGGAAAATGAGTACGTTTGCGCTGCCCGCAACGTCCGAGCCGGGAGCCTTTGAAGCCGCCACGCTGCCGACTATCGCCGCGTCAAGCTGGAGCTCGCCGTCAAGCTTTATGTCGGGAGCTTTTTCCTTCGCGAGCTTTGTCGCCTCCTGAACCTTGTCAACGAGAGGGCTTTTCGCGCTGCCGTAGGTCGAGTACGAAAGCATCGCCACCTTCGGCTCAGCGCCGACAAGCTGCTTAAACGACGCGGCTGACGAAATCGCTATTTCCGAAAGCTCGTCTGCCGTCGGATCCTGGTTAAGTCCGCTGTCGCCGAACACGAACGTGCCGTTCTCGCCGTACTCGCAGTCGGGCACAACGATGATAAAGAACGCCGAAACGAGCTTTGTTCCCGGGGCGGTCTTTAATATCTGCAGCGACGGTCTTATCGTGTCCGCCGACGAGTGAATCGCGCCCGATACCATGCCGTCCGCGTCACCCTGCTTAACCATCATAACGGCGTAGTAGGACGGATCCTTTATCGTTTCCGCCGCCTGCTCCGGCGTCATGCCCTTAGCCTTGCGCAGCTCGTAGAACGCGTTCGCATATTCCTCGTTCTTGTCCGAGTTCTCGCTGTCAACAATCTTGATGCCCTCGATGTCGATACCCTCGGCGGCAACGGTCGCCTTGATCTTATCGGGGTTTCCCACGAGAATAACCTTCGCGTAGCCTTCCTTTTTAACCGTTTCCGCGGCTTTGAGGGTTCTGATGTCCTCGCCCTCCGCGAGCACGATCGTCTTAATGTCCTTCTTAGCTCTTTCTTTGAGCTTGCCGATAAATGTACTCATTTGCATATCTCCTTTTCATTTGGTTTTTCCGTAAATTATATTATATACTTTTTTACTAAATTTTTCAAGTGTATATTGCAAAAAAACGGCGGTTTTCCCGCTCTTGTTTCAAAGAGAAGAAAAACCGCCGAAAATACGCGTTATTCGTTTTCTATCGCGTGAATCTTATCTATTCGGTTTTGGTGTCTGCCGCCGAGAAATTCCGCGTCAAGGAACGTGTCCACAATCATAAACGCAAGCTCCCTGCCCGTCACGCGTCCGCCGAGACAAACGATGTGCGCGTTGTTATGCTCCTTCGCCATTTTCGCGCTGAACACGTCGCCGCACAGCGCGGCGCGTATGCCCTTGTATTTATTCGCAGCCATTGATATGCCTATGCCCGTGCCGCATATAAGTATTCCTCTCTCGCACTCACCTTTAAGAATGGCTTCGCATACCGGCTTCGCGCAGTCGGGATAGTCGACGCTGCCCTCGGTGTACGTTCCGAAATCCTTTACCTCTATGCCGCGCCCGGTGAGGTGCTTTATTATGTGTCCCTTAAGCTCGTAACCGCCGTGGTCGCTTCCTATCGCTATCATTTTAGTGTCCCCCTTATTTTAGTGTCCCTGTAACTTTAGTGTCCCCGCTTTTCGCGTTCCTCAAGCTCCTTTTCAGCCTGCGACTTCTTTATATAGTACGGTTTCATGTCCGCGTAATTCTGCGTTTCTCCTCTTTTAGCCTTGTCCAGCGCGGCAGCCGCGACCGACGACGCGCGCGGATTTAACGCTGCGCCGTGCGGGAAAAACGCCTTACCGCCGAGCTTTTCCGTTATATACTCTCTGTGCGCAGCCGCGCCGTCGCCGACAAAAACCGTGTCGAGGAAATTGCCGCAGCTTTCCACACATTCCTCGATCGTCATAGCCTCGGGCGCGCCGAGCTCCTTAAGAGTGCCGTCCCAGATATAGCTCGCGGCGTACACGTTATTGCCGCGCGCGTCTATTACCGGCACGATTATATGCTCCGCGTGCGGCACGTTCCACGCGAGCGCCTCAAGCGTTCCGACGCTTACCACGGGCTTTTGCGCCGCGTGCGCAAGCGCCTTAACGGTCGCGACGCCTATCCTAAGCCCCGTAAACGAGCCGGGGCCCACGCTTGCCGCGTACACGTCGATGTCCCGCGGCGTAAGCTCCAAATCAGTAAGGAGCGCGTCGATCATCGGCATAATTTTCTGCGAGTGCGTTTTTTTGTGGTTAAGTATATATTCGCCCAGAAGCAAACCGTCCTCCATGACAGCCGCAGACGCGGCATTCGCGGACGTTTCCACCGCCAGAACTCTCATCGCACACACTCCCTTACCGTTATTTCCCTGTAACTTTCGCCCTTTTTGAGGTCTTTTTTTATCTCTATGTCGTACCGCTTATCGGGCAGAATGTCCGCTATAAGCTGCGGCCACTCGATAACCGACACGCCCTCGCCGTACACGTATTCGTCAAAGCCGACCTCGTACATCTCATCGCTGTCCGCTATTCGGTACACGTCGAAATGGTAGAGCGGCAGCCGTCCCTCGTACTCGTTCACTATCGTGAACGTCGGGCTTGTGATAGGCTCGTCTATTCCGAGCCCCTTTGCAAGTCCCTGCACGAACGCCGTTTTGCCCGCGCCGAGGTCGCCGTAAAGGCACAATACGTCGCCCGCCGTGAGTCTCTTTGCCATATCGGCGGCAAAGCCTTGTGTTTCAGCTGCACTGTTTGAAACAAATTGCATTTTAGTGTCCCTTTATATATTTTAGTGTCCCTGTAACTTTAGTGTCCCCATGGGTTTTAGTGTCCCCTTAGAACAGTCCCGTGATAACTCCGTCTGCGTCGATGTCGATGTTGTTCGCGGCGGGTACCTTGGGAAGTCCGGGCATTACCATAATATTGCCCGTTTCCGCGACGATAAAGCCCGCGCCGTTCGACACTCTGACGGTGTTTACGGTGACGGTAAAGTCCCTCGGTCTGCCGAGAAGCGACGCGTCGTCGGACAGCGAATACTGCGTTTTCGCCATACATACGGGCTTTTTGTCAAGTCCCAAAGCCTCTATTTCGCGTATCTGACGGTTCGCCTTCGCGCTGTAAACCGCGCCCGCGCCGCCGTAGATTTTCGTTACGATGGTGTTTATCTTGTCCTTTATGCTGTCGTTCACGTCGTAGGCGGGGGCGTAGTTCGATTTTTCGTTTTCCATAGCTTCGATTACGAGCCTTGCAAGCTCCTCGCCGCCTTCGCCGCCCTTCGCGAACACCTCGCTAAGCGCGCACTTCGCGCCGAGCGCGGCGCAGCGTTCCTTTACCGCGTCAAGCTCCGCGTCTGTGTCGGTGTCGAAACGGTTGATCGCGACAACGACCGGCACGCCGTACGACTTCATATTCTCTATGTGCTTTTCGAGGTTGCCTATACCTTTAAGGAGCGCGTCAACATTCTCCGCTTTAAGGTCGGCTTTCGCGACGCCGCCGTTGTATTTGAGCGCTCTCACCGTCGCGACGATAACTACCGCGTCGGGCTTAAGTCCGGCGGCGCGGCACTTTATGTCCATAAACTTTTCCGCGCCCAAATCCGCGCCGAAGCCTGCCTCGGTGATTGTGTAGTCACCGAGCTTCAGAGCGAGCTTTGTCGCCTGAACGCTGTTGCAGCCGTGCGCTATGTTCGCGAACGGTCCGCCGTGAATGAACGCGGGCGTATGTTCGAGCGTCTGAACGAGGTTCGGCTTAATCGCGTCCTTCATAAGTGCCGCCATCGCGCCCTGCGCGTTCAAATCAGACGCTTTTACGGGCTGTCCGGAGCGATTGTAGCCGATTATAATTTCGCCGAAACGGTTTTTCAAATCCTCCAGATCCGACGCGAGACAGAGTATCGCCATGATTTCCGACGCGACCGTTATCATAAATCCGTCCTCGCGCGGCACGCCGTTAAGTCTGCCGCCAAGTCCCACGACGACGCTTCTCAAGGCGCGGTCGTTCATGTCGAGAACGCGCTTCCACACGATGTTGTTCACGTCTATATCGAGCGCGTTGCCCTGATGAATGTGGTTGTCAATCATCGCGGAAAGCAGGTTGTTCGCGGCTGTTATGGCGTGCATATCGCCGGTAAAATGAAGGTTTATGTCCTCCATAGGCACGACCTGACTGTAGCCGCCGCCGGCAGCGCCGCCTTTAATGCCCATGACGGGGCCGAGAGACGGTTCGCGCAGCGCGAGCACGCACTTTTTACCCATTCTCGTGAGCGCGTCGCCGAGACCTATCGTGGTAGTTGTCTTGCCCTCGCCCGCCGGCGTCGGGTTTATCGCGGTCACAAGCACGAGCTTGCCGTCCCCGTTGTCCTTCACTCTGTTCCACAATTCACCCGATACCTTCGCCTTGTACTTTCCGTAATATTCAAGCTCGTCCTCGGTTATTCCGACTGACGCCGCTATTTCGCGTATGTGCTTCATTTCCGCTCCCTGAGCTATTTCAATATCCGATAACATAATGTCCTCCTTATGCGGTAATTTTTATTATACAAACAGAAATAGAGCTGAAGATTGGTTCAGCTCTTTTTTGTTGTTTTTTGCGGGAAATCAGTTATTGTTAAAATACGATCTGTCCTCGCGTATCTTACGGAGAAGCAGGTCGAGACGATGCTCCGCGTCGTTTAAGATGTCGTCAACGTACTGGTCGGTGTCGGTCTTAATCTCAACGGATTTCGACTGCGCCGCGTTCACAAGCTCGTTAGCCTGCTCGTAGGCGCGCTTTGTAATTTCATGCTCGTCGATAAGCTGCATCTGGGTTTCCTCGGCGTTCTTCTGGATCGCCTCGGCGCGGCTCTCCGCCTCGGAAAGTATTCTCTGTCTTTCCTCCTTGACCCACTTCGCCTCTTTAAGCTCGTCCGGATAAACAAGGCGTATTTCCTGAATATAATCGAGAAGCTCGTCCTTGTCAACCATTACCTTGCCCGTAAGGGGTACAGATGAAGCCTTGTCAATCGTTTCCTCCAGCATGTCCACAATTTCCATTATGTCCATATCCATGTCCATTGCCATATTATATTCATCCTTTCCTTTTATTCGTATTTTTTCTTAATCGTTTCAATTATATCACACGGCACAAACCCTGTCAAATCACCGTGAAAACCCGCAAGCTCCTTGACCATGCTGGAGCTTATGTAGGAGTATTTCGTGTCGGTCATCATAAACATAGTTTCGTACTCGGGATTTAACGCCTTATTGAGAAGCGCCATTTGAAATTCATATTCAAAATCCGCTACGGTGCGAAGGCCTTTTACTATAACGGTGGCGTTTTTGCTCTTCGCGAAGTCGACCAGAAGTCCCTCGAACGTGTCAACCTCTACGTTGTCAAGCTCTTTCGTCACGCGCTTTATCATATCCACTCTTTCCTCCGCGGTAAAGAGCGGCATTTTGCTTTTGTTGCTAAGAACGCCCACGACTACCTTGTCGTACACGCGGCTCGCGCGCTTTATGATGTCGAGGTGTCCGTTCGTTATCGGGTCAAAGCTGCCCGGATAAACCGCTGTTCTCATTCTTTTGTTACCTGCTTTTCGTAAACCGTGATATATGTTCTGCCGTATCTGCGCTGCTTCAAAACCGCAAGACCGTCCCTTTCGCCCGAAAAGTCGGTACCGTCGCTTTCAAGCACGATTATCCCGCCGTCCGCGAGAAGTCCGTTTTCCGTGATTTTGTCGAGCACGGGCTCGATAAAGCCCTTGTTGTACGGCGGATCGAGAAAAATTATATCGAATTTCTCCCGCGTCCTTTCGGCGTATAGAAAACAGTCCTCATTCCGTATCTCGCACTGCGCCTCAAAACCGAGACTTTCGGCGTTCCTTCTTATTATTTCAACCGAACGCTTGTCCTTATCGAGAAGAACGGCTCTCGCCGCTCCGCGCGATATTGCCTCGAACGACAGCGCGCCGCTTCCGGCGAACATGTCGAGACAAACGCTGTCGGGAATGTAATCCCGTATGAGATTGAACACGGATTCCTTTACCCTGTCGGTCGTCGGACGCACGCTGTCACCCCGAAATTCAATCAGCTTATGCCCCCGCCGGCTTCCGGCTATAATTCTCACATTCAATCACTACCAGTCTATTTTATAACATTTCAGCCAAAAGGTCAATACAAATGTTACAATTTCTTTTAATTTATATAATTTTTTTGTAATTTATGTAACTTTTTTGTAACATTCTGTCGATTTTTGTAATTTAATCTATATCCTCCGTGAAGTCGGGAATGTTCACGCCGTTCACGTACTCGTTGTTCGGAACGGGGATATTCTCGTCCATTTCCGGCCCGATATAGAAGCCCGTCTGCGTGCACTGGTTGTACGCCGTGTTCTGGAACGCGACGGACAGACGGTACACGTGGTCGTGCATGAGCGTGTAGAACTTGTGGTGCGTCACGTCGGTCGTCGTGTATACGCGAAGCTCCGTGTCATCAGCGTTTCGCCATATCGCTTCCTCGCGCCAGTCGCCCAGAATATCAGCCTGAATACAGGGGTTGCCCTTTTTCCAGTTGTTTGAAAGCGTGCCGGCGGGGTCTAAGATCGTGACGAGCTTGTTGTTTTCGTAGTCCCACTTGTAAATTTTCGGGTAGCCGTAGCCCTTTTCCTCGACAAATTCGTGGTCGAGAAGCTCGCGGAGAAGGTCGCCGTCCCACCAAATCGCGAACGCGATAGATTCGGGGCCGTGCTCGTTAATCATCTCGCCTTCCATGGTGAAAATTCCGTCGTCCATTACCCAGCACTGGTTGCCGACGTAGCGCGGGTCGATCTTCGCGCACAGTCCGCGCGTCGTGTCGCGTCCCGTGTAGAAGCCCCACTTTATCTCGCCCGTAGCGGGATCTCGAACCTCGTAGCCGAGCTCCGCCTCAAGCTCCTCGTGTATCTGGAAGTAGTCGAGGTTGGGCGTGTTCGGTGTGAAGTTGCCGAGGTTACACGTGTCGCCGTGCATAAGACCGGTCGAGTATATGCCCGTGCCGTCGTCGTCAACTGCCATCGCGCCGTAAACTATTTCGTCGAGACCGTCGCCGTCTATGTCGCCGACGCCGAGGTTGTGGTTGCCCTGCGCCGTAAATTCTATGTTCTGATCCTTGTTCGCGAGGAATTTCCAACGCTTGACAAGCTTATTGTCTATTACGTCGTACGCCACAAGCACCGTCGGGCAGCCGTGGTCGTAGTAGCCGCGGCACATTACGACACTCGGATTTTCGCCGTCGAGGTACGCCACACACGCGAGGAAGCGGTCAACGCGGTTGCCCCAGTTGTCGCCCCACTCGATAATGTTGCCGCGCGGCGGGTCGTATTCAACGATGTCAAGAGCCGCGCCCGTCAAGCCGTCGAACAGCGTCAGGTACTCGGGGCCGTCTATGATGAAGCCGTCCTTATTTCTGTAGTCGGCGTCCTTGTCGCCTATCACATTACCAACGCCGTCAACCGAGCCGTCCGCGGTCTTGCATACCATTTCAGCTCTGCCGTCGTTGTTGAAGTCGTAAACCATGAACTGCGTGTAGTGCGCGCCGCTTCTGATGTTTTTGCCGAGGTTTATTCTCCAAAGGCGCTTGCCGTTTAATTTGTACGCGTCAAGTATGCACTCGCCGGTGTAGCCCTTGTGCGAATTATCCCTGCCGTTCGCGTCCCAGCGGAGTATTATCTCGTATTCGCCGTCGCCGTCTAGGTCGCCGACCGACGCGTCGTTCGCGGTGTACTCGTAAACCCTGCCGTTTGACGGATCCGTCCACGGGGCGGGCTTGTCGAGCGGTATCGAGAGGTACTCCTTATCCCACGGCTTTACCTCGCAGCCGTGCTTTTCAGCCTTGCCGTCCTTTACGGCTTTTATCGTGTAAACGTCGGTCTGCTTGCCGTCTGTATCAAGGTAGTTTGTGGAGTCGGTTATTATATCGGTTATTCTGTCGCCGTTTCTGTACACGACAAAGTTTATGTCCTGCTCGTACTCGTAGGCGTTAAGTCTCCAGCTAAGGAATATGCCGTTCTCGGTCGGAACTGCCACTGCTCCGCGGTCAAGCGTTTCCATTTTATACTTTTTCGGCTCGGCTTCCATGTCTATTGTAACGTCCGCGCGCGGCGTTTTGCCGCTCGTCGTTACGGCTTCCACGCCGTACACGTAAGGCACGTTCGTTATAACCTTATCGTCTATGTAATCGGCGTCGGTCGTGCGCGCTATGAGCTTGTATATACCGTAGGGAGCCTTGCGGTAAATGTTGTACCAAACGGCTTCCTTCACGCCGTCCCACACGAGCGCGACGGAATTTGCAGTTTCCTTCGCGTCGAGATTTTCTATCTTCGCCGTGACCGCGCCGCCGTCCACAACTGTAACGTTTACCGACGACGTTTCGCCGAGGAAGCTCTGCGCGTAAAGCGGGCAGACGGTGTACTCAAATTCCTGCGCAAGCTCTACCGTGCCGTCCGTAAATTCCTCGCCCGTGACCTCTGTACAGACCTCGATTTCGTGGTTTCTCTTGTGGTTTATGCGCTGCACGCGGTAACCCGTGACGTCCTCCGCTTTGTCCCACGTGAGCTTTACCGCCGCACCGCCGCGCTTCGCGCTTACGCTGCTTGTGAGATTTGTAACGCCGACGGTGCGCTTTATCGTTATATCTATACTGTTAAGCGCAGTGTGGCGGCTCGACTGGAACGCAAATTCCAGCTTTCCGTCCATTACCTCGACGGTGTATACTCTCTCGGCAACGACGTTGCAGCGCACCCATACGCGCTTTACGTCTCCGTTTATCGAGTAGCGCACAACGGTGTCGCCCTCGTCGTCATAGTCGCCGGTCGATACGCGCACGATATATGTTCCGTTTTCCATGTCAACTCTGAACGTATTTTCGTCGACAAAAAGAAAATCGCGGTTTACTTCCTTCTCGCCCTCCGGTCTTTCGAGAGCCGAAGCCGTTTTTGTGAGACCATAGCCTTTTTCCGGTGTGTAAAGCGTGGTTTCCGTGACCTTTGTGTAGCCGTTTTGAGCGGTTTTCTTTCCGAAATCAAAGCTTGCTTCTGTAAACATAACTTTTTCCATTACCTTTCAGCCCGTAAATTTTGTCCCCGCCGACGCGCACGGGCACACTTCGGCGTATAACATATCATTTTAATTATACACCCGAGGCGGGGAATAAGTAAAGAGGTTTTTAGAAAAAAGTTCAAAATTTTACGCGCGCCGCTCCTATTCCGCGCTGTTCGCTCCGATGTTGTCGAGGCTCTTAAATTCAAAGCCCTGCTCCTTCGCGCAGCAGATTATGTCGTGCAGCGCGGCGGCGTTGTCGGAGGAAACGGCGTGGAGAAGCAGTATTGCGCCGTCGTGGAAGTAGGGCGTGACCTCCTTAAACGCGTGCTCCTTGCCCTGCTGCATGTTTATGTCCCAGTCCTTGTACGCGAAGCTCCACAGAATTGTTTTGTACCCCATGTCGCGCGCCACGGCGAGCACGCGCTCCGACCATTCGCCCTCCGGCGGACGCATGTAAGTCATGGTGTAGCCGTACATTTCCTGCGCCGTTTTGTTCAAATCGTCAAGCTCCTTTTGAACCGTCTCCACACTCTGCTTCGGGAGGTTTACGTGGTTGACGGTGTGGTTGCCGACAATGTGTCCGTCGTCGATCATGCGCCGCACAAGCTCCTGCTGATTTTCAAGATACGGCCCCGTCACAAAAAACGCGGCGGGGGTCTGCGTTTCCTCGAGAACGTCGAGAATTTGAGAGGTGTAGCCGTTTTCGTAGCCTTCGTCAAACGTGAGATAAAGCGTTTTCGGCGCGTTCTCGTCAATGTAGTAGCAGTCGTATTTTGCCATTCTGTCCCTGTCCTTCTGCGGAATATCGGGAGCTTTGCCCTTTTTTTTCACAAATCCCCAGCCCGTGCCCGTGTTGTCTATAGCTTCGTACGAGGTTTGACTTGACGAGACGCTCTCTGTTTCCTCGGTTTTTTCCGCGCCGCAGCCGGTCAAAAGAAGCGCGGCGCAGGTGATTGTGATTAAAAATTTTTTCATATTTACATCTTCCTTTCTTATTTGTCAGAATTTTTTGTCAAATCTTGTTGAATTTTATAATGTTTTGGTGTATACTAAATATATATTTTATATACACTGTTTAAAGGGGGATTACGATGGCAACCATGAATGAATTTGAACGCAGGCGCCGTGAGCGCAGAATGCGTGAGCGCCGCAGGAAAAAGCGTATTCGTGCCGCTATTATTCTTACAGCGTTCGTATGCGCCGTTATTTTGATTGTCATATTGGTTATGAGCAGATGCTCGTCAAACAAGCCTGCCGAAACGGTGCAGCTCGGTGGTGACGGTACGAGTGAAACCACTCTGTCGCCTCAAAACGAGGCAACGCCAGCTCCGACGCCCACGGCAAATCCGATGACAATACCCCCGGCATCGGAAAACAATGATTTGATGGATATTATAGAGGATTCCGGTCAGGAAAAGCGCTGCTATCTCACGTTTGACGACGGCCCCACGGAAAATATAACACCGCAGATCCTTGACACGTTAAGACGCTACAACGTTAAGGCGACGTTCTTTGAGATTGGCTCGCTCATACAGACAAACCCGTCTATGGCGCGGCGCGTTTACGAGGAGGGACACCTTATCGCGAACCATTCCGACGGACATAACTATGCAAAATTATATGTTTCGACCGACACATTTATGAATGAGGTCAACGAATGTTACGAGGCTATCAAGGATATTACCGGCGAGGCAGAGCCGTTCAAGCTCGTGCGTTTCCCGGGCGGCGGATTTAATTCGAGCGCGGACAGCTATTCGCCCGTAAAGCAGGAGTGTAAGGACGCTCTCGCGGAGTACGGCTTCTACTACTGCGACTGGAACGCGTTAAACGGTGACGCGGAGGGCAAAACGAAGGACGCCGACGAGCTTCTCGATTATCTGATAGATTCAGCCGAAGGTCAGGACAATCTTGTTGTGCTTATGCATGACGCGGCGTCTAAGCAGGCTACCGCGGACGCGCTCGGCTCGATTATTGAATATTTGAGGGGCGAGGGCTACACGTTCCACAGGCTTGACGATATAGAATACCAGTCGTCCTCCGTCGGCACAGGCTTGGACGATGAGTATACCGACTCGGACTATGACGAGGATACGGATATGAGCGGCGATGAGGACGAGGGCAGCACTCCCGCGCCGAGACGCACAACATCTCCCGCGCCGTCGTCGGGTTCCTCCGGCGGAAGCTCGGGGCCGATAATTATTCAGTAACGTAAAAAATCGTTCCCGATGGGAACGATTTTTTCATATTTCAAGCAGTTTTATCTCGCCCGACGCGAGCGTTTTTTTCACGTCTATCAGGCGTTGGTTCTCGCTTCCGCGGAATTTAAGGCGCAGATTTTTCTTTGCCTCCACAAATTTGCCGTCAACGAGTACGTCGATCAGCTCGAGTATGTCCTTTGACACGTCCGCGTCTTTAAGCTGCTCGAACGTGAAGCCGCTGTAGCACCATACGTTCATGTCGGGGTGTCTGTCCTTCACGGCGCGTATGACGCTAAGCACAGTCTCTCTGTTCTCCGGCTCAAACGGCTCGCCGCCGAGTACGCTGAAGCCCTCTATGTAGTCGGGTTCGAGCGCGTCGAGTATTTCTTTGAGCGTGTCGTCGTCGAACGGCTCTCCGTAGGCGAAGTCCCACGCCTCACTGTTGAAGCAGCCCTTGCACGCGTGGCGGCAGCCGCTTACAAACAGCGATACGCGCACGCCCGGCCCGTTCGCAACGTCGGTTTTTTTTATTGTCGCGTAGTTCATGTTCGGTTCCTTTCTTGGGGGGATTTGGGGTGTAAATACGGGCGACCGCGAGGGTCGCCCCTACGAGAGGCCCCCTTGTTAAAGGGGGCTGGCGCGCGCAGCGCGACTGGGGGATTCCTTTTTGATTTTACAATGAATCCCTCCACCGCCTTCGGCGGTCCCCCTCCCTTTGACAAGGGAGGCTAACGGGCTGTCGGGGTGAACCACACGCACAGCGTGTGGTAGGTGTGTTGCGCAGCAACAAACACTGTAACAAGGCGCCAGCCCCTACAACCGTGATTTTGAAATTGCATGGACGGGCGAACACGGTTCGCCCCTACAATACCGTTCACATCACGTTGTCGCGGAAGGGCGACCGCGAGGGTCGCCCCTACATAAAATTTGTGCGCCGTAGGGGCGGTCACTGGCCGCCCGTAAAAACCCCTATTATGTTGTTCACCTCATCCACCGCTTCGCGGTCCCCCTTCCCCTTAAGGGGAAGGCTATTATTCCCTCATTTTTTCAGAAAAAAAGGGGCGGCACAACCGCCCCGAAAAATCGTATTACAGATGCAGCACTCTGCTCTTTATTTCACTTGTCTTACCGGTGTTCCAGAAGTTCTCGCCGAGGTAGCCGCACGTTCTGCGCGTTACCGACAGCCTGTTCTTATCCTTATTGCCGCACTGCGGGCATTCCCATTCGAGGTCGTCGTTTATCATAATCTCGCCGTCGAAGCCGCATACCTGGCAATAGTCGGATTTCGTGTTAAACTCGCCATACTGGATATGGTCGTAAATGTACTTCACGAGCATTTCGAGCGCGGGCAGGTTGTTCTGCATGTTCGGTATCTCAACGTACGAGATCGCGCCGCCGAGCGAAATATCCTGAAACTCGCTCTCGATGTCGAACTTGTCGAACGCGCTTATATTCTCTCTTACGTCAACGTGGTAAGAATTCGTGTAGTAGCCCTTGTCGGTTACGTTCTTGATTATGCCATACTTTGCGCGGTCGATCTTCGCGAAGCGGTAGCAGAGCGACTCTGCGGGCGTGCCGTAAAGCGCGAATCCGATATTCGTCTTTTTCTTCCACTCCTGAACCTTTTCGCGCATCTTCTTCATTACCTTCAGCGCGAATTCCTTGCCCTCGCCGTGCGTCTGGCTCTGACCGGTCATAAGGTAGGTAAGCTCGTACAGTCCGATGTAGCCGAGCGATATCGAGGAGTAGCCGCCGTAGAGGTACTTGTCGATCTTCTCGCCCTTCTTAAGACGCGCTATTGCTCCGTACTGCCAGTGAATGGGGCTTACGTCCGAAACCGTGCCCACAAGCGCCTTGTGACGGCACATAATCGCCTCGAAGCAAAGCTCCAGTCTTTCCTCGAACAGCTTCCAGAAGCGATCCATGTCGCCCTTCGCGATAATGCCCATCTGCGGGAGGTTTATGCTGACAACGCCCTGATTGAAGCGTCCCTCCCACTTATAATTACCGTTCTCGTCCTTCCACGGAGCGAGGAACGAACGGCAGCCCATAGGTCCGAAAACGTTGCCCTCGTAATTCTCGCGCATCTTCTTTGCGCTCAGATAGTCGGGGTACATTCTCTTTGCGCTGCACTTTACGGCGAGCTTCGTAACGTAATCGTACTTGCCGCCCTTTAAGCAGTTGTTCTCGTCAAGCACGTACACGAGCTTCGGGAACGCCGGCGTTACGTAAACGCCCTGCTCGTTCTTTATGCCCTCGAGACGCTGACGGAGTATCTCTTCTATTATTCTTACGTTTTCCTCAACGTACTCGTCGTTCTCGTCGATGTAGAGGAAAAGCGTTACAAACGGCGACTGACCGTTTGTCGTCATGAGAGTGTTTATCTGGTACTGTATCGTCTGCACGCCGGACTTAAGCTCGTCGTCAACGCGCATCGAAACTATCTTTTCGAGCGTGTCGGCGTCTATACCGTCGCCGAACTTTTCTCTCGCTTCCTTTTCAAACTTTTCGCGGCTTCTTCTGAGATACTTGCCGAGGTGCGCCACGTTTACCGACTGTCCGCCGTACTGGTTACTCGCGACCGCCGCTATGATCTGCGTCGTAACGGTGCAGGCAACCTGGAAGCTCTTGGGCGACTCGATAAGCTTGCCGTTCATTACCGTGCCGTTGTCGAGCATATCCTTGATGTTTATGAGGCAGCAGTTGAATATCGGCTGAATGAAGTAGTCCGCGTCGTGGAAGTGAAGCACGCCGTTGTCGTGCGCCATCGAGATATGCTCGGGAAGAAGTATTCTTCTCGTAAGGTCGCGCGATACCTCGCCCGCAATGTAGTCGCGCTGCGTTGACGCGTGAACCGTGTTCTTGTTCGAGTTCTCCTCCGCGAGCTCCTTGTTCTCGTTCTTTATGAGCTTTAATATCGACTCGTCGGTCGTGTTCTTTTTACGGAGCAGGCTTCTCTGGTAGCGGTAAATCATGTACTTCTTCGCAAGCACATACTTGTTATTGCTTACGAGCGTTCTTTCTATAATATCCTGTATCGTCTCTACGGGGATAACGTCGCCGCTGAGGTTTTCAACGTTCTCTACCGCCTGCGCGATAAGCTCAGCGTCCGCCTTCTGCGAATTTTCAACCTCGACGTTCGCCTTCTCTATGGCGTTTGTTATTTTTTCCACTTCGTAGCTGACAATTCTTCCGTCACGCTTCTGAACCTTCATTTTCTTTCCTTCCCTTCCCGAAATGCTTTAAAACGGCGGCGCGTATGCACCACTATATTTTGTGCCGTCCGTTCCGCAAACTCTCTATATCTTGAATACGAACCAAATTATAGCACAAGATTTTTCCAAATGCAACTGATTTATGTTTACAAGTTTGCGACAAAAAAGGGCAAAAAATTTGTTTTTGTAAACATAATGTAACTTGACACGAAAAAAACACGTAAAACCGACATTTCTTTTTTTACAATAATGTTACTTTGTGCGGTGGCAAAATAGACAAAAAATAAGGCTGTTTTTTGTGCAGCCTTACATATCCCTTGTGTTTACGTAAAATTGTTGCCACAAGATATAGTGGTTATCCGATTTCTTTGGTGCGTTTGATTATTTTTAACCTCGTGTGTTCCTCGCGCTCCTTTTCCTCCAGAGCGTTCGCAATTTCCTTCGTGATGTTCTCGTAGCGCGGTATCGTGATGTTTTCGAGAGCGTTCGCGCGCTTCTGCGTTTTCTTGATGTTCATTGCGAGGCGGTACACGGCGTTTTCTATTTCCGTAAGGCGCACGGTAAGCGACTTTACCTCGTTAAATTCAGCCATAGCCTCGTCGAGCGCGGAGGACGTGTCGCCGAAGCTGTACGCCGGTCTGCCGCTTTTTTCGCCGGCGGTCACTACGGGTATCTCCACGCCCATTACGCTCCTTAAATCAATCTTAACGCTGTCCTCTATTTTTGCGCAGCGCGCAAGGTACTGCACGTGGCTCACGCCCATTATTATATTCGCGCTTTCGAGCGCCTTGTACGCCGCAGCGAACGTGCGCTCTATATCGTCCTCGACGCGCTTCGCCTCCTCGATGAGGTTCATCATTTCGCGGATAAGGATATTACGCTTTTTGTCAAGCATTTCATATCCCTGCCGCGACAGGCGCAGCGTGTTTTTCGCCGCTATAAGGTTGCCCTTTGTGGGGGCTGCGTCGTTTTGCATAATATCCTCTCCCTTCAGTTTTATTCGCCCTTGTAGTATTTCGCGAGTATCTTGTCGTCCACTCTGTCAAGCTCGGATTTCGGCAGCATTTTCAAAAGCTCCCAGCCGAGATTTAACGTTTCCTCTATGCTTCTGTTCTCGTCCTTGCCCTGACGGAGAAATTTATCGTCGAACGCCTTGCCGAACGCGATATACTTCTTGTCCATATCCGACAGTTCGTCCTCGCCGATTACCGACGCGAGACTTTTCGCGTCCTCAACCTTCGAGTACGACGCGAAAAGCTGGTTCGCAAGGTCTTGATGATCCTCGCGCGTGAAGCCCTCGCCTATGCCGTCCTTCATAAGTCTCGACAGCGACGGCAGTATCGCCACCGGCGGGTACACGCCCTTCAGGTGCAGATCGCGTCCGAGCGTTATCTGTCCCTCGGTGATGTAGCCGGTAAGGTCGGGTATCGGGTGCGTGATGTCATCGTTCGGCATCGTGAGAATAGGCACCTGCGTTACCGAGCCCTGTGAGTCCTTTATTATTCCCGCGCGCTCGTACAGCGACGCGAGGTCGGAGTACAGGTAGCCGGGGAAGCCTTTTCTCGACGGTATCTCGCCCTTTGACGACGACACCTCTCGAAGCGCCTCCGCGTAGGACGTCATATCCGTGAGAATTACAAGCACGTGCATGTTGTGCGTAAACGCGAGGTATTCCGCAGCCGTTAAAGCGCAGCGCGGAGTTATTATTCTCTCAACGACGGGATCGTTTGAAAGGTTTAAGAACATTACAACCTTGCCGAGCACGCCGCTTTCCTCGAACGAACGCTTAAAGTAATTCGCCACGTCGTGCTTTACGCCCATAGCAGCGAACACTATCGCGAATTTGTCGCCGTCCACGTCGTCCGCGTCCGCGACCTTCGCCTGACGCGCTATCTGCACGGCAAGCTCGTCATGCGGCATGCCGTCGCCGGAGAATATCGGCAGCTTCTGTCCGCGTATAAGCGTCATAAGGCAGTCTATGGACGATATGCCGGTCTGTATGAAGTTGTTCGGGTACTCTCTTGACACCGGATTTATCGGCAGTCCGTTTACGTCCCGTATCTCGTCCGCGAAATACTCGCCCAGTCCGTCTATCGGTCTGCCGACGCCGTCAAGCGTTCTGCCGAGCATTTCCTTCGACAGCGGCAGACGCATAGGCTCGCCGTTGAATTTCGTCTTTGTGTTTGTGAGCGACAGGTCGGACGTACCCTCGAACACCTGTATAACGGCTTTGTCGCCCGCGATTTCCGTGACGCGTCCGATACGCTTTTCGCCGCTGTCGAGCGTCACCGTTACCATTTCCTCGTAAAACGCGTCGTCCACGCCTTCGAGAACTACCAGAGGTCCCTGTATGTTGTTAAGTCCCATATATTCGATTGCCATTTTTATCACCTCACCCGATAATCCTGTCAAACGTTTCGTTTATTTTGTCTTTAAGCGCCTCGAACGGCGCGTCGATATTTTCGTTGCCTATGGTGTATTTTACCCTTATAATGTCGTCCGCTATGCCGCTTTCCGCAACCTTTGACAGTACGACGCCCTTTTCGGCGCACTCTCTTATGCGCTTGTCGAACAGCAGTATCACGTCCATCATCTTGTTCTGCTTTTCGAGCGGCACATACGTGTCGTCGGCGTGGAACGCATTCTGCTGCAAGAATCCGACGCGTATCACTCTTGCCGCCTCAAGCGTTGCCTTCTGACCGTCGGGGAGAACGTCCGCGCCTATGAGCTTAACTATCTCCATAAGGCTCGATTCCTCCTGCAAAATAGCCATGAGGCGTTCGCGCTTCTGCATAAAGTCGGGCGCGACGTTTTCACTGTACCATTTTGTAAGCTCGTCAAGGTATTCGCTGTAGCTCGTGAGCCAGTGTATCGCGGGGTAGTGACGCGCGTACGCGAGCGGCTTGTCAAGCGCCCAGAAGCAGCGGATAAAACGCTTTGTGTTCTGCGTTACCGGCTCGGAGAAGTCGCCGCCCTGCGGCGATACCGCGCCGATTATCGACACCGAGCCCTCCGTGCCGTTAAGGTTCGTGACGTAACCCGCTCTTTCGTAGAACTGTGATAGTCTCGACGCGAGGTACGCGGGGAAGCCTTCCTCGGCGGGCATTTCCTCAAGTCTGCCGGAGATTTCGCGCAAAGCCTCCGCCCACCTCGAAGTGGAGTCAGCCATAAGCGCGACGTCGTAGCCCATGTCGCGGTAATACTCCGCGAGCGTAACGCCCGTGTAAATGCTCGCCTCACGCGCCGCAACGGGCATGTTTGACGTGTTCGCTATAAGCACCGTTCTGTCGAGCAGCGGACGCTGCGATTTCGGGTCTATAAGCTCCGAAAATTCCTGCAAAACCTGCGTCATCTCGTTGCCGCGCTCACCGCAGCCGATGTATACGATTATGTCCGCGTCGCACCACTTCGCAAGCTGATGCTGCGTCATGGTCTTGCCCGTACCGAAGCCGCCCGGTATGGCAGCCGCGCCGCCCTTCGCGAGCGGGAAAAACGCGTCTATCACGCGCTGACCCGTAACGAGCGGTCTTGAGATAGGCTGACGCTCGGTGTAGGGGCGCGCCTTTTTTATCGCCCATTTCTGCGCTATCGTTATGTCCTTTATCTCGTCGCCGACGCTCACCTTCGCTATTACGTCAGTTATTTTGTATTTGCCGCTTTCGGCGACCCATTCTATTCTGCCGCTTATGTCCGGCGGTACCATTACGCGGTGCTCGATGAGGCTCGTTTCCTGCACGGTCGCTATAATATCGCCGCCGTGCGCGTAGTCGCCCTGCGCCGCCTTTATCTCAACGTCCCACTCCCTGCTTTCGTCAAGGTTGGACACCTTTAAGCCGCGCGTTACGTACGCTCCCGAAAGGGCGCGTATGTCCTTGAGCGGACGCTCTATGCCGTCAAAAATATTGGAGAGTATTCCGGGCGCGAGCGTGATCGCCAGAGGCCCGCCCGTGCCGCGCACCGGCTCGCCCTTTTTAAGACCTGTCGTTTCCTCGTACACCTGCACAATCGTTTCGTTTTCGGTAACGCCTATGACCTCTCCGATAAGCTCCTCGTCCCCGACGTACACCATTTCCTGCATCTCAAACGCGTCGGAGCCCTTTACCTTTACGACGGGGCCGTTTATGCCGAATATTGTACCGTTTGCGATTGCCATATCTGTTTACCTCCCGTCAGTTCAGCGCTGCGCTGTTTTCGCGCAGAAACTTTTCCTTCTGCTCCGCGAGCAGCTCACCGAACGAATAATCCGCCGCGACGCGTCTGGAGCTGTTGTAAACCCTCACGCCGCCGATAAAATCATGCTCGTGCGCCGCCTCGACGGTGATTTTCGCCGTGTCCACTATGTCCTCTATCCACGGCTTGAATTTGAGGTCGTCGGGCGAAATGTATACGGTTTTCATGCCCTTTCCCACCTCGAACAGCGCCTTGTTTACCAAATTCTTGAACCACTTTTCGTATTCCGCGCTTCGGCAGAAATCGCGCAGCTTCCTTTCCGCCTCGCCCATTACGTCGTCCACAATCTGCTCGCGCTTTATCAAAAGCTGCTTTTTCGCGTCAAGCTGCGCGCGCAAAAGCTTTGAGTTGGATTCCTTCTTCGCCTCGGTTATCGTGCTTTGAATTTCGTCGTATGCGCGCTGCAGAAACTCGTTTTCCTTCTGTGTGAGACGCTTACTGCGCTCGTTTTCGACAGCAGCTATCAGCTCGTCACGCTTCTGCGTCGCGTCGCGCAGTACAAGCTCGGAAAAAATGTTTAATTTTTCTGTTAAATTTTCCATATGTCATTTCCTTCTTTCCATGCAAAATCACAGCTTCAAGCCGATCGATTCCTGAACAAGTCTGTTGATTGAGCCGGCAATATCGCGGCTGCCGTGTCTGTCGGGGATCTCGATTATGAGCGGCGTGTGGAGCGTGAGCTTTAAGCTGTCAAGCTCGCTTTTCACGAGCGCGCCCGCCTTTTCGGTGAACATGAGTATGCCCAGATCCTTATCCCCAAGAGCCTTTTGTATTTCCGCGTCAACCTCCTCCGGCGTGTGCGCCACAGCGCCGGGTATTCCGGCGAGACGCATACCGATAAGGGTGTCGATATTGTCGCTGATAAGATACATTTTCATTGTTTTGCTCCCACTTTACGCGTTCAAAATCATGAATGAGATTACAAGACCATACAATGCGATACCTTCCGCAAGCGCAACGAAGATAAGCGTTTTACCCATGATGCTCTCGTTTTCGCTCATCGCGCCGATAGCCGCAGACGCCGCGGACGATACGGCGATACCGCCGCCGATACCGGAAAGACCGGTTGACACAGCCGCGCCGATGTACTTTAAGCCTTCGCCGACGCTTAAGCCCGCAGCCGTTTCACCTGCCGCAAGCGCCGGAACTGCGCAGCCGAGGCAGTAAATAACGCCTATGCCCATAACGCTGAAAAACGCGATAGTGTTCATCAAAAGGCATTCCTTACCCTTTCTCTTGCCCGTTGCGCGGTAAATGCCGTACGGAACGGCAACGCTCAAACCAACCAAAATCAGTAAAATCTTCAATAACATTTCAATTACCTCCAATATGTGTTTTTATATTCGCGCCGAGAGGCGTTGTTTACTTGTTTTTAAGCGATACGAACTCGCGTCCGTGACCGCTGTAGTAGCGGCTGAACATCTCGTAATATTCGAGACGCAGTACCTGTATCGCGACGATAAGTCCTTCGAGAACCATGACGAGTATGTTTCCGAAAACGGTCACGAGCATACCGCCCACTCCGCCGCCCGCCGAGAGCGACGCGACAGCCATCATCATGCCGACGTGTATGACCGCGAACGCGCCTATTCTCAAAAACGATATTGTGTTTGTGCAGAAGCTCAGTATTACCTCGAACAGCTCAAAGAAGCTCTCCACAAAGAACATTCCGCCTGTCGGGAACAGGTTTTTCTCGCCCTCGATAAGCCGTGTGAGCGGCTCGGAAAGGTACATGACAAGTACCGCTATGATGAGCATTACCACGAATACGACCGTCGGTATGCCGAGATTTAAGAGTATATTCGCGGCGAGCAATACCACGGCGACATAGAACAAAATCCCCGCCAGTCCGTTATGCCCGAAGAACGCCTCGCCCTTGTTGCCGCTTTTCAGCATATTTATGACGTTTAGAACCATGCCGAATATTATGACTATACCGCCCATACAGACTGTGCCTATTAGCAGCGACATGATGTTTTCCATAGGCTGCAGGGGCGTATAGTGGAACAGCTCTGGCAATATTTCCTCGTTGCCGAACACGCTGCCGTATATAAAGCCGCTGATAATGCCGGCAAGTCCGACCATGCCGATTATGCCGCCGAGATCCATCTTTTTGAACTTGTACGCCAAAAATCCAACTATCGCAAGCACAGCCGACTGTCCCACGTCGCCGAACATTATTCCGAAAAAGAGTATATACGTGAACGCCAGTATCGGCGTCGGGTCGATTTCCCTGTAATTCGGCAGACCGTACATTTTTACGAACATCTCGAACGGCTTGCATATCGGGTTGTTTTTGAGCTTCGTCGGAGGGGTGATGTTCTTTACGTCCTCCGCGTCCTCCTGATTGAATATAACAACGTCGCCCGATTTTCCGATTTCCTTTTCGAGCTTCGCCGCTTCCTTCGCTTCCATCCAGCCGACGATGTAGAAGAACATTTCGCCGTGCGCCGCGCATCTGCGTATTTCGGAGAACTGCTTGCGCTTTTTCGCGAGGTTGTATATGCCGATAAGCTCCGTCTTTGAGTCAGCTATGATGCCGGCAGTCTTTTTACTGAGCTCCGTAATCTGCCCTTTGAGAGCCTCGCTGCGGTTCGTGAGCATACGCTTTATCTCTTCGGGAGTGCCGGAGTACGTTCTGTCAAGCGGTATCTCCTCGAAGTAAAGCGATGTGAACACGTCGTCGATTTTCGACTTTTTAAGCCTCGGAGTGAAGTAAAAACCCCATATATCCGTCTGATCCTCGGCTGTTTGTATAAACACAGTTTCGAGGTCGTCAAGATACGTCATGAGCGTTTTGTAGCTCGCCTTGGGAATGTGTCCGAACCTGTAAGAGACAAACTCCATTTTGTTTATCTTCGCCATATCAACGTCAAAGCCGTTCATCAAGCCGAGCGTTTTAATCGCGTCGTTGTTGCTCTCGATTTCGGCGCTGAGCGACGACGCTTCCTTCTTCTCGTTTTCGATGTGGCTGTTTATCTCGTCTATGAATTTGAGCATCTCGTCAGCCGTCTGCTCCCCGCATTCGGTTTCGGTGTCCTGCGGTATGCCGCCGGTCAGACGGAAAATGTTTTCCGCGCTTTTTACGACCGCGTCGTACTCGCTCGCCTCGTCAAACGCGCGCAGCCGTTTAATTCCCGTAAGCACCGACATCGCGTTTTCAAGATGAATGTCCCTGCCGTAAATATACTTTTCGGCTACGCTGTCAAAACGGTCGATAGGTCCCGACACTACCACCATTTTCATTTTTGTTATCGCCATGTTGTACCTCCTCTCCTAAAATCTTACGTGACCGCTTATCGCGCTCGGATTTAATCCGTATCGTACGCCCTCCGTCACGGTCGTTATATTGTCCGTTTCAAACTGCTTAAGCACCAGATACGCGAATATCGCCGCGAGCGATTCGGTATGGTTCACGAATATCTTTCTCGCTGTCCGCGCGTACATAGTGCGGTAATTTTCCTCGGGGAAGCTGCCGCTCGAAATACCGTCGAACAGCTCTCCGTAAGGCGTTTGCCCGACGATTATCTCAACGGCTTTCTCCGCGTCCGGCGCGTGTACCGCCGCGCGCAGGCTTTCCTCGCTTACGCGGTGGCGCACCGGCAGAAGATACGTGAATATAATCTCGCTCGGGAAGCCGTAATATTTCTTGCCGCGGTAAATCCACATTAAATTGAGCATATCTATCTTTGAGCCTATAAGCTCCTCAAACAGCTTTAGCTGTCCGTTTTTCAGCTTTTTGTGCGCCTCGCGCCATACGCGCGAGTATAGAAACGAGTCAAGCACCGCTCCCATCGAGAAGAAGTCCGCGCCTATGCTTGCCGCGCGTCCGAGCGGCATGGCGTAAGGCGTGTCGGCGCAGGCGCGTATGCAGTCGTCGAGCGACGACGCGCTCTGCATTATCGACTTGTCTATCTTCGTGTGCGTTTCAAAGAACGCGTCGAACCTTCCCTGATTCACCTCGTCGCTGCTGCGCTTTTCGTTGTTGTAGATGTAGCGTATTTCACGCTTCAGAAATTCCACCTCGCGCTGCATGAACCAGAAGCTAAGCAGGCTGCGCTTTTCCTTGTCCACAAATTTATAAATTCTGATATACTCGTCCATGACGTTGTTTTCGAGTATAAGCTCCATAACGCCGCGGTGTATCTCGCGCTCGTCCACGTCCGACAGCACATCGCTGTAGCCGGACATGCTTTTAAGGTACGCGCACACGTCGCCGACGCTTCTCTTTGACAGCAGCTCCTCGTAATCCTTTTGGTCGAGGAACCGCGCATACATGGCTTTGAGCTTCGCGGCAACCGCGCTGTATTCAACGCTCATCGCTTAATTCATCCGCCTTCCGATTACGTTTTCGACTATTCCGTTTACCCACGCGTCCTTGTTCGCCCGATATTGGCTTTCAAGTCCCGCGATTTTTTCGTCAAGCTCCTTCTTCACCGCGGAGATTTTTTCTTCGGTGTCCTTTTCCTCGACGTTTTTGACGTATTCCTCGCGCTCGTGCGCGCGGCGTTCTATGTCGGCTTCGAGCTCCTTCGATTTTTCGGCGATTGACTCGTCAAGCCCGTTGTCGGCTTTTTTCGCGTCGGAGATGATCTCCTGCGCTCTGTCCTCTATTTCCATAATTTTTTCGATAATCTCTTCCATTATGAAACATCTCCTTTTTTATGCGGGCGACCGCAAGGGTCGCCCCTACGTAAGCGGGACGTCGAGGGCGCCGTCCCCTACACCCGTAATTTTGAAATTGTGCGCCGTAGGGGCTGGCGCCCTCGACAGCCCGTTAGCCTCTCCTTGAGGAGAGGTGGCATCGCAAAGCGATGACGGAGAGGTGGCAACAAATTTTCAAAACCACCTCTCAGTCGCCTTCGGCGACAGCTCCCCTCAAGGGGAGCCATACATGGCGGGCGGATAATATCCGCCCCTACACCCTTAATTTTTCAAGCTCTGCAGCGGTGCGGGGATACGTCCGCCGCGGTTTATAAATTCCTCGCTCGAATACCGTTTTACCGGCATTACCGGTCCCGTGCCGAGCAGACCGCCGAATTCCACCACGTCGCCCTCTTTTTTGCCGGGCGCGGGTATCACTCTCACAGCCGTCGTTTTGGAGTTTACCATACCAATCGCGGCTTCGTCGGCTATGATAGCCGATATGGTCGATGCGGGCGTGTCGCCGGGAATTACTATCATGTCAAGTCCCACCGAGCATACGCACGTCATGGCTTCGAGCTTTTCAATCGTAAGCGCGCCTTCCTTTGCCGCGCTTATCATGCCCGCGTCCTCGCTCACCGGTATGAACGCGCCGGACAGTCCGCCGACGTAGCCGGACGCCATTACGCCGCCCTTCTTGACCGCGTCGTTCAGAAGTGCGAGAGCGGCTGTCGTGCCGTGCGCGCCGCATTTTTCAAGTCCCATTTCCTCCAATATATACGCCACGCTGTCGCCTATCGCCGGAGTGGGCGCGAGCGACAAGTCCACTATTCCGAACGGCACATTAAGGCGCTTCGACGCTTCGCGCGCCACAAGCTGTCCCATGCGCGTAATCTTGAACGCGGTCTTTTTAATCGTTTCCGCGACGTAGCCGAAATCCTTGCCCTTCGCCATTTCGAGCGCACATTTTACAACGCCGGGTCCCGATACGCCGACATTTATCACACATTCGCCCTCGCCCTCGCCGAGGAACGCGCCCGCCATAAACGGGTTGTCCTCGACGGCGTTGCAGAACACAACGAGCTTCGCGCACGCGAAACCCTGCGTGTCGGCTGTCTTTTCAGCCGCTTTTTTCACGATTTCACCCATCTGCTTTACCGCGTCCATGTTTATTCCTGCTCTCGTCGAACCGACGTTGACGCTGGAGCATACAAGGTCGGTCGACGCGAGCGCGTCGGGGATCGAGTTTATAAGTATTCTTTCTCCGTTCGTGTAATCCTTATGCACAAGCGCGCTGTAGCCGCCGATAAAGTTTACGCCGACCGTCTTTGCCGCTTTGTCGAGCGTTTTCGCTATCATGACCGCCTTTTCCTCGCTCGGCTCGTCGAGCGCGTCAACAAGCGTCGCGACGGGCGTTACGGATATGCGCTTGTTTATGATAGGTATGCCGAACTGTTCCTCAATATCCTCGCCGACCTTTACGAGATCCTTCGCGAGCGTCGTTATCTTTTTATACACCTTATCGCACACAACGTCTATGTCGGGTCCCGCGCAGCTTTTGAGCGATATGCCCATTGTTATCGTGCGTATGTCAAGGTTTTCGTCGTCGATCATGCGTATTGTTTCGACTATTTCAAAGGGATTTATCATTTACTTATCCCTCCCTTATATTCTGTGCATGGAGGTGAAGATTTCCTCTCTCTGTACGTGAATGGACAGTCCCATTCCCTCGCCGCACTCGTCGAGCGCGTCCGTCACGTCCTTGAACGGAATAACGTCGCTCTCGAAGTTTACGAGCATTATCATCGTGAACATGTCCTGCATGACCGTCTGGGATATGTCGAGTATGTTTACCTCGTGCGCGTAAAGTATGTTGCTGACCTTCGCGATTATTCCCTTTTGGTCTTTGCCTATTACCGTTACAACTGCTTTCATGGTTTTTCTCCTTCTTTTATCGGTAAATATGATTTAACGGCGAAATGCGGGACGTCGAGGGCGCCGTCCCCTACACCCGTTATTTGTAAATACTGCGCCGTAGGGGCTGGCGCCCTCGACAGCCCGTGAGCCTCTCCTTGAGGAGAGGTGGCATCGCGGAGCGATGACGGA